>NZ_JBWKQZ010000001.1:0-659253 GCF_059419025.1 Cupriavidus sp. GW821-FHT07C08
AGCTGTTCCTGTGCGGCATCGCCGGGCAATACCGCGGTGATGGCGAAGACGATGGCCGAGACGGCCAGCAATGAGATCAGCGCCAGTCCGACGCGCCGCGCCAGCAGACGCAAGATGAACAGGTTCATGGTGTCTCTCCTTTCCAGTCCGGATCAGGCGGCAAGCCAGATACGGAACCTCTGGATGTCGCGCCGGCTGGCGCCATGGCGCAGGGCGGCTATGACCCGCGTGGATTCGGCAGGGCCGATGAGGCCGTCAAGCGGCTTCTTGTCTGACATGGCAATAGCTCCTGGGGGGGCCGGAGTTCGGGGGATCGCGAAAGTGAAAGCGCACGACCATGCGGCTGGGCAAGCTCTTGCTTTCGCAGCACCGGCGCGCAATGTGTCATCCCCTGCCATTGAAGCATGTGGGACCGATGGCTTTGTGGGGTATTGCAGGCCGTGGCAGTAAAACCTGCGGTTTCGCGAGGGCGGTTTGGCATTGCCTGCCATGCGCACTGCGTACGTGCATGTGCACCGCAACAATCCTCGGGATTACCCTAGGCATGGCACTGCGTCGGTGCACCGTCCGACGCAGCAAATTTTTCCTATCCGGGCCTTGCCTGTTCATCGCATCATCAGGGCTCTCTGGCTTCGTCCGGCGCTGACACTTACTGCAATGAACTCCGCGCAGCTTCCAGCCATCCGCGTGATGGCACAGTCCGATCTGCCCGTCGCGCTTTCGCTTTCCGAAGATGTACGCTGGCCGCATCGCCCCAGCGACTGGAAGCGGCTGTTCCAGATGGGCGAGGGCCGCGTCGCCGAAGTCGGCGGCGCGGTTGTCGGTGTCGGCATGCGCTGGCTATGGGACGAGCGCGGCGCATCGGTCGGACTGCTTATCGTCGCCCCGGCCTTCCGCGAGCGGGGCATTGGCAGCGTGTTGCTGGAGGCGCTGTGTGCCGGCCTGGAAGGCCGCACGGTGCTGCTTCACGCCCCCGGGAAGCTGCATCGCTTCTACGCGCGCATGGGGTTCGAGCGCATCGGCGAGGTGCATCAATACGAGGGTAAAGCGTTGCCGGCACCGTTGATGGCGCTGCCTGAAGGCTGCCGCCTGCGGCCTGGCGGGCGCAATGACCTGCAACTTCTGGTCGAGATGGAGCAGGGGGCCCGCGGTGTTGCACGGCCGTCCCTGATCCAGGCCTGGCTGCGCCAGTCGATCGGCACAGTGGTGATCGATCACGCCGACGGGCCCCGCGGCTTCGCGATCCTGCGGCGCTTTGGCCGCGGCGCGATGGTCGGCCCCGTGGTCGCACCCTGCGCGATGTCGGCCAAGGCCATGATCGCGCACCTGGCCGGCCTGGTGACCGGGCGCGTGCTGCGCCTGGACGTCCACGCCGATGGCGAACTCGAGGACTGGCTCGGCTGCCTTGGGCTGGCGCACGTCGCTGACGCGACGGTGCTGGCCCGCGGCACCCCGGCTTCGCCAACGGCACCATTTCTTCCCTTTGCGCTGGCCGACAAGGCCCTCGGATAAAAACAATGCATCAAGACACGACATTTCTGTACAAGGCGGATCCCGTGCGCGGCCGGGACTGGGCCAAGGTCTTTGCGCGCGAGGCGCCTGGCATCGATTTCCGCATCTGGCCTGATATCGGGGATCCCGACAAGGTCCGCTACCTGGCAGCCTGGGAGGCGCCGGACCGCATCGCAGAGCGGTTCCCGAACCTGCAGGTACTCTTTTCGACCGGAGCCGGCATCGACCAGTTCGACCTGAACGCGCTGCCTGCGCACGTACCGCTGGTGCGGATGATCGAGCCCGGCATCGTCGATGGGATGGTGGAGTACGTTGTGTTCTCGGTCCTTGCGCTGCATCGCGACATGCCGGCGTACCGGCGGCAGCAGGCGCAGGAAGCCTGGAGGCCCCTGCAGGTGCGCGCGGCACACGAGTGCCGCGTCGGCGTGCTTGGTCTGGGCTCGCTGGGCCAGGCCGTGCTGGAGCGGCTGCGGCTGTTCGGGTTCGACTGTGCCGGCTGGGCAAGGTCGCCGCACAGCCTGGAAGAGGTGCAGTGCTATGCCGGCCCGCAGACCCTGGACGCGTTCCTGGCCCGCACCGATATCCTGGTTTGCCTGCTGCCATTGACGGATGAAACAAGTGGAGTATTGAGCGCTCGCGTGTTTGACGCCCTGCCACATGGGGCAGGGCTGGTGCATGTCGGGCGCGGGCAGCACCTGAACGATGCCGACCTGCTGGGCGCGCTGGATGCGGGGCAGATCGGCGAGGCCATTCTCGACGTCACGCACCCCGAGCCGCTGCCTGCCGGCCACCCGTTGTGGCGCCACCCCAGGGTATGGCTCACGCCCCATATTGCCAGCATGACGCAGCCGGGCACCGCGGCGCGGGTCGTGCTCGACAATCTGCGCCGCCTGCAGCGCGGCGAGCCCCTGATCGGGCTGGTGGACCGTGCGAAAGGGTACTGAAAGGCGATGCGAAACCTCACTTTCCGGGCGTGCCCCGATTGCCCCCGCTGAACCATGCGGGGACAATGTGATCCAGTCATTCCAGTCTTGAAAGCCCATGTCCGCCCCCATCAAACTCGACCGACTCGACCTCCGCATCCTTGCCCAGCTGCAAAAGAACGGCCGCATGACAAACGTGGACCTCGCCGATGCAGTGGGTCTTTCTGCAAGCCCGTGCCTGATTCGCGTCAAGCGGCTGGAGCAGGCCGGCTATATCGGCGGATACAGCGCCCAGATCCGGATGGACAAGCTGGGCGATATTCTCACGGTGTTCACCGAGATCACGCTGGAGGACCACCATCGCGAGGACTTTGCGCGCTTCGAGAAGGCAGTGTGCGCGGTGGACGAGATCGTCGAATGCCACCTTGTCAGCGGCGGCTATGACTACCTGCTCAAGTTCATCACCCGTGGGGTCAACCACTACCAGGAACTGATGGAAAGCCTGCTGGAGCGCAATATCGGGATCGAGAAGTACTTCAGCTTCATCGTGATCAAGTCGCCTTTCATCAAGACGCACTATCCGATCGAACGCCTGTTTCCATCGGCAACCTGAGCCCTGGGCATTGGCGGGCTGCGGCCCATATCGGCGGGGAGCGGGGCACTTGCCGTCTGGAACTGCCGGGGCGTCATGCCGCAGACGCTCTTCAGGCAGCGCGTCAGGTGGCTCTGGTCATAGAAGCCGCACTCGTGCGCCGTCAGCGCCGGAGAGTGGCCGTGCCTGAGCAACCACTGTGCGTGCCGGACGCGCTTCAGGCTGATGTAGCGGTGCGGCGTCATTCCCACCGTCTGCCGGAACACGGTCACGAAGCGCCCGACGCTGAGCTGGACGAGCTCGGCAAGCAGCGGCAGCGGCAGCGGTTCGCTTAGGTGCTGGTGAATATAGGCGAGCGCGGCGCCCAGGCGGGGATGAGCGTGGCCGTCCGCCGTGGGGCCGGCGATCTGCGGTTGAGAGGATGCAACGGTCGTACTCATGCTATCGAGCATAAGTGCAACGTTGCCGTGCCTCACGCCGATCTTGCCACTCCGGCCCACATCGAATTGCGAACTGCGCTGTCGAGAACGCAGAATCTGCGGTACGGGTGCAGCCGAGCTGATATGGACCATGGCGGGCACGGCCGTTCAAGTGTCGCATCGCGGACTTGACATGGCCCCCGGGAATGCCAGGAGGGGGCGTGCGAGAGCGTGCAAATGTTGGGAGGCCCCAAGCGAGGTGTACCAGGTCGAAGCAATGCTACGCCACGGCGGCGGCACCATGTCAACAACGCTTCGATTTTTGGGCTACGCGGAATGAACGGAATCGCCCATTACGTGGCGAGCAAGCACGCGGTTGTCGGTCTCACAGTGGCCGTCACAAAGGAGTATGCCGGCCAGGGTATCCGCATCAACGCGGTGTGCCCAGGTGCGACGCAGACGCCAAACTACATGCGCTCGACCAATGGCGATGTGCATCTGCTTGACGACATGATTCCGATGCAGCGGATCGGTCAGCCGCAAATGCCTCACGCGGCGTCCGGCGCCAGCGCCATTAGCGGCGCCATGCATGGGCTGGCCGCCGCCAGCGCGCGCTGTTCGTCGAGGATGTCCTGCAGGATGGCATGCGTCGTATCCGGGTTGGCCAGCACCACGCGGAAAACGGCAATCGGGCGGCCACCCCACTGTGTCGACATCAACTGCGTGCGCGATACGAACGAGCGGCCGGCATCTCGCTGCATTTCCTGAATGCTGATGGTCAGCGCATCCAGCGCGTCCAGGATCTTCTCGCGCCTGTCGGCCGAAGCCGTTGCCAGCGCGGCACGCACAGTCCCGGGCACATGGCGATAGGTCAGGATGCAAAGCTGCGGGTGGCTATCGAGCTCGAAATCCGGCTGCTGCGCAATCAGGGATGCAAAGTATTGAGCGTTATCGATGCTACGATCGATCAACTGCGCCAACCCCTTGCGACCGAGCAGATGAAGGTTCGCATAGAGCATGACTGCCGCCGCGCCGCGCGATCCTTCGAGCGTATGGCGCCCCAGGTCCACCGAGCCCTTGCGCACGATGTAGTTCGCATGCTGGATGATTTCCTGCGTCCACGCCGGGCTCCGGAACAGCACCATGCCGGCACCCATCGGCACGTAGAACTGTTTGTGCGCATCGATGACGACGGAATCGGCACGCTCGATGCCCGCGAAGCGCCAGCGCTCGCGCTCCGACAGCAGTGTTGCGCCGCCCCATGCGGCATCCACGTGGAAATGGCAGCCGGCCTCATGAGCAACATCCGCAATCGCGTCTAGCGGATCGACCGCGCCCGTCTCCGTCGTCCCCGCTATGCCGACGATCGCCATCGGCCGGATATTGCGCTGCTGCAGGTCACGCAGGGTGTCGCGCAGCAAGTCGATGCGCATGCGACCGTCTGCATCGACCCCGACCGGCACGAGATTGTCGCGCCCGATGCCAAGGACATCGGCTGCCTTTCGCAACGAGTAGTGCCCGCGCTCCGAGACGACGATCGCAAGCCCGTCATGGCCGTAATGGCGCAGCGCAGCCACCAGTCCGGCGCGATGGATGCCGGCGAAGCCATCACGCGCGCCCAGCAACTTGTTGCGGCTCGCCCATAGCGCGGTGAGGTTGGCGACCGTGCCGCCAGAACAGATCGCGCCGAGCGCGTGGTCGGCATCGTGCAGCCATCTCGCATAGAACGCGCTGTCCTGGGCAAACACCAGCTTGTGCAGCATGCCGACGACCTGGCGCTCGAGTCCTGTCAGCGCGCCCGACGTCTCGAGCTTCACAACGTTCTGGTTCAGCGCTGCCACCACCTTGGCCAGCGAGGGCATGAACGACGGCAGCGACGACGTCATGTGTCCGACGAAAGTAGGCGATGCCACGGGCATCACGTGCCGAAACACGTCGTTGAGCAAATGATCGGCATGCGCTTGCGGCGATGTCGGAGTCTCGGGCAGTTCAACCGACGCGAACACCGCCTCGCGTGTGGCGCACGCGCCAATCGGATCAAAACGCGCGCCCGCAAAGAAATCCGCCGGATGCTCGGCGATCAATCGCTCGAGCGATTCGAATGCACCCAGATCCGCGTCGAACCAGCGCAAGGGGCAGTCGTCGCCACCGTCCGTGCTTTGTGAGGTCTCTTCGCGAGAGATGTCCGGCTTCATTTTCATTACCCAGTTCAATCCCGTAGCGCCATGGTGCGCCGGGCATTATGCCGGATCGGACGGATGCGGATTGGCCGAGGGCCCCGACCGGCACCTTTGACGACGTCGCCGCTGCCCGATGACGGCCATCAATCGCCTTCTCTATTGGGCGCCCTGCGGAGCGGTCAGCACCAGCACCAAATACCAGTTGGTCTGTGGAGATGATCGCATGCCTCAAAGGGGTGAGTATCCGTTGATGGATGCCGAGCGCCCCTCGCTGTCACTCCGATTGCTCCAGCAGCCGGGACAGTACGGCTAGCTGCGCCAAGCGCGCTCGAGCAACTGACAGTGGCACGCATAAAAGCCACGCTCTTTATTACTTATGGAAATATGTGTGGGGCTTTCTCCCGGCACGCCCCGTGTCGGGTATCACCGCAAGAATATGCTTAGCCTATCCCGCCAGTTGTGCAGTTCGGCTGCGCGGAAGGACTGGAACTTGCCGCAAAGTGCCAGAACGAGATCCGATTGCGAGGTCTCAAGCAGGGTGGCGGCTTCCGACAACCTCAGCCCACTGACCTGAATGCGGTGGGTGATGTCTTTCACGATGTTTGCCTTCAGCGGGATCTCTTCGGCGTCGGCGAAGCCAAGCTGCGCATAGACATTGCTGGTTCCATACTCGAAGCAAAACATGTGATCTCCTTTCATTCACTAGACAACAACCCCTTTCTGCATGTGCGTGATGGTGGCTGAGGGCGCGATTATTCAGCGAAGATAATGTCAACACAATCTCGGGGAAATACTGAGGCCAGTGCTGCATGGCTCCCGGCCGGGAGCCATCCCCGGCCTTCTGGGCCCTTTCTCCCAAGCTGGTCACCGGCGCCGGTACGGCTGCGGATATTGCGCTGATCAATACGCTCGGCCAGATGGGGGACATCGTGAGTCCGGCCGTGGTCGGCCGGATCAAGGATCTCACCGGCAGCACGACTCCGGCCCTGTACCTGATCGGCGGTCTGGGGCTTGTCGCGGCCGCAATCCTGTCGTTCTGCATGCCGGCTCGGCCGTGCGTCAAGGAAGGAAACGATCCGCCGCGCTAGTCGCGCTCGAAGTCTTCATCGCGGCGACGTCTACCTGGTCGCGAGTTTGGCAAGGCGTCGCACCGTCTCCTCTGAGCGCAGCGAGGCTTCATAGGCCGACCTGCCGATGCCTTCGTTCCATGCACCGCCGGCAATCGCGTCGATGTGCCGCTTCATGGAACGAACAGCGCCAGCGTCGCAACGCCCGATGCTTTCTGCATACTTGTCGATGGCAGCGGGGAGGTCCTCACGGCGAACAAGGTCAGTGAGAAAGCCGATCCGGAGCAATTCCTCGCTTTCGAGCGTCATGGAGGTCAGGAAGATTTTCTTGGTTGCGGTAGGGCCCAGGCGCGAAACGAAGCGCCGCAGCCCCCCTGGATAGTAGTGCAGCCCAAACTTCGCGGCGGGCATGAACAGCTTGCAACCGTGAACGCCAATCCGAAAATCGCAGGCCAGCGCGAGGTCCGTGCCACCACCGTAGGCGCTACCGTTCATCGCGCATAAAGTCGGAAGCTCGAGGGTTTCCAGGGCGTCGATCATGTCTTCGAGCGATCGGTCCAGACGGGTGCCGATCTGGCTCAGTGTATAGCCTGAACAGAAGGTCTTCTCGCCTTCGCCCGTCAGCACGAGCAGCCGCAAGGTCGGGTCCCGCCTCACTTGTTCCACGAGCCGCAGCAGGACCCCGATATCGTCAGGGTCAAGCCGGTTGTGCTCGGCAGGGCGTCGCAGTGTGATCGTCGCCGTCGCGCCGGCGATTTGAAGGGCAGGCTGTGTGGATGTCATGGCTTGATTTCATCGATTGCGTGGCCATGCTGCAGGATGACGCCTTCGCGCGCCAGGGCTTCCAGGTCAGACGTGATGAACCCATGCTCCCGCAGGACGTCGAACGTGTGCTCGCCGAGCAAGGGCGGCGCGCGGCGAATGGATTCCCCGTGGCGGCCGTCGAAGGCGATCGGGCTGCCGACCTGCCGGATGGAACCCAGCTCTGCATGCTGGACTTGCTCCACAAGTCGGGAGTGAATGACCTGTTCGTCAGCGAAGACATCCGCGACGTTGTAGATCGGGCCAGCCGGAATATCCGCCTCCAGCAGTCGTTGCGTCCACTCGTTGCGGCCGTGCGCCTTCAGCCTGGCCTCGATGATCTCCTTGAGCTCGGCACGCCGCTCAATCCGCGCTGCATTCGTCGCGTAGCGCGGATCATCGACCAGGTCCCGGAGCCCAACCACTTCGCAGAGGCGCTTCCACATCTCGGCTGTCGCCGGCGCGATGTTCAATGGCCCATCCGCGGTCTGGAACACGCCGTATGGTGCAATCACAGGGTGCGTATTCCCGGCAAGACTGGGAATCTCCCCAAGACTCAGGTAACGCTGGGCCTGGACGCTCATGAGTCCGACCAGTCCTGCCAGCAGTGATGTCTCCACCCGGCGACCGCGCCCGGTTGCATGGCGCTGCGCTATGGCAGCCAGGATGCCGATGGCACACCACATGCCGGCAGTCTGGTCGCCGATCGCCACACCCACCCTGACCGGTCCCGTTTCCGGCATGCCCGTCACGCTCATGAGTCCGGAGTATCCCTGGGCAATCTGGTCGAACCCGGGGCGTTGACTCGCTGGTCCCGTACGGCCGAAGCCGGTGACGCTCGCATAGATAAGCCGGGGGTTCGCTTCGGCAAGCGCTTCGTAGCCAAGACCCATGGATTCCATGGCGCCGGCTCGGAAGTTCTCCACGATCACGTCGTACTGGCCGGCGAGTTCGCGCAGCAGGCCAAGCGCGCGAGGATCGCGGAAGTTGACGGCGATGCCGCGCTTGTTGCGGTTGCCGCTCAGGTAGTAAGCGCTGGTGCCGCGGTCGAAAGGCCCCCAGTGGCGGATCATGTCCCCGCCCGCGGGCTCGACCTTGATCACGTCGGCGCCCAGGTCGCCCAGGACCATCGTGCAGAACGGGCCCGCAAGCGCCCTGGTGAGATCCAGGACACGAATCCCCGAAAGCGGCGAGGAAGTTGGGTCGGTCATGCTTTCTCCCCTTGTAAGATCGCATGCCTCACTCTATATTGCATACAACGGAAATGCAACCGTTATCCAAAAGAGGAGACACATGCGCAAGCCCAACATTCTTTTCGTCATGGCCGATCAACTCTCGGCACCGGTGTTGCCATTCCACGGCAACACCGCCGTGAAGGCGCCGCACCTCGAGGCGCTCGCCGCACGCTCGGCGGTTTTTGACAACGCCTACTGCAACTTCCCCTTGTGCGCACCCGCCAGGTTCTCGCTGCTTGCCGGCCAGTTCGCCACGCGCATCGGCGCGTTCGACAACGCGTGTGAGTTCCAGGCCGCCACGCCCACGCTGCCTTATTACCTCGCGCAGCAGGGCTACAAGACCATCCTCGGCGGGAAGATGCATTTCGTGGGGCCTGACCAGAAGCATGGCTTCCAGGAGCGCCTTACCACCGACATCTACCCGGCGGACTTCGGCTGGGCGGCGGACTGGGCGGAGGGCGAGTTCAGCTTCTATTCACCCGGGCACAACCTGAGCACTGTGGATGAGAGCGGCTCTTGCTTCCGCAGCCTGCAACTCGATTACGACGAGGAGGTCGAGGCGAAGGCGATCCAGCGCCTGTACGACCTTGCGAGGGAAGACGAGCAACCGTTTTTCATGTGCGTTTCCTATACGCACCCCCATCCGCCGTATCACATACTTCCCGAGTACCTGGATCGTTACTCGCCGGAGGAGATCAACCTGCCTCTCGTCGGTGACATGCCGATGGAGGCGCGCGACAAGCTCAGCCAGTGGGTGCAGTATTCCCACGGGTTGGACAAGCAGGGGGCGACCGACGAACAAGTGCGGCGTGCGCGCCACGCCTACTATGCGATGGTGAGCTACGTCGACGACAAAGTGGGCCGCCTGCTGGAGACGCTTAAGCGCGCGGGCTTCGAGGACAACACCATCGTCGTGTTCACTTCCGACCACGGTGACATGCTGGGCGAACGCGGCATGTGGTTCAAGCGGGTGTTCTTTGACTGGTCGGCCAAGGTGCCGCTGCTCGTCTATGACCCGCGCAAGCCTAACGCCCGGCGCATCGCGGAGCCGGTTTCTCACGTGGACCTGCTGCCCACATTGCTGGATCTTGCGATGGATGGCAACACACCGGCATGGGTCGAGCCGATCGACGGACGCAGCCTCGCGCCGCTGGTCGCAACGGGCGATGACAACAGCGAGGCGGAAGCGTTCGTCGAGTACACCGCCGAGGGTGTCACCGGTCCATGCTGCATGCTGCGACGTGGCCGATACAAGTACGTGTACACCCATGGCCATCCAGACCTGCTTTTCGACATGGAGGCCGATCCGAGCGAGCTGGTGAACATCGCGCAAGAGCAGCCGCAGGTGCTTGCCGAGCTCAAGGCACGCGTGCTCTCCCGCTGGGATCCCGCTGCCATCACGCAGCAGGTGCTTGCCAGCCAGGCGCGCCGCAAGTTCATCAACTCGCTGCCCGAGGGCATCCAGCCCACCTGGGACTTTCAGGCGGGCACGGACGACACGCGCCGGTTTGTGCGCCGGGGTAGCGCTCGTGTGATCAAGGTAAAAAAGCGCTGGCCGGCTGTGGCGCCTGTCGCCAAGTGAAAGGAGCCCGATGATGACTCAGAACAAGCTCACGGCGGACGTCGATCCGCACCGTCTGGCTCGCGCGATAAGCGGCTACAACCTGATTGGCGGCGAGCTGGTGGAGGCCCGTTCGGGCAACAGGTTCCCGGTAACCAACCCTGCAACCGGACGCGAGATCGGGCACGCGGCGCAAAGCGACGCAAGCGACGTCGATCGCGCAGCAAGCGCAGCGGCCCGGGCGCAGCCCGCTTGGGCTGCGATGTCCGCTCGCAAGCGTGGCACCCTGCTGGCCGACTGCTCGCGCCTGATTGCCGAGCACGTGGAGGAGCTGGGGCGGCTGGTGGCGCTCGAGACCGGCAAGGCACTGCGCACCGAGAGCCGGGTCGAAGCCTCCGTCGTTGCCGACGCCTTGCAGTTCTACGGCGGCCTGGCTTCCGAACTCAAGGGTGAAACCGTGCCGTTCAGCCCGGACATGCTGACACTCACGCAGCGCGAACCAATTGGGGTGGTGGGCGTCATCATTCCCTGGAATGCCCCCATGATGCTCATGGCGCTGAAGATCGCCCCGGCGCTGGTGGCCGGCAACACGGTCGTGGTGAAATCGGCGGAAGAGGCGCCACTGGCGGTCCTGAGGCTGTGCCAGATCCTCAACCAGGCGCTGCCAACCGGGGTGCTGAACATCGTCTCAGGCTTCGGCCCCGAATGCGGGGCGCCCCTGGTCGCGCATCCCGCCGTCGGCAAGGTGACGTTCACCGGCTCCGTCGAGACCGGGAGAATCGTGGCGCGCACGGCCGGGGAGAAGCTCATCCCCGTCACGCTGGAACTTGGCGGCAAGAGTCCGATGATCGTGATGGACGACGCCGACATCGCGAAGGCCGTCGCCGGCGCGGTGAGCGGCATGCGCTTCACCCGCCAGGGACAGAGCTGCACGGCCGCCAGCCGCATTTTCGTGCACGACAAGGTGCACGATGAGTTCGTCGCATTGCTCAAGGCGCGCGTTGACGCGTTGAAGATGGGGGATCCGTTGGACGAAGCGACGGATATCGGCACGGTGATCTCGCGCACCCAGCTCGACAAGGTTCTCGGCTATATCGAAAGCGGTCGGTCCGAACCGCATTCGCGCGCGCTCGAATGCTCCCAATTGCCCGCAGACGAGTCCCTTCGGCAAGGTCTGTTCGTCCGGCCGGTCATCTTTACCGGCCTGGACAACGCATCGCGGCTGGCGCGCGAAGAAATCTTCGGACCCGTGACGTGCGTGATCCGCTTCTCGACTTACGAAGAAGCCGTGGCGCAAGCCAACGACAGCGACTATGGACTGGCTGCAACCATCTGGACGCAGAACCTGAAGACCGCGCTGGATGCCACCCGGCGCCTGCAGGCAGGCTTCGTGCAGGTGAATCAGAACATCGTGGTCCAGCCTGGACTGTCCTACGGGGGCGTGAAGCAATCCGGCCTTGGCCGCGAGGCGTCGCTGGAGGCAATGCTGGACCACTTCACGCACAAGAAGACCGTGATCTTCAATATGAACTAAGTGACGCTCGTTACGAGGAGACAAAAATGGCTGTGATCGGTTTCATCGGGTTGGGCAATATGGGATTTCCCATGGCGTGCCGACTGAAGGAGGCAGGGCATGAGGTTCGCTGCTTCGATCTCAACGCAGGCTCGATGGCGCGCGCCCTGGATGCGGGCCTCGGGCCGCGGGCTTCGGTCGAGGAAACGGTATCCGGGGCGGAGGTCGTCGTCACCATGCTGCCCAGCGGCCGGCACGTGCTGGACGTGCTCACGGCGGACACCCTGCCGCTCGCACCTGGAGCGCTTGTGATCGATTGCTCGACGATCGATGTCGCGTCCTGCGCCGCTTTCCACGAAGCGCTGCAGAAGAAGGGGCTGGTCACGCTTGACGCTCCGGTTTCCGGCGGCGTAAGCGGCGCGGCGGCGGGGACGCTCACGTTCATGGTTGGCGGTACGGAATCAGCCTTCGCGCGTGCGCTCGAACTGCTGCGCGCGATGGGCAAGAATATCTTCCATGCGGGCGCGGCCGGCGCAGGCCAGGCGGCGAAGATCTGCAACAACATGCTGGCAGGCATTTCCATGGTGGCCGTCTCCGAGGCCCTGCATCTGGCCAAGCGGCTGGGGCTGGATCCAAAGAGGTTCCACGAAATTGCCTCGACGTCGTCGGGCCAATGCTGGGCGCTCACGAGCTATGCGCCTGAGCCCGGCCTGGTGGCGTCCGCGCCGGCCAATCGTGGGTACGAAGGCGGATTCGCTTCCGAGCTGATGTTGAAGGACTTGCGCCTGGCGGAGCAGGCTGCAGTTGCCAGCCAGTCGCCAGCATTGCTAGGCGCGGCGGCCGCCTCAGTCTACGCCATGCATTGTGCCGCCGGGCGTGGCCGGCTCGACTTTTCCTCCATCATCAAGATGCTCGGCGCATAGGCTGCCCGCAGCTAAATCGAGAAGCAAGGAGACCAACCATGGCAATCGTCCGACGCGTCTTTCAGGTGGCTGTTGTTGCGGCGCTGTTCGCCAGCGGCGCAGCCTTCGCGCAGAAGGAAACGGGTAAGTTGATCGTGGGTTATCCCTCGGGCCAGTCTGTCGACGTGGTCGCCCGGATCCTGGCCCACCGCCTCGGTCCGGCGATCGGGCGGTTGCTGATCGTGGAGAATATGCCGGGGCAGTCCGGCAGCCTGGCTCTGGCAGCGGTTGCGCGGATGCCCGCCGACGGCAGCGTGATGACGCTGTCGGCCTCGGCGGCTCTGGCTGGCAATCCTTTCCTGTATCGGAACCTGCGTTATGACACGGCCAAAGATTTCGAGCCGATCGGCCTGGTCTACGATGCGCCGCTGCTGCTGATGGTCAATAGCGCGCTTCCCATTCACTCTCTCAAGGAGCTGATTGCCTACGTGAAGGCGAATGCGGGAAAGGTCAACTATTCTTCCCCTGGCAACGGTTCGGTGTCCCATCTTGCGATGTCGGAACTCCTGCGGCGAACCGGCATGGAAATGACGCATGTCCCCTATGCCGGTTCCGCCAAGTCGCTGACCGACCTTGCCGCAGGTGAGGTGCAGGTTGCGTTCGATGCCGTTGCAGGCGCGCAGCCCTATCTCGCCAGCGGCAAGGTGCGTGCGATTGCGGTGAGTTCCCGGGAGCGCCTGACGACACTGCCGTCCGTACCGACAGTCGCTGAGAGCGGAGTGGGCATGGACGACTTCGACATGGTCCCGTGGGTGGGTCTGCTCGCGCCCGCCGGCACCCCGAAGCCTGTCGTGGACAAGGTGAGCGCGGAGCTCGCCAGGATCGTCCAGTCTCCCGAACTGTCCCAACGGATCGCCGCCCTGGGCGGCCGCCCCCGCAGCAGCACCGCGGCGGAATTCAGGACCTTCCTGCGGGGCGAAATGGGGCGGTGGGCGGCCGTCGTCAAGGCGTCCGGCGCCCGCGTGGAGTGATGTCATGATTGCTGTCGGCTCTGCCACGCTCGCTCGTGACACGCGGCACCATCGGGTCCTGGAGAACGGATTCAGCTTCCATCGCAGTGAGTGGATGCAGACCGGGTCCGACCCGCAGCTGTCTCCCACCGTCTTTCTGGTGGAGCAGCCTGCGCATTCGGTGCTGCCTGCACACTTTCATACGCAGAATCAATTCCAGGTCTTCAAGCAGGGATCGGGATCCCTGGGATCTCGTGCGGTCGGGCCCGGCTCTGTCCACTACGCCGGCGCGTTCACAGGGTATGGGCCTTTGGTGGCCGGGCCGCAGGGGCTGAGTTACTTCACTATCCGTGCGGTGTCCGAAACGGGCGCGAACTTTCTTCCGGTGGCGCGGGACAAGCTGCGCCGCGGACCGAAGCGGCACGCGCACGGGCCAACACATGAACCCCGAACGCTCGAGCAGCTCCGTGCCCTGAAGGCCCCTGTGCGTGCGGTACTGATTGAAGCCGATGCAGGCGGCCCCGAAGCCTTTGCATTGCAGCTGCCGCCGTTCTCGGAATTGAGGGGCCCGGCTGCCCGCGGCTCGGGGCAATTCCAGCTCGTCCTTGCCGGTGAACTGAACACCCCGGAACGCCGGTTGCAGCAGTGGGAGAGTCGGTTCCTGTCAACGGGTGAGCATGGCGGCGCCTGCAGCGCCGGTCCGCAGGGCCTTCACCTCCTCGTGCTGCAGGTGCCGGTCATGGCTGCTGAGTACTTGCCCGTCCGTTGAAGGGCGTCGCATCTTCTGTATACTGGACGAATGACCACAGCAAAATCGAGCGCATTGCGAAAACGGGATCCACAGCCGCTGTCCGTGGAGCAGGTCTGCGAGCGGATTCGCTCCGCCATCCTGCGCGGAGACTTGCGGCCAGGCGCAAAACTGACAGAGCAGGAGCTCGCCGCGGAATTCGAAGTGAGCCGCACGCCCATCCGGGAGGCGATCCGCCAACTCGAGACCGAGCGGCTCGTCACCCGGACGCCTTTCGTCGGTGTCACGGTGAGGCAGCTGACTCCGGAAGAGGTGCTTGAGCTCCTGGACATCCGCGAGGTGCTCGAGGGTCTGGTGGCACGTCAGGCGACGCGGCATATGGATGCCGCGCACCTGCAGAAGCTGAAGAAGCTGCTCCAGCAACTGACTGCCTGCGCGAAGAAGGAAGATGTCGCGGGCTATCTTGACCACGCGCTGGCGTTTCGCCGTGTGCTCGTTGAATGCTGCCGCAGCGACACGCTGGCCGAGTACGTCCTCGCCATCGAGAATCAGTTGCGCCTGATGGGCAATCGAACCGCTGTGCTGCCCGGTCGGATGGAAGCCGCGATCGAGGAACACGAGAAGTTGCTGGATGCCATCAGTCGCGGCGATGGCGCTGCGGCGGAGCAGCTGAACCGGGAGCGCATCCAGCACATCCGTGACGCGGTTGCGAAGACGATTACCTTCTCGATCTTCTAGACCGCAGGCTGCAGCCGCCTGGGCAGGCTCTCAAGTGCGGTACGAGGTGCCGCGCTCCCGCTCGAGCTTGCGCAACAGGCCAGGCCATTCCACCTTGCCAACCTCCAGGAAGCCGCCAGGACCAAGCATCTTGCGCCCTTGGGCGCGGGTATGCCGGATGGTGGCCTCGGACAATTCATGAAGCGGTACGCCACCAGCCTGGCCATCGATCTGGTACTGACAGGCCGTCTCCAGGCGCAGCATCCAGCAGAACGCCTCTCCCACACTGCGGCCAACTGTTAGCGCACCGTGGTTGCGCAGGATCAGCACGCGCCCCTCGGGGCCGAGGTCGCGCACCAGTCGCTGCCGTTCGTCCTCATCGAGCGCCGCGCCTTCGTAGTCGTGGTAGCCGAGAAAGTCAAGCATGACACAGGCCTTCTGGCTGACAGGCCGCAGCCCCATGGCCTGCATCGCGATCGCGTTGTTGGCGCGCGTGTGGCTGTGCATGACGCATTGCAGATCAGACTGCGACATGTGAATGGCGCTGTGGATGATGAAGCCGGCGGGGTTGAGCAGCGACGGATCGCCCGCCACGACGCGGCCGGCCAGGTCCACCTTGAGCAGGGCCGAAGCCGTCATCTCGTCGAAAAGGGTGCCCAGCGGGTTGACCAGGAAATGATGTTCGGGCCCGGGCAGCAGGACCGAGATGTGCGTCGACGCGAGGTCGGACATGCCATAAAGGTCGGTGAGCTGATAGCACGCGGCAAGGTCGCAGCGCAGCCGCCACTCGACCAGATCCATGCCGTCGGGCATTGCGGGGGAAGAAAGCTGCTCGGTATCGCTTCTCATGGCTTTGTCTCCTTGTAATCTCTGATAGTGGTCTGCGCGACGCCTGCTCAGTCCTCGTTGCGGAACCCCGATGCCTGGACGAGCGGACGCCAGAACTCGCGCTCGGCGTGCAGCGTGCGGGTCACGGTCGCGCCAGGCAGACCAGTCGCTTCCAGACCGACACGCGACAACAAGACTTTCATCTGCGGTTTCTGCATGGCGGCAACGAACGCCCGCTCCAACCGTTGCACCACCTCCGGCGGCGTCCCCGCGGGCACAAAGGCGCTGTAAGATGCATTCGCGTGATCGAAGGCGTCGATGCCTGCCTCGCGCACGGTCGGCACGTCGGGGAGGGCCGGGTTGCGATGGGTGCCAGACACGGCCAGGATCCGAATCTTTCCTGCGCGATAAAGCTCCAACTGGCTGGCCAGGGCGTCGGTGGCTAACGGGACGTGCCCGCCCACGAGGTCCGTTACGAGCGGCGCGCCGCCTTTGTAGGCCACGGGCCTGAGCGGTACGCCTACGGTTCGGCCCATGCCGAGGATGGCGAAATGCAATGTCCCGCCCAGCGAGGTGAGGCCGATACTGCCCTGCGAAGGGTTAGCACGGACCCAGCTCACGTACTCCTGCAGCGTCTTGTAGGGGCGATCTGCGCCCGCCGAGATCACCGTGGGGACTTCTGCAAGCTGCGCTACGGCAATGAAGTCGCGATCGACGTCGTAATCAAGCCGCCGGTAGGTCATCGGGAAGATCACCATCGGCGCATTCGATGAAAGAAGCACAGTCCTGCCGTCGGGCTGCGACCGCTTGACGGAGTCGATGGAGATGCGCGTCGATGCGCCCGGCCTGTTTTCCACGATCACCGTGCCCATGCCAGCCAGGCGAAGTTGATCCGCCAGCGCGCGCGCGAGGGTGTCCAGTGCGCCCCCGGGCGGGAAGCCGACAACAAGCCGCAAAGGCGTTGCGTTCGTTGCAGGGGTTTGCGCGCTAGCCGGGTTCGCTGCCAGGGCGGCCATTGTGGCCAGCGAGGCAACCGCAAGCAAATGGCGTATCGATTTCATCATGACACCTCCACATCTGGCCAGCGTGACAAGAGATTCTGCGAAGCCTCGAGCAGCGCAGCCGCGCCGAGAAGCTCGGACTCCCCGCGCAGACGACCGACCAACTGCAGCCCGATGGGCAGTCCGTCACGGCCGAAACCGCAGGGCAGGGTGATGGCGGGGTGGCCGGTCAGGTTGAACGGCATGGTCCAGGGGAACCAGTTGGATCGCACCTCGTCGTACAGCCGGCCGTCGATCTCGATCTGCCCGAACAGGTCCTGGTCAATCGGCAGCGCTGTGCGCGCAATGGTGGGAACGGCGATGAAGTCGTGGTCGCGAAGCAGCGCCTGCACGTGCCGGAACAGCCGGGTGCGTTCGAAGTTGGCCCGCTGGTAGTCGACCGCGCTGTAGTCATTGGCAAGGGCCAACTGTTGCAACAGCGACGGGCTGAGCCGCTCAGGCTGCTCGCGGGCCATCTGGCCAAAGCGCGCTCGCCATACCGTGTGGTTGATGGTGCGCCAGAGCGGCTCGATGTTGAAGCCCGAGCCGGGCATTTCCGCGAGCTCCGCACCCAGGTCCTGCAGCCGCTCCAGAGCAGACCCGAAGCACTTGGCCACATCTGCTGCCAGCGGCCGGCCTGGCGGCACGCTTGCGAACAGGATCCGCTTACGCCGCAGGTCAGTGACAGCGCGCATTGCACCGAGGTAATCGGTGGCGCGCACGCCGGCAGACCATGGGTCCGACGCGTCTTCGCCGGCCATTGCCTGGAGCATCAAGGCCGTGTCGGCCACCGTGCGCGAGATCGGGGTGACATAGGTGAGATTGCCGAAGACATCCTCCACCTGAGAATGCGGAACCAGCCCGATGCTTTGCTTCAGGCCTACGACACCGTTGCAGGCCGCCGGGATGCGGGTGGAACCGCCGCCGTCCGTGGCGATGCCGATCGGGGCGAGGCCAGCCGCCACCGCCACCGCCGCGCCGCCGCTGGAGCCACCGCTGGTGCGGTCGGGGTGCCAGGCATTGCGCGTGCGTCCGAACAGCGGTGCATCGGTAAGGCACTTCGCCCCGAACTCCGATGTGGTCGTTTTCCCGATGAGGATGGCGCCCTGGCTGCGCAGTCGGGCGACGGCTACCGCGTCCTCGGTCGGGACGTTGTCCGCGAACAGTAGCGAGCCAAAGGTGGTACGCACGCCGCGCGTGTTCACCAGGTCCTTGCAGGCGTATGGAATGCCGTGCAGCAATCCTGCCGGCTCCCCGCGCATGAGCGCTCGCTCCGCGGCTCTTGCCTCGCGCATGGCCTCGTCCGGGCAGAGCGTGATGAAGCAGTTGAGCGTCGATTGAAGCCGGGTGGCACGGTCCAACACGGCGCGCGTCACTTCGACCGGGGAAACCTCGCGGGCAGTTATCGCTTCGCGAAGCCGCACGGCAGGCAAAAAGCAGAGTTCCTCATTCATGCAAGACACCCTCGGAGATTCCGGCGCAAGTGACCGGCGACGAATCCAAGTTGACACCCACCGCTCCACCCGGTCAAATACCCGTTCACAATCAGGCCATATCAGAATCGTATGACCCATCGACCATGGACCTTAAGAGCCTGCGTTATTTCGTTGCCGTAGCGGAGGCCCGCAGCGTGGGCAAGGCCGCCGAGCGCCTTCATATGGCGCAACCGCCGCTGTCCGTCCAGATTCGCAACCTCGAGGCACAACTCGGCACGCCGCTCTTTGTGCGCGAATCCACCGGAATGCGACTGACAGACGCGGGAAGCGCGCTTTTCGCGCGCGCGCGGGAAGCCCTGGCGTTGGCTAACGAGGGGTTCGAAGCGGCACGCGCCGTAGCGTCCGGGCGGCTCGGGCGGCTGTCTGTCGGCTACATGTTTTCGCTCGGCTACGCTGTATTGCCGAAGCTCGTGCCACAGTTGCGCCGCTTGCTCCCGGACGTGGAACTGCAGTTCGTCGAGATGAGCACCGCGACGTATGAAGCGCAGATTGTCGACCACAAGGTAACGCTTGGTTTGTGCATGCCACCGATTCAGCGGCCCGACATGGCCACGACGATCGTGGGCATGCAACCGCTACGACTGGCCTTGCCTGCACGTGCACAGCTCGCGCGGCTTTCGTCGGTACCGGTGGCACGGCTGCAGGGGCAGAGACTGATTGCGCTGCCCACACTGAAAGAGGGCGCAGACACTTCGTTGGTTGCCGCTCTGCTGCGGCGCAACCAGGTAACCATGCAAATCGTCGAACGGGTGGAAACGGTTCACGCAGCACTGGCCCTGGTACTTGCAGGCGAGGGGTATGCGATCGTGCCGGCGTGTGCGGAAGTCGGCCGGCCTCCGGGTGTCGTGTTCCGGAAGTTCAAGGACGTCGCGGAAGGGTTCGAGGTGGCGGTCTGCCGGCGCCGCGACCTGGAAAGCCCTTTCATCGAGCCGTTCATCGCGGCGGCGCGGCATGCGCTCCGATGACGGCTATGCATCGGCGGGTAACGTTGTATCGCCCCCTTAAGGACACGTAGAAGAGACGGCCGCTCGAGCACCTGGGCGCCACGCCGGCTCCGTGTGGAGTACGCCGATCGGTATCGCAACGGTGGGAGCAAACCATGCGGTTGATCATCGAAGCCAGGTTGGCCGACGAGGGCAGCGACACTGGCCATGAGGTTGACGGAGTTTTGGCCGTGACTGAGCGCCGTGACTGTAGTCTTGCGGACCTGGACCTGGACCTGACCCTCGCGGAGGGGCCGTCGCAGCAGGCCGAGTTGGTTTCGAAACAAGTGGAGCGGTGGCTCTCGCTGGCCCTTCGTCCTGCAGCACCACCAGGTGGGTGGCGAGCTAGAGGGAGTGCCGGGCGGATTCGTTGCAGTGGATGTCGCGATAGAGGTCGGTCCCGGTCAGCACCGCTACTAGCGGACGATCCGGGCAGGCTGCGGCAAACCTTGCGATACTGTCTGCCGACCGCCGGGCGTGCAAGGCGATCATTCAGTCGGGCAGGGCGCCGCGCTCGCCGTCCGACGGCCACTCCGCTGCCGCAGGACTTCGTAGTCGGCGCGCAAGAAGCGGGACCAGCGGCTGGCGGTTTGCCAGTTGCCGTTATTGGCTTTCCGGAGTGCCGGACTGATAATTGCCACTGTGGCCTTTGGAGGGTGCATGGCGATGAGCGCTGAAGGGCTTGCTGCGAGAAGGATAAACAAGTTCGGGCTGGATGAGGCGTTCGTCGAAGCGCATCGACGCAC
The DNA here is from genome assembly GCF_059419025.1 of Cupriavidus sp. GW821-FHT07C08. Classification (NCBI taxonomy): domain Bacteria; kingdom Pseudomonadati; phylum Pseudomonadota; class Betaproteobacteria; order Burkholderiales; family Burkholderiaceae; genus Cupriavidus; species Cupriavidus sp. GW821-FHT07C08. The sequence goes on from NZ_JBWKQZ010000001.1 coordinate 20,274, forward strand.
GTGGGCCTTCCTGCAGGATTTGTCGCCGTCCCAATGGCGGGTTCGCTACGATCCGGGCATCAACCCGCCATTGTGGGAGTATGCCCATATCGCCTGGTTTACGGAGCACTAATGGGAGCATCGGGAGACGGCGGATTCGTGTTTGACAATGAGAAGTGGGCCCACGCAGTCCGGGTATTTTGAGCGTGGTCGCGAAATCCCCCGCAATGATGCAAGATCGGCTCCTGCCTCCGCGCTGTTTCCGAGATGCCGTCGCTGTTGCGCTGCCGTTGGCGCTGACGTTCGCCTTGTCCGGCTGCGCAGCCGTATCCGGCCCCACGTGCGCGGCCGGCGAGGAGCGCGCGGTTAGCGAGCTGATGTACTTTGGCATGGCGAAGCCTGATGGGGTGGTCTCGGCGTCTGAATGGGACGCCTTCCTGCAAGGCTCGGTGACTCCGCGCTTTGCGCAGGGTTTTACGGCCTGGCCTGCTTCAGGACAATGGCGCGGCGCCAGTGGCCGCGTGGTTCGCGAGGCCTCATACGTCCTCAGTCTGGTGTACCCCGCGGACGAGCGCAGCGAAGCCGAGGCGCGAGCAATCGTCAACGAGTACAAGACCCGCTTTCAGCAGGAAGCAGTGCTCCGGGTTCGCAGCCAGGTTTGTGTGTCGTTCTAGCACAGCGCGCCAGTAGCCGGCGCAAGCGGCTTTGCGACTGCGGTGGCTCATATCACTCGGTACGAGATCCGGGTTTGGACCCGTCCAAGGATTATCGTAACGGGTTGGAATATTCGGCCCGGCTCGCGTGTTTACCAAGCAGTGCAGGCAAGAGTCCCTGCATGGCGTGCACTATGCTGGATGGAATCGCGCCCGCCGCCCCTTACCGGAGATCGATCATGCGCCATCGCGTGTCCGCCTGGCTAGCCGCCGCTGCGGCAACCCTGCTGTGCGCCTGTGCCACCCTCCAGCCGGTGGAGACCGCCCGGAAGATGTTCGGCAGCCCGCAGAGCGCCGTACGCGACACCTTTGGCACCCCCTCGGAGACCTACCAGCTCGCCGACGGCACCAGCCGATGGATCTACTCGAAGCAGCCGCTCGGCTTCGAAGTTTACGCGGCGGACTTCGACGCAAGCGGCAAGCTGGCCAATTTCCGCCAGATGCTGACCGAAAAGGAGATCTATGAGGCCCGCCCTGGCGTCTGGACCAAGCAGGACGTTGCCGAGCGCTTCGGCCGGCCCCGCGAGCCGATCGAGTACTACCCCATGATGAAACGCGAGGCCTGGTCCTATCGGCTCTACGCGGGCGCCTACCAGCCGGCGCACTTCAGCGCCTACTTTGACGAGCGCGGCGTGCTGGATCGCACCATGATCATTGTCGACCCGCTCGGCGGCGACGCGCGCGACGGCAGCAAGTAGGCGCTGCCAGTCCTTTTCCAAAATATCCTCTGCCGCCGGAGCTGGCGCGGGCGTGGTGGATAGCCAGTCGGTGCGTACGATCGTCTCACGTTGATGGATAAAGCGCACTTCCTAGGCTTGGCACTAGGCTCTCCACTGCTCGCTACCGGCTGTGTAGACCCTGTCTGGCACACGCCGCACTCGCCGCTCGGTTTGTCGATGGATACGGCGGGCGTACTGCTGGTGCGCAAGACTTTTCGGATGCGGCTGGGAACCGCTTGCGCCGTGGCGCCTTCCTTGCAACCTGATGCGCAAGCACCGACCTTCCGCACGCAACTGCACCAAGGCGTATGCTATTCGCAAGGCGACTTCATCTTGAAGGCGGGCTGGGTACTGAGGGCCATTCACTACCACCCACCATCTGTTATCAGGGGGGCGTATGCGCGTACTTGTCATTGGAGCCACCGGGCTCCTTGGAAAAGAAATTATGGCCTTGTTGTCGGGAGAGCATGACTTGATAGGAGCCAGTCGTAGCTCTCCGGTCTCAGTGGACATCTCTGACAAGCAGTCGATTCTGGCGATGTACAAACAAGTGGGCACGGTCGACGCCGTGGTCTGTGTAGGAGGCACCGCGAAATTCGCCCCATTGGACGATTTGACCGATGATGATTTCGCGTTCAGCCTGGCCAATAAGCTGATGGGGCAGGTCAATCTTGTCCGGTATGGAGTTCAGTACATCACGCGGGGCGGGTCGGTCACGCTTACCAGCGGGACCCTCGCGCAGCATCCAATGCCGGGTGGTGCAGCGGTAAGCACCGTGAACGCCGGCATCGAGGCGTTCGGGCGGGGAGCTGCGCTCGAATTGCAGGGCAGGATTCGCGTCAATGTCGTCAGCCCCGGATGGGTGTGGGAAACGCTCGAAGCGATGGGACGTGACCCGGCCAAGGGCGTTCGGGCGGCCGTGGTCGCACAGGCCTACCAGAAGTGCATTATGGAAGACATTTCTGGGCAGGTGGTGTCAGTTACCCACTGAATCACATTGTCCGCACTCCGCTGGCAAGGCGTGGTTGGTGTGAAGTCGCCAGCGATGGCCGTCATGCCGGCGGTGGCCCTCGCGTCGAGGTCATGGTCGTACCATTTGCACTCTCGCTGACGACGTTCTCTTCATTTGCTGAGACGTTGAAGCGAAGTCGCTAGTCCGGGTTGTAGGTCCGGTGTACACGCGTCGGGCGTAGACGGAGGAAGTCATGACCATGCCAAAGTTCTCGATAGCACCGCTAGAGGGACGACTCGCCGCTGGGCAGGACTCCGTTCTCCTCAGGGTTACGCTTGCACTCGCGTACCAGCAACAAGGAGAGTTGGCCGCTGCTGTTCCTCATCTGGTCAAAGCCACCGAGTTAGACCCGCACTATTCGGGCGCTTGGCGAGCCCTCGGAGTTCTCTATGTGGACCTCGGCCAGGATGCGAAGGCGCGTGTAGCGTTTCAGAAGGGAATTGAAGCCGCGAATGCCCACGGCGACAAACAGGCTGAAAAGGAAATGATTGTGCGTCTTCGACGTTTGGACCGGCAATCAGGCGCTGCTGGCGGTCAATCAGGGGTCGGCAAGACGTAGTCGTACGCGAGAACAGTCTGCCGGCCAGCGCGGTAGCAGCTGCGGGGCCGGAAAAAGAGGGCGAATGTCGACGTTCGAGGTCGCCCGCGTAGCCGCGCTTCTGGCGCCCAGTTGCTATTTGTCACCGTATCCCGGCGGTTATTGGGAGGACCAGGGATACAACTGGTTTGGGGGCTCCTGATGGTCCATCCGAGCCAGAGCGGCATGCCTGGCGGCTTAGCCCTAGTTACGCCAGGAAGCCCCACGAGAAGAAGGAAGGCATGAGCAAAGAGACGATGGGAAAGGAATCGATAAGCAAAGAGTCAATCGGCAGGGACACCACGAAGCATTAGGAGGTCGTGCACTCGGTGCCGCCCATGGGCTAGCGGGCGAATGGGAGCCTCAACTGCCGTCGCCTGACCCGCAGTTGAGCTTGCTGCCACCAGCAAGCGCTGCGCAGTAGCGACCGTCCATTCGCTTAGGGCGTCAGCATCGCCCTAACGCGCTGCCAAAAGCACCGCCCACGCGAGATACAGGAGGCCTACCGCTAGAAGGCCGGCTGCCAGAGCCCAGTAATAGCGGGCCCCATGGTGGGGCGGGTGCGCATGAAAATAGTGAACTATGGGTTTCATCGGTACTACCTAGGGCAAGTTGCCGCGCTGAATTGGGCTTTTTTAGATTAGTCCTTTCTCTGCAATTCGCCGACGCAAAGTGCATGCCGGAGGCGCACGTGGCCATTAATCTCACGCACGCTCTGGCTGCTGGGCCGCAGGATGTTCCCCTCCGCGCTGGTAGCGTCGGCCTGTGTGAACAGTGACCGGGCTATCTCAATTCGCAATGCATGCACAGTGCTGAGGTTGGCGGGGCGCCTTGAAACTCCGACGACGCTCTAGCGTCCGAGGGCGCCTTGTCGGCAGGAATGAGCGAAAAGCCCCACCGCGCGAAATAGGCGGGCGCCGACTCCGACAGCAATACTGCATGTCGTACATCGGTGCCGCGTGCACGCATCAGGAGGGCGTCGACAAGGCGAGTAGCGACACCTCTATCCCGAGAGGCGGGTTCAACGGCTACCGAGCGGATGACGATGGATTCTCCATGACGCTCTGCCGCTGCGCAGCCAATGATGCGACTGTCGCTATGCGCGACGTGAAAGCTGTCAATAATCTCCGCTACGCCATCTGTGGTTAGGCGGCATTGTTCGAGCAATGCGGCTATTTGAGGCAAATCGGCGAGGGAGGCCAAACGGAGGTGAAGGTACGGCGGCATGATGCTGTCTCTTGCTAGTGCTCGACGTGGCTCCACGAAGCCCGCGACACATCTTATATGTTGCTCACAATCACGACGAATCTCTCCGCGCAATCGCGTGGGGCGGGATGCTACCGCTTGAAATCATTCCTGGCAACGGTGCGCGGCCACTTCGTCGCTAAAAGTTTGCGACGAAATGTATCTGAAATTCTGGACAGCTTAATCCTTCCGAATATTCGTGATGGCCGTCTCGCAGAGGCCAAGGAATTCGCGGCGCTGGTCATCTACCCTTGTTCCAAGGAAGCCGCTTTCCTGACCGGCGGGAACATTGCCATCAACGGTGGGCAGCATCTTTAGTAAGCTGGATTGCCCGTGCCCAGACCGTGCGGTACAACCCTGTTTGGGGTCGCAGTCGCGATGTTCCACCGTCGGCGGCAATGTGTCCGTCCAAGGAAACGAGCAAAGTCACGGCTGTCCAAACGAGTATGTGTCATAACATGATGGGGCAACCTGCGGCCCTCATGCCGGACATGACGCAGGCGATCGAGCCTGGAAGGCTGGGTCTAAGGCAGCCACTACTGGCGCGTGTGAGTACTCGTCTAGCTTGTGATGGAATCAGGACTTTACATGGATGAATTAAATATCATTCACATCAGAATTAAGTGGATTTGATTTTGACTGGCGTTGGGCACGAGGCGAAGCGTAGCGCAGGCGGAGATTGCGTTTGAAGTGATTGGAACTCATTCAGTTAGCCGATGGCATGCCTCGTACTCTTGCGACATACTGCCTCAAAGTGTTGCATGTGCAGGATAAAAAAGAATGATAAAAGATGTGCGAATTCGCGCAGCCGGGTCGGCAGACGTGGAGGCAATCTCGCAGGTGCTCCATTCCTGCGGTTTGCCCGGCAGCAATACAGACCCCTCGTCCCGCCTCTACAGCCTGGCCGTCCTAGGTGAGAAGGTAATAGGCTGCGCCAGCGGCGAAATGCATGGCGAGACGGTCATCGTCCATGCCGCTGCGGTTCTCGACGAGTACCGGGGCCATCAGATCGCCACGCATCTTGTGAGGGCCATCCTGATGCGCGCCCGCGCCAGCGGCTGCACCAGGGCTGCAGTGCTCACGGCCGAGCATCCCGCGTTCTTTGCCCGCTTTGGGTTCACGCTCACCGCGTTGGACGACATGCCGCAGGAGATGCAGCTATCGAAGGAATTCCTTCGGCGCTTTGGTGCAAGGACGCATTACATGTGCCGTCGTCTCGACTGATTTCGGAGTACCCCGAGTCCAGGGCGGTGCGCACCCGTGTTCTTCGGCTTACTGGTGTGGTGCTGTGGCGCAAACCATTAAGCATCGCCCTCCGCACCGAATCCTTGCGCTGGGCCCATCTCGGGGGCGGTAGCAGAGTATGAACTCAACATGGTCGCAACCTCGGCCATTCGGACTACCTCAATTGGGGTACCTACATCAACGCGCGCCTCGGGAACGTTGGAAGCGAGTCCCACAACTCCGGCCAGAAGCCAAAGTGCTGCGAACTTCCGCATGGCTTACTCCTTGTCCTCTTACAAATACTCTAGGCAAGGGGGGTTCGATGGTGTATTTGCGGATTCGCACGGCGGTTACTTTTTGTAACGCGATATGAAAGCACACGCTGTCCCGCCGAACGGAGAACTCGGTCGACAACGTTCACTGACGAGCTTTCTCGCGGGACTGGATTCGAAGAACGTCCGAAATGATGTTGAACAGGGCTGCACGTGGAGGCGCGCCCGGCTGCGCTGGCGACTTATGTTTGGCAGTTGCAAACCTTACGGATTGTCACGACTTGTGGGTCAACGCGGACGCCAACCGTACCGTTTTTCCGGTAAGCAAGGCGCATTGCCGAGCTGCTAAATATTTCCCAGGAGTTCACGTCATGAAGAAGCTGTTCGCTGCTCTCGCCTCCGCAGCCCTCGTCGGTACCGTTTTCGCGCAGACTGGTGTGCCAGCTTCCGCGACTCAGCCGCAGGGCGATGCGGGGAAAGACCAGGTAAAGATCGTCAAGGAGAAGAGCGCCACGCAGGCAAAGGCCGACAAGAACAAGAAGAGTGTCGGCGCGCAGGGCGATGAAGTAAAGGCTCAGGCCAGCGCCAACAAGGAGAAGGCTGACGTAAAGACTGATGCCAGTAAGCCCGCCGCCAAGGGCACCCACCACAAGGCGAGCAAGACGAAGGCCACCCATACAGAGGCTGGTATGGCGAAGGCTGACGCAAAGAATGATTCCGACAAGGCGAAGGCCAAGGCGGATGTGGCGAAGCCCGAGGCGCAGCCCGAAGCCGCGAAGCCCGCACCCGGCATGGACAAGACGAAGAAGCAGTAAGCTGCTCCCATCGAGCGAACAGGAGGTCGGTTGCTAAGGCAAAAGCCATTGCAACGATGCTCGAGTGCAGGAGCCTTGTGGAGAGTGCCAGTTGACTGGAACGCCAGCTTGGCCTCTCCGCCTTTCTCAAGATGAGGGAAGCGCCATGAAGGCCTTTCTCGCATTGCTAATTGCCACATCTACACTGCTCGGCGGTTGCGTCGTGGTGCCGTACGATGGCGGGTACTATGGCGGTGGATACTATGGACCGTACGGGTACTGGGGCCGCCGGCACCACGGATACCATAGACATCATGGAGACGACGACTAACGCGGAATTTGACGCTTTCGTTGCAACCGAAACTCTAGCCATTCAGTTTCGATATCCGATAAAACGGCATCGGGCTGCACGTGGCGCCAAGCCAAAGTAGGAACTTGCCCTGTGTCAGGCAAGGATGGCGTGACAGATGACGTTTCCGAGGCGGTCGACTAGCCTCGGCTGTGCTCGCAAGGCCATGCCAAGAGCGTGGTCTGTATTTGGGATGTCGACAATTTCCGTGTGTTCGGCGCGTCTGGCGTTCGCAATGAGCAGCTCACCGATGGTGGCCGGAACGACGGTGTCTTCAGTAGCGCGGACCACCGTTAAGCGGCCAGGAAATGACGCTATCTGTTCGAAGACAACTGAGCGCCGCCAGCTTTGCGCCGTGCGGAGAATCTTGGTGAAGGCTGGTCCGAAGGGAACCGCGAACGCGGCCGAATCGTAGGCGGCACCGACCAGTGTGACAAGTCGTCCGATGCGATTGTTAGGGGCAGCGGCAATGCGCACGGCGATTTCGGCGCTCATGCTGATGCCGATGACAGCGCGCGGCTCCGCTTCATCAAGGTACTGCAACGCTGCAATTGCTTCATCGTAGCGCTTACTCAGGGAATTGGGCGTTCGCGCTGAACTCTCGCCGTGCCCGGAGAAATCCACTGCGAGGGTCCCAAGTCCATGGCTAGCTAAATTTTGACGGAGCCCAAGCCAGTGGGACCGTTCGCTCGTGGCTGCGCCGCCATGCAGAACAAGGCAACTGGCGCGGCCCTCCACCTCGAGGCGGTCGGCGGCCAACACTTCGACACCGGTGTCAATTGCGAATGGTTTCAGGGCATACATGGTCCTCACATCCATCAACTACGGGCAGAGTCGGCGGTACGCGTTGTAGTGTCGCAAAGCAATTTGGTTGTCGCCGCGCAATTCACTCAGACGAGCCAAGTTGTAATGCGCGTCGGCGTAGTCTGGTTCTAATTCCAGGCATTTGCTGTAGCTGGTTGCAGCGTCCTCATGGCGAGAAAGTTCCTCTAATACGACAGCTCGGTTGAAGTGAAGCAGGCTATCGGCGGGAAAGTGTTCCAGAGCTTTGTCGAATACTGTCAACGCCTCCGTATGCCGGCCGCTCTCAACCAGCAGGACCCCCAAGTTTGTGTAAGCCGCGTAATGCGGCACGGTCAACAATTCCAGGGCCTTCCGGTATGCATGTTCTGAGCCTTGTGGGTCGGACACAGCCAGTTGCTCGGCTAGTGCAAACCATTCCTCTCCCTGCTCCCGACTCGCTGCACTTGCCGGCGCGCTGTCAAAAAACGTCACAGCACCTCGAAGCGGGGCCACCTCGAAGTCAAGTAACAATTGTCCGGAATCGGCTTCCCACTGGTCAGGACCAGACCGCACGGTAATCGTGTTGCCGACCGCTGAGACACGAATTCCCGTCAGCGGCAAGTCCTCGGGCAGCTTTGCTCGCAAACTGGCCAAGGAGCGAACAATCTTGCGCGAAGGGATATTTGCGGCTTGAAGTTGATATGCTGTACGCAGCAGCACAACGTCTTGAAACGTGAAGCGGAGTTCGTTCCGGCGGCCACGTGTAGGGCTCACGAAGCCGGCTTCAATCAGACCAGCCAACACGCTACGGGATACACCGAGCAAAAACTGGAGACTGCGCAGCGAGTAGTGATGCTCGGAATTGTGGCCTGTCACTTCCGAGCTCGTACTCGCGAGGGTGCTTCAGTGACTTTCTCCGCGCGCTTCACGCCCTTGCGCTCCTTCGTGGTGAGGTCCGCGACGTCCTCAGTAGACGCTTTGGCCTTGGCCGCTGGCGGCTTTGCTTTCCTGCCACCCTTAGCCAGGCTTGCTCGCAGCGCTTCCATAAGGTCAATAACTTGGCCGCTGGTCGACACCTCGACCTGCTCGGGCGAAACAATCTGTTTGCCTGCAATCTTCGCGTCTATGGCCTGAAGGATGCGCTTCTTCTCTTCGTCTTCGTATTGTGCTGGGTCGTAGCTATCCTCAGCGGCCTGGTCGATAATCTGTAGTGCTAGTTTCAACTCGGCGTCGGAAACCTCAACCTGTTCAATGTGCAGGTCTTTCATCGACCGAACTTCGTCAGCGAACAGCAACTGCTGAAATACCAAGCCGTCCTCTGCCGGACGAATCTGCACCATATGCGTCTTGCCTTTTGACGCCCACTTTGCCAGCGCGCAGCGGCCGCTCTTGCGCATGGCTTCTCTCAGCAGGTTGTACGGCTTGCCGCCTCGCTTGTCGGGCGCTACGAAATACGCCTTGTCGTAGTACAGCGGGTCGACAGACCTTTCCGGGATGAAGGCCACAATATCGACGACATGGCTTGCGCTATCCTCCAGAGCCTTAAGTTCCTCAGGCGCAAACAAGACGTAGCGGTCTTTCTCGAATTCATAGCCCTTCTGCAAGTCGGATCGTTCCACCACTTGGCCGCTTTTCTCCGAGATGTATTGTTGCTTGGCGCGGGAACCGTCCTTGCACATGTAGTTGAACCTGACGGCGCTCTCACTCTCCGTGGCGGTGTATAGCTTGACCGGTATGGAAACCAAGCCGAAGGAAAGCGACAACGATGCGATGGAACGGGCCGGCATACTATCCTCCACGCCTTGACACTGTTGACTGAGGCAAGCGCACGTGCGCTAAGGTCAGCTTAGCCGCTTCAGTGCCGTCGTCAATGACTGCCGCGTCGACCAATACTCATGCCACGGGTCCTCGGTCTGGAAGCTGAGGTACTCGCGTGCTGTCGTGACTGTCCACTGCGCGCCACTTTTGAGCGACATCAGTTGCTCCCACGATACTGGCATTGACACCCCCATGCCTGGACGAGCCCGCGCCGAGAACGCCGCGACGGTCGTCTGGCCAAAGCCGTTGCGAAGATAATCGACGAACACTTTTCCCTTGCGGTGCGCGGGCCCCGCCATTGCGGAGAAACGCTGGGGGATAGTTTTGCTGATGTGCTGGACGAAGGCTCGAGAGAAACCCTTCACGGTGCCGTAATCGAGCCTTGGCGTCAGCGGGACGACGACGTGCAAGCCTTTGCCACCACTGGTCTTCAACCAAGCCTTGAGCCCGAGTTCGGTCAGTAATGTGTGAACAAGGAGTGCCGCCTCCTGCATGTGCGGCCACTTCAAGTCTTCGCCTGGGTCAAGGTCGAAGATGACCCTGTCGGGCTTGTCGAGGAGCCGCGCCAACGAATTCCAGGTATGGAACTCCACGACGTTCATTTGTGCTGCCGACACAAGTGCATCAAGGGTATCGACTGATAGCAAGGCGGGGTGCCCAGGCCACAGGCTCGGGTCGTGTTCTTTGAGCCTCGGCATCTTGCTCTCAGGGTGCTTCTGGAAAAACAGTTCTTCGGTGATGCCATTGGGCGCGCGCAGCATCGATAGTGGGCGGTCCTTCAGGTGGGGCAGCATCCAGTCGGCTACGCTTTCGTAGTAGCGAACCAGGTCGAGTTTGGTCAGCCCGGTTGACGAGTCGATTACCCGGTCCGGATTGGTGACCTTTACGGAGTGTGGTGAAGGTATTGAAGTTAATGTCCTGGCGGCCTCGCGGCTGATGTCGCTTGCTGGCTTGTCCGCGCGCAATCCTTTGAACGAGGCTTGTCGGATGTGACCGTCAGGCGTCCACTCGGCGAAGGCAACCTCCGCTACCAGCAACGGCTGGACCCAATGCTCGCCGCCCGCAGTGCGCTCGGACCAACGCCCCGGTTTGACTGCATAGGTCTCAAATGGTGAAAAAGGCACTTCCAGCGCTGCCAGTTGGACTCTCAATGCTCGGCCGGCCTTGGCATCCCACCCTGTGCCGACGCTGCCGGCAGAACGGAGCTTGCCATCTACGTGGTAGCCCAGCAGAAGGCTACCGACCTCGTGGGGCGCAGCGCTTCGGTCGGTGAAGCCGCAGACGACGAACTCTTGGCGAAGGATGCACTTCGCCTTTAGCCAGGTCTGAGTCCTGCTCGAAACGTACGGCGCGTCACGCCGTTTGAACATCAGGCCCTCTAACCCCAATTCGCATGCGGCCTTGAATACTTGGGTCGGCGGCGCATCGAAATGCTCGCTGATTCGAATTCGCTCGCCGGGCGCTCCGACGAGTTGTGCCAGCCGGGCTCGGCGGGAGCTCAGTGGCACCTTGCGCAAGTCTTTCCCGTCCAGGTAGATAAGGTCAAAGAGAAAGTAGACGATGCTCTCGCCCTGAGCCGCGTCGACGGCATTCTGCAAAGCGTTGAAATCTGGAAGGCCATCCTTGAGGACAACGATTTCACCGTCGAGCCAGGCGCTCGAAGCTCTCAGGTCTTTCAACTCAACTGCAAGGCTTTTGAACTTGCTTGTCCAATCGTGTCCGCCTCGAGTGAAGAGCCTGACGCTGCCGGCGTCTATCCGCGCAAGAAGGCGGTACCCGTCGAACTTTGTCTCGACAATCCAGCCGTCTCCCTTGGGTAGGGACGCCGCTTGGGTAGCGAGTTGCGGCTCGAGTTTAGTAGGCAGCTCGGCGGTCACTCCAAGGGTGAGGTCAATTTCCGCTTCCTCGCCGAGGGAAGAATCGGGACTAGTTTTAGGCTCGCGTTCCTCGATTAGACCTAGGGGCTTGTCGACGACACTGTCCGGAAGGGCTTTGATGACGTCGTACTCGGCAAGGGGTTGAGCCCACTCATCCCGCTTCTTGAAAAGCATCCACTGGTCTTGCCTGTCGTCGGGTTTCGATATGCGCACTAGTTCCCAGCGGCCAGCGAGCTTTTCTCCGTGCAGCTGGAAAACGAGCTTTCCGGCTTGAATCCCTTCGCGAGGGTCGCCGACAGGCTCCCAGGTGCCGTGGTCCCACACAATGACTGTTCCGGCTCCATACTGCTTCGGGGGAATAATGCCTTGGAAACCCGCATACTCAATGGGATGATCTTCGACATGGATGGCCATCCGTTTCTCCTGAGGGTCGTAACACGGCCCCTTGGGGACGGCCCAACTCAGCAACACCCCATCGAGTTCGAGTCGAAAGTCGTAGTGCAGCCGCCCGGCCCAGTGCTTTTGCACAACGAACGACAAGTGTTGGCCTGCGGCTGGAGGACCGCCGGCGTGAGGCGTGGGCTCGGGCGTGACATTAAAGTCACGCTTCTTCCGATACTTGGACAGCGGCAAGCGCGTCCGGTCAGAGTTGGCGACCATAGCCATAGTCTAAGCAGCGGCGCGGCGTTGGCGGCGGCGCAACATATGCCCCTGTGAGGGCAGGCAATGCTGCGGCTGAGCGCGTTTGCCGTCTAGTGGCGGTAGCGCCGTGGCGCTTCACGGTTGATGGCGCAGTGCTGTCGGTTCGATGCCGAACATGCGCTTGTGCGTCCGCGTAAGGTGAGCCGAATCCGCAAATCCGGCCTCATGCGCGGCCTCCGTCCAGGATGCGCCGGACATGACCGCCTCTATGGCCAGATTGATGCGCAGCCATAGGACATACGCTCTGAAGGAACTGCCGGTTTCGGCGGCGAAGAGATGCCGAAAACGACTTTCCGACAGGGCGACCGCTGAGGCCACGTCACTCAGTGTGATGGGATTCCGAATATTTGAGCGGATATAGTCCAGGGCCCGGCTAAGACGCGGGTCCAGGTTTTTGTCAGGTCTAGTCGCGGTCCCACACAGCACTGCGGCTGCCAACGATGCAGCCTCGACCATGTCCTTGACCAACTGGCTCGACTGCAAGGCTTCGACCAGCAACTTGGCAGCCGCGTGGGCACTTGCGGCCGGAAGTTCAGCGACGGCATTGGAACTAAAGCGTGCCGTGAGTGCGCGCCCGGCGCTGCTTTCGGGCTCCACGAAGAGGTGTGCCATGATGGCGGAGCCATCAACTTCGAACTGGTGCGTGCATTCACTGGGGACGATGGCGCCTTCGTAATCAGTCCACACACGCGAGATAGCGCCTGGCGTCTACTCACTCGAAGGCATGAAGTTCAGCATGACCGGCTGGTGGGACATGCGTCTGGCAATTCAAGCGGGCGATGTGACCGACGGAGCCGTGTTCAACGTTATCGTCGGGGACTCCGGACAAGCCAGAGCTGTCGCGCTCGGCAAGCGGCTGTTCACGGATGCACGCCTATCTCGCAACGGGGCGGTGTCGTGCGCCAGCTGCCATGCGTCCGACCGCCAGTTCCAGGACGGCCTGCCCGTCGGAAGGGGCGTCGGAGTCGGAAAGCGCCGCACCATGCCAGTCGCAGCGACAGCGTACAGCCCTTTCCCGTTCTGGGATGGCCGCAAAGACAGCCAGTGGTCGCAAGCCTTGGGTCCGTTGGAGGATGGCGTCGAGGACGGCGGCAACCGCGTCCAGTTCGCCCGAGTCGTGCGCGCGCACTACCGGCGGGAATATGAGTCCCTGTTCGGCGCCTTCCCGAACCTGCAGGGCCTGCCGGCCGACGCGAGCCCGCTCGGCAGCGCTGACGAAAGAGAGGCCTGGTCTCGGCTGACGAACGAGCAACGCGATGCCGTAAATCGCGTCTTCGCCAACCTTGGGAAGGCGATTGCGGCCTACGAGCGGACCGTGAGCTACGGCGACTCCCGCTTCGACCGGTATGTTGACGCGGTTCTCAAAGGTGACCGCGGGGGCCAGCAAACGCTGTCTGCCCAGGAGGTCAAAGGCCTTCGCCTGTTCATCGGCAAGGCTCAATGCGCGACGTGCCACAACGGCCCGCTCCTGACCGACCAGGCCTTCCACAACACCGGCATCCCACCCAGAGAGCCCGCACCCCCAGACCGTGGCCGCGCGCCCGCCACAGCCAAGGTTCTGGCGGACGAGTTCAACTGCCTGAGCCGCTACAGCGACGCGCCCCCGCAAGCGTGCCAGGAATTGAGCTTCATGGCGACCGGCGAACCGGGCATGGAAGGCGCCTTTAAGACCCCGAGCTTGCGCAACGTGGCCCTACGAGCTCCGTACATGCACGCAGGCCAGCTTGCGAACCTGGACGAGGTAGTGACGCACTACGTGCGTTCGCCGGCAGCGGCGGTTGGTCATTCCGAACTGGCACATGGCGGCCAGGGACACACTGAGCGCAAGCCCATCCGCTTGACGGAGGAGGAGACGCGGGACGTTGTCTCGTTCCTGAGCAGTCTATCGGGGCCCATCGTGGAGCGCCCGTCTCGACCTGATTATCACGGCTCCGAGCAAGTCTCAGGCCGGTAAGCGCGTCATTGTAGTTGGTGAGGAACCGTCCTCGGGCGGGCCGAGGCTTCAGGTTTGGGACCGCCAATACGTCGGTTCTGCTTTCTCCGAATGGGGCTGGCGTCCTCGGTCGATACATCGAAAGCACGGCCAGCCGGAGCGAAGGCCTACTTTGCCTCCTTCGGGATTTGCTCCTATCGTGAATGCGCGTGTCGCTCTAATTTCAAAGGCCGAACTGGCGTGGATTTCCTGAGCTGACAAGTGGCCTTTGACGCATTCTCCAGAAGCGGAACCAGGGTGACAGGGAAAGAATGAGTTGACCTTGTAAGGTCTTGGCGTCTGGGACGACGAACGTGGTGAAGCAGGCGGTCACCGATGTGCCGCCTGCCGTCGGAGAAAGCAAGTGAACAATGCCCACCATGTGCCGCCCGATAAGTTGGCGCTGCACGGCCAGTCCATCCAGCCCGCATGGGTTCGCATCACGCACTGGCTGAATGTCATCGCGGTGCTCATCATGATGCTTAGCGGCTGGCGCATCTACAACGCATCGCCGCTGTTCGGCTTCCACTTTCCCAATGCAATCACCCTGGGCGGCTGGCTTGCCGGGGGCCTGCAGTGGCATTTTGCTGCGATGTGGCTCCTTGTCGCCAATGGCTTGTTCTATTTGGTGATGAATATCGTCACGGGCCGTTTCCGGCGACGCTTCTTCCCGCTTTCCGTCCCAGCGGCGCTGCGTGACATTGCAGCAGCCATGCGAGGCAAGCTCATGCACCAAAATCTGGCCGAATACAACGCTGCCCAGAAGCTTTTCTACGTGGGGGTGGTGGTGATAATTGTGCTGACAGTGCTGTCTGGGCTTGCCATCTGGAAGTCGGTTCAATTTCCCTTGCTACGTGTATTGATGGGAGGCTATGACGCTGCGCGTTGGGTGCACTTCATCGGCATGAGCGCGATTGCGCTCTTCCTTGTCATTCATGTGGTGATGGTGTTGCTGGTACCACGCACCCTCATCATCATGCTGCGCGGACGCTAGGTTTCGATGGGGAGAATGGTCATGAGCAAAGCTGAGCGAATCGTCAGGCTCGACCGCAAGCTGATATTGCACGATGCAGCTCGCGAGCTGAGCATGCCAGCTCGCCGACTGTTCGGAAAGCGTGCCATTACGCTTGGTGGCTTGCTACTGCTGACGGGCTGCAGCATTACCGACAAACCGTCGGTTGAGTCCTTTCTAATGGCAGTTTCGCGCTTCAACGACCGCGTGCAGGGCTGGCTGTTCGACCCTAACCGGCTGGCGCCGACCTATCCCGAGTCAAGGCTGACGCGGCCGTTTCCTTTCAATGCCTACTACGCCCTCGCTGAAGTACCAGAGGTCGATGCCAACGCGTTTCAACTGGAAGTCGGTGGCTTGGTCTCGCGCAAGACGGCATGGACCCTCGAAGAACTCTACGCGTTGCCGCAGACGGCGCAGGTGACTCGCCATATTTGTGTCGAGGGATGGAGTGCCATCGGCAAGTGGGGCGGTACGCGCTTCTCTGACTTTCTCCAGCGCGTCGGTGCCGATACCACTGCAAAATACGTGGGCTTTCTCTGCGCCGATGACTACTACACCAGCATCGACATGCCCACTGCGCTGCACCCACAGACCTTGCTTACTTTCACCTACGATGGCGAACGCCTGCCGCCGAAGTATGGGTTTCCGATGAAGCTGCGCATGCCCACCAAGCTTGGGTACAAGAACCCGAAGCACATTGTCGCGATTTACGTCACAAACAAGTATCCCGGCGGCTACTGGGAAGACCAGGGATACAACTGGTTTGGGGGCTCCTGACCCCCCGAAACCTGACCGGCAAGTCTGCCGGCTTCTCCCTACCAATCCAATCAAGGAGTACAACATGCACAAACGCCTGGTTTTGCTGCTTTCCTCCGCGGTGTTGCTTGCCAGCCATGCATGGGCACAGGACGCGATGAAGAAGGACGAGATGGGCAAGGGCGCCATGGGTGCCAGCGGCAGCATGGCGAAAGAGTCCATGGGGAAGGACGACATGGACATGAAAAAGGAAAAAATGAGCAAGAGTCACGCCAAGAAGCCTCACGAAAAGAAGGAAGGCATGAGCAAGGATGCGATGGGAAAGGATTCCATGGGGAAGGACGCAACGAAGCAATAGTAGGTCGTGCGCACGTTGCCTACCCGTCGAGCGACTTCGGAGGCTTCAGCCAAAGCCGCCTCCCGAGGCATGCCGCTGGCGACATGCCACTCGTACCGAAGTAGGGGTACAGCAGGGCACAGCAGACGGCAACAGCTCTTGGCCTCTACCGCTTTCTGAAAGTCATTGGGTGCGTTCGCGCGAGAGAGTAGGGCGCACCCGACCTCTAAGTATTGCTACTCTGGTCAGCTGGGCTTGCTGGCATCGGTGCTTCTTCAGACTTCCAGCTTGACGCCCGATGTAGCGGCCGGCATGGCATTGTTTAGTGCATTGTGAGCAATGCTCCGTGGCTCCGCAGCGCGCCTGGCTGCCAGCTCCGGCTAATGAACTTGCGAGCGAGCTACTACAAGGCAATTTGCATCAGCGTCCCGACATCGGCTGGGGGACGGTTGAGTTCCTGCGAGTGCATTACGGCGGGCGGCAGGTCAGAAAGGTTGATTGGCGCGAAGCCGAGGCGCGCGAAATAGCCGGATGCGGTCTTGGTCTGCAACACTATTGATGCGACCCCTTGCTGCCGGACGTCTGCCACGACTGCGGAAAGCAGAAGCTCGCCGAGACCTGCAGACCTTGCGCGCTGCGCAACAGCCAGTCCTCGAAGAAGACCTGTTGTCCCATAGCGTTCCAGGCCGGCACATCCGAGAAGCCCGGCATTGTCGCGGACCGTCATGTAATGGGTGATATGTTCGCGTACTCCTTCGACGCAAAGTGAGGAAGCACGCAGGAGGGCCTCAACCTCAGGCCAATCCTTCTCAGTCGCATAGCGGGGACGCATGACATATTCCTTCATGCAAAGTTCGTCCCGTCATCCTACTTTTGCCAGGATGCTTCCGCCCGTAGGGATTCTTCTTAAGTAGATTTGCTATCTCCCGGAAGCAGTCTTGCTGGCATGTCGGGAAGACAACATTTTTGCTCTTCAGAGGAGTTCTTTTGCGATTGCATGCGAGCGCGAAGTCTCATGCATGCGCCAGCTGGCTGCCTGACATGCGAGAGGCCGCCCCCCTTGATCCCGCAAGGACTTTGTCCAGCGCTTGATGCGTGCACGCAGTCGTCCCTGTGCAGCTCTTTCTATCGGCATGTCATTGACGCGGCTAATCGCTGTGCCCGGCAAGACATAGCCGTGCTGTCTCAGGGCCTTACAGAAGACGCGGTCTTTGTCGCGATCCGCTGCCGATAAAGAGGTCAACGACGTCCAGGCAATAGCCAAGCCGCCCGTTCGTGTCCACCGTCTGGTTTGCGGGCGCGCAACGAGGCAATGTGGTGATGCTCCCTTTATGCGTGGAGGCGATCCAACGTGTTTTGACGTGCAGCATGGCGCAACTATTACGATAAGTATCCTTATCGCGATAGCGGTGTGTTCCCCATAGCAGCCAAGGGCGGCGGTACAGCGCCGCAGCGGACCCGCTTTTCCTCCTTGGCCAATCGGGTGCGTGCACCACGCGTGGGCCGACAGGGGGAACAATCGACAGAAATCGTAGAGAAACGCTATCAGCTTTCCGTCGGAGCGGGGATCGCGGCTTGTGTAGCGGGCAGAAGTTGACCGCCTTTGTACGGTACAAGCCCGGCGGGAACCAAGCCGGCAGCGCGCTCCACGTGCGATTCTTGGTCATCGAAGAACATATGGGCGCCGAAGGCTTGTAGGACCATATCTTTCGGAAGTCCTCCAAGAAAAAACGCTTCGTCGATCGATACGTTCCAAGCGCGGAGCGTATGGATAACCCGTGTATGGGCCGGGCTGTTGCGGGCGGTCACGATGGCGATCCTCACAGGTGAGCGCCCTGGCGGGAAATGTTGCTGGATCTCTGCCAAGCGGAGCAGCAACTTGGCGAAAGGCCCTTCCGCCATTGCTTCGTGACGATTGCGCCGTTCGTGCTCGATGAATGCGTTCAACCCCTCGGTCTTAAAAATGCGCTCAGACTCCGGGGAGAACAAGACGGCGTCGCCATCGAAGGCGATGCGGATCTGTTTCTCCGGGGCTTGATAGGCCGGTGGCGCATCGTAGAGCTGCGCGGCCGCGACCCCTCCGTCCACCGCTGCTTGAACATCCGCGGCGTCGCGAGACAGAAACAAGTCGACCTTGAAAGCTTGCAAGTAGGGCGCGATTGGTGCCCCACCGGTGAACGCCGCCCGCGTGATATCGAGCCCGTGCGTCTCGATGGCATTGAACGCGCGCAAGCCAGTATCCGGCGAATTCCGCGAGATCACCACCACCTCTACCAGTCGCCGCCCGGGAATGGTGCTGTTCAGCTCCAGCAAGGCGCGAACAAGGGGAAATGCAGTGCCTGGACGAAGTGGCTCGTTCTCATGACAGCGCTGGTGAGCGGCGTAAGCCAGCACGCCTTCTTCTTGAAACAGGCGATTCTCCAACTCTAGGTTGAACAGCGCGCGAGATGAAATCCCGATAACAAGCTTGTCGGTAAGGTCGTAGGCCATGCGTGAGTATAAACGAGCACTTTCGGAGGCTCTGTAGTGAGGCGCTATGAGTTCTGCGCACAACCACCGGGGCGCTGACAACCAAGGTATACCCTGATATTCGTGATAAGCGTAGTTATCAAGAACAAGAAAAGCGCAGCATTCGAGGTGGCGCCTTGCTTTTCCCTTAGAATCGGCGCCAATTCGCCCCTCACGAGCCGACAGCCATGAAGATCGACCCCACCACTAAGCTCGCCTTCTCCTTATACGAGAACCCCGGCGTTCACGCCGTGCTGCTGGGCTCGGGCATCTCTCGCGCCGCCGCGATCCCAACCGGCTGGGAAATCACGCTAGACTTGGTGCGCCGTGTCGCACTGATGCAAGGGGAGCCGGAGCAGCCGGATTGGGCGCGCTGGTATGCAACCAAGTTTGGCGGCGAGCCGAATTACTCGCGATTGCTGGGGCAACTGGCTGACACCGCGGCCGAGCGACGGGCCATCCTGGATCGCTACATCGAGCCCACGCCGGAGGAGCGGGACGCCGGTAAGAAGCTGCCGACACGGGCGCATCGCGCCATCGCACGCCTGGTCCGCGACGGCTTTATCAAGGTCATCCTGACCACGAACTTCGACCGGCTGATGGAGAACGCGCTTCGCGACGAAGGAGTCGAGCCGGTCGTTGTCGCTTCAGTGGACGGGCTGGCCGGCTCGGTGCCGATGTCGCATGCCGGCTGCTACCTCGTCAAGCTGCACGGCGACTACAAGGATGCACGCATCCTCAATACCGACGCCGAACTGGCGGGCTACCCCCCCGAATACGACCAGCTGCTCGATCGCGTCTTCGACGACTACGGATTGATCGTGTGCGGCTGGTCCGGCGAGTGGGATCACGCGCTGCGCGCGGCTATCCTGCGGTCCCCCAACCGCCGGTACCCGCTCTTTTGGGCGGCAAAGGGCGGACGGCTTCGGCCCCGCGGCCAGGAGTTGCTGGATCATCGGCGGGGCGTCACGATTCCGATCGACGATGCCGATGGCTTCCTGGAAGGCGTGCAGCGCTCGGTGGAAACATTGGCGCAGAGCCAGTCGCCGGATCCGGCCAGCGTCGCGTTGGCCGTGGCAAGTGCGCGGCGCTACGTGGCCAAGTCGGAGTTCCGTATCCCATTGGAAGATCTGGTGCGCGACCAGCTCGCGAGAGTAGCCGCCGCACTGGATGAGCACCGTGCTAATCCACCCGCAGGCGACTATCAAAAGGATGTGTTTTGCCGGTACGTTGAAACCTACGAGGCGGTAATGGAGGGCCTGGCGACCGTTGCTGGCGTGCTCGGGCGTTGGGGAAACGGTGAGGAGTTGGAGCTGGTGCTGGACGCCCTTCGCGCCTTGGACGCGAAGGCCCGGGAAGTTCAATCCGGCTATCTGCCCTATCTTGAGATCCGCAGCTATCCCGCGGTGCTCATGTTCGCAGCATACGGTCTTGGGCTCACCAGGGCCGGTCGGTGGCAAACCTTGCATCGGTTTCTGACGGCGGAGTTGGAACGCGACCATCATGGCCGCCGCCGGACGGTCGACCGTCTGTTCGGGTTCGCTTGGGCAGGCGCGGAGTATTTCAAGCATCTCCCCGGAAAGGAGAATCACAAGACACCATCGAGCGACCGCATCCTGACGGCGCTGGGCGCGTGGGCTCCGGCCTTTATGGGCGTGCTACCCGACATCGAACCGTGCTTCGCCCGCTTCGAGATTCTCGCGTCATTGGCCTACACGGATGTGCACGAGGACGGGGCGCTCGAGCAGGGGTTGAGTACGGGCGGGAACAACTGGACCCCGGTCGGGCGCTCGTCATGGAGCGAGTCAGTCTCGGCGCCAATTCTCGATGAGCTAGCCGGGGACTGGGGCGACCAGCTGATAGACTCTGGCTTCGCTAAGCGCCAGCGGCCGCGCCTTGAGCTATTCATGCGCGGTTTTCGTGGCGTGATCTCACGAAACTGGTAACTCCCTTGAGGGATGTGGCCCTTCAGTCGCCTCCCTGGCGACACACGTGCGGGCTAGGGGTCGCGTGGGCGCCACAAATGAAAAGGGCGCTCCGCAGAGCGCCCCCAAAGCAGGAAGTCGGGGGTCCGCCCACCCTTGCAGGCGGCTGCCAACACTGATCCCGACTTTTCGCTTCCTAATATACGGAATTTGGGCCGCTAAGTCAATGGACCATCTCAACGACGAAGAACTGGCTGCGGTGGCAGCATTGCTGTCCAGCGAGCGCCTCAGCACGTTCGAGCGCCTTGCAGGTTCGAACCGCGGCGCGATTGCGCTGCATCAGGAGATGCTGCGGCTGGCCGCCGCCCTGATGACCGTCACCGCCGTCGTGGAGATCGCGCTGCGCAATGCCGTCTGTGACCGGCTCACCGAACATTTCGGTACGGCGGATTGGCTGCGAAACCCGCCCGCACCGTTTGCATGGGGCGGGGAGGAACGCGAGAAGATCATCAGCGCTGAGAAGAGCGCCCGGCAAGCTGCCTACGCGAAGCACACACAGGAACAGAAGCGCGCGTTGGACGCCATCGCCTTCAGGAAGCGCGGTGGTGTGGCTCCTTCAGCTCTTCCTTATGACGCCCTCGTCAAAGCCCGGCAGGCCGCGATTCAAGTTCCGATGGGGCAAGTGGTCGCGCAACTCACCATGTATTTCTGGAAGCGCTTGTTCTCGCCGGATTACGAACAGACGCTCTGGAGGCCCGCGCTAAAACGCGTCTTTCCGTACAAGACTATTAGCCGGCCGAGGTCGCCCGCCATTTGGAGGCGATCTATCAATCCCGGAACCGCATTGCGCATCACGAGCCTGTGTATGGTCGACGTCTAGCCGAGACGGAGGCGGCCTTCGATTTTGTTGCCCGGCATCTTGGCTCACGCGGCGGTGATGGGGCGACGCCCTTGGAGAAGCTGCTTCAGCCCGAGATTGCAGAATTGCGCGATCGATCCAACGAAATGCGAGGTCGGCTCATAGCGTTGCAAGGTGTGCGTTGAGAATGCGCTGTCGGGACTCAGTGTGAAGTCGAGTTTTCCCGATCCCAGCCGCTCTGCATGAGCCTGTGCGATCCGGGCCCCAGCCGGCGTGTCCAGGAACTGTGCGAGTGATAGCAGTTCGTCCGCGGTAAAGTCGTCTGCGAGGGTATCGTCCAGCTTCGCCGCTACATCACGCGACGGCAACCCTACGAGGCAGGCGTTCAGCGGTTTGGTCAGGTCCGCGCTTTGCGGGCCAGCGACCCGCGGATCGCCGGGACCATCTCAGTGTCTGCGACTACGGCGGCAATGCGCCTGGCTGCACGTTCAACGTCGATGGGACTGGCGCCATAGCACAGATTGAAAGCACACATTGCCGTGCCGGCCAAGGGGGTACGCGATTTTGAAACCTTTCCGTCTTTAGAAAGTGAATCGCTTAGATTATCGGCTGACTTCCGAACGCGATGATAGCTGGAATTAACGGTACGGCGTGTATTCTATGAAGCAGCGAAACACGCTTTCCTCGAATTCACTTCAACCTTTCAGTGGAGTACACACCATGGTCTTCAGCGATGCCCGCCGTGAGCTTCGGGAGTTGATCCAGATTGTCGCCGAGACGGAGCGATATGACGCAACGCTTGCGGCAGACCGTAGCATTGCGCCCCATGAAAGCGCCGTTGCGGATCGACAGCGTAAAGAATTGCGAAAGGCCCAACTGATGGCGAAGTACGAGCTTGTGTAGGAGTGGACTCGAATGCGACGAACACTGGAACAGCCAGCGCCATTGCCGGCCGGCAAGTACCTTGTCCGGACCCGGGAGGGCACGCTTCTTTCGGCAACAGCGAACGGTCATAGCGAGATCTTTCCCGAGGCTCAGTGCGTCAGCGATGGTAAGTGGTGCGTCTTTTATCGCGCCGGTCGGGAAGTGTGGGGTTGCAACTCGCTTTACGCAGCCGCGCAGTTTGACTGTGTCTTAAATGGAGAATGATGGCGGGGCGAAAGGTCGGCCGTATCGGCCCGGCGGGCATGTCAAGCACCAGAGGGCGGAGCGATGCTCTCCATTCTTCTTTCCAGTCTGCCGAACGAATATCGGGGCAGTCGGACCGCAGCTTCCGCCGTGATGTTGGTGGCCGGGCAATGTGCCGTCAACACGGTGGATTTCTCGTAGACTCGCTAGTGGCTAAACTCGTTTTCTCTCGGAGTATTAAATGACGACATACAAAGAGCTATTGGCGCAAAGGGAAGCGTTGGAGGCGCGTCTGGAAGAAGCGCGCCAGGCGGAAGTCGGCGCGGCGGTTCAGCAGATCCACGATTTGATGGATCAATATGGTCTAACGGTCGACGACCTGGCCCGCCGGCGCGGTCGGGGCCGTCCACGCACTAAGGCAAGATCCGAGTCGGTCGCGATGTATCAGGATCCGAAAACCGGAAAGACTTGGTCCGGACGTGGTCGCGCGCCGTCCTGGCTCGGAAAGAACAGGGAGCGTTTTCGCATCCCTACGGCTCAATGAGGTGTCCGTCAAGGAGACGTCGATGTCTGAGCATTTGAAAGCGATTCTGGCGAGCCTGAAACAGCAGCCGCAACGGCAAGACGCGACGAACGATCAGTTGCGCGATCTCGCTGTAATCGCTGACCGGCTCGGCATGTACGATGCAGCGGATCTGGTCCGTCGCTTGATCGGTGATAGGGCGTAACGAAGAGCGCTGACAGCGGATAGGCGAGGCTGCTGCAGGCTTAGCCGTATGAGGAATTGCGAAGGTGAGCTCAGGAACGAAGGGCCTATTTCATGAATTCATGTTGGAGGGGGAACGCGCGGAACCGACGTGGGTGTGTGCAGATTGTGTAGATGACCGTATCGTCAAAATGCTCGCGTCGGAACTATTTGAGAGGCGGGTCTGTAGTGGATGCAATAGTGCGACGATAAACGCGATGACGCCAAAACGCATCGCTGAATTTATCGGAAAACACCTGCCAAACCACTTTGAGCCAGACTATGGGCTCTATCCTGGGTACGAAAGGACACTTGATGAGGTGGTGGGCGAGGCCATCGGTTGCCGTTCGGACTTTATCAGGAGAGCAGTCTCGGAGTGTCTGGAGGATGCGAGTGCCGCTGAAGAGGACTTTTATTGCCCAGGGCAAGAATACCGCCGCACAGGGAGCCCCTTCGATTCGGAAGAGCATGAACGATGGTATGTAGTGGGGGCCTGGCACCGCATAGCTGATGAACTCACCCATGGCCAACGTTTCTTCAATGATGGGGCGCGTAGTTTTTTCGAGGGGTTGATTGACGAAGCCCTCAACGCGACGGACCCAAAGCGACCCGGGACGCCGGCTTTGGTCACAATTCATGGCGTTGGGACAAGGTTCTACCGATCTCGCATCGCCGACAGCGCTCACGAAGCTAAGTCGTTTGCGGACAGCCCTGACGTCGCGCTGGGTGCAGCACCTAAGGAACGAGCCGCGAACAATCGCATGAGCCCGGCCGGCATCCCACTGCTTTATGTTTCGCGCGAACTTGATACGTGTATCGCTGAAGTACGGCCGTCCATCGGGGACACCGTGGTCGTTGGTCAGTTCCAGTCTACGGAACCTTTGAAGTTCTTCGACTTTACAGCGCTGAATCGTTGGCTAAAGCACGAGCCTCTGAGTCTTTTCGACCCCAACTATCAGAAGCGCAGCGAGTATCGGCTGCTCCTTCGGTATCTACACGAAGAAATCTCACGTCCGGTCCGAGCCAACGACACGGACTATGTGGTGACTCAGGCGCTAGCGGAGTTCATCCGCTACGAGAAAAATTGGTCGTTTGACGGCATTGCATTCCAGTCAGTGCAGCGCAAGGGGGGAGTCAACTATGCGCTCTTTGATCGAGGTGCGCCTGAGCATATTCATCGCCCCGAGTGGCGTCCAACATTCCACCTATCGATAGAGAGTGATGCAGTGACCGTGCATGTTGTCGATAGTGTTGACTACCGCCACAAGGTCGCGACGGAAGCAGGCCTTGCATAGAACCTTAGACCAACCTCTCCGGCCGAGATTACATCGTCGCGAGCTTCAGCAGAAGTTTCTGCTGCGCGTGTCCAGCGCTCCCAACATCGTGGACAGGTCAATGGCCCTCTGTGCGACAAGATGTTTCACGTCGCCATCGGCTTGCCACTGGCCGTAGATTCCAATGAGGGATGCCCCAAGGAACTCCCTGCGGAATTTCTCGAGAATGCTCGGCCATATGATCACGTTGACCGTGCCGGTTTCATCCTCGAGCGTCATGAACATGACCCCATTTGCGGTACCCGGCCGCTGGCGCACTGTCACCAGGCCGGCGCCGCGGGCGAACTGCCTGTCGCCATAGGCCGAAAGCGTTGCCGCCGATTCAAAGCGCTGCGCGGCTAACCTGCCGCGAAGCAGGGATAGGGGATGACGTCGCAGAGTGAGCCCCATCGTCCGATAGTCTGCAATGATGGCCTCGGCTTCCGTTGGGGCGGAGAGGGAAGGGGCATCTTCAGCAATCGTCGTCGGGCGCAGCAGATCCTTGTCGGGCACCGCGATAGTCGCTTGCCACAGCGCCTGGCGCCGATCGCCAGCCAGTCCTTCCAGTGCATTGGCCGCGGCCAACACCTGCAGGTCGTGCCGATCGAGCCGGGCACGACGCGCCAAGTCACCAACGGAGACGAATGGCTGCACCGCGCGCGCCTCCGCGATCCGTTGCGCGGCATCCTGGCGCATGCCTCTCACCAACGACAAGCCCAGCCGCACCGCCGCCGGTGGGCCACTCTCGAGCGCGGAGTCCCAGGCGCTGACCGTGACATCGGCCGGCAACGCCTCGACGCCGTGACGTCGTGCGTCCTGGACTAGCTGCGAGGGTGTGTAGAACCCCATCGGTTGACTGTTTAGCAGCGCGCAGAGGAAGGCCGCGGGTTCATGGCATTTCAGCCAGGCGCTCGCGTACACCAGTAGCGCAAAGCTCGCCGAATGGCTCTCGGGGAAACCGTATTCACCGAAGCCCTGGATCTGCTGGAAGATGCTTTCGGCGAACTCGCGGTCATAGCCGCGCTCCAGCATGCCGGACACGATCCGTTCATGGTATCCGCCGAGTCCGCCCTTGCGCTTCCACGCTGCCATCGCCCTACGCAGCTGGTCCGCCTCGCCGGCGGAAAAGCCCGCAGCCAGCATGGCCACCTGCATTACCTGTTCCTGGAAGATCGGTACGCCCAACGTCCGGGATAGCGCCTTCTCCATGGCCGGACTGGGATAGGTGACCGGCTCCTTTCCTTGGCGCCGGCGCAGGTAAGGATGCACCATCCCGCCCTGCACGGGCCCGGGGCGGACGATGGCCACCTCGATCACCAGGTCGTAGAAGGTGCGCGGTCGCAGCCTCGGCAGCATGGACATCTGCGCCCGGGATTCCACCTGAAACACGCCCATCGAATCGGCGCGGCACAGCATCTCATACGTTGCGGGATCCTCGGCGGGGATGTCCTGCAGTTCGAAAACCTCACCCCGCTGGGCAGCAACAAGATCCAGCGCGCGCCGAATGGCCGACAGCATGCCCAGCGCCAGCACATCGACCTTGAGCAAGCCCACGGCGTCGAGATCGTCCTTGTCCCACTGGATGACGCTGCGTTCGTGCATGGCCGCGTTCTCTATCGGCACAAGCCGTGACAGCTTGCCGCGCGCTAGCACGAAGCCGCCAGAATGCTGCGACAGATGTCGCGGAAAGCCTAGCATCTGCACGGCCATCGCGGCCCAGCGCTGGGTCAGTTCGCTTTCCATGTCGACGCCACTCTCGGCAAAGCGCTTGAGCAGGTCGGCTTGGCTATCGAACCACTGGTGGGACTTCGCCACCAGGTCGACGATCGCCGGATCGACACCCAACGCCTTGCCAGCTTCGCGCAGCGCCCCTCGCGGCCGGTAGGTGGACACTGCAGCCGCCAGCGCCGCGCGATCCCGCCCGTACTTGCGGTACAGGTACTGGATGACCTCTTCGCGGCGCTGGTGCTCAAAGTCAACGTCGATATCGGGAGGCTCGCCGCGCTCCTTGGAAATAAAGCGCTCGAACAGCAGGTTGCCGCGCGCCGGATCGACCTCCGTCACGCCCAGGCAGTAGCACACCGCCGAGTTGGCGGCCGAGCCACGGCCCTGGCACAGGATGCCGTTGGAGCGGGCGAAGCGGACGATATCGTAGACGGTCAGGAAGTAGGGCTCGTAGGCCATGTCCCGGATCAGCGCGAGCTCGTGCTCGATCTGTTCCTGCACCGCGTGCGGGATGCCCAAAGGGAAGCGACGGTGGGCACCGATATAAGTCTCTCGGCGCAGGTAATCGGTCGGCGTGGTGCCGTCCGGAATCACCTCTTCGGGATACTCATAGCGCAGCTCGTCCAGCGAGAACTGGCACAGATTTGCGATATGGACTGACTCGGTCAGCAGCCGGCTGGGGTACAGGTTCGCTAGTCGCAGTCGGGAGCGCAGATGGCGCTCCGCATTGGGCATCAGGGCGTAGCCGCAATCGCCGACTGGCTTGCCGATCCGGATCGCGCTAAGCACATCCTGCAGCGGCTTGCGCGAGCGCACGTGCATCACCACGTCTCCGGTGGCCACCAGCCGCAGGTGATTCGCCGCGGCCGCCTCGTACACGGCGGCACGGTGCAGATCGTCTAGTGGCCGATGCAGCAGACTTAGACCCATCCATGCGCGGCCGGCAAAGGTCCGCGCAACCCACGCCGCCTGCGAGTGCAACCGCTCCGGCGCCGTGCCGTACTCCGGGGTGAACACGATCAAGCAGTCGGGCAGGCCACGTAGGTGCGCCGCCTCGCCTTCTGGTGCCTCCAGGTCGCGTGGCGTCAGCCAATAGGTGCCCTTGGCGGTGCGCGTGCGCCCCAGCGTAATGAGTTCGCATAGGTTGCCGTAGCCCTCGCGGTTGCGGGCTAGCGCAACGAAGGATAGGGCAGGGCTACCGTCGGCGTTCACCAACCGGAATGAGGCACCGACCAGCAGTTTCAGGCCATGCGTCTTTGCCTCGGTGTGCGCTCGAACGATGCCGGCCAGCGAACATTCGTCCGTGATCGCGAGCGCGTGGTACCCCAGTGCCGCGGCGCGTTCGACCAACTCTTCGGCGCGAGAGGCGCCCTCGAGGAAACTGAAATTCGAGCGGCATTGCAGCTCGGCGTAGCCGGGCAGGGTGCCCAGCTCGCCGGTGGTGGGGGTTGGCACGGTCGATCCCTATCCGAAAAGGCCGTGCAAATACCAGCGCACCGCGTCGCCGTCGCGGCTGCCCAGGCGTTCCTGGTAGATCCAATAGTGGCTGTGGTCCTCGGCCTCCGCGACAAAGTAGTCGCGGGTCAGCAACTGGCCATCCCACCAGCCGGCCTCGATGCGCTCGGGCGGCGAGACAAGCCGTAGCTGGGAGCCATAGAAGGGCCGGTTATTACGAGTGAGCAGGGCGCCCGGCTTGGCCAGGAGCCAGGCCGGTCGAGGCAGACCAGACGGCGGCGGCGCCGGCTCCGCCGCTTCGGTGATGGGCACCCATGCGTTCGCATGCTCCGGGCGGTAGTCGGCACGCGTCGCAGGCTTCAGGACGTGATCCGCGCCCAGCCGCGCGACCAGCAACTCCATCACTCGCGCGTGGTCCTCCGGCTTGCCGCCGGGCTCGGGGAATAGCGTCTCACTCGGCGGCGCCATGGGTTGCACGTCGGTGACCGACAGCCGAACCGCGATCAATGGCGCCGTGATCTCCAAGCGCGCAAGTCGTTCGCGCAGCAATCGCGTGAGGTGCTCGTCGTGCCACGCCGGCTCGGCAAGTGCGATATCGACTTTCGTGGGCGGCTGCGCTTCTCGGCCGCGCTCGTGCTCGAGCGACACGACAAAGCCAGATAGCGCCAACTGACGCGCCGTCAGCCAGCCGAGCAGCTGCGCGATCAGACCGTTGGCATAGGCGAGCGTCGCCTCTGCCTGTTCGATTCGGTCTGGGAACTCAACGCGCGCCGAAAAGGCTGGCGGCGCCTGGAGCCAGTCGAAGATTTCGGGTGCCTCGCCCAGCGCGCGATCGAGCGCGTCATTGATTGCGTCGCCGCAACGGCGCTGCAGGCCTGCGCGTGGCAAGCGCCGAATCTGGCCGAGTGTTCGGCATCCCAAGCCATCGAACCAGTCACGATGCGCGCGTGCTGCGGGCAGTAGGGCAGCCGGCAACGACGTCAGTTGCCGAGCCAAGGATGCATCGGACAGTGCCGCGCCGCCACCGGCCGCCGCCAGTAGCCAGGCGCCCTGAGCGGTAGGGGCGCAGCCCAGCGAACAGGAGAATCCCATGGTCTCCACCGTTCGACGCATGCGTCCCCGGAGCTTACGGATGCCGCCGAAAAGCCGAAGGCTTGCGTAAACATCGACCAGCACCGCCGCTTCCTCGGCAAGGACCACGTTCGGGGAATACTGCAGCAGCGCGATGGCGACGCGATACAGGGCCTCCGTTTCCTTCGCTGGCGCGCGGTCAAAGAGCAGGGTAGCGGGCGCGATTGCCTGCACGCCACCGCGGCGCATCAGATACCGCACGCCGCCGGCTCGAGCGCTCGATGAGGCGTGGACCACTTTTTCCTGTTCCAGGACAACCGCCGGGAGTTCAATTGACCAATTCGGCCGGAAGACTTCGAGGGGTAGCGACGGTAGGCGAAGGCAAATCCACAGGTGCTGCATGACGAGACAAAAGAATCGGTGACGGCGCCAAGGCGAGCCGGAGCGGCACCTCCTGTTGCGGCCCTCGTCGCTTGACGAAGGTCAGATCGACGCCGCCGGGCGCCGGTGCGATGGCCACGCGTAAAGGCGCTGGTGAACTGTCGCGTGCGCAAGCGAGCGGGCGTATCAGACAGAACAGTGTCTCGCTCGCCTGCGCCGCTAGATGCAAACGACGCAATGACTCGCCCCGGACATGTTGCTGCCAGCACAGCACCGCAGAGCACGTTCCGGCCCGCAGCAGCTGCTCGGCTGCCCACAGCAGGTCGGCCGTGCGTTGCGGGCGGAGCCACAGCAGCCGTTCAGCAGGGATACCCCAATTTCCCCATGCCAGCGCCTGGGGCGGGTGGGGCGGGGAGAGCAGCGCGATTGGGCGCTTCCCGAGCGCCAGCAGGGCGTCGCGCAGCAAACGAAGCTCCCCCACACCGGGTTGCTGCACCAGCAGTTCGACCAACGTGCCGAGGGGCCAGCCGCCGCCCGGCAACTCTCCGGCGAGCGCCTTGTCAGCCGCGGCGACAGTGCGGCCGGCGCTCCGGGCAAGCTGGGAGGCGCGCCACAGTGCTGGATGGATGGTTTCAGGGTCGAGAACTGGCATGACAGGGTTCCTGTTAGCCAGTGTACTGTATATCCGTACAGTAATCATCTCGCCCATAAGACACACACGTGCCTAAACTAGCACCGTATGGTACTAAGTAGCTATCTGATAGCTGCGTCGGTGCGGTTCCTGGGGGGGCGCCGGCATGCGGTGACGCACGGGCTTCGGCCAGGTTGCTTTGTCCGCCGTGCCGAAAACAACAGTTATCGGCAAAGGCGCCACCCATAAAAAAGCCGCCCGCGGGCGGCTTTACGGCGTCATAGCGTTCGCGCCGCCTGGGGGAACCGGCCGCGAGCTTCTGCCGGCAGCACATGCTGGAGCCACCGCGCGCTGGAGGCCCCCAAGCGGGCAAAGTTCTCGCGCGCCTGCCGCAACGTCAGGCCATGGTTGGCACCGGATTCGTGGTCCGGTTTGTTGAGTCCCCAGGCCTCATCCTCCCAGAAGCAAACCGGGCAGATTTCCCAATGGCCTTTAGTGTCCAACGTGAAGTAGTCGCAGCAGTCGCATTGGCATTTCATGTGGGTTTTGATCCCGTTATTCCCCACCCCGATTTCCCCGATTGGGGCGTTTTCCTCCGCCCGGTCGCATACCGGCGGCTCCCATGAAAAAGCCGCCATCGGGCGGCCGGCGGAATCGATTCAGGCGACTACCCCGCCTTCAATGCATCCCACTGTCGGATCAGGTTTTCGGAGAGGTCTAGCATCCGGTCGAAGTCCTGCATCAAGGCGGCGAACCGTTCATTTCCCGATTCTGCGGTCCCTACCATGGCCATCTGACCAGTCAGGACGGATATCTGTTGCAGGCGCTCGTTCACCAAGCGCATTTTTAGGCTGATTTCTTCTTCTTTGTTCATGGGCTTTCTCTGGTCCCGGCGGCCGGCCGGTGCGGGGCGCGGTGGCGCAGGTGCCCTGGGGGCGTTCTGTCTATCGGCCGCGCTTCAGCGGGCCGGCTTCGTTCAGATACGTTTCCAGCAGATCGCCGGCCGCCTGCAGCGTCGCGACTTCGACGCGGCACCAGTCGTAGTACGGGACGCCGGCCATCCTGGCGCGAAGGTCGGCAACCAGATCCAACGCGCCCGCGCGGGCATGCCGGTCGGTGTAGGCGTTCAGCAGCTCGATGGCGGCCTGCACATTGGCGGCATGGACGCGGCGCCAGTGCGGGCTCTCGGCGCCCGCCTCGCTGGCGCGCAGCCGGGCGATCAGATCCTGCGTGCCTTCGCGGGAATGCAGGTCGTCCATGGTATCTCCTCGCCGGCCGGGGCCGTTCACGTAATGTCCAGCTGCGCCGCATGGATGCCCAGCGCGGCCGCGATCTTTTCGCGCGTCGCCTTGCGTACCCGCGGGGCGTTTTCCTGCTTGGCGAAAGCCGGCTGGCTGATGCTTAAGCGATCGGCCACTTCCTGTTGCGTGAGGCCAAGGTGCTCGCGCCAAGCACGAATGGGTGGCACGTCATCAACTAGAACACGCGTGACCACGGCATGCGGCACCAAGTCCTTGTCAGTGTGGTGGCGCAGCGCCACATAGTCGGCATAGGGGATGACGGCAAAGGCGGGTCTTCCTTCGTTATCGGTGATGATTTGCACGCGATCCATGTGATAGTTCCGCAACCGCGCACGCGCCACGGCGCCGCGACGTCATGGTTTCCCGAGATTGTCACGGCGCTGGCCGCCTTGCCGCCTTGCTGCATCCTGGATGGCGAAGTCTGCGTGCTTCATTGCTTCCATGTCGTCGGCGCCAAGAACGCCTCGGAACGAAGCCACCAGGAACGCGGCGAAGCCTACGCCGACCAGAATTGCAATCCCTATTTCAATCGCTGTTTCCATCGAAATCCGTCAGTTCGTGAAGTGAAGGGTCGCCCGTCCGGATAGTGCGCGGCGAGTTTCAGAGATTTCCGCTTTCATGCCGGCTGTCTTGGTGTACGTCGGGCTCAGCCACCGGCCACAGGCAGGCAATACGAACTCAGCTTCCCCCCATTCAGTTCGATC
The DNA here is from genome assembly GCF_059419025.1 of Cupriavidus sp. GW821-FHT07C08. NCBI lineage: Bacteria > Pseudomonadati > Pseudomonadota > Betaproteobacteria > Burkholderiales > Burkholderiaceae > Cupriavidus > Cupriavidus sp. GW821-FHT07C08. The sequence goes on from NZ_JBWKQZ010000001.1 coordinate 52,161, forward strand.
CGCGGCCGTCGCCCCTCTTGCAGCCACCGTCGAATCGTTGGGGGGAGGTCTGGGTGGACGCCGTCACGCTGGATGCGAGCTAGCGCCCCCGTGCCGACCTCAAAAACGCCATTTCCGCATGTTGCGCAACGGTACGAGAACCCGTTGCCGCTCGGCAACTCGCCGCGCTCCGCCAACGCGGCGCAAAGTGGGCAAGGGGCAGGCTCAAGCGATCTCATGGGAGTCCTGTACGCACGGAGCGGACATCATCAAGGGACATTCACACATCTTATTGTCATTGCCGTGAGCGAGATAGCGTAGTCGGAAGCGCACTTCGTCGCAAGCACTTGCGGGGCCCGCGCGCGGTGCTGCACACCAGTGCATCAGATGGCCCGATGAAAGCGGCCGGGCGGAATGGCGCCGGGCCGCTTGATCTTGAGCCAGTCCGACGACCGGCCGCCGACATAGGGGCTGTGGGCGCGCTTCGCTACGATGCCCTCCAGCTGCAGCGCGACGGCCTGCTGGTAGAGCCAGTGGCCATCGTCCACAGTGCCAACGCACAGCATGCCGCGCGGCGGCTCGGCCAGAAGCTGCTGAAGCTTTTCGCGGCGGACCTCGATAGGCTCGGCGCGTAGGTCGCGGCCGCGGTAGACCAGCAGGTCGAACACGCAGTACACGACCAGGTCGTCGCCGGGCTGATAGCCCCGCCGCCTGGCGCGCCGGTGCAGCCGGTCGAAGTCCGGGCGGCCGTACTCGTCCAGCACCACCACCTCGCCGTCCAGAACGTGCGCGCCGCGCGGCAGCGCCTTGAGGCTCTGGACGACCTCGGCGAACCATCGGGATGCGTCCGCGCCGTTGCGGGTTCTCAGCGCCGCCGGCGACGTGCCGGCCAGCGCGCGGTAGCCATCGTATTTCAGCTCATAGTGCCACTGGCCCGTCCGCGGCAGCGTCTTGCGATCGCATAGGAGCATGGGCTCGAAGGCCGCCAGCGGCGCGGCCTGGGCGGGCGGCATGGGCACCTGGCCCTCAGCCTTTCGAGCGGGTGGGATCGTTGCCGAAGCTGTTGCGCAGGCGGATTTGGCCATCCTTGCCATGCACTAGCAGCTCGACCTTGTCGCGCTTGGCCGCGGCGGTGGCCGCCTCGATGGCCTCGGCCTGCGTCGCATGGTGCGAGCTGGCGCGCTGGCCGCCTTCGCGGCTCACGTCCCAGCCGCCGTCCTTGGGCACTACGTGGATATTTTTTCCCATGATCGCCTCCGTAAAGATGCGAATCCATTGTGGCGGGTAGGGCGGTGGCCACCATCCGGCTGTGTCCGACACCGCGAGTCATCATTGCATGCCCAGCAGGCGCAGGATGACCTCCAGCGCGCGGAGCAAATACACCGCAACTTTCAACAGTTCAGTCAGCATTTGAAGAAACAGCATGGCGTTACTCTCCTGGTGTGTGTATCAGAATGGGAACCACAAAGGCGGGTCGCCGTGGTATCCAAGGTGTGGCGTTCTAATGCCCGGCCATCTTTCTGCAGCCCACCGGGGGATTCCTCCGGGGGGGTTTCCAACGCACACATCGTAGTGACGCGATAGCAATTCGAGTCGTGCCGTAACCTGTGGCGGCGGCCGCCACAGCTCGCGCCTCGGCGGCACGGGCGAAAAAAAAGCCCACCGCGACGGGTGGGCTGGGGCGTCACGCGGTGACGCTATTTGTCATAAGAAGCATCTTGGGCGACGCGCTCGAGCGCGTAGGTGCCGGTGATTCCGTATCCATGTCCTCCGCCGGCGGCAATCGCAAGAAGCTGCGCGCCGCACGGCAAAGTCTCACTTACTGCTTCGTACCCCTCCCCAGATCGTTGCCCTTCCTGATCACGGCCGCCGCCTGCACGAACCATTGCCGGCGAGCATCCAATAGCCGTCGTGCTTGATCTCGTAGTGCCGGCTGCCGGTGTGGGGACGGCCTTGCGCTCACACAGAAGCATGGGGGCTCGGACAGCTCCGCGAGCGACTCGACTATCCCCGAGCTTCTCGTCCCGGCTCGTCCTCCGACACGCGAAAGCGCCAGTAACGATCTGGCTTGACCCAAACCACGGTCGCCTCAGTCAGCTTGCGGAAGGCCGTAAGCGCCTCTGTGCCGACGACCTGATTGCCGTCCGCATTTTCCTTCAACAGATCCTCGCGCTTGGCCTTCACAAGGTGGTCCACCACGTCGTCCTGGTAGATGCAGCCATCTCGACCCATCTGCTCAAGCATCCAGCGAGCGACATCGTTTGCAGTCATCACTGCGCCTCTGCCTCGACGGGCAGAATTTGAGCCTCCTTGAACCGGCCTTGCTCCCGCTTCCTTCCAGCGAACCAGTTGCAGTTGACGTACCCGTTATCCTCAACAGACTTGATCGTCATATCAGGGCCACCAGATTTCAGTTTGACGATGTCGCCTTCGTTGTTTTGCGTAATTTTGTTACTCACACACTGACGGCGTGACGCTGCTTGTCGCTTGCCTAGTAACAAATTTAGTTGAACAAACTTTGCAGAAAATTGTTACTCCGTTGAACGGTTCAACTTAAAGTGTTCTTTGGATGTACGGCGGCCATGTTACATCTTCAGTCTGTCAGGTAGCGTGCGAAGGGGCGTGTCTCCCCGGCAGGTTATTCGTCTGCCAGTTTAAACGTGCCGTCGCCGCTCGCAATAATGCGTTCTGACCTGATCAGCGACGCCAGTCCTTCCAGGACATCGGCTACTTCCATCTCGAGCAGCTTGGCGATTTGGACCGCGTGCAACTTCTTGACGCTTGCACTGACGAGGTCGAGAATCTGGCCTTCGGGCCCCGACTCATAAGGTAGCCAGCTCAGCCGGCGGTGCTTGTCTGCGGTCCTGTCAATCTCAGGTTCCCGCTCTCTTTGCCGTGCAAGAAGTCGGTTCCGCATTTGCTCGTCTTCTTCGGCACTGGCGCGCTGTCTCTCGCGCTCTGCCGCAAGCCGCTGCGGACCTTGAGCAATAAAGGCGTCCATCACCTCGATCGGTCCCTTTCGGAAAGGCACTCCTCGAAATGCGCCGTGCTCATATAGCAGCTGTCGCAACCGTTCACATCGATACGATTCGCTCTCGCAGACGTCGGGTAGGTATTGCGCCTGTTGTTCCGCCGGTATGTCACGGTAGTAACGGCCACCAATCATGACGTAGCGCTCGATGAGGCGGAGCAACAGGTCTTCTCTGCTTAGTTCGTCGGGGTTTCCCATTGCCGCTCACAATGAAAAGAGGGCTGGCTCATCGAGTTAAAAATTGTAACAAATCTGTGCAGAAATCGAGCGGGCGGTGCCGGTGAGCCGGCGGCTATCTGCGGCGCTGCACGCTCACTGGCGCGATCGCGATGACCCGCTCTGCTATGCGTTGGGTTATCTGCGGGGCGTTCGCGCGCCACGAACCAACATGGTCGCGACTGCTACGCAACCATCACACTATAGCGCGCGTGGCCTTCGGCAACTGGTGTGGCGGGCCATGTCCGCGTTTAACGCGTCTCTCACCCTCAATGAGCGTGACCTGGGTCAGTGGTCTGCGCACATACGGCCTGGCGATTTGTCGCATGGTGTCGTGGCACGGGCGCTACCCGAACGATTGCGCGGCAAAGATGGTCCGCTGCAAATTACCGTGCGACAGCGACTTCGGCGCTGACTGGACGAGGCCGTCAGCGATCAGGTGTCATGCTCGGCGAACAGTTCCAGCCAGCCCGCGAGCCGATGGGACTGACACGCCTGCGCTAGTTGCCCGAGATTCCGCCAGAGCGTTGTGAAGGGGAGGTGTTGCTGGTTAGCGAGCTGCTCGATGGCGAGAATCAGCAGTGAAAGCGGCGTCTCATCCAGCAGGTGCCCGAGATGAGGGAACCACTCGGACACCACGCGGCCTTCGGCCAGCATGGAGGCCAGCACGTCCGACGGCAAAGAACCGCGGTAGCTGACGCTAGCTGTGCGGGCAGCCATGTCGAGCCAGGGGCGCGGTGCCAAGGGTTGCAGCGTCGAGATGTCGAGTCCTAACACGCGCACAATGCCGAGCGGGTCATCGGGGTCAGCAGCCACGGCCAAGAACCTCGCTTGGCGTGCGGACAGCTGCAGCGCCATCCGGCGCGCCGTCACCGCAGCCTGTTGCGCCGGCGTCAGCGCGAAAACGAAGTTAGTCATGCCAGTTAAGCGGTGAGGGTAGCCATAGTATTACAGGTCCGTCACGCTGCACCCACCGTTCCCCGTGGGCTGGTACCTTGGTTCCGAATCCGCCCATACAGTGGGGCTGTGCGGGTTGGGCGAGGCGGCCCAGGCGCGATGTAGCCGCGCCGGTTCGCTTCTGTGGGGTGGCGCACACACGTGCGCCAATATGGCGTTGATCCACGCAGCGCCGCATAGCGACTTTTCGGCGGGTTCGAACGTGTCCTAATGGCTGTGCCTATGGTGCGTGTCCGGATAATGCGGATGCCGATGGATCAGCACCTCATGCCGATGCCAATGGCGGTGCGGTTCGGCCCCTTCCCACGGAAAGTCATGCTCATGTTGATGGTGCGCGTCGTGCCGGTGGGCATGGCTGTGCTCGAGCGGGTCATGGGTATGCTCATGCTCGTGCCGTTCCCGGAGGTGCAACCAGATGCCGAGTGCCATCAAAGCTGCGGCAAGCCAGAACGTGACGCCTGGCACGTCGGGCCATATCGCCAGCGATATGACGACGCCAAATACCGGCGCAATCGAAAAATAGGCGCCGGTCCGCGCAGTGCCCAGCCAGCGCAAGGCTATGACGAACAGGGCGAGACTGACGCCGTATCCCGCGAAGCCCACGACCATGGCAGCCAGTGTGCTCGCAAACGGCGGCAGATCCGCGCCGGTGGCAAATGCCAAGCTTGTATTGCAGACGCCGGCTACCAGTCCCTTCAGGCAGGCAATGACCAGCGCGTCGTTGTTGGAAACCTTGCGTGTGAGGTTGTTGTCGACGGCCCAGCAAAGGCACGCTGCCACGACCAGAATCGCCCCCGATGCGAATCTGACTTCGCCCGGCTGCCACGAGAGCAGGAGCCCGCCCGCCACGATCGCGACCATCCCTAGAACGATCTGACGATCGGCGTTTTCCTTGAAGACCACCCAGGCAATCACGGCGGTCAACACTCCTTCAACGTTCAGCAGCAGCGACGCGGTCGCGGCGCTTGTCTCGTTCAGGCCCGTCATCAATAGGGCCGGGCCGGCGACGCCCCCGGCAATAATCGCGGCAAGCAGCCACGGCCACTCTGCGGGGGGAATGGCAAGCGTGCCGCCTTCGGCGCTTTGACGCGCACCAAAGAGTCGGCGGGCACCAATTGCGATGAGCAGGCCGATTCCGCTGCCCAAGTAAAGCAGTCCCGCCAACATCAGCGGCGATATTCCCCCGGTCAAAGCCTTGGCCAGCGGAGTGCTGGCTCCAAAAAGTATCGCGGCAGCGAGCGCCGGGGATGCTAAGCGTAGTGACATGGCGTATTGCGGTTGGCATAGCGGAATGGCATTGTCGCGCGCATCCGACAATTGAGGCGACCAGGTGATTGGGCGGCCCTTTACGCGGCAGGGGTGCGCCAATGACGCCGGCATATTCCTGTAGAATCCGGCGCATGTCGCGAATTGTTGCCATCCTTTTGATGCTGATGCTCCCGCTGCAGGCTCTCGCTGCAGTGGAGCGGCAATTCGCGCATGCGTCCGGCCCGGTGCTGGACCATATGGTTGTCCACGCCGAGCACGTGCCGCATCATCATGACGACGATGGCGATATCCACGAGGACGACTCCAGCGCCTCGGCGTCACACCAGTTGGACTTCGAGCTCGCCTCGAACCTCTTGGGAACGGTAAGCCTGGCTTACTCGCTTCCCGTCCTGCCGCCGCGTTACCAGACGCCCCTGTTTGACGGCGCTGTGATACCGGATCCTACCGGCACACCACCATTACGCCCACCTCACGCTCCTGTCTGACGACGGGGTAGCGTTCGTTTGTTCGTCTGCTGCGACGCCTTTTTACGGGTCGCGCCCCGTCGCATTGCTTCTTCAAGCCATTCGCGTTGGGGTTTTTCATGCAGAGATCATTTCTACTTCTGGTGGCAGCGCTCGTGCTGTCGCCCCTTACATACGCCCAAGCGCCCGCTGAGCGATCCGCGCCAGCGGACCTGCAGTCCCTGTTCGAGGTCGCATGGGAGCGTTCGGTCGCGCTCCAGACGGCCGAGGGGCGGCGACAGGAGGCCGCTGCAAGTCGTATTCAGGCGGATTCGCTGATCGCCGGACCTCCCGTCGCCGACCTGCGTCATCGTGGGGACCGGTTCACGGACGGGCGGGGCGTTCGAGAAAGCGAAGTCGCGCTTGGCGTGCCTATCTGGCTGCCGGGTCAGCGAGCGGCGAGGGGCGAGCTCGCTGACGCCCAGCTGGCGGAGGCGGATGCCAGAGCGAGACTTGCCAGGCTGGCCGTTGCCGGCGAATTGCGGGATCGGGTCTGGCAGCTTGCGGCGGCTGCGGCCGAGCAGGAAGTGTTGCGCCGACGCGTGCTAAACGCCACATCTTTGCGCGACGATGTGGCACGACGGGTTTCCGCCGGCGATCTTGCCCGGACCGATCTGCTGCTAGCGGATCAGGATCTTCTCGCCACGCGCGCGTTGTTGACCGACAGCCAGGCACGGATGACCGAACTGTCAACACGGCTGTTCCAATTGACCGGTGCCTCCGCGCTGCCGCTGCGCTACGAGGAGCGACCTGCCATGCCCGAGGCCGTCTCGGCCCACCCATCGCTGGAAGCCGCCGCCGGAGGCCTGCTCCGCGCGCAACGACAACTCGGGTATCTGCAGAAGTCCCGCCGGGACGCTCCGGAGGTAGGGGTCTCCTATCGCCGTGATGCGGCCGGTGGCGGCGCGCCGTCCGACCAGACCGTGGGCGTGTTCATTCGGATTCCGTTTGCGACGGACGCCCGCAATCTGCCAAGGGAAACTGCCGCTCAGACCGAAGTCATGACCGCACGCGCGGAGCGGGAGCGCATGGAGCGCGTGGTGCAGTCCGAAGCGGAGGCATCGCGACAGGCTCTCACGCTGGTGGAGCAGCAGCTCAAGCTCAGTGAGCAGCGCAGCGCGATGCTCGCCGAGCGCGCGGTCCTCCTGCGCAAGACCTTCGATGCAGGCGAAATCGGCCTGACCGAGGTATTGCGCGCACAAAACCAGGCGCTGGAAGCCGAAGCCGACGCAGCGCGACAGCGCGCGCGGCGCGGCGCTGCCATCGCCAATCTCAATCAGGCTCTGGGAGTATTGCCATGAATCGTTGCCTCATCGCGCTTGTGCTGCTGTTCGGATGCGGCCTTGGATACGCAGCCCCCGGCGCGCACGGCCCAAGTGGCGAACATCTTGACGCCCCGGCCGCAACTTCGGCCGGGACCACAAGGCCGACCATCGAAGCAAACACCGAAGCGTTCGAGCTAGTCGGGACGCTCTACGACGATGAGTTATCCATACTCGTCGATCGCTATGCGACCAACGAGCCAGTGACAGCAGGCACGCTAGAGGTCGAGCTAGGGGAAATCAAGGCGCAGGCCAAGCTGCATGCCGATTTGGGGGACTTTTCCTTCACCGATGCGGCACTGCTGAAGGCGCTGCAGGCACCGGGGCAGCATGCGCTCGTCTTTACGCTGGTTGCCGGCGCCGAATCCGATCTGATCGAGGGGCGTATCACCGTTGGTGGCGACGAACACGGCCACGACCACGTTGCCTGGAAGCCCTGGGCCGGCGCTGCGATCGCAGTGGTCCTCGCACTGGGGCTGTTCGTCATGATCCGCCGGTATCGCCGTCGGACTGGCGCGATGAACCGATAGGCCGACATCACATGAAAAACACGACATTCTGCCGGGCGCTGCTGGTGGCCGCCGCCGCGGCCCAATTCAGCGCCATCGTTCCCGCCTGGGCCGCTCCGGGCGCCCATGGTCCCGACGGCGAGCATCTTGACGGACCCGCGCCAACTGCAGCGGCCGGGCTCGCGCGGCTTCCTGATGGCAGCGTGCAGGTGCCCAAGCTGGCGCAGCGCCGGATGGCCATTCGTACCATCATGCCGCAAGCTGGCGAGCATCCTGTGTCGCTGGAGCTCAATGCGACTGTGGTGATGGACCCGAACGCGGGTGGCCGCTTGCAGGCCGGACACCCCGGCTGGCTTGAGGCGCCGCCGGGCGGATTCCCTGTGCTGGGCCAGCGTGTGCGAAAGGGCGACGTCATGGCGGTGTTGCGGCACAAGAACGAACCTTTCGACATCGGCAATCAGCAAGCTCAACTGGCAAACCTGAGCGCGAATTTGAAGCTCGCGCAACAGCGCCTGCAGCGGCTGGAGTCGCTGCAGGACAGCATCCCCCGCAAGGACATCGAAGCTGCACGCGCCGAAGTCCAGAGCCTGTCCGGTCAGCGCGCCGCCGTGGGAACCAGCCTGCATCAGACCGATGCGCTGCGCGCGCCGGCGAGCGGCATTGTCGCCTCGGCCAACGTCGTCGCAGGTCAAGTCGCCGCAAGTGATGACGTCTTGTATGAAATCGTCGACCCGACCCGCTTGATGGTGGAGGCCCAGAGCGCCGACGCCTCGCTCGCTGGCCGGATCCGGGATGGAGCCCTGGCAAACGTGCAGGGCGGGGCGTTGCAGTTTGTCGGCGCGGGCCGCAGCTTGCGCAACGGCGCGGTACCGCTGACGTTCCGGCTTGCCGGCCAGACGTCGCTCCCTCTTGCGGTCGGGCAACCCGTGACCGTCGTTGCGCACCTGACCGACACGGTGAAGGGAATTGTGCTGCCAAGCGAAGCGGTGGTCCGCGGGCAGAACAATGAGACCAGTGTCTGGATCAAGTCCGGGACCCAGCGCTTTATCGCACAGCCCGTCCAGGTACGTGTCCTGGATGCGCGCAATGTCGTCGTGGTTGACGGTCTGTCCCCCGAGAACCGCGTGGTGGTCAGCGGTGCCTCGTTGATCAACCAGATTCGGTAGGGGCGGGCATGTTCAACTGGATAGTTCGTGCCAGCCTCGGCAACCGGCTGGTGGTGCTGGCCCTGGCTACGATTTTGATGGCGTTCGGGGCCATGACGGCCTGGCGTACGCCCGTGGATGTGTTTCCGGACCTCAACAAGCCCCTGGTGACGGTGATCACGGAGGCAGGCGGCATGGCGCCCCAGGAGGTCGAGTTGCTGGTGTCCTTTCCCATCGAAACCGCGCTCAATGGCATGCCTGGCGTGACGCGAGTGCGTTCGGTCTCCGGCGTGGGACTGTCGATTGTCTATGCCGAATTCGATTGGGGGAGCGACGTCTATCGCAACCGGCAATTGGTGTCGGAGCGCCTGGCGCTGGTGCGGGAACAATTGCCCGGTGGACTGACGCCCATCATGGGGCCGGTTTCGTCCATCATGGGCGAGATCATGCTCATCGCCTTGCCGATCGACGCTCAGAGCGTCAGCCCGATGGTGGCACGCGAGTACGCCGATTTCGTTCTGCGCCCGCGGCTGCTGTCGGTGCCGGGCGTATCACAGGTGATTCCCATTGGCGGCGAAGTCCGTCAGCTTCGGGTTGAACCGGACACTGCACGGATGGCGCAGTTCGGTATCTCGCTCGGCCAGTTGTCCGACGCGCTGCGGGACTTCGCCAGCAACAGCAGTGGCGGCTTCATCGACCTGAACGGCCGGGAATATCTGATTCGCAACCTGGGCCGTACGACGCGCCTGGATGATCTCGGCGGGCTGGCCGTCGCATATCGCGATGGTGCCCCGGTGCTGCTCCAGCAGGTCGCCAGTGTGCGCCATGCCCCCGCGGTCAAACGCGGCGACGCCGGGTTCAACGGCAAGCCGGCCGTTATTGTCAGTGTGCAAAAGCAACCGGACGCCGATACCGTCAAGCTGACACGCGAACTGGAAGCGGCGCTGGCCGAGCTCAAGCAGGGCATGCCCAAGGGCCTGGAAGCGCCGCGCGTGCTGTTCCGGCAAGCGGATTTCATCGAGGCTTCCATCGGTAATGTGGTTGAGGCACTGCGCGACGGCGCCATCATGGTCGCGATCATCCTCTTTGCCTTCCTGCTCAGTGCTCGCACGACCGCCATTTCTCTGATCGCCATTCCGCTGTCCCTGGCCGTGACGGCGCTGGCCTTTCACGTGTTGGGCCAGTCGATCAACGTGATGACGCTGGGGGGCTTGGCCATCGCCATTGGCGAATTGGTCGACGATGCGGTGGTCGATGTGGAGAACATCCTGCGCCGGCTCAAGCAGCGCAAGACCATGACGGAGGCGCCTGCGGTACTGGAGACGATCTGGCGCGCGTCCGTGGAGGTGCGCTCGGGCATCGTCTATGCCACGTTGATCGTCGTCCTGGTGTTCGTGCCGCTGTTTGCGCTACCAGGCATCGAGGGCCGGTTGTTCGCGCCATTGGGCGTGGCCTATATCGTGTCCATCCTTGCGTCGATGCTGGTGTCGATGACCGTCACACCGGTGCTGTCCTACTACCTGCTTCCCGGCATGAAGCGCCTGGACCATCCCGATAGTCCCTTGGTGCGATGGCTCAAGCGGGTCGATACGCGCGTGCTGAACTGGTCGTTTCCGCGTGCCCGGGTCATTCTCGCTGGCGCCGGGATCGCCGCGCTTATCGCGGCGGCATCGATACCGTGGCTTCCGCGGGCCTTCCTGCCGGCTTTCAACGAGGGCTCGCTGGTCATGTCCCTGATGTTCAATCCGGGCACATCGCTGACGGAGGCGAACCGCATGGGCGCCTTGGCCGAATCGCTGATTCGCCAGGTACCGGAAGTCACGCAGGTGGGCCGCCGTACTGGCCGCGCGGAGCTCGACGAGCATGCCGAAGGGGTGCATTCGTCCGAGATCGATGTCGACCTGAAGCGTTCCGATCGCAGCCGCGAGGAAGTCATGGCCGCCATCCGCGCACAACTCTCCTCGCTGCCTGCATCCGTCGCCATCGGGCAGCCGATCTCTCATCGCCTGGACCATCTGCTGTCGGGCGTGCGGGCGCAGATCGCCCTGAAGATCTACGGCGACGACCTCGATACCCTGCGGGGCTTGGCGGAATCCGTCCGCGGTCGCCTGGCGCAGGTGCCCGGCCTGGTCGACATCACGGTCGAGAGACAGGTATTGATTCCACAGGTGAACGTGCGCCTGGATTATCGAAAGGCCGCGCAGTATGGCATCACGCCCGGCGATGCGCTGGGCGCCATGCAGACGCTCTCCGAAGGCGCACGGGCATCCCAGGTTATCGAGGGCGTGAGACGTCATGATCTCGTTGTGCGGCTGGCCGAAACGCAGCGCACGCCACAGGATCTGGCGCGCATCATGATCCAGTCGCCACGCGGGCCCGTGCCGCTGGCCGCCATCGCATCGGTGGAAGAGGGCGATGGCCCCAATCAGATCGGCCGGGAAAATGGCCGGCGACGAATCGTCGTCTACGCCAATACCGACGGCTCCGACATGGGCCGCATCATCGCCGGAGTACGGGGCGCGGTCGCGCAGTCCAGTCTGCCGGGCGGGTACTTCGTCAGCATCGAGGGGCAATTCCAGGCGCAGGAGCTGGCTACGCAGCTGATTGCTCTCCTGGCCGTCATGTCATTGGCGTTGATCTACCTGGTGTTGTATTCCCGATATCGCGCGCATCGGCTGACGCTGATCATCATGGCCAACATACCTTTCGCGCTGATTGGCAGCGTCATTGCGATGTGGGCCGCGGGCCTGACGTTGTCCGTCGCATCGATGGTCGGTTTCATCACGCTGACCGGCATCGCGACGCGCAATGGCATTCTCAAGGTCAGCCATTACATCAATCTTTGCCGGCTCGAAGGGGAGTCGTTCGGCATGCCGATGATCGTCAGAGGCTCGCTGGAGCGTCTGACCCCGGTGCTCATGACCGCTCTCGTGGCGGCATTCGCTCTGACGCCGCTATTGGTGGCGGCCGATGCGCCCGGCAAGGAGATCTTGCATCCGGTGGCCGTCGTGATCTTCGGGGGGCTGGTCAGCTCGACCTTGCTGGACACCGTGCTGACGCCGCTGGCGGTATGGCTGTTCGGGCGTGAATCCATCGAAGAACTCGCCGGCCAAGCCGGCACGCACGCCTATTGAAATGGGTCAGGGCGGCGCCCTCGAGCCGCCCACTGTTTTTTGGAGTGGACTATGAACCAACGCATTGCCGCGGCGCTGGCCGCAATCTGCATCTCGATCTCGGGCACGGCGATGGCGCACGGCGCTAAGCCGGCGCAGTACGGCGGCGTCGTGCAGACGGCGAGCGATATGCAGTTCGAACTGGTGGCAAAGGACGGCAACGTCAGCCTGTACGTGGACGACCATGACCAGAAGAAGTCGGTCGCGGGCGCGAGCGGCAAGCTGACGGTGCTCAATGGCAGCAAGAAGAGCGAGACGGCGCTCAAGCCCGCGGAAGGAAATGTGCTGGTGGGCGCCGAACAAATCGCCGTGGCTCCCGGTGCGAAGGTGGTGGCAAATGTCGCCTTTGCCGATGGCAAAACCGTAACCGTCAGGTTCGCGGTGAAGTAAGCCTCCGCGCTTGAGGAGGTGGCCATCCCTCCTTGCGAAGGGATGGCCAAATGCGTCTTCGGTGCTACCTTACCGTCAAATCAACACTAGACGGACGGAGACATCATGCTGCGCAGCGCCATTGTTCTTATCTTTGCGGTCCTCGGTTTCGCGTCTACTGCGGCGTGGTCGCATAGCGGCGGCACCGATCGAAATGGCTGCCATATGGACCACAAGACTGGCATTCGACATTGCCATTGATCTCGCAGCAGGCTGCCAGCTGCTGCGTTCAGATGCGTTGCGCTGGTGGCCAGTTGTGCGTCTCCGATTGGCAATCCCTGCACCAGGCGTACAGCGCATCGTAGAGAACCACGCCATGGCGAAGCATCTCGTGATCGTCGGCAAAGCGCCGCGATAAACCGAGCGAGATGGCATAAAGTCCCGCCGACTGTGGCGTGAGGTCCAGCCTCGATGTGTCCGCGCCACGCACGATGGCGGCAAGCTGCTGCAGGGCCGGCTCGGCTAATCCGTACTTATCGAGAAAGGCATCGAAGCTGCAATGGTCGCCGACATGCGACAACTCCACATCGGGCACATCATATGGAACGGCGCCAGTGCTTTGTGCAACAGCCAATACGTCGGCCGGCGGCACATACAAAAACTCAGGCGTCTCATCGATATAGCGGGCGATCAGCCAAGGACAGGCAATGCGGTCGATCTTTGGCCTTTCGCGGGTGACCCATTTCATGGTCGTCTCCTCATGGGTACGGGTGCCTGGCCGCCCGCATCAGGGTTTCAGGACCGCAGCAGCGGATACACCAGGAGACCCACTGCCGCGGCGCCAGCGACAATCGCCGGTTCCGGCAACTTCTTGAATCGCCAAAGCAGCAGCACGGTCACGATCGCCAACACCAGTGTGGGTGCATCGATAATGGAACGTTTAGCCAGCACAACGACGGCGCCCGTGATGGCCCCGACTGCGGCGGCTGTCACGCCGTCCACGAAGGCGACAATGGCAGGCAGCTTCCCGTACTTCTTGAAGTAGGGCGCCGGAATCACGGTGAACAGATAGCACGGCAGGAAGGTGGCCAACGAAGCGACGATGGCCCCGGGAAGCCCAGCCACCAGATAGCCGATAAAGCCCACCGTGATGACGACGGGACCCGGCGTAATCATCGCCACCGCTACCGCATCGACGAACTGCTTTTCGTTGAGCCATTGATGCTCGGTCACGACGCCGCCGTACAGGAACGGAACGATGGCAAGGCCCGAGCCGAAGACGAAGGCGCCAGCCTTGGCAAAGAACAACCCAATCTGCGTCAGCAACGGCAAATCGAAGTTGGTCAAAATTCCCGAGCCCGGCGCAATTTGCCACGCAGCAGCGATCGGCATGCCACCTTGTTTGAACCACTTCGGCGGCGCGCGCCAGAACCACACGAGGACGCCGGCGGCAATGAACAGCCACGCGATCTCTGATTCCGTGATGATGGTGACCGCGACCAGGACGGCATAGATGGTCCAGAGCAAGGGGTCACCGCCAACACTCTTGCGCGTCAGCTTGTACGCACTGATCGCGATAATTCCGATCACCGCGGCACCCACGCCGTAGAAGACCGACTGCATCCACGTCAGGCCGCCAAAGCGCACGTATGCCCAACCCAGCGCCAACACCATGAGGAAGGACGGAAGCACAAAGGCGATGCCGACCAGGGTCGCGCCGGCAATACGGTAGTGGACAAAACCGAGATAGATGGCAAGCTGTGCTGCCAGCGGGCCGGGCGCCAATTGGGCCAGGGCCAGTCCTTCCTTGTAGTCGGCCTCGGTGAACCAGTTGCGCGACTCGACAAGGTCGCGATGCATATAGCCAGCCAACGCCACGGGGCCGCCAAAGCCCAGGGTGCCCAGGCGCAGCATGTACGCCACCAGTTGCCACAGGGTGTAAGACCCCCCTGAGGGGGACGGAACGGTAGTGCGATCGGCTTTCATTGGTGCATAGGTAAGTGAGAGATCAGCGCTTGGGCCGGGTGCTGAAATGACGATGCAACGCGCTCAGAACCGGTATGCCTTCGGCGAGCAATTGGTCGTCGTCCCGAGCGGTCTGCCGCAGCCCTGACAGCATCGCTTCGAGACCGGCGGCCTCCGCGGGCGGGTCCCCGCCGACATCCAGGGCATGGACGATCGCGGCGATGCGGGCAAGGGCGCGGTCTTCCTCCAGCCCAAAGCTGGCCAACAACACCTCGAAACTGACGCGCTGGCCCACGTGCGTGAAAGCGGCACCGTCGAAATCGAATCCAAGCGCGTCATCGGGACACGCCTGCGGATCAGCAAGCCAGAGGAATGTCGCGTGCGGATCAATGAAGCGCTGAATCAGCCAGGCGCAGGCGATGCGGTCAATCCAAATATGTCGCCGTGTTGCCCAGCGGCGTCCCTGGTACTGGGCGGGATCCCTGGGAACGATGCCCATGTCCGCCGCGTGCGGCTCACCTGGCGAGAGAACCCGACCGGCCCCGCGCTGAAATGCGTCCCAGCTCGCGGACACTCGGTTGGACGCGTCGTTGGGAAAAAAGTCGACGGCACGAATGGCGTTGATGGCGCGTTGGTAACGGTCAAGCAAGCGCCGGACTTCGGCGGCATTGCTTTGCGCAAGAGCGGCGCCGCTTTGATCGATGTCCGCCTGCAACTGGGCGTAGTCCGGCGAGCGGTCGAACAACAGTGCAAAGGCGCGCTCCTGCTCCCCATCGGCGCTGACAGCCAAGAGCCAAGCCTCTCCCTGGTGACGACGCACATCCGTGGCCAACAGGTTCAGCCGCTCGGCGCGTTCGGGGGACGCAGGAAGCAAGTAGGCGCCATCGCGCAGCGTGGCGCAGCCAAGCGCATTCACGGCGCGCCATAACCGCATGCGAGCGGTGGTGCTGCCAGCGGGCAGCGTAACGAGAAGGAGGAGCCAGGGAGCAGCGAGGTATGTCATCGCTGCAAGCGTAGGCCTTCGTAGCGTGTTCTACAACTGTGTAGAGATCATTACAGGCGTTACCAATGCCGCATTGCGATGGCCGAGTTCGATAGACGTTCCCCGGTGGGCGTCATCAATGTTCTACAAGACGGTCAAGGTTTGTAGAGCCTAGCGGGGCTCCGAGCCATTCTCGCCAAAATACGAACGGCACAGTATGCTTATCATAATAGCCATTTCGGTGCGCTAAACTGGCGCCCATGAAATCGCGCCTGACCCTACCGAACTCCGCATCTGCCGCCAGCACGGGTATGGATACGGCCTCCGCCGATGCTTCCACGGCATTCCCCGATGCCGCCTCCCTGGCCGCGCTGCGTGCCTGGCATGCCGGCCTCAGCTCCCGGCAAGCCGTGGCGCAATACCTGGGAGAGGAGAGGGCGCGCGGCCAATCCTCGCGCGCCGTGCTGGGCCGCATTCGCCGCCGGCTCGCCTCGCTGGCACGCGAGCGCGGCCGCGACGATCTGGCCGCGTTGTTCGAGATACCGGCGTCGGCGCGGGTGGCGCAGGGCAGGGCGGCCGACCGTGCTATTGAGGTCTTGCGCACGCTGCCCACGCCACAGCCAGCGATCACCGACGACATCAGTCGCTGGCTGCCGGCTCGCGCCGTCGCTGCCTTGCGCGCCCACGGCATCGAGACGCTGGCGGCGCTGACGGTGCGCGTGCCCAGGCGTCGACGCTGGTGGGCAACCATCCCCGGGCTGGGCGCTACCGGTGCCAGACAGATCGAGGCGTTCTTCGCCGCGCATCCTGAGCTGACCGAGCGGGCCCGCGCGCTGATCGTGCAGGAGCGGCGCAGCAGCGTCGTGCCGTGGGAGCAACTACGCTTGCCCCATCAGGTCGACGGCTCCGAAGGGCGCTTTCGCGCCCCGCGCGCGACGTGCACCTTGACCGCGGACAACGACTACGAGGCGGTGCAGGCCTGGCTGGCACTGCACGAGTCGCCGGCCACTCATCGCACCTACCGCAAGGAAGCGGAACGGCTGATGCTGTGGGCCATCGTCGAGCGTCAGCGGCCGCTGTCGTCGTTGACCACCGAAGACGCCGTGGCCTACCGCACCTTCCTGCGGCGGCCCATGCCGCGAGAGCGGTGGGTCGGGCCGCCACGCCCGCGCTCGTCGCCGGACTGGCGGCCGTTCACCGGTGCGCTGGCCGCACGCTCGGTCGCCCATGCGCTGTCGATCCTTGGGGCGATGTTCCGCTGGCTGGTCGAGCAACGCTACGTGCTGGCCAATCCCTTCGCCGGCATCAAGGTGCGCGGCGGCGGCCGCACCGCGGCGCTGGACAATTCGCGCGCCTTTACCGACGGTGAATGGAAGTTAGTGCGGACCATTGCTGACGGGCTCGAATGGTCCCACGGCTGGGAGGCCGCCGCGGCGCAGCGCCTGCGCTTCGTGCTGGATTTTGCCTATGCGACCGGGCTACGCCCCAGCGAGCTGGTAGGAGCCACGCTCGGGGATGTCTGGACCGACGCGCAAGGCGACGAATGGCTCAAGCTGACCGGCAAGGGCGGCCGCAGCGGCAACGTGGCAATGCCCCCGTTGGCGCGACGGGCGGTGGAGCGCTACCTGACGGAACGCGGACTGCCCATCAGTCGGCGTTTGTGGCGTCCCGAGGTTCGCCTGGTCGGTGATCTGGGCGGCGAGCCCGAGATCGGCATCTCGAGCACGCGGCTATGGCATGTGGTGAAGCGGTTCTTCAAGCTGGCTGCGGATGTCATTGGTGCGGACCATCCCGCGGCCGCGGACAAGCTGCGCCGCGCCAGTCCACACTGGATGCGCCATACGCACGCCACACACGCGCTAGGAAGCGGCGCGGAACTGACCATCGTTCGAGACAACCTGCGGCATGCGTCCGTGTCGACGACGTCGGTCTATCTGCATAGCGATGAAGTCAAACGGGCCCGGCAGATCGGAGAGGCATTTGGGGCCAAATGACACCCGCAAGGGCGTCCACAGCGGGCTGTACGGACGAACAAGGCGTCATCGGAACTGCCAGCATCCGAAAGGTGAGCGCCTAGGGGGCGGGTAACAAATTTATGCAAAAACGGGTAACAAACTTCTGCAAATTAACGGTCGCCTTCGTTGAAAGTCGTGCTCATACCTTTTCCCATTTAACGTAATATACATTATGCGATCATTGCATGTCAGGGCTAATTAGTAATGTCGTACTTGAGCCAAATAGAAATGTCGTACCCCGTTGCCAAAACTGGCCTGCTGTCGGCCTTCTTCCCATGGCCACGCCCGTGACACCATGGACTGGCTGTTATATGCTCCAATCCACACTTGCCTACCAGTCCCGCCACACAAGAACAAGGCACCAGCCAAACCTGCATGTTCAAATTCATCGGGCCTTTTCGACAGCGGCTGCGCTACCTGGACCTGAGCCTGAAGGCCAGCCGGTCCGTCCGGATCCGCGTCGTCGAGCGGCCCGGCTTGTGGATGGACGCACAGCAGCTCGAAGCCATGCTGGCCGAGATGCGCGGCATCGTGCAGCGGGGAATCGGCAAGGACCTCGATTACGGGGTGCTTTCCGGCGACCCTGAAAGGCTGCGGCGGGCCGTGATCACGCTGCTTTATGACCGGGACAGCGGCCAGGCGATTGCGTTCAATGCGCTGTCGGTCATGCCGATCGAGATCAAGGGACGGCCGGCCGAGGCGATTCACCTTGGGCTGGTGATGGTCGATCCGGGCTATCGCACGCAAGGACTGTCCTGGGTGCTGTACGGGCTGACCTGCATCCTGCTTTTCTTCCGCCGCGGCCTGCGCCCGATCTGGATCAGCAATGTGACCCAGGTGCCGGCCATTATCGGCAAGGTTGCCGAGGTCTTTGTCACGGCCTATCCCAATCCCTTCGAGCCGTCGCGGCGCAGCTTTGAACACCTGAGCGTGGCCCGCGAGATCATGAAATCGCACCGGCATGTCTTTGGGGTTGACCGGGCGGCGGGATTTGACGAGGCGCGGTTCGTGATTACCGATGCCTATACGGGCGGCTCGGACAATCTCAAGAAGACGTTCGACCAGGCACCGAAGCATCGGGACGAGCGCGCCAACGAACTCTGCCAGCGGGAACTTGATTACCAGCGCGGCGACGATTTCCTGCAGATCGCTTGCCTGGACCTGGCCAGCGCACGGAAATACCTGTTGCGGGAAGTCCCTCGGGACTCCCTGCCCGCCATCCTTTATCAGATTGCGTTCCTGGCTGTCGGTCGGATCGTCCTGCCATTGTTCCACTGGCTGAACCCGCGCGAGCCGATGGGAGTCCTGCGCGCAAGGAAAAGCCAATGATTCCACCGTTTTCATACGAGGAATTCACCACCCGCAACATCGGTTTCGTGACCGACGCGGAACAGCAGCAATTGCGCAATGCACGGGTGCTGATCTGCGGTGTCGGCGGCATGGGCGGCGCCTGCCTGCAGGCGCTGGCACGGGTGGGCATTGGCGGCTTCGCGCTGGCGGACTTCGATGCGTTCGACGTGTCGAACCTGAACCGCCAGGTGTTTGCCAGCCTGGATACCGTTGGCGTGAACAAGGTCGAGGCCACCGTGGCGCAGATCCGGCGCATCAACCCGGAACTCGCCATCGAGACCTTCGGCGCGGAATGGACCGACAAGCTCGATGACCTGCTGAGCCGTTACAAGATCGTGGTCAACGGCATGGATGACATGGCCGCGGGCATCGCGCTCTATCGCAAGGCGCGGGAGCATGGTGCGACCGTCATCGACGCCTATACCGCTCCCCTGCCCTCCGTCACGGTCGTCCGTCCGCAGGATCCCCGGCCCGAGGAGCGTCTTTCCTATCCCACGGCCGGCATGGACTGGAAGTCCCTGACGCCGGAGGTCAGGCAGGAATGCCTGGGCAAGGAACTGGAATATGTGATGGTCAACTCGAGTTCCGTCCGGCATGTGGAGCTTGGCATCGCCAAGGACCTGCTGACCGGCAAGCGCAAGCGCATGTCGTTTGCGCCGATGGTGATCACCACGGGCAATCTGATGGCGTTCGAAGCGATCAAGCTGGTGCTTGGCCGGCCGCGGCTGGCCGGTGTGCGCGGCTATTTCTTCAATCCCTGGAGCATGCGTGTCGAGACGCCGCGCAATGCGCTGACGGCATGGGCCGTGCGCGCGCTGGTACGGCGCTTCATGGCGAGGTTGATGCGAGATGAAGGTTGACGCGTGATTGACGCCCTGGCAAGCGATGTGGCCGTTACCTGGCTCGGCGCGGTGGGCTGCGGGCTCTACCTGCATTTCCTTTGGTCCCGGCGCGAGGCCGGGGCCGGCACGGGCCTCTTCCTGTTCGGGGTGCTGACGGCGCTGCTGGCGGTCCGGGGCTTTTCCTGGCTGTTTGGCGGCACGCTGCTTGCGCAGCTGGTGTTTGCTGCGGCGACCCTGCTGCCCATTGCCATGACCCTGTTTGCCGAGCACCTGGTGCGGCGCCACCACCCGTTGTGGCTGAAGCTGATGGCACTGGGCGTGTCGGTGCTGTTCTTTGTCATCAATCTCTTTACCGATCTGCCGGGCAATACGCTGCTGCTGCTGGCGTTCCTTGGCTGCTTCGCCGTGGTCACGGCAAGCAATGGCTGGTTCCTGCTGTGGCTGCGCGATGCCGAGTTGTCCGACAACGAGGAACGCCTGGCCCGGGCGGTGGTGGTGGTCGTGGCCCTGGCCGTCCCGCTCGCGGCCACCGACTTCCGCGAGGAACTCGGCCATGTGCCGGTTCGCCTGGGGGCGCTTGGGGCGCTGGCATTCGTCTATGTGTTCCTCAACCTGTCGGAATCGCAGCGGGTCGTGCGCGGGCTGCTCGCGCATATCGCAGCCGCCCTGCTCTTCGCCGTCGTGCTGGCCAGCGTGATGGCGCTGGCCTCGCGCGGGCCCGGCCCGGGCTTCGCCGAGGCTGGCCTGCGCGGCATGCCTGTCGCCATCGCATGGGTGCTGCTGACGGCCATTTTTGTCCGCATTCGCGCCATGTCGCTGGCGGGCGATGGCAATGCATTCCTGCGCTGGCTGCTCCATGCCCGGCTGGATACGCCGGAGGGCTTCCTGCATTCGCTCAGGCGCCTGCCGCAGACCGCTGACCATGTGGTGCTCGGCAACGCGGAGCTTGCTGGCTACGCGCTGGACGGGCTGTTCAACCTGGCCGGCAAGCGGCGTGAGCCCGTGTCGATCGGCGACGCCAGGGCGTGGGCCAGGATCCGCGAAGGCGATCGGGTCGAGGCCGCGGAGCAGCTGGTAGACCTGCTCGAGCGCCACGAAATGACCCATGCCTTGCTGATCGCGCGCCAGCCCGCGCAGGTGGTGCTGCTGAACCTGCCGCAAGGCGCCAACGCGGCCATCGGCGAGCTGCGCGCCGCGGTGATCCTGCGGCTGGCGCGCCATCTCGGGCAGCGGGAGGCCGCATGACAACCGTGCTGCGTGAAGGCGATTTCGACGCGTTCTTCGAGGCGCCCTTCGCCTGCTATGGCCGCGATACCCATTTTGTCTCGCCGATGAAGGGGGATCTTGCGCGCGCGCTGGATCCGGCGAAGAACCCGCTGTTCCGGCAGTTTGCGCGCCGCACCTGGTTCACTGCCCATCGGGACGGACAGATCGTGGGCCGTATCCTGGCCCATATCCACGATGCATCCAATCAGCAATACGGCGAGAAGCGCGGCTACTTCGGCATGTTCGACTGCGTCGATGACGTGGAGGTCGCGCAAGCGCTGCTCGACGCGGCGGCGGGTTGGGTGAAGCACAACGGCTGTGACGAACTGGCTGGCAGTTTTAATTTGACGATCACGCAGATGATCGGCATCGTCACCGAGGGCTTCGAGCATCCGCCATACACCTACCAGGAATACACGCCGCCGCATATTGCCAGGCTGCTCCAGGCATGCGGCTTCGAGCCGTTCTTTCCGATGCGCACGTTCGAGCTTGACGTGCGCAGCTACGATCCGCAGCAGTTGATCGGGAGCAAGCAACGCGCGCTGCTGGACGATCCCGCCTGGCAATTCGAGCCGATCCGGCGGCGCGGCTTTGACCGGCGCCTGCTGGAAGCATGCGCTGTCCTGAACGATGGTTTCGCCGGCAATCCGATGTTCGTGCCGCTGACGGAGGAGGAATTCCTGTTCCCCTGCGCCGGCATGATGTGGATCATCGACGAGCGCCTGTCCTATACCGCTTATTTCAACAGGGAGCCGATCGGGGTGCTGCTGTGCGTGCCGGACCTCAATCCGTTTCTGCGTGCCACCGGCTTCCGCCTGAAGCTGTCCACGCTCTGGCATCTGATCAGGTTCCGCGCCAGCCGCAAGCGTGCGGCGATCATCTTTTTTTCCGTGCGTAGGGACTACCACAGCCGCGGCGTCAACGGCGTCATGCTGCACCATCTGCTCAAGGCGATGCGCGGTGCCGGGTACTCGCACCTGGGGATCAGCTGGGTGTCGGATTCGAACGGCGCCAGCCTGAAGCAAATGGAGAAGATGGGGGCCACGGTGCTGCATCAACTGCATCTCTTCAGGAAAGCCATCTAGCGATATGCTTACGCGCGATCAGCAACTCACCCTCGTCGCCCAGGCTGGCCGCGCTCCCAGCGCGCACAATATCCAGCCCGCTCGCTGGCGCTTTGCCGGCGACAAGGTTGAACTGTTTGAAGACCCTGTGCGATGGCTAGCGGTGGGCGACCCCACCGGGCGGGACAACCAGATCGCCCTGGGCATGGCCTGGGAAGGCATGGCCATGGCGTTGTCGACGCTTGGGTTGGGGCTTACGCAGCCTGAGGTGTCCGGCCTGCCCTACCCGCCCGCTACCCAGGGCCTGCGCCCGGCCGCATCTGGCCTGATCACATCAGGTGCGAGCCCGGATCCCCTTGCCGCCTTCGTGGACACGCGCCGCGCCTATCGAGGCAAGTTTCTCCGTGCGACCCCGCCGCAGATCAAGTCGTTGAGTGAATGCGCTGCGGCCCACGCGGAGTTCGTCACGCTGGCGAGCGAGGACAGCACGGCGCAAATCGCCAATTGGTATGACGATGCCGCTGCTGCGGGATTGAAGGACCCACGGTTTGCCGAGGAGCTCTGTCACTGGCTGCGCTTGTCACCGCACGATCCGGGCTGGCCGCGCGACGGGCTTTCGGCCGAATGCATGGCACTGTCGCGTTGGGAAGCCTGGGGCGCGTCGATTGCGCTTAAACCCCGTGTGGTCCGGCTGCTCTCGGCGCTTTCGCTGACCCGCCTGCTGACATCGGAAAGCGCAAAAGTGAAAAGCGCGGCCCGGATCGTCCTGATTCATGCCCCACCCGACGTCACGAGTTTTGACATCGGGCGCCGCTGGTACCGGTTCTGGCTGGCCATGACCGCCAGGGGTTTTGCCGGCGTGCCGATGTCGGCGCTGGCCGATTCACCTGGTCATGCCGCCATGCTTGCCGAAAGCCAGCGCTTGCCGCGCGGAAACAGGCTTGTGAACATCATGCGCTTTGGGCCGGTGCCGGTCCGGGGCATCCCGCGAAGCGCAAGACTCCCCGCTGCAGAGTTGGTGCAAGCATCCTGAACCAACGACGCTTGCGGCCCTTACCCGGGGCGCGGTCCTGGCTATGCGTGTTCGCGCACCTCGGCGAAAGCGCGGACGGGGAAAGCCGCCGCGTCCCGCGCCTTCAGGGGGATGGAAAAGAAGCGAAACGGCACGCCATGCAGGCGCGACAGTCCGGTGAGGTTCTCGACGATCAGGATGCCTCGTCCGAGAAACCGGGTGTGCGCCGGGCGTTCCGGGTCCTGGGTGGAGTCGACGTTCGCGCAATCCACCCCGAACAAAGAAATGCCCGCATCGCAGAGCCGGTCAATCACGTCGCGTGAGACAAACGGGTGCGATCGATAGATCTCCGTTCCCCAATGGCGATCCCAGTCGAAATTCACCAACACAGCCCGGCCTGCGAGTTGCTCGGGAAACTGCAGGTCATTCCACGCCAGTTGTTGTCCGGGGGTTGCGTGGCGGGCATCGATGACAACGCCGTCAAGCACCAGCCGGCTGAGATCGAGGGCAGCAATGTCTTCCGCGCCTTCGAAGCGATGACGGGGTGCATCCAGCTTGGTGCCGACGGACGTCTGGAACGCCACCTCGGAAATCTCGAACGAGGCTTTGCCCTCGTAGTGCCAGCCTGATTGCGCATGCGTCATGAACGGCCGGATATGCGCGGTCAGTTCGACCGCTTCGCCGGTTTCGCGCTTGAAGAGGACGCCAGGCATCCCGTCGTGGAACACATGAGAGAGATCGACAATCATCTTCTGCGCTCCATCCTGGTTGCGCTGAACTGATGCTACTGCCGGGCCTTCAGCCGGGTCAAGCTGCCAAAAGATGGCGTCGTGAACAGGGGCCCACAAGACTAAAGCAGCTTCAGGAATTCCAGCAATGCATCCTTGTCGCCTTCTGCAAGGGTCGAGAACGCCTGTTCATGGCCGCGGTTGTCGCGCCCCGCTGTCGCGGTGTCGTAGAGCACGGGTTTCGACCACGGCTGGTAGCTGGCCGGATAGGCCCAGGTGCCGTCCGCATCGAGCCTGCCGGCGATGCCCAGCTTGCCGTAGTCCAGTGCATGACCGCCGACCCAGAAGCGCCTGGGCCGCGCCTGCGGATGCATGAGATGCCAGAGCGTGGGCACGGAGCCGTTATGCAGGTACGGCGCCGTCGCCCACACGCCGGAGAGGATGGGCGCGACATAGCCCCCGGTGTTGGCCGCGTCGATATGCTTGCCCAGCTCGGAGCGCGAGATGGCTTGCAGCAGGCCGGGATCGATCGCTTGCCAGCGTGTCGGGTCAGTCCCGATATCCGCCTGTGCCACCAACCGGTTGGGGAAGCTGACAAGGCGCGGGCGCTCTGTGTCCTGGCTGTAGCTGCCGTGGCACTGGGCACAATGGGCATCAAAGACGGCACGGCCGCGCGCGGCGCGGGGGCGGTCAACCGGGCCCGGAAACGGCGGCGGCGTGTAGCCCGCCATGAATCGCATGACGTCTTCCACCTGCGGAATGGCGCGGCCGGCGCGATCCGGCGGCATGCCCATGGTCGGCACCGTGAAGAAAGCCACGATATGCGCCAGCCGCCCGGCATCATCGGCGGCACCAGGCGCTACCGGCGCAAAGCGCGGCGCGCCCTTGCTGGTATAGACGCCGTCGTAGAGCAGCGAAGAGCGCAGGCTGCGGTAGCCCAGTTCCGGAATCGAGGTAGAACCCCTGGCGGCCGTGCCCGCTGAGAGAAGATGAAACTGGAACTTGAGTGCCGCGACACCATTGGTGCTGCCGGCCGCCCCGTTGCTGAACGGCAGTGGCTCGTCACCGCTGGCTTCGAGTTCCGCCACCCGCTTCACCAGCCGCGGCCAGACGAATTTCCGGATGGTATCCATTTCCTCCTTGCTGGTGTCGGGGTAAAGCTGGTGGATGGCTGAGAGGAGCGTTTCCGGATCGGATTTCACCCGCTTCACCGCCTGATAGACCGCAGCGACGAAGGCGTCGAGGTTGAGCGAGGTATTCGGCAGCCCCAGCCAGACATCGTTGGTGGGGCGCCCGTCCTTCCCGTAGGTGATGCCCGCATGGCACGATGCGCATCCCAGGTTGGACACCTCCAGGCGGATCTTCGGGATGTCCCGGCGGATCATTCCGCTGACCACGCCCAGGGGCTTGTCGAACCGGGGCTGTTGCTGGCGCGGCCAGTTGCGGACCGCATCGGGATAGATGAAGCCAAACTCGCGCAGCGCCCGGCGCAAGGCGTCCTGGGTGAGCGGAACGCCGGGGCCGCCGGCCAGCAGCAGCGCCGTCGTTGCCAGCTTCCACGGCAGCGCATTGGTTTCCAGAGTATCGGTGCTCAGGCCGCCGAAGTCATCGAAGACAAAGCGCGCCGCCCCGAGGTCAGCGGCTCGACCCCCGGCCCTGAAGTCGCGCATGACCGCGGATTCGCCTTCGGCGTAGCCGCGCAGGAAATCGCATCCCGACAGCGAACCTAAGAGCAGACCGATCGCGAGCACGCGTCGTACAAGGGGCATCGTAGTCAAGTCCGACAGTGCGCGCCAGGGAATCCGGACCGCGCCGCGCTGATGGTAGCCGACGATCCGTGCAGTCTCAAGCCAACCGCTGCAGCCAGGCCACCGCCCGGGTGGCGCCGCGGCGAACTGCCGGGGCAGCCTTAACCGGCGGGCGCCGTTACCATCACCACGTGCGCCTGCATCGGCCCCGCCAACGGACCGGCGCCGTAAGTCTCCAGGAACGCCTGTTCGCAATGGTCGGTTGCCCGGCCGAGCGCATCCGGTCCGCGCCGCTCCAGGTCGGCGCGCAACGGCGTGCCCTGGCAGAATGCCACCGCCGGGATGCGGGCGGCGCTGGCGCGGCTGGTTGCCGCGACGGTTTCAAAGACCGGGGATGACTGGAATCCGCCCAGGCGCAGATCCTGCTCGATGGTGGCCTGGCTGTGGTAGCCGTGCGGGACGCGGGCCATGAATTCGGGCGGCGCGTCGGGAAACAGCGTGGCGAGTGCCGCAGTGACATCGCGGGCAAAGGCGTTGAATTCCAGCTGGTCCCAGACATTGAAGATCAGCGTGCCGCCCGGCACCAGCACGCGGCGGGCTTCGGCGAAGGCGCGGCCCTTGTCCGGGAAGAACATCACGCCAAACTGGCAGGCGACCATGTCGAAGCTGGCATCGGCGAACGGCAGCGCCATGGCGTCGGCCTCGCGCCAGTGCACCGGGCGGCTGGTGCCGGCCTGCTCGGCCCGCGCCAGCATCGGCGCGTTGAGGTCGGTGGCAACGATCAGGGTATCGGCCGGCAGCCGCCCGGCGATTTCCCGGGTCAGCACGCCGGTGCCGGCGGCCAGTTCCAGCACCCGCCGCGGCTGCAGCGCGGCGATGCGGGCAGCCATGTCGGCAGCGTATGGCGCAAAGATCATCGGCACCATCAAGGCCTCATAGACTTCGGGAATCGCGCCCGCGAAGACTTTGTCCGAGTGTTGCAAGTCCATGAAACCCCCTGCCCTGGCGTGAAAGGTGCCGGCATCGCCTGACTGGGTGTAGGACACATTGCAGCGAAAGTAAACCGTGGCGGCCAGAACGTCTTATGCCCGGGAGGCGGCTTCCTTCAGCTGGTCACTGGCAGAGGTCAGCATGCGCAGTGTCTCTTCGAACACCGGCAGCGCGTCCTCGCGGCCTGGCGCGTCCTGCGGCATGCCATCCCGGTCGGCAGTGACGCCGCGGATGAGTTGATCGAGGAACCCGGGCCGGGTCATCTCGGTGCGCTGCAGCAGCATGTGCAGCAGGTAGCAGCAGGCACCAAGGCGCGGATCTTGCGGGGTTGGCATGGCTTGGTCTCCTTTGGGTTGATCGGGTTTGCGCGTCGCGTCCTAATCGCGGATGCGCGGCATCCAGCCGCTGCCGCGCGTGCGCGGATCCACCGGCAGCTGGCGCTGCAGCGCGGCCTTGGCCAGCATGTGGGCGCTGATCGGCGCGGTCAGGAACAGGAAGGCGGTCACCAGCAGTTCATGCAGGCTGGCATCGCCCCGGAAGCTGAAGTACGCCACCGAGGCCAGCACCACCCCGCCCACGCCCAGTGTGGTCGACTTGGTCGGCCCATGCAGCCGCATGAAGAAGTCCGGCAGCCGGAACAGCCCGATCGCCCCGACCAGCATGAACACGCTGCCCACCAGCAGCAGCGCGCACACGATGAATTCCGCAACAGGATGCAGCATCTGGCAGGCCCTAGTATTCGATGATGTCGCCGCGCTGCAGGTACTTGGACAGCGCCACGGTGCCGACAAAGCCCATCACCGCGATCAGCAGCGCGGCCTCGAAGAACAGTGCCGAATCCAGGCTGATGCCGAGCACCACGATCAGCGCGATGGCGTTGATATTCAGCGTGTCCAGCGCCACGATGCGGTCCGGCAGGCTGGGTCCGCGCAGCAACCGGGCCAGGGTCAGCAGGAAGGCCAGGCCCAGGATCACCAGGCAGACCGGTATCACGATGGCAAGCATTGGAAGATCTCCTTGAGCGGGGTTTCATAGCGCGTCTTGATCAGCTCGACAAGCGCGGCCTCTTCCTCCAGGTCCAGCACGTGCACGAGCAAGGCGCGGCGGTCGTCGCTCAGCTCTGCGCACAGCGTGCCGGGGCTGAGCGAGACGATGCTGATCAGTGCGGTGGTGGCGAGCTCGTGTTCGACATCGAGCGGCACCACGATAAAGGCGGGGCGCAGGCGCGCGGTGGGGCCCAGCACCATGATGGCCACTTCCACGTTGGCTTTCACGATATCGAACAGCACATGGATGCTGAGCCGCAGGATCAGGTCGGGCCGCGACAGGCGAAACGCGCCCAGCACCAGCCAGCGGTCGGCCAGCCGGCCGATGGCCCAGCCGAGCAGTGCCCCCAGCAGCCAGTGCCCGGGGGCCAGGCTGTTGGTCAGCAGCAGCCACATGATCATCAGGATCAGGCTCAGCCAGGGATGGGGAAACAGGCGCCGCAGCATGTCCTACCCCGGCTGCCCGGGCAGCACCGCCCGGAGATAGGCGGCGCGGTCCAGCAGCTGCGCCGCCGCGTCAGCCACATAGTCGCTGACCGGCCGCGCGCATACCGTCAGCGCGACATTGCCCGCCAGCAGCAGCGCGCAGCAGGCCAGCTTGCGCGCGTCGGGCCGCACGCGCAGGCGTGCCGCGCCGGGATGGTCTTCGTCGAGGTATTCATCCCCTTCCGGCACGCGCTCCGCCTCATGCGGCAGCCGCCACAGCAGCCGCGTGCCGGTGCGGGACACGGCAATCAGCAGCAGCAGGCCCGACACCAGCACCGCGGGCCACAGCGCCGGCACCCACGGCGCCGGGGTCGCGCGCAGGACCATGAGCTTGCCGAGGAAGCCCGACAGCGGCGGCAGCCCCACCGCTGCCACCACGCCCACCAGGTACAGCAGCCCGGCCAGCCGCGAGGCACTGACCGGGGCCCCGTCCTCGCGCGCCGGCTCCGGCTCCAGCGCGTCGGCCAGCAGGAACAGCGCGGCGGTGCACAGCGTGGTGCTGAGCAGGTAGAACATCGCCGCGGCCCAGCCGGCCTGCGTCTGCATCGCTACGCAGGCGGCCAGCAACCCGACCGATGTCACCACCAGGTAGCTGGTCATCGCGCGCAGCGTGCCGGCGGCGACCGCGCCCAGCGCGCCGACCGCCAGCG
The DNA here is from genome assembly GCF_059419025.1 of Cupriavidus sp. GW821-FHT07C08. Classification (NCBI taxonomy): domain Bacteria; kingdom Pseudomonadati; phylum Pseudomonadota; class Betaproteobacteria; order Burkholderiales; family Burkholderiaceae; genus Cupriavidus; species Cupriavidus sp. GW821-FHT07C08. The sequence goes on from NZ_JBWKQZ010000001.1 coordinate 80,778, forward strand.
TGACCAGCGCCAGCACGAACACCCAGTCATGCAGGAATGGCCCCAGCAGTCCCTGCGGGCCGCCGAAGATCAGCGCATCGCAACGCAGCATCGCGTAGATGCCGACCTTGGTCATGATGGCAAACAGCGCCGCGACCGGGCCGGTGGCGCTGGCGTAGGCGCGCGGCAGCCAGAAATACAGCGGGAACAACGCCGCCTTCAGCGCAAAGACCAGCATCAGCATGGCGCCGGCAGCCACCGCCAGCGGCAGGTCCTGGGCCGGCAGGCCGGCCAGGCGCAGGCCGAGGTGCGCCATGTTCAGCGTGCCCGACAGCCCGTACAGCACGCCGACCGCGACCAGGAAGAACGACGACGCCACCAGGTTCAGGATCACGTAGTGCAGCCCGGCGCCGATGCGCGCCCGCCCCGCCCCATGCACCAGCAGTGCATAGGACGCGATCAGCAGGATCTCGAAGAAGACGAACAGGTTGAACAGGTCGCCCGCCAGGAAGGCGCCGTTCAGGCCCATCAGCTGGAACTGGAACAGCGCATGGAAATGCCGGCCCTGCCGGGCCGTGCCCTCTCCCGCCGCCGCCAGCGCGGCGACGGCCAGCACCACGGTCAGGGCCAGCATCATCGCGCCGGTGCGGTCCAGCTGCAGCACGATGCCGAACGGCGCGGACCAGTTGCCCATCGCATAGACCGCAATCTCGCCGCCAGCCGCCTGGCGCAGCAGGTGCACCGCCACTGGCGCCAGCAAGAGCGTGGCCACGGCGCAGACGATGCGCTGCGCGCGCAGCCGCTGGGCCGGCATCGCGGTCAGCAGCGCACCGGCAAACATGGGGATCAGGATGGGCAGCAGCACGGCGTGGTTCATGGCCGCGGCTCCTGATTGCCGCCATCGGCATCGCGCCCCTCCGGCTGGCCGGCGGCGTCGACATGGTCGCTGCCGGTCAGCCCCAGCGAGCGCAGCGCCAGCACCACCGCGAACGCCGTCATGCCGAACGCGATCACGATGGCGGTCAGCACCAGCGCCTGGGGCAGCGGGTCCGCGTAGCTGGCGCCCGCCACGATCACCGGCGGCCGGCCGATCGACAGGCGCCCCATGCCCAGCAGGAACAGGCTGACCGCATACGACAGCAGCGTCAGCCCCAGCACCACGGTGAAGACGCGCTCGCGCAGCAGCAGGTAGATGCCGCCCGCGGCCAGGATGCCGATGGTGATGGCGTAGAGCGCGGCCATCAGGCGTCCTCCGCGGCCTGTGCCGGCGGCAGGTTGCGCACACCCAGGTGCGATACGATCACCAGCGTGGTTCCCGTCACGGTGCAGAAGACTCCCAGGTCAAAGATCATCGCCGTGGCCAGCTCCACCTCGCCGATGCCCGGTATGTGGAAATGCCCGAAGGCGGTGGTCAGGAATGGATAGCCGAAGGCCAGGCTGCCCAGCCCGGTCAGGCCCGCCAGCAGGATGCCCGCGCCGGCAATGGCGCGATAGTCCGGCGCAATGCGCGCTTCGGTCCAGCGCACGCCGCTGGCGACGTACTGCAGCAGCAGCGCCACCGACGTGATCAGCGCCGCGACAAAGCCGCCGCCCGGCAGGTTGTGCCCGCGCAGCAGGATATAGACCGCCACCAGCAGCGTCAGCGGCAGCATCAGCCGCGCCAGCATGGCCAGCAGCAGCGGATGCGCCTGGCTGCTCCACGGCAGGCCATCGGGCGCTGCCGACGGGGTGTCCAGCCGCATGCCCTTGAGCAGCGCCTGCACCGCCAGCCCTGCAATCAGCAGCACGCAGATCTCGCCCATGGTGTCGAAGCCCCGGAAATCCACCAGCAGCACGTTGACCACGTTGTGCCCGCCGCCGCCCGGCACGGACTGGTCGATATAGAAGGCAGACACCGGGTCATAGGGCCGCGTCATCACGGCGTAGGCCGCCATCGCCAGCAAGGTGCCGCCGCCAAGCGCCAGCACCAGATCCCGCCCGCGGCGCGCCGCCCCGGCGCGCTCCGGCGTCTCGCGCGGCAGGTAGAACAGCGCCAGCACCAGCAGCAGGATCGTCACCACCTCCACCGAGATCTGCGTCAGTGCCAGGTCCGGCGCGGAGAACCGCAGGAACGCCATCGACACCATCAACCCGCAGCCGCCCAGCAGCACCAGCGCGAACAGCCGCTGGCCGTGCGTCACCACCACGCCCACCGCGCACAGCCCGAGCAGCGCCAGCGTGGCGGCGCCGATCAGGTCGATGGCGCCCGCCGGCATGCTGCCACCGAGCCATTCCAGGTCGGCCAGGAAGTATGCCGGCACAGCCAGCAGCGCCAGCAGCATCCAGGCGACATAGGTCTGCAGCGAGCCATTCTCCAGCCAGCGCGTGACGGCTGCGGCAAAGCGTTCCAGCGCATGCATGCCATGCTCGAATGACTGGCGCGCGCTCAGGTGGCTGATCGCGTGTTGCAGGCGCCGCAGCGCGTGGCGGCGCAGGAAGAACAGCGCCGCGCCCCCGCCCATCGACACCAGGCTCATCAGCAGCGGCAGGTTGACCCCGTGCCACAGGTTCAGGCTGTACTCCGGCAGGGGCACGCGCAGCGTGGCCAGCGAAGCCGCCGCCAGCAGGTCGCCCACCGTATAGGCCGGCACCAGCCCGACCACCAGGCAGGTCACCACCAGGAACTCCACCGGCACCTTCATGAAGCGAGGCGGCTCGTGCGGCGGGTAGTTGGGCACGTCGGGCTGCCGGGCGCCGAAGAACACGCCGTAGATAAAGCGCAACGAATAGGCCATCGTCAGCGCCCCCGCCAGCGTCGCCGCGGTCGGGATCACCCAGTTGAAGTCGCCCAGCAGGCCTTGCGCCAGGGTCTCGCCGAAGAACATTTCCTTGCTGAGGAAGCCATTGAACAACGGCACCCCCGCCATCGACAGCGATGCCACGATGGCCAGCACCGCGGTGTGCGGCATGTAGCGCGCCAGCCCGTGCAGGCGGTCCAGGTCGCGCGTGCCGGTTTCATGGTCGATGATGCCGGCCGCCATGAACAGCGACGCCTTGAACACCGCGTGGTTGATGATATGGAAGATGGCCGCCACCGTGCTGAGCTGGGTATCGAGCCCGAACAGCAGCGTGATCAGGCCCAGGTGGCTGATGGTGGAATAAGCCAGCAGCCCTTTCAGGTCCCGCTGCAGCAGCGCCAGGCCGGCGCCCACGATCAGCGTGGCCAGCCCCGTCATGCTGACCAGGTAGAACCAGCCGTTGGTGCCGTCCAGCACCGGATAGAGCCGCGCCAGCAGGAACACGCCGGCCTTGACCATGGTGGCCGAGTGCAGGTAGGCCGAGACCGGCGTGGGCGCGGCCATGGCATGGGGCAGCCAGAAGCTGAACGGGAACTGCGCTGACTTGGTGAAGACCGCCAGCAGGACCAGCACCAGCATCGGCAGGTACAGCGGGTGGTGCTGCACCTTGCCGGCCTGCGCCAGCACCTCGGACAGCTCGAAGCTGCCGCAGATATGGCCCAGCAGCAGCACCCCTGCCAGCAGCGCCAGCCCGCCGCCGCCCGTGACCGCCAGCGCCATGCGCGCACCCTGGCGCGCATCGGTGCGCCATGACCAGAAGCCGATCAGCAGGAACGACAGGATGCTGGTCAGCTCCCAGAACACCACCAGCATCAGCAGGTTGCCGGCCAGCACCACGCCCAGCATGGCCGCCATGAACAGCAGCAGCAGGCAGAAGAAGCGCACCGCGGATTCATTGCGCGCGAGGTAGTAGCGCGCGTACAGGATCACCAGCAGGCCCACGCCCAGCACCAGCAGCGCAAACAGGAACGACAGGCCATCCAGCCGCAGCGACAGGTCCAGCCCGAGCTGCGGCAGCCACGCCACGCGCCAGCCCAGCGCATGCCCCGGCTGTTCGAAGACCGCGCCGCGCAGGCTCAGCAGCAGCACCAGCGCGGCCAGCGGCAAACCGATGACGACCGGCGCCAGCAAGCGCGCGGCCCGCATGCCGATCAACCACGCCAGCGCCGCGGCCAGCAGGGGCAGCGCGATCAGCAGCACCAGCGCCATGCGCCCCCCTCAGCCGTTGCCCGGGGTCACGGCCGGCGTGTGCCGGCCGCCGACGCGCCGGGCGGCAAGCCGGGCCGATGGTGCTTGTGTTGCAAATGGGGCGGTGGTCATGGGCCAGGTCCTTTATGCGGGCATTCATGCGGGCAGTCGTCCCCCCTACTTTCCGGATTCTGCCGGCATTGCGCAAGTCATGCTCGCCTTATTGCGCGGCGCACGAAAGAATTCATCGCTTTGCAAAAAGAATCTGAATACGCGCGGCGATGGCGCGTGCTGCGCAGCAGCGACCGCCATCGGCCGCGAGGCAGCTTCCAGCGCCGTGGCGCCGCACATCATCGCCATGGCCGAGGCGCTGGGCTTCGAGGTCGTGGCCGAGGGCATCGAGCATGAAGACCAGGCGCGCTTCCTGCGCGAGCGCGGCGTGCAGTTCGGCCAGGGGTGGCTGTTTTCACGCGCCTTGCCGGCAGACGGCCTGCAGGCGTACCTGGCATCCCCGGCGCACCCCTGAACGGTGACACGCCGCGAGACGACGGCAGTGCATCCCTGATGCTTGCCGAACGCCTCCTCGCCGATGGCACCTGGTCGCGATAGTCCCCGCGTGCGCGGGCCGGTTGTAAGATGTCTGTTCCAGCTTATCGCCATCACGCCTGCGCGCACCGAAACCGGCACGCGCGGCCATCTTCAGGAGACGCCCGTCCAATGAGCGAAGCGCTTTGTCTTGCCAGCGCCGCCGAGCTGCAGCAGAGCATCCGGCGCAAGGAAATCTCGCCGGTGGAACTGACCGCCGCGGTGCTGGCGCGCGCCGAGCGGCTGCAGCCGGTGCTGAACTGCGCTTTATCACGCTGTGCGCGGACGAGGCCATGGCCGCGGCGCGCGCGGCGGAAGCGGAAGTGATGTCCGGCCGGCCGCTGCCCCCGCTGCACGGCATTCCTTTCACCGCCAAGGACATCGTCAACACGCGCGGCGTGCGCACCACCTTTGGCGCCGTGCCGATGCGCGACAATGTGCCGGCCGAAGACGCCGTGGCGGTGGCGCGGCTGCGCGCGCAGGGCGCGATCCTGGTCGGCAAGACCACTACGCCGGAATTCGGCTCCAAGTGCCTGACCGATTCGCCGCTGTTCGGGCGCACCCGCAATGCCTGGCACGCCGAGCGCACCAGCGGCGGCTCCAGCGGCGGCGCCGCGGTGGCGGTGGCCAGCGGCATCGCGCCGCTGGCGGTGGCGACCGATGGCGGCGGCTCCACGCGCATTCCTGCCGCCTGCAATGGCGTGGTGGGCATCAAGCAGAGCCAGGGGGTGATTCCGCACAGCCAGGCGCAGGACCTGTTCGGCAACCAGACCTACGTGACGCCGACTACGCGCACGGTGGCCGACACCGGCCTGATGCTGCAGGCCATGGCCGGCGAGCATGCGTGCGACCCGTGGTCGATCGGCGTGCCCGCCGCCGACTACGTGGCCGCAGCGCGGGCGCAGGGCGACCTGCGTGGCCGGCGCATCCTGTATTGCCCGGCGCCGCCTGGCCGCCCCGTCTCGGCGGACGTGGCGCGCGCGTTCGAGGCCAGCCTGGACAAGCTGCGCGCGCTAGGCGCCGAACTGGAGCCCTTCGGCGGCGAAGGGTTCGACGTCGAACCCGTCTGGCGTGCCATCAACCACACGGTCTGGCGCACGCGCTTTGCGCCGATCGTGGCGCAGCACCGCGAGGCGCTGAGTCCGACCTTCGTGCGCCAGGTGGAATCGGCCGCCGCATTCACCGCCGTGGAATACCAGCAGGCGATGTTCGAGCGCTCGCAGCTGTTCCTGCGCGTGCAGGCGCTGCTGGGGCGCGCCGACCTGCTCGCCATGCCCACCATCACACGCACCGCACTGCCACTGGAGCAAGACCTGTTCGGCCAGATCGAAATCGATGGCCAGGACTATCCCGATGTGCGCGCGAACTGGTTTCCCTGGACCATGCCGTTCAATATGACGGGGCATCCGGCCATCAGCCTGCCCTGCGGCTTTGGCAGCGATGGGCTGCCGATCGGGCTGCAGCTGGTCGGGCAGTTCCGCGGCGACGCGCAGCTGCTGCGTGCGGCGGCCTTGTACGAATCGGTCCATGACCTGACCGGCCAGTGGCCCACCCTGCCCTGACACCCTCTCAACATCGTTCCCTGACTGCCATGACTCATCAAGTCCGATTGACGCGCCGGCTGCTGGCCATGACCGCTGTCGCTGCCGCCACCTTCGCCATGACCGCGCCGGCCGGCGCGGCCGATGCCGAGCCGATGCATATCATCGTCGGCTACGCGCCCGGCGGCGCCGCCGACAGCCTGGCGCGCCTGTATGCCGAGCAACTGCGCCAGGACGGCCACGGCACCGTGGTGGTCGAAAACCGCCCCGGCGCCTCGGCGCGCCTGGCGCTCGACTACGTGAAGCGCGCCAGGCCCGATGGCAAGACCGTGTTCATCGGCCCCTCGCCCCTGTTCACGATCTTTCCGCTGACCTACAAGAAGCTGTCATACGATGCCGACAAGGACCTGGTGCCCGCGGCGGTGCTGACCGATGTGCCGACCGCGGTCGCGACCGGCGTGCAGCAGCCTTACCAGAACATGAAGGAATACGTGAGCTGGGCCAAGCGCAACCCGGGCGGTGCCAGCCTGGGCCTGGCCACCATCGGCAGCGCCGGTCACCTGGGCACGGTGGCGCTGGGCAAGGCCGAAGGCATCGCCATCACGCCCGCGCCGTATCGCGGCGCATCGCCGATGCTGGTGGATGTGGTCAGCGGCAATGTGTCGATCGGCTGGGATGCCGTGGCCAGCATGATGCCGCTGTACAAGGGCGGCAAGCTGCGCTTCCTTGGAGTGAGCGGCACGCGCCGCGCCAAGGCGCTGCCCGAAGTGCCCACCATGAAGGAACAGGGCTTCAGCCAGTATGACCACGCCACCAGCTGGTACGGCGTGTTCGTGCCTGCTGGCACGCAGCCTGACGTGCTGGCGCAGGTGGAAAAGATGTTCCTCGCCGCCTCGGCCAACGCCGCCACCGTGGCCAAGCTGGAAGCGCTGGGCCTGGAAGTGGTGGCGCGTCCTGGCCAGGAAGGCCGCCGCCGCATCCAGCTGGAGCGCGCCGCGTGGAAGCCTATCGTGGAGGCGACCGGCTTCCAGGCCGAGGACTGAGGCCCGGTCCGGCCCTGCCCTGCCCTCAGGGCTTGGGCCGCACCGCGTCAGCGGTCCCCTGGATGAAGGCCTTGATCTTCTCGACATCGTCCGGCGTCAGCTTGCCGGTGAAGTCCGGCATGCCGCGCGCCATCGCCGGCCCCTTGAAGACCACCTTGTCCAGGTTCTCGATATAGGCGGCATCGATATAGCCCAGGTTGGGGATATTGCCGCCGCGGTCCACGCCGGGCACGCCGTGGCACAGGGCGCAGTTGCTGACGTACAGGCCGGTGCCCGCCTTGACCTGCGCCGGGTCATATTTCACACCCTGCAGCAGCCTGGCGGCGCGGTACTCGGCAAAGGCCGGCAGCGGCGCCTTGCCGCCGAGGGCGAAGGTGTAGACCGTGCCCGGCCCCTGCCGGTTGGTGGCGCGCTGGGCCTGCCCGTAGACCCCGCCCCAACCCACGGCCACCGACACATACTGCTTGCCGTTCAACTCGAAGCTGACCGGCGCCGCCACCACGCCGGTGCCGGTGGGCGACTCCCACAGCTTGTCGCCGCTGCGCGCGTCATAGGCGACAAAGCGGCCGTCGGCGGTGCCCTGGAACACCAGGTTGCCGGCGGTGGTCAGCGTGCCGCCGTTCCACGGCGACACATGCTCCTGCGTCCATGCCGCCTTCTGCTGCACCGGATCCCAGGCGATCAGCCGGCCAAAGGGCTTGCTCTTGGGCGGCTCGGCATTCAGGAACTTGGCAGTGTTCCAGCCCACGTTGCCATGCGGGGTGCCGGGCTTGCCTTCATTGAAGTTCCAGGTCTTGTCGTCCATCAGGTTGATCGGCACGTTCTGCGCCGGCAGGTAGACCAGCCCGGTCTGCGGGTTGAACGACATCGGATGCCAGTTGTGCGCGCCGTACGGCCCAGGGACCGAGTCATAGGGCTTGTCGGTGGCGCGCGCCTCGGGCCTCTCGATGGGGCGGCCATTGGCGTCATAGCCGGTGGCCCAGTTCACGTCGACAAAGTTCTTTGCCGAGATGAACTTGCCGTTGGTGCGGTCGATGACGAAGAAGAAGCCGTTCTTGGGCGCGTGCAGGATGACCTTGCGCATCTGCCCGTCGAGCTTCAGGTCGGCCAGGATCATCGGCTGCGCCGAGGTGTAGTCCCAGTTGTCGCCCGGGGTCTCCTGGTAGTGCCAGACATACTTGCCGGTATCCGGGTTGAGCGCGACGATCGAGGCCAGGTACAGGTTGTCGCCGCCGGCCGGACTGCGCTTGCTGTGCGACCACGGCGCGCCGTTGCCGGTGCCCACGTACATCAGGTTCAGTTCGGGGTCGAAGGCCAGCGTGTCCCAGGCCGTGCCGCCGCCGCCCGCCTCCCAGTACTTGCCGCTGGGGTCCCAGGTCTTGGCCGCCGCGGCCATCGACTCATCCTCGAACGGCCTGGAGGGGTCGCCCGGCACCGTGAACCAGCGCCACTTCTGCTCGCCGGTGCCGGCGTCATAGGCCGTGATGTAGCCGCGCACGCCGTATTCGGCGCCGCCGTTGCCGATGATGACCTTGCCCTTGAATACGCGCGGCGCGCCGGTGATGGTGTACGAGTACTTGCGGTCGATGATGGTGTCCTTCTCCCACAGCTTGCGGCCACTAGCGGCATCCAGCGCGATCAGCCGGCCATCGTAGGCGGCCACGAACACCTTGCCCTGGTACAGCGCCACGCCACGGTTGACCACGTCGCAGCAGCCGCGATAGCCGAGCGAGCGGTCCACCTTGGGGTCGAAGGTCCAGAGCCGCTTGCCGGTGCGCGCATCAACCGCATGCACCACGCTCCATGACGCGGTGACGTACATCACGCCGTCCACTACCAGCGGGGTTGCTTCCACGCCGCGGGTCGACTCCAGGTTGTAGGTCCACACCAGGCCCAGGTCGCGCACGTTGGCGGCATCGATCTGCCTGAGCCGACTGAAGCGGGTCTCGGCATAGTCCAGGCCGTGGCTGGGCCAGTCGCGGGCGGTGCTGGCGTTGGCACTGATGAAGGCGCCGTCAACCCTGGCTGCCGCATTGCGCGGCGCCGCGGCGCTGGCGGGCAAGACCTGCACCACCAGCGCCAGGGCCGCTGCCAGGAAGCCAGTGGCGCGCCTCATGGGGCGGCGGGTATGCATTGCAACATCGGGGGCAACGGGGTCCGTCGCCTGCTTCAACGCATGGCTCATGTCGTCTCCTGTAGGGCATTCTTGTTGGAATTCGGGACTGCAGGATTACGGAACTGCGCGATGCCGGGCCGTGGCCGGGGCCTATAGATCATCGGTGAGCGATCCGATTATGGGTACAGGGATTACCCGCGGAAAGTCGTGCCCCCGGCGCAAGGCGGCGGGCATCCCGAGCCTGCCGAGCGATATGTGTCGGATATTACTGATGAAGAAATGAATATTGGACGGTGTAGGCACGCCTCGCTTAGCCTTGGCGCCAAGGCAGGCAACCAGCCCGCACCCCCGTGTCCGGAGACTCCAGCATGAGCAACTTCCTTCTCTACGAGCAGCAGGACCATATCGTCACGCTGACGATGAACGAGCCCGAGCGCCGCAACCCGCTGACCGGAAATACCGCCGTGGCAGAGTTCCTGGCCGCGATCGACCGCATCCACGGCGACCGCAGCGTGCGCGCGGTGGTCATCACCGGCGCGGGCACGGCGTTCTCGTCGGGCGGCAATATCAAGGACATGGAACGCCAGGCCTCCGGCGAAGTGCCGGGCATGGAAATCCGCCAGGACTACCGCTGCGGCATCCAGCGGCTGCCGCTGGCGCTGTTCAACCTGGAAGTGCCGGTCATCGCCGCGGTCAATGGCGCGGCCATGGGCGCTGGGCTGGACCTGGCCTGCATGTGCGACATCCGCATTGCCTCGGAGCGTGCGCAGTTTGCCGAGTCCTTCGTCAAGCTCGGCATCATCCCCGGCGATGGCGGCGCGTGGCTGCTGCCGCGCGTGATCGGCCTGTCGCGGGCGGCCGAGATGACCTTCACCGGCCAGCCGATCGATGCCAGGCTGGCGCTGGAATGGAACCTGGTGTCGCGCGTGGTCGCGCCCGAGGCGCTGCTGCCCACGGCCTATGAGCTGGCCGGCCGCATCGCCGCCAACCCGCCGCACGCGGTGCGACTGGCCAAGCGCCTGATGCGCGAGGCCATGCATACCCGCCTGGATACGCTGCTGGAACTGTCCGCCGGCTTCCAGGCGCTGTCGCACCAGACTGCCGACCACCGTGAGGCGGTGCAAGCGTTCCTGGACAAGCGCACGCCGGTTTTCACGGGGAACTGAGCTGCAGCAGAGCGTCAGGTGGACTGCTGTGCCGCTCAGCCTGCCACGCCCAGCGCCCCCTCTACATTGCGCACCAGGCTCACCAGGCGCGGGCCGATGTCCTCCTCCATCTGCTTGCTCTGCTGGCTGAACACGGGCACCGAGGCGGCAAAGATCCACGCCTCGCCGTCGCGGCGGGTGCGCATCGGCACGGCAACCGATTCCACCTCGCGGTGCAGGTCGCGGTGGCCGCGGCAGAAGCCGTGGTCTTGCAGGTCACGGGCGGCATCGGCCAGGCGCTCCTGCAGCCAGTCAGCGCGCTGCGGATCGGCGGCGCGGAGCTGGGCGAGATAGGCCTCGCGCTCGGCCTCGCTCAACAGCATCAGGTAGCCGCGTCCGGACCCTGTGCGCGAGACCGACACGCGCGTGCCGACCTCGGGCCGGAACACATGGCTGCCCACGCCCTGGGCGATCTCGACGTAGGTCAGCGCATTGCCGCTGCCCACGATCAGCTCGACCTGCCCGGCGATATGGTCGGCCAGCTCCTGCATGGCCGGCCGCGCCAGCTGGCGGATCGTCATGCGTGCCAGCGCGGGCGCGGCCAGGTTGATCAGCCCAACCCCGGGCACGTAGCGCGACAGGCGCTCCGAATAGTGCAGCAGGCCCAGCTCGCACAGGGTATCGAGCAGCCGGAACAAGGTCGGCTTGGCCAGGCCGGTGCGCTCCATCAGCTCGCGGCTGCTCAACTCCTGCACCGTTGGGGAAAAGCAGTTGAGGATCGAAATGCCACGCGCCAGCGCGCTGACAAGGCGCGCTTCGCCGTCGGCATCGGCGGGCGGCGGGGCCAGGGAGCCGTGTGGTGCATTCGTCATGTTATTGCCTGAATTCAAGGTTTTTTGATACGAGCGTCTCAAAACCCGGATGTTGCCCTTCGTTTTTCCCAAAGTCAAACCTGGTTATTTGGGTTTACACGGCGCTTTTCCGAAGCCAGAATCCCAATTCATCGTATTGGACGATCACATTTCGGTACGGACGTCTCAATATCCCAGCCACGACTCGCAACGCTCAGCCTTTTCAGGAGACACCCCATGCAACAAGCCGTCATCGTCGACGCCATCCGCAGCCCGATGGGCCGCTCCAAGCCAGGCTCGGCCTTTACCGAACTCCATGCCACCGAACTGCTGGCGCAAGTGCTCAAGGGCCTGGTCGAGCGCAACAAGCTGGATCCGGGTTTGGTCGACGACGTCATCACCGGCTGCGTGACCCAGGCGGGCGAGCAGTCCGCCGGCCCGGGCCGGGTGGCGTGGCTGGCGGCAGGCTTTCCTGACCACGTGCCGGCCACCACCATCGACCGCAAGTGCGGCTCCAGCCAGCAGGCGGTGCATTTCGCCGCGCAGGGCATCATGGCCGGCGCCTATGACATCGTCATCGCCTGCGGCATCGAGTCGATGAGCCGCGTGCCGATGGGCTCGGCCCGCATCGGCCAGAACCCGTACGGCCCGTCGATGGAAGCGCGCTATGCGCCGGGGCTGGTCTCGCAGGGTGTCGCGGCCGAGTTGGTGGCCGCCAAGTACGAACTATCGCGCCACGACATGGACAGCTACTCGGCCCGCTCGCACGAGCTGGCCGCCGCCGCGCGCGCGAGCGGCGCCTTCCGCCGCGAGATCCTGGGCATCAGCACGCCCAATGGGCTGGTCGAGCAGGATGAAACCATCCGCCCGGGCACCTCGGTGGAGAAGCTAGGCACGCTGCAGGCCTCGTTCCGCAATGACGAACTCAGCGCGCGCTTCCCGCAGATCGGCTGGAACGTGACCGCGGGCAATGCCTCGCAGATCAGTGACGGCGCCTCCGCCATGCTGCTGATGAGCGAATCGATGGCGCAGCGCCTGGGCCTGAAGCCGCGCGCCCGCTTTGTCGCTTTCGATGTGTGCGGCGACGATCCGGTCATGATGCTGACCGCCCCGATCCCCGCCAGCCAGCGCGCGATCAGGAAGAGCGGCCTGAAGCTCGACCAGATCGAGCACTACGAGATCAATGAAGCCTTTGCCTGCGTGCCGCTGGCCTGGCAGCGCGCGCTCGGCGCCGACCCGGCACGCCTGAACCCGCGCGGCGGCGCCATTGCGCTGGGCCATCCGCTGGGCGCCTCCGGCGTGCGGCTGATGACCACCATGCTGCATGCACTGGAAGACAGCGGCCAGCGCTATGGCCTGCAGTCGATGTGCGAGGCCGGCGGCATGGCCAACGCCACCATCATCGAGCGCCTGTAAGCGGCCCCTGAACCAAACATCCAGTCAAGGAGACACAGCATGAAACTGACCAATATGTCCGCCGTCGTGACCGGCGGCGCTTCCGGCCTGGGCCTGGCCTGCGTGCGGCGCCTGGTGGAACGCGGCGTCGACGTCGTGATCGCCGACCTGTCGGAAGAGCGCGGCAATGCCGCGGTCGACGAGTTCGGCGGCAAGGTCCGCTTCCTCAAGGCCGACGTGACCGACACCGACCAGATGAACGCCGTCTACGACGCCGCCGAAGCCATTGCCCCGCTGCGCGCGCTGATCCATTGCGCGGGCCTGGGCGGCCCGGTGCGCGTGGTCGAGAAGGACGGCTCGCCGGGTTCGCTGGAAAAGTACGAGTCGATCGTGCGCATCAACCTGATCGGCACCTTCAACGCGCTACGCCTGGGGGCTGCGCGCATGGCCAAGAACGAACTGATCGACGGCGAGCGCGGCGCGTGCGTGCTGACCGCGTCGGTGGCCGCCTACGAGGGCCAGATCGGGCAGATCCCTTACGCATCGGCCAAGGCCGGCATCGTCGGCATGACCCTGGTGGCCGCGCGCGACCTGGCACAGCGCGCGATCCGCGTTTGCACCATCGCCCCGGGGCTGTTCGACACCCCGCTGCTGGCCAAGCTGCCGGAGAACGTGCGCGCGTCGCTCGGCGCCATGGTGCCGCACCCGCCCCGCCTGGGCGCACCGGATGAATACGCGTCCACCGCGCTGCACATCCTGGAGAACCCCATGCTCAACGGCGAAACCATCCGCCTGGACGGCGCCATCCGCATGGCACCGCGCTGAGCCGCGCGCAGCACCGATACCGACTTCTGACAAGGAAACCCGCATGAGCGACACGCTGCAACTGGAAACCCGCGGCAATACGCTGCTGATCACCATGAACCGGCCCCAGGCGAAAAACGCCATGGACTTCGAGACCGCGACCGCGCTGGCCGCCGCCATCGACCAGCTGGAAAGCCGCGACGACCTGAGCGTGGCCATCCTGACCGGCGCGGGCGGCACCTTCTGCTCGGGCATGGACCTGAAGGGCTTCCTGGAAGGCAAGCGCCCCAGCCTGCCCGGCCGCGGCTTTGGCGGGCTGACCGAGAAGCCGCCGCGCAAGGTGCTGATCGCCGCGGTGGAAGGCTATGCGCTGGCCGGCGGCTTCGAGCTGGCGCTGGCGTGCGACCTGATCGTGTCGTCGAAGGCGGCCAAGTTCGGCCTGCCTGAAGTCAAGCGCGGGCTGGTGGCGGGCGCCGGCGGCCTGATGCGCCTGCCGCGCCGGGTGCCGTACCACATCGCCATGGAATACGCGCTGACCGGCAATATGCTGGGCGCCGAGCAGGCCCACGCCTATGGCCTGATCAACCGCCTGACCGAAGCGGGCCAGGCGCTGGCGGGCGCGCTGGCGCTGGCCGACGAGATCGGCGCCAACGGCCCGCTGGCGGTTGCCGTCAGCAAGCAGATCGTGGCCGAGTCCGCCGACTGGAGCGCCGAGGAGATGTTCGAGCGCCAGCGCCCGCTGCTGGCGCCGGTGTTCACCTCGGCCGATGCCCGCGAGGGTGCCGCCGCATTCGCCGAGAAGCGCAAGCCGGTGTGGACGGGCAAGTGATGGCCCACGCCAGGCAGAGGGCATCGATGTCATCCGCCCTGGGCTAGTGAACGGCCGGCCGCAAGCCGGCCGTTCGCACATTCCAAGCAGCACACAGACCAGAACATGGAGGAGACCCATGAAACACAAGCTGCCCGAATCGCTGTTCAACACGTCCGCGGCCCTGCTGCTGGCGACCGCCGCCGCCACGTTGCCGCTGGCGGCCAGCGCCGCCGCCTGGCCTGAGCGCCCCATCACCATCATCGTGCCCGGCGCGCCGGGCGGCACCACCGACATCCCGACGCGCCTGGTGGCGCAGAAGCTGTCGGCCATCCTGGGCCAGCCGGTGGTGGTCGACAACAAGCCCGGCAGCGGCGGCATCATCGGCACGCAGGCCTTCATGCGCGCGGCGCCGGACGGCTACACGCTGCTGGTCGGCAATACCGGCTCACACGCGATCAACTACAGTGCCTACAAGCAGTTGTCCTACCAGCCGCAGGACTTCCTGCCGCTGACGGACCTGATTTCCTTCGCCAACGTGCTGGTGGTCGGCGCGCAGGCGCCGGTGCGCAGCTTGGCCGAGCTGGTGGCGCAGCTCAAGCAGTCCCCGGGCAAGTATTCCTACGCCTCGGCCGGCATCGGGCAGACCACGCACCTGACGGCGGAGCTGTTCCGGCTGCGCACGGGCACCGAAGTGATTCACGTGCCGTACAAGGGGTCGACACCAGCCACGACCTCGGTGCTGGCGGGCGAAACCACCTTCATGTTCGACAACCTGACGCAGGCGCTGCCGCAGATCCGCGCCGGCAAGCTGCGCGCGCTTGCGGTGACCAGCGCCGAGCGCCTGCCTGCCCTGCCGGACGTGCCGACGATGGCGCAGGCCGGCGTGAAGGATTTCGTGGTGATGGGCTGGCTGGGCTTCTTTGCGCCGGCCAAGACCCCGCCTGCCATTGCCGCCACCCTGCAGGAAGCGCTGGGCAAGGCCATGCGCGACCCCGAGGTAGTGGCCAGGTTCCGCGACATGGGCGGCATCTCGGGCGGCGAACCGCAACCGAAGTTCGCCGCTCTGGTCAGCGGCGACATCAAGCGCTGGGGCGAGACCATCCGGGCATCGAAGGTCAGCCTGGACTAGCCGCCTTTGGCAAAGCGGAAGGTGGCCCCGCCCAAAGCCAAATTGACACGGTGGGACCTGGGGCATACCCTCGCCCTACCCTGCGGTATATTCAGCGCACGCTTAAATGTAAAGACATGGATAGCGCCCCGGGGCTCACAACGATAACGACAAGCGACGAGACCACACCGTGCCCACCCCCACCGCGCCTTCCCGCTACGAAGCCCTGCGCCCGGCATTGCCGATCCTGATCGGCGCCTCCCTGATGCTCAGCCTGGCCATGGGCCTGCGCCAGAGCCTTGGCATCTTCATGCCGCCGCTGACGCGGGACCTCGGCATCTCGGTATCGGATTTCACCATCGCCATCGCGGTACAGAACCTGGCGTGGGGCCTGCTGCAGCCGCTGGCCGGGGCCTGGGCCACGCGGATCGGCTTCCGGCCGCTGATGCTGGCCGGCTCGCTGCTCTATGTGACCGGACTGGTGCTGCTGGCGACGGCGCACAGCATGATCGGCGTCACGCTGGGCGCGGGCGTGGCCATTGGCGCCTCGATGGCCTGCACCGGCAGTGCCCTGGCGATGGCGGTGGCGGCGCGGCCGGTGTCGGCGGCGCTGCGCAGCACGGTGCTGGGGCTGGTGTCTGGCGCGGGCTCGCTGGGCGCGCTGCTGGCGGCACCGATCGGGCAGATGGTGACGCAGGCCTACGGCTGGCGCACCGGGCTGGCCGCGTTCGTGCTGCTGGCGCTGGTGATGCTGCCCGCGGCGTGGTTTGCCGGCCGCGTGGACCGGCTGCCGCTGGTGTCGCCCGCAGGGCGCGGCCAGGACAGCGCGCGTGAAGCGCTGGGCACCGCGTTGCGGCACGCGCCGTTCGTGGTGATGGCGCTGGCGTATTTCGTCTGCGGCATGCAGCTGGTCTTTCTGACCACGCACCTGCCGTCGTATCTGGACGTATGCGGCATGGACCCGATGCTCAGCGCGCAGGCGCTGGGCGTGATCGGCGGCTTCAACGTGCTGGGCAGCATCTTCTTCGGCTGGGCCGGCGGCCGCTTCAACAAGCTGATGCTGCTGGGCGGCATCTATACGATTCGCTCGCTGGCGCTGACCTGGTACTTCTCGTCGGCGCCCACGCCGCAGAGCACGCTGGTGTTCGCCGCGGTGATGGGCTTCCTGTGGCTGGGCGTGGCGCCGCTGGTATCGGGCTGGATCGCCGAGACCTTCGGCCTGCGCTGGCAGGCCATGCTGGGCGGCGTGGCGTTCTTCAGCCACCAGATCGGCAGCTTTCTCGGCGCCTTCGGCGGTGGGCTGGTCTACGACGCGCTGGGTTCCTACACCGTGGCGTGGCAGGTCGGCGTGACGCTGGGGCTGGCCGCGGGGCTGGCGCAAATTGCATTTGCCGTGGCGACGCGGCGGCAGCCGCCGCTGATGGCCACTTCCTGAAATACTGTGCCGGGCCGCCCCGAACGGGGGATGCGGAGGGCGCGCTTAATACCTAGCATGGATCCCGAGCGGTCCGGTCTTGGATCCTCAGGCCTTTTCAAGCCCGCCCCCGCGCGGGTTTTTTTATGGCTCTTCGCTGAATTCGGTGGCACGCCCGCCAGGCGCCCTTCCCTGGCCCCATACCAATATGCGCCCCCGCCGGCGCCACAGACAGCCCCCAACACGTACAATCTCCGCTTTCCTTCCCGTCCCACCCGCTGCCATGACCACCCTCGGAACGCCTCTCTCCCCCTCTGCCACCAAAGTGATGCTGCTCGGCTCCGGCGAGCTGGGCAAGGAAGTGCTGATTGCACTGCAGCGCCTCGGTGTGGAAACCATCGCCGTCGACCGCTATGACAATGCCCCCGGTCAGCAGGTAGCCCACCACGCGCGCACCATCGCCATGAGCGACCCGGACCAGCTCAAGGCGCTGATCGAGGCGGAGAAGCCGCACCTGGTCGTGCCCGAGATCGAGGCCATCGCCACGCCCATGCTGGAAACGCTGGAAGCCGCCGGCACCGTGCGCGTGATCCCCACCGCCCGCGCCGCGCGCCTGACCATGGACCGCGAAGGCATCCGCCGCCTGGCCGCCGAATCGCTTGGCCTGCCGACCAGCCCGTACAAGTTCTGCGACTCGCTGGATGAACTGCAGGCTGCCATCGACGGCGGCATCGGCTACCCGTGCGTGGTCAAGCCGGTGATGAGCAGCTCCGGCAAGGGCCAGAGCAAGATCGACGGTCCCGATGGCGTCAAGGCGGCCTGGGACTACGCCATGGCCGGCGGCCGCGTCAGCCACGGCCGCGTGATCGTGGAAGGCTTTATCGATTTCGACTACGAGATCACGCTGCTGACGGTGCGCGCCATGGGCGCCAGCGGCCAGGTGGAAACGCAGTTCTGCGCCCCGATCGGCCACGTCCAGGTCAGCGGCGACTACGTCGAGAGCTGGCAGCCGCAGCCGATGCACCCCGCCGCGCTGGAAACCGCCCAGCGCATTGCGCAAGCGGTCACGGCAGACCTGGGCGGCATGGGCCTGTTCGGCGTGGAGCTGTTCGTCAAGGGCGAGCAAGTCTGGTTCAGCGAGGTCAGCCCACGTCCGCACGACACCGGCATGGTCACCATGGCCACGCAATGGCAGAACGAGTTCGAACTGCATGCCCGCGCCATCCTGGGCCTGCCGGTCGACACCACGCTGCGCAGCCCCGGCGCCAGCGCCGTGATCTACGGCGGCGTGGATGCCCAGGGCGTGGTCTTCGATGGCGTGGACCAGGCACTGAGCGTGCCGCAGACCGAGGTGCGCCTGTTCGGCAAGCCCGAGAGCTTCATCAAGCGCCGCATGGGCGTGGCGCTGGCCTACGCGGACGATGTCGACACCGCCCGCACCCGCGCCAAGGAAGCCGCCAGCCGCGTGCGTCCGCGCGCGGTCGGCTGAGCGTCAGGCGCAGCTCAGATCGGATGGTTGCCCGCGGCAGCGCCGTGGGCAGGCGCATGATGGACGGTGGCCTGTGCCGCCGCCACCTGCGCCGCGGCCAGCACCGGCGAGATGCGCACGCCGGTCAGATCCGCGCCTGACGGCGCCTGGTACAGGCGCAGGCCCAGCTCGGGCAGGATCGCCAGCAGGTGGTCGAAGACATCGCCCTGGATGCGCTCATAGTCCATCCACGCAGTCAGCGCGGTAAAGCAGTAGATCTCCACCGGGATGCCCTGCGAATCGGGCTCCATCATGCGCACGTTCAGCAGCAGGTCGTGGTGGATCTCCGGGTGCGCCTTCAGGTAGGCAATGCCATAGGCGCGGAAGGTGCCGACATTGGTCAGCCGGCGCCGGTTGACCGGGTCATTGCCCGCGGCAATCAGCAGGCGGTTGGCCTCGTCGACCTCGGCCTGCTTCTCTTCCAGGTAGTCGTGCAGCAGCCGGAAGCGCATCAGCGCCTGCACTTCCCGGTCCTCCAGAAAGCGCACGCTGCCCGCATCGAGCCGCAACGTGCGCTTGATGCGCCGCGCGCCGGATTCGAACATCTGCCGGTAGTTGCGGTAGCTCTCGGAGAACAGCTTGTAGGTCGGCACCGTGGTCACGGTGTTGTCCCAGTTCTGCACCTTGACCGTATGCAGGGCGATGTCCTTGACGTAGCCGTCGGCATTGCACTGGGGCATCTCGATCCAGTCGCCGATACGCAGCATGTCGTTCGAGGTCAGCTGGGTACTGGCCACCAGCGACAGCAGCGTGTCCTTGAACACCAGCAGCAGCACCGCCGACAATGCGCCCAGGCCAGACAGCATCCACAGCGGCGAGCGGTTGATCAGGATCGACAGCACCAGCACCGAGCACACCAGCCCCAGCCCGAGCCGTCCCACCTGGATATAGCCCTTGATCGAGCGCGTCTGCGCCTCGCGGCTGCTGGCGTATACGTCCTGCCAGGCGCTCAGCACGCCGCCTAGCATCAGGAAAAAGCAGATCCACAGGCCGGCATGGGCCAGGCGCTCGATGGCCAGCGCATAGCGGCCCATGTGCGGCACTTCGCCAATGCCAACGGTGATCACCGCGAACCCGACCGCATAGCCGAAGCGCCGATAGGCACGATAACGCGTCAGCGCCTTGCTCCAGGGGGCCTTGCCCCATACCGTCAGCAAGCGATGGGCGATACGCGACATCACGTGGCCGAACAGCCACTGCGCCACCACGGCGATCAGCACCAGCACGAGCAGGTAC
Source organism: Cupriavidus sp. GW821-FHT07C08 (assembly GCF_059419025.1). NCBI lineage: Bacteria > Pseudomonadati > Pseudomonadota > Betaproteobacteria > Burkholderiales > Burkholderiaceae > Cupriavidus > Cupriavidus sp. GW821-FHT07C08. The sequence continues at coordinate 100,359 of NZ_JBWKQZ010000001.1, forward strand.
GAGGCAATCTGGGCCCATGGATGGGCCGGAATACGTTGCTGGAATAGCTCCAGCAGGGCATCGAAACTCATAGGGGGGCGTCTGCAGCCGGGTGAATCGACCTGATAGTGTACAAAACGCGCCTGACACCCTGCCCGTTCCGCCTCTACCGGCCGCGAATCGCCCGGCACACGGCGTGTCTCGCCGCCCCCCGCGTAGTTCGGCACCACGCGGGCCCGCTTCATGACATCCAGCCACTTCGCGCTCTCGACAAGGTTGAAGCGCGCGAATTCCTCTGCCGTCGGCTTGCTCGGCTCCACGCCGTAGGCCTGCATGCGCTGCTGCACGGCCGGCAAGGCAGAGGCGTCATGCGAACGAGGAGCCAACCGCCAAAAGCCGGTACGACCGGCTGGGCTAACAGAGCGCGCTGGCCGAAGTCGACTATCAAACCGGGCATAGTACCAATACACATATGGTGCGGAACTTGCGTTAATGCCGGATGCCTGTTGAGCGATGGATCCAGCAACATCTCCACCGACGGATCCATTGACGCCCAAAGTCTAGGGAGGGCGGGCTCCGACCGGGAAAGCGCTGAAGCCGTCGGTTCGAAATGGCGGAACGGTTGAACGTCATAACTAGCTGAAGAGCCCCCCCAAAAATTATGAAGGCATTAGATGCTCAGATAAGGCTATTCCTGGCAATAGCGCAGGCCCGCTCCATTTCAGGCGCTGCAATGACGCTTGGTCTAACCCAATCCGGCTTGAGCCGTCAGCTGGCCCAACTCGAGGCAGCAGTAGGTCAAAAGTTGTGCGACCGCCACGGGCGCGGGGTCTCCCTTACTGACGCAGGCCACAAACTGCAGGCTGCCGCCCAGACCGCATATGACGTTATCGACAATACGATTCTCCAGTTGCGCGAGGAGCAAGGAGTCAGCCAGGGCAGTCTCCGAGTGGCTGTTATTCATACCCTCAGCTACTACTTCATGCCAGACGTTGTCTCCCGATTCATGAGCCAGCGCCCAAATGCCAACGTCTCGCTCATGGGGCGGAGTTCACCTGAAGTTGTTGAGCTGGTGGAAGCGGGCAAAGCGGATATAGGCTTTGTTTACGACGTAGCGGTAGCCTCGGATGCCGTAGAAATCGTGCCGCTATTCGACGATGTCATGACGTTGATCGTCAGCCAAAACTCGCCCTCGGTCGCACTCGAAGGGGTCGACCTAGAGGCACAAAGAGTACCGCTTGTCGCTTTTCCTGCGCACTATGCGCTAAGACGAATGCTGCACAGGAAGGGACTTGACACAAATGTCGTGGCGGAAGTGGACACGGTCGATGCGATGCTCAGGCTCGTCGCATCAACCGGCGGTCAGTGCGTTTTACCAGACCGAGTACCGACGCAACTGCTCGAGAACTATGGGCTGTCACGAGTGCGCATAATAAATCCTCGTCTCAGTCGGCGCGTTGTCGCCATTACCAAGCGAGAAAAAGCTAAAACAGCGCTGGTGAAACACATGCTGAAGATCGCTCAAACGGTCTGAGGTAGTACGCCCAGTCATAGGAAGTATGAGCGCTCCGCGCTATCACAGTCCCTTCTGACTTCCCATAATCCAGTCGTAACGACATCCCACCGGCCAACTCGGGATGGTGCCGAAGTGTGCCCCCCACGAGGGGCAACAGAGGCGTTCTGGAGTCGCCGGGCCCAGTCTATGCCCGGCAACCAATACGACTGGAAACAAAATGGAACTTCGCTCTAAGGAATACTTCGACGAACGCGCAACGCAGGAGATGCGTGCCCATCTCAAGCCTCGCGAGCGCACGCTGCAGCAAACGCTGGCCTATGCTTGCCGCATCCTGGCCATGACCGGGCAGGAAGCTGGCTTGGCTGGCCAGATCAGCGCACGCTCGGAGCGCCCAGGCGCCTACTGGACCCTGCGTTTCGGCCTGGGTTTTGACGAAGCCACCGAAGCCGACTTTATCGAAGTCGACCAAGACCTGAATACCCTCAGCGGCACTGGGATGGCGAATCCGGCAACGCGGTTCCATCTGTGGGTTTATGCCGATCGCCCCAACACCCATAGCATCATCCATACGCATTCTCCGTATGTATCGGCACTTGCCGCGGCCAAGCAACCGCTAATCGTCTCGCAAATGGACATGACGCCGTTTCATAACGATTGCGCGTTCCTTGCGGAATGGCCTGGCGTTCCCATCGCTGACCAGGAGGGCGTGATCATATCCGGCGCTCTGGGCAGCAACCGCTCGATCCTGCTGGCCAGCCACGGTCAGTTGACCACCGGATGTAGCGTGCAAGAAGCGACCTATCTTTCTGTCTACATGGAGCGCGCTGCCCGCATGCAGGTGCGCGCCCGCACCTTCGGGCCGCTTACCCCGCTACCCGACGATCTCGCCCGTGAAGCTCACGACTACCTGCTCAAGCCTTCGATCGTCAACGGTACCTTTGATTACTGGTGCCGTCAGACGGAGCGTTGAGTCGCACCACCTTCGGCCTTCGGCCCCAAAAGACGAACCACGACCTCCAGCATGATTTTGCCCCGTTAGCAAACGGCGGCAAGTGTTCCCATGGCCATCTTGGCCCGCGAGACTGGCACCAGCCAACCCGCTTTTCGGTAGCGAGCGGCTGGTCTTTCGAAAGGGGACAGGGTCATACCGAGATTGGCACGCACAGATGCCGCTAGTCACCACTGGAGACGCAATGAATAGCCCCGTAAAGCAAACATCGACCACCACCAGCGCAGTTCATATCCCCCCAGCAAAGAAGCGTGCATTTGAGTGACCACGCTCGAGCACATCGCCCCCATCAAGCAAGTCACAGAGGCATTCTATGTATCCCGCCAATTCACAAGCAGGCATCGCCAGCGCAAATGCCGGGACGGCCAAGCAGCACACCGTCGCAGGCATTGCCAGCATGCTCGGCACGACCATCGAGTGGTACGACTTCTTCATTTATGGAACTGCTGCCGCGTTAATTTTCAACAAGATCTTCTTTCCCAGCTTCGATCCGATCAGTGGGACCCTCGCTGCGTTCGCGACCTACTCCGTCGGCTTCTTCGCCCGGCCCCTTGGAGGCATTGTCTTCGGCCACTTTGGTGACAAGGTTGGGCGAAAATCCATGCTGCTGATCACGTTGATGATGATGGGTATCCCGACCATCATCATCGGCCTCATTCCAACCTACGAGCAAATTGGTTACTGGGCCGCCGTGATCCTCGTATTGATGCGTCTTCTCCAGGGGCTCGCCGTCGGCGGCGAATGGGGTGGCGCCGTGCTCATGGCCGTGGAACATGCCCCCGAAGGCAAGAAAGGCTTCTTCGGTAGTCTTCCTCAAACCGGCGTCGCTCCTGGCCTTATCCTCTCATCGTTGGCAATGGCAAGCGTTGCGAGACTGCCTGAGGCGGATATGTTGAGTTGGGGCTGGCGCATTCCGTTCCTGGCCAGTGTGTTGCTTCTGGCTGTCGGATGGTTCATCCGCATCCGCGTCGCCGAGTCCCCTGACTTTGAAAAGGTTAAGCAAAGAGGCCATGAGGTCGAGGTGCCGGTGGTCCATGTCGTCAAACACCACTGGTTGTCGTTGCTCAAGGTATCCGGCGCGCGGATGGCGGAAGTCACGTGGTTCTACACGGTCGCTACCTTTGCCCTGACCTACGGTACGGTAACACTTGGTTTACCCAAGACGATGATGCTGAATGCCGTGATCGCGGGCGCTGCCGTCGCACTGTTCACAATGCCTCTCACCGGCTTGCTCGGGGATAAGATCGGGCATAGGAAGATCTTTGTGGTCGGATCGGTCGGAATCTGCCTCTTCGGGTTCGCGTTTTTTAAGCTTCTTGGCTCGGGAAGCGCCGGCGCTGTATATCTCGCCATGGTGATCGCCATCGGCCTTATCTACGCCATGCTGTACGGCCCCGAAGGTAGCCTATTTTCTGTGCAATTTCCCCCGGAAGTTCGCTACAGTGGTATTTCCCTTGCCGTGCAAGTCTCTGGTGCTATCGGTGGCGGACTGGCCCCACTGGTGGCGACCTGGCTGCTTAAGCTCGGCCAAGGTAGTCCGCTGTATCTCGCTGGCTACCTCACTGCCCTGGGGTGCTTGTCGATCTTCTGTGTATCTCGCATGAAGGCAACTGAGTAATGACCAAGGCAATTGACTATTACTTTTGGATCAATTCGGACTGGGCCTATCTCGGACACGGCCGTCTTGTGGAACTTGCCAAACGCCAATGCGCCGCGATCAACTATATGCCTGTGGACCTGCCGTACGTTTATTCGCAGACGGGGGGCATTTTGCTCGGGCAGCGCTCTCAGGAAAGGCAGGCTTACCGGATCACCGAACTCGCCCGTTGGTGCAAGCGGCTAGGGATTCCGGTCAATCCGCAGCCTAGATACATGTGCCCAAACGGTGATCTCGCTTCGTGCATGGTTATCTCTGCGAAGCACGCGGGGCTTTGCGAAGGCACCTTGGCCCAAGCGATTCTTCATGCCGAATGGTTGGAGGACCAGGACATCTCCTCACCAGAGACGCTGCAATCCATCGCCCGCTCGCTGGACTTGGATGGCGAGGCGCTTCTCTGCCAAGCCGCATCTCCAGTAATCAAAGCGGAGTACAGACAATACACCGACAACGCTATCTCAGCCGGTGTCTTCGGCTCGCCTGCATACGTCTACCGTGGAGAAGTGTTCTGGGGCCAGGATCGCCTCGATTTCCTTGAGGACACCCTGGCCTGCACCTAAGAATGGGGCGGCTTAAGAGCAAGGCAAGCGATGGGCATCCGCGCCTTGCGCATCTACGAAGGCGCCACCGTAGTGCAGCAGCTGATCATCGCCCGCGAGGTGCTCAGGCCGGGCGCCAACCTTGGGGCGCAACACGCCTGAGCGCGGCACGGCCAGGGCCGGGCTCAGGCCGGCAGCAACTTCAACCCGCCAATCCCCACAAAGATCAGCCCGATCAACACCAGCCGCATCGGCGCCGCGCTTTCGCCCAGGAACAGGATGCCGATCACCGTCACCCCGATCGCCCCGATCCCGGTCCAGATTGCGTAAGCCGTCCCGACCGGCAGGTGCCGCAGCGCCGCGCTGAGCAGGAAGATACTGGCCAGCGCCGCCCCGATACCCAGTGCCGTCGGCCCGGGCCGCGTCCAGCCGTCGGTGTGTTTGAGCGCCAGCGCCATCACGATCTCGATCAGGCCCGCCAGCACCAGCAGCATCCACGCCATTGCCATGTCTTTCATCCAGGTCTGCTGCCCGACACCCATTGCCGGGCACGCCACGCCACTGTAGGCTGTGCAGATCAGCACGAAAACTGGCGAAATCTGCAAAGGGGCTATGCAAACATGCAGGAAGCAGACTGGGACGACCTGAAGTACTTCCTTGCCGTGGGCCAGTCCGGCTCGCTCGCCGGCGCCGCGCGCGCCCTGCACGTCAACCATTCCACGGTCCTGCGCCGGCTGGCGCGGCTGGAAGAGACCCTGGGCACCCTGCTGTTCGAACGCCATGCAACCGGCTACGCCATGACCGCCGCCGGCGAGGCCCTGGCGCACCGGCTGGCCGGCGTCGGCGAGCAGATCGATGCTGCCCAGCGCCAGCTGTCCGGCCTCGACAGCCAGCTGAGCGGACCATTGCGCGTGACCACCACCGACACGCTGCTGGGTGGACTGCTGATGCCATTGTTTGCGGAATTCCGGTCGATGCACCCGCGCATCCAGCTGCAGATCGTCATCAACAACAGCTTCCTGAGCCTGAGCCGGCGCGAGGCCGATGTGGCGATCCGGCCGGCGAATGCGCCGCCGGAGTACCTGGTGGGCCGCCGTATCGGGCGCCTGCAGACGGCACCATACGCGGCGCGGCGCTACCTGCAGCAACTCGGCCTGCCAACGGAAGCCGACCATCCGCGGCTGGCGGACTGGTCGGCCTATGACTGGGTCGTGCCGGACGATGCGCTATCCCACCTTGCCCAGGCGCGCTGGATACGCGACCACGTGCCGGAACCCCGCCGCGCCGTCAGTGCCGACAGCCTGGTCGCCATGGCCGATGCCGTATGGCACGGCATGGGCGCCGGCATGCTGCTGTGCCTGCTGGCCGGGGCTGACGCAGACCTGGTGCGGCTGGCGCCAGTCGATGAAGCCATGGATACCGATTTGTGGGTGCTGACGCATCCGGATCTCAGGCACAGCGCGCGCGTGCGGGTGTTGGGCGATTTCCTGTATGAGCGGCTGAGACAAGGGGAATGGGTGGCGGGCTGAAGACTTGCCCCCTGGTTCAGGCCGCCGCCGCATACATCTCCATCAGCTGCTCATCCGCATACCCCCAGTCAGCGGCATTCTCGAACGCCACCACCGTCTCGTCGCTGTGGCGCAGGTCGATCAGTTCGGTGGGGACGGGCCTGGACTGCGATACGGAATAGAACGCCATCACCTTCGGCCGCAGCGGATCGGCCTCGTTCTGCGCGCAGACCACTGCCAGCCGGTTCGAACGCAGCCGCAGCACGGTGCCGAGCGGATAGATGCCGACCGTGCGGGTGAAGGCCTTGAACACGCGCCGGTCGAACAGCGTGTCGACACGCACGGCCATGTATTCCATGGCGCGGGCCGGCGACCACGGCCGGTGGCCCGGGCGGCTGGAAGTGAGCGAATCATAGGCATCGCAGATCGCGCCGATCTTGGCGTGCACGCTCAGTTCGTTCCCCGCCAGGCCGTACGGGAAGCCACGCCCGTCCACGCGTTCGTGATGGTGGACGCAGACATCGAGCGGGATGTTCGAATAGAGCCGGGCCTCGTTCAGGATGCGGTAGCCAGCCGACGGATGCCGGCGGTAGATCTCCTCTTCCTCGGGCGTGCGTTCGCTGGCCTTGTGCACCGGGGCCGCGGGCAACGTCAGCTTGCCGATGTCGTGGACCAGGCCGGCCAGGCCGAGCTCGCGCACCTCGTCGTCGGGCAGGCCCAGCGTGCGGCCGACGGCGATCATCAGCGCGCAGACGGCGAAGGCGTGCAGGTAGTTGTCGTCGCCCCGCGCCTTGAGCCGCGCCAGCGCCAGCAACGCCTGCCCATGGCGCGACAGCGAGCGCGAGGCGGAATCGACCAGCAGCAGCGCGCCGTTGACCTCCAGCGCCCGGCCCATGCGGATGTCGGCGAACATCGAGCCGATCACGGCCTTGCCGGATTGCAGCAGCTCGCGCGCGCGGACGATCTCGGCATCAAGCGTGGCGGCGGGTGGCGGCACGGTGGCCGGATCCATGGGGTCGGGTGTCGACTCCGGGGCCGGGACGGGTCCGGGTATTTCCGGCGTGTCCGGCGCCGGTACGTTGCGGCCCTTCAGGATGTCGATCCAGACCTCCTGCACCCCTGCCGACTGTATCTGCCGGACCTGGTCCTCAGTGGCGACCAGGAACTTTGCGCGCCAGAACGGATGGTTGATCCACGGGCCGCCAAGCCTGGCGACAAACATCCCGACCTGCAGTTGTTCCGACCGTATGCGTCTCAACATGCGTTACCCCCTCGGATGATGGTTTTCTTGTTGTCGATCCGGTTATCGGCGGCCGCCGGCAGGACTTTAGCCCCCATTGCGGGGGAGGAACCGTGCCGCCCGCCCTTGTCAAGCGCCGCCCGAATGCCCGGACGGCGTCCTCGGGCATTGCCGGGGGCGGTGCCGCCGGCGCTACAATGGCCCGCCCAGTGCTCACAGACGCCAGCCAGTCGCCCCCGTTCACCCATGTCCGGAACGTACACGCTAGTCGGCATCGCCCGTGCCAAGACCCACCGCCGCGAGGCGCTGGTATCCCAGCTCACCACGCTGCGCTCGCGCGGGCTGACCGAGCCCGGCTGCCTGGACTACCACGTCGGGCAAGACGCCGAGGATGCGCGAGTCTTTGTGATCTATATGGTCTGGGACTCCAAGCGCGCGCTCGAATCGCACCTGAACCGGCCCTATATGCGCGATTTCCACGCATCGCGCGCAGATTTCGTCGAAGGCGATTTCAGTTTCCGCTGGCTCAACGCCGCCTGATCCGCCTGGCCACGGGCAATCCCGGTCACTTCCGGCCGTCCCCCTGCTTGTCATTCCCGCCGCACCGATCTATCACTCAATGTGACGCCCGGAGCGGGCACGGCAGGAGTGCACCATGGAAGTCAGGGATGGATTTGCCGGCACCATCGGCCACACCCCGCTGATCCGGCTGGCCGGCCTGAGCGCCGAAACCGGCTGCGATATCTACGGCAAGGCGGAATTCCTCAATCCAGGCGGCTCGGTCAAGGACCGCGCGGCCCTCTACATCATCCGTGATGCCGAACGGCGCGGGCTGCTGACGCCCGGCGGCACGGTCATCGAAGGCACCGCTGGCAATACCGGCATCGGCCTGGCCCACCTGTGCGCGGCGCGTGGCTACCGCTGCATCGTCGTGATACCTGACACACAGTCGCCCGAGAAAATGGAGCGGTTGCGCATGCTCGGCGCCGAGGTCCGCGCGGTGCCCGCCAAGCCTTACGCCGACCCGGACAACTACCAGAAGATTGCCGGCCGGCTGGCCGACGAGACCGACAACGCGATCTGGGCCAACCAGTTCGACAACCTGGCCAACCGCCAGGCCCACTACGAGACCACCGGACCCGAGATCTGGCACGCCACCGGCGGGCATATCGATGCCTTTACCTGCTCCACCGGCACCGGCGGCTCGCTGGCCGGCATCGCGCGCTGCCTGAAAGAGCACAAGCCCGGCGTGCGCATCGTGCTGGCCGACCCGCACGGCAGCGCCCTCTATAACTTCGTCAAACACCGCGAGCTCAAGGCCGAGGGCAGTTCGATCACCGAGGGCATCGGCACCAGCCGCGTCACCGCAAACCTGCAGGACACGCCTATCGACGATGCCGTGCGCATCGACGACCAGACCTGCGTGGACATGGTCTACCGCCTGCTGCGCGAGGAGGGGTTGTTCGTGGGCGGGTCGTCGGGAATCAACGTCGGCGCCGCGGTGGCGCTGGCGCGCGAGATGGGGCCGGGCCATACCATCGTCACGCTGCTATGTGACCGCGGCGACCTGTACATGGCACGGCTGTTCAATGAGGCCTGGCTGGAGGGCAAGGGGCTGCAGCCGATTCCGTTCCGGCGTGCCGGCCCCGCCGGGTAAATGCCTGCGCGGCTCACGCCGCCTTGAGCCGCCGCCACAGCGTGGTCGGGCTGATGCCGAGAACATGGCAGGCCGCGGCGCGGTCGCCGCCGCACTCGGCCAGCACGCGCCGGATATGCTCGACTTCGCTGGACTGCTTCACGCCAGCCAGGGAACGGCGTGGGCGTGTTGCCGGAGCGGCGTGCTCAGCGTCGGCCTCGGCCGGCGCCAGCATGCCATCGCCGAACAGCTCCGGCACGGCTGCCTGCAGCTCGCGCTGCAGCGCGTCGCTGTCCAGCCGGCGCCCGGCCACCAGCACGGCGATTCGTTCGGTCACGTTTTCCAGCTCGCGGATATTGCCCGGCCAGCGGTAGCGCGCCAGCCGCGCGCGGGCCGCGGCGGGCAGGCGCTGCGGCCGGTCCATGCCCAGGCGCTCCTGGGCGCGCCGGTACAGCAGCTCGGCCAGCTCCTGCAGGTCTTCGGAGCGGTCGCGCAGAGGCGGCATCTCGATGCGCAGGATATTGAGGCGGTAGTACAGGTCCTGCCGGAATGAGCCATCGCGCACCATCGCGGCCAGGTCGCGGTGGGTGGCGCCGATCACGCGCACGTTGACCGGTACGGCGTCGAGGCCGCCGATCGGCAGCACCTGCTTTTCCTGCAGCACGCGCAGCAGGCGCGTCTGCAGCGCGGACGGCATGTCGCCCACCTCGTCGAGGAACAGCGTGCCGTTGTGGGCCGACTCGAACAGACCGGCCTTGCCGCCGCGGCGCGCGCCGGTAAAAGCGCCCTCTTCGTAGCCGAACAGCTCGCTCTCCAGCAGCGCCTCGGGGAAGGCCGCGCAATTGACCGCCACGAACGGGAAGGCGCGGCGCGGGCTGGCGTCGTGCATGCCCTGCGCCAGCACCTCCTTGCCGGTACCGCTCTCGCCGCCGATCAGCACGGTGGAATCCACCGCCGCGTAGCGCCGCGCCAGCTCGCGCAGCTCGGTCATGGCCGCGGAGGTGCCGGCCAGGTCGTCCAGGCTGTAGCGCACCCCGGCCGGCCGCGTGCGGGCGCGCGAGCGCAGGTTGCGGTCCACGCGCTGGATCGCGCTGGCGTCCTGGATGGTCAGCACCGCGCCGGTGGTGCCGGCCTCGCCGATGATGGGGATGCGGTTGACCACCACCATCTTGTCGCCGAGCTTGTGGATCGCTTCCAGTTCCTTGTCGCCGCTCTGCATCACGCCTTCGAGTGCCAGGTTTGGCGCCAGCGTCTGCAGCTTGCGCCCGACCGCGGCGGCGACGGAAGTGCCGAGAAAACGCTCCATCGCCGGGTTGAACGACTGGATGCGTCCTTCGGCATCCACCGCCGCCACGCCCTCGTTCAGGTGCGCCAGGATGGTGTTGACGTAGTCGCGCCGGGTGGCTTCGATGCGGCGCAGGCGCGCGGCCTCGATCGCGTCCTCCAGCGCCATGCGCACCGAGTTGCCGGAGTACAGGAACACGCCGGTCAGGCCATAGCGATCGGCCAGGTCGGTCACCAGGCCGGGGCCGACCACGACCTGGATGCCCTCCTGCTTGAGCGCCTTTACGCGCGCTACGGCGTCGTCCTCGGTCAGGTAGGTATAGGCCGGGACCGACAGCGAGAACGCGCGCACGAATTCATCCACCTCGGCATACGTCGACGCGTGCGTGACCAGCGCCACCCGCGGCGAGATGCGCCGCGCGGTGGCCAGCGCGCTCATCACGTCAAAGCCCGTGACCTTGACCAGCACCACCGGCACATCCACGTGCTGGCGCAGGTAGGCGCCGTTGGAGCCGCCCGCCACCACCACGTCGAGCCGGCCCTCGCGCGCCTCGCGCGCCACGGCGCTGGCGGCGGCCTCGAAACCCTTGCCGACGATGCGAAATTCGGCCCGGTCGGCGTAGGCCGGAATCAGGTCGGCGAAGGCGCGTGCCAGGCGGCTGATGCCGATGGCCCAGATGCGCGGACGGGCTTGCGTGGAAACGGGAGGAGCCATGGTGCGATGCGGAAAGAATGCGTGGTGAAACCCGGGACGAACAGGCGTACAGTGCTGGCACATTGTCCGCCACGCAGCCCCGGATTTCAACTTTGAATTCCAAACTTGTGATTTTGAAATTCAATTGTGCTGAAAAGATGACATGAAATCGGCGTCGAGGCCAGCCGCCCTACCCGCCAGCCCAGCGCTGACAAGGGCTGGCGGATTTTCCGTGGGCCCGCCCAAAGGCTTGGCACACCCCTTGCAGTATTAGGCCCGTCCTGTTCACCAACGCATACGCCATGACCTACTCCGCTTCCGACCTCGCGCGCTCCGCTGGCGCCCGCTTCCGCCAGGCGCTTGCCGACGAGCATCCGCTGCAGGTAGTCGGCACCATCAATGCCAACCATGCCCTGCTGGCCAAGCGCGCCGGCTACCGCGCCATCTACCTGTCGGGCGGCGGCGTTGCGGCCGGCTCGCTGGGCTTGCCGGACCTGGGCATCTCGAACCTGGATGACGTGCTGACCGATATCCGCCGCATCACCGACGTGTGCGACACGCCGCTGCTGGTGGACGTCGACACCGGCTTCGGCGCCTCGGCCTTCAACGTGGCCCGCACCACCAAGTCGCTGATCAAGTTCGGCGCGGCGGCCATGCACATCGAAGACCAGGTCGGCGCCAAGCGCTGCGGCCACCGCCCCAACAAGGAAATCGTCACGCAGGGTGAAATGGTCGACCGCATCAGGGCCGCCGTCGACGCCCGCACCGACGAGAACTTCGTCATCATGGCCCGCACCGACGCGCTCGCCGTCGAAGGCCTGGACAAGGCCATCGAGCGCGCCGTCGCGTGCGTGGAAGCCGGCGCCGACGCCATCTTCCCGGAAGCCATGACCGACCTGGCCATGTACCGCAAGTTTGTCGATGCGGTGAAGGTGCCGGTGCTGGCCAATATCACCGAATTCGGTGCCACGCCCCTGTTCACCACCGAAGAACTCGGCGGCGCCGGCGTGTCGATGGTGCTGTACCCGCTGTCGGCCTTCCGCGCCATGAACAAGGCGGCGGAGAACGTCTACGCGGCCATCCGCCGCGACGGCACGCAGAAGAACGTGGTCGATACCATGCAGACCCGCGCCGAGCTCTACGAGAGCATCGGCTACCATGACTTCGAGCAGAAGCTGGACGCGCTCTTCGCACAAGGCAAGGGCAAGTAAGCAAGACTCACGCACGGCCGGGCTATGTCCCGGCCGCTTGCACGACAACAGACAGGCAATACCAGGCATCAAACAAAGGAGACCCAGATGTCCGAAGCGCAACCGCTCGTCACTCCCAAGCCCAAGAAATCCGTCGCCCTGTCGGGCGTGACCGCCGGCAATACCGCGCTGTGCACCGTTGGCCGCACCGGCAACGACCTGCACTACCGCGGCTACGACATCCTCGACATCGCCGAGACCTGCGAGTTCGAGGAAATCGCCCACCTGCTGGTGCACGGCAAGCTGCCGACCAAATCCGAACTGGCCGCCTACAAGGCCAAGCTCAAGAGCCTGCGCGGCCTGCCCGCCAATGTGAAGGCCGCGCTCGAATGGGTGCCCGCCAGCGCCCACCCGATGGACGTGATGCGCACCGGCGTGTCGGTGCTGGGCACCGTGCTGCCGGAGAAGGAAGACCACAACACCCCGGGCGCGCGCGACATCGCCGACCGCCTGATGGCCAGCCTCGGCTCGATGCTGCTGTACTGGTATCACTACAGCCACAACGGCCGCCGTATCGAGGTGGAAACCGACGATGACTCCATCGGCGGCCACTTCCTGCACCTGCTGCACGGCGAGAAGCCGTCGGCACTGTGGGAGCGCGCCATGAACACCTCGCTCAACCTGTACGCCGAGCATGAATTCAACGCCTCGACCTTCGCCGCCCGCGTGATCGCCGGCACGGGCTCGGACATGTTCTCGTCGATCAGCGGCGCCATCGGCGCGCTGCGCGGCCCCAAGCACGGCGGCGCCAATGAAGTCGCGTTCGAGATCCAGAAGCGCTACGACAACCCGGACGAGGCGCAGGCCGACATCACCCGCCGCGTCGAGAACAAGGAAGTCGTGATCGGCTTCGGCCACCCGGTGTACACCATCAGCGACCCGCGCAACCAGGTGATCAAGGACGTGGCGAAGAGGCTGTCGAAGGACGCCGGCTCGATGAAGATGTTCGACATCGCCGAGCGCCTGGAAACGGTGATGGGAGACATCAAGAAGATGTTCCCGAACCTGGACTGGTTCAGCGCGGTGAGCTACCACATGATGGGCGTGCCGACGGCGATGTTCACGCCGCTGTTCGTGATCGCGCGCACGTCCGGTTGGGCCGCGCACATCATCGAGCAGCGCATCGACAACAAGATCATCCGCCCGAGTGCCAACTACACCGGCCCGGAGAACCTGAAGTTCGTGCCGCTGAAGGATCGCAAGTAAGACCGGCTGCCGGTTTGCTCCGCGTCGGGTTGCATTGATCCGGGCCTGCGGGCAAGGGGGTAGTTGGTCGCTGACATGGGACCACTACCCCTTTTTCATACCTATATTGATTTCCCTACACCATGAATTCTGCAAACCGCAAACCGCTACCGGGCACCAAGCTGGATTACTTTGACGCGCGCGCCGCGGTCGAGGCAATCCAGCCGGGTGCCTACGACAAGCTGCCGTACACGTCGCGCGTGCTGGCAGAAAACCTGGTGCGCCGCTGCGATCCCGCCACGCTGACGGATTCACTGAAGCAGCTGATCGGGCGCAAGCGCGACCTCGATTTCCCGTGGTTCCCCGCGCGCGTGGTGTGCCATGACATCCTGGGCCAGACCGCGCTGGTGGACCTGGCCGGCCTGCGCGACGCCATTGCCGACCAGGGCGGCGACCCCGCCAAGGTCAACCCGGTAGTGCCGGTGCAGCTGATCGTCGATCACTCGCTGGCGGTGGAGTGCGGCGGCTTCGATCCCGATGCCTTCGCCAAGAACCGCGCCATCGAAGACCGCCGCAACGAAGACCGTTTCCATTTCATCGACTGGACCAAGCAGGCGTTCAAGAACGTCGACGTGATCCCGCCGGGCAACGGCATCATGCACCAGATCAACCTGGAGAAGATGTCGCCGGTGATCCATGCCGACAATGGCGTGGCCTACCCCGATACCTGCGTCGGCACCGACAGCCACACCCCGCACGTGGATGCGCTGGGCGTGATCGCCATCGGCGTTGGCGGCCTGGAAGCCGAGAACGTGATGCTCGGCCGCGCCTCGTGGATGCGCCTGCCGGACATCGTCGGCGTGGAGCTGACCGGCAAGCGCCAGCCCGGCATCACCGCCACCGACATCGTGCTGGCCCTGACTGAATTCCTGCGCAAGGAAAAGGTGGTCGGCGCCTATCTGGAGTTCCGTGGCGAAGGCGCATCCAGCCTGACGCTCGGCGACCGCGCCACCATCTCCAACATGGCCCCGGAATATGGCGCCACTGCCGCGATGTTCTTCATCGACGAGCAGACCATTGACTACCTGCGCCTGACCGGCCGCACCGACGAGCAGCTCAAGCTGGTCGAAACGTACGCCAGGACTGCCGGCCTGTGGGCGGATTCGCTGAAGGACGCCGAGTACGAGCGCGTGCTGAAGTTCGACCTGTCGAGCGTGGTGCGCAACATGGCCGGCCCGTCCAACCCGCACAAGCGCCTGCCGACCTCCGCGCTGGCCGAGCGCGGCATCGCCGTCGACCTGGACAAGGCCCGCGCGCAGGAAGCCGAAGGCCTGATGCCGGACGGCGCGGTCATCATCGCCGCCATCACCAGCTGCACCAACACCAGCAACCCGCGCAACGTGATCGCCGCCGCGCTGCTGGCGCGCAACGCCAATGCGCGCGGCCTGGCCCGCAAGCCGTGGGTCAAGTCGTCGCTGGCGCCCGGCTCCAAGGCGGTCGAGCTGTACCTGGAAGAAGCGAACCTGCTGCCGGACCTGGAGAAGCTCGGCTTCGGCATCGTCGCCTTTGCCTGCACCACGTGCAACGGCATGTCGGGCGCGTTGGATCCCAAGATCCAGCAGGAAATCATCGACCGCGACCTGTATGCCACGGCAGTGCTGTCCGGCAACCGCAATTTCGACGGCCGCATCCACCCGTACGCCAAGCAGGCCTTCCTGGCCTCGCCGCCGCTGGTGGTGGCCTATGCCATCGCTGGCACCATCCGCTTCGATATCGAAAAGGACGTGCTGGGCACGGACCAGGACGGCAAGCCGGTCTACCTGAAGGACATCTGGCCGAGCGACGAAGAGATCGACGCGATCGTGGCAAAGAGCGTCAAGCCCGAGCAGTTCCGCAAGGTCTACGAGCCGATGTTCGCCATCACCGCGGCCAGCGGCGAGTCCGTCAGCCCGCTGTACGACTGGCGCCCGCAGAGCACCTACATCCGCCGCCCGCCCTACTGGGAAGGCGCGCTGGCCGGCGAGCGTACGCTCAAGGCGCTGCGTCCGCTGGCGGTGCTGGGCGACAACATCACCACCGACCACCTGTCGCCGTCCAACGCCATCATGCTTAACAGCGCCGCGGGTGAATACCTGGCCAAGATGGGCCTGCCGGAAGAGGACTTCAACTCGTACGCCACCCACCGCGGCGACCACCTGACCGCGCAGCGCGCCACCTTTGCCAACCCGACCCTGATCAACGAGATGGCCGTGGTCGACGGCCAGGTCAAGAAGGGTTCGCTGGCGCGCATCGAGCCGGAAGGCAAGGTCGTGCGCATGTGGGAAGCCATCGAGACCTATATGGACCGCAAGCAGCCGCTGATCATCATCGCCGGCGCGGACTATGGCCAGGGCTCGTCGCGCGACTGGGCCGCCAAGGGCGTGCGCCTGGCCGGCGTGGAAGTCATCGTCGCCGAGGGCTTCGAGCGCATCCACCGCACCAACCTGATCGGCATGGGCGTGCTGCCGCTGGAGTTCAAGCCGGGCGTGAACCGCCTGACGCTGGGCCTGGACGGCACCGAGACCTATGACGTGATCGGCGAGCGCCAGCCGCGCGCCACGCTGACGCTGGTGGTGAACCGCAAGAACGGCGAGCGCGTCGAGGTGCCGGTGACCTGCCGCCTCGATAGCGACGAGGAAGTGTCGATCTACGAAGCCGGCGGCGTGCTGCAGCGCTTCGCGCAGGACTTCCTTGAGTCGACCCGTTCGGCTGCATAAGCTGTGACATGGGCCCGGGCGGCATAGATGCCGCCCGGGCCAACCAGGACAAAGATTTCCATGGCTCACGTACCCCAGATCAAGATTCCCGCCACCTATATCCGTGGCGGCACCAGCAAAGGCGTGTTCTTCCGCCTGCAGGATTTGCCGGAAACGGCACAAGTGCCCGGCCCGGCGCGCGACGCGCTGCTGATGCGCGTGATCGGCAGCCCCGATCCCTATGGCAAGCAGATCGACGGCATGGGCGCGGCCACGTCCAGCACCAGCAAGACGGTGATCGTGTCCAAGAGCAGCCGGCCCGACCACGATGTCGACTACCTGTTCGGCCAGGTCTCGATCGACCAGCCCTTTGTCGACTGGAGCGGCAACTGCGGCAATCTGTCGGCAGCGGTCGGTCCCTTTGCCATCAGCGCCGGCCTGGTCGATGCCAGCCGCATCCCGCACAACGGCGTGGCCGTGGTGCGCATCTGGCAGGCCAATATCGGCAAGACCATCATCGGCCATGTGCCCGTCACCAACGGCGAAGTGCAGGAGACCGGCGATTTCGAGCTGGATGGCGTGACCTTCCCGGCCGCCGAAGTGCAGCTTGAGTTCATGGACCCGGCCGCCGAGGAAGAAGGCGCCGGCGGCGCGATGTTCCCCACCGGCAACGTGGTCGACGACCTCGAAGTGCCGGGCGTGGGCACGCTCAAGGCCACCATGATCAACGCCGGCATCCCGACCATCTTCGTCAACGCCGAGAGCATCGGCTACACCGGCACCGAGCTGCAGGACGCCATCAACAGCGACACCAAGGCGCTGGCGATGTTCGAGACCATCCGTGCCTACGGCGCGCTGCGCATGGGCCTGATCAAGAACGTGGACGAGGCCGCCAAGCGCCAGCACACGCCCAAGGTGGCCTTTGTCGCCAAGCCGGTCGACTACGCCGCCTCCAGCGGCAAGAAGGTGGCCGCGGCCGATGTGGACCTGCTGGTGCGCGCGCTGTCGATGGGCAAGCTGCACCACGCCATGATGGGCACGGCAGCGGTGGCGATCGGCACCGCCGCGGCCATCCCCGGCACGCTGGTCAACCTGGCCGCCGGCGGCGGCGAGCGCAACGCGGTGCGTTTCGGGCATCCGTCCGGCACGCTGCGCGTGGGCGCCGAGGCGCAGCAGGTCGATGGCGAATGGGCGGTCAAAAAGGCCATCATGAGCCGCAGCGCGCGCGTGCTGATGGAAGGCTGGGTGCGCGTGCCCGGCGACGCGTTCTGAGCTGAGCCGCACCCGCGAGGCCGTTCATGTCCACCGACACACCGTCCGCGCAACGCCCCGATCCGGACCAGGTGCTGGTCGATATCGTCGACTATGTCACCCGGTACGAGATCAAAAGCGGCCTCGCCTACGACACCGCCCGCAACTGCCTGATCGACACGCTCGGTTGCGGGCTCGAAGCCCTCTCCTACCCGGCCTGCACCAAGCTGCTGGGTCCTATCGTTCCGGGCACGATCGTGCCCAACGGCGCGCGCGTGCCGGGCACCCAGTTCCAGCTCGATCCGGTCCAGGCCGCGTTCAATATCGGCGCGATGATCCGCTGGCTGGACTTCAACGACACCTGGCTCGCGGCCGAATGGGGTCATCCGTCGGACAATCTCGGCGGCATCCTGGCCACCGCTGACTGGATCTCGCGCAACAACATCGCCGCCGGGCGCAAGCCGCTGACGATGAAGGCTGTGCTGGCGGCGATGATCAAGGCGCACGAGATCCAGGGCTGCATCGCGCTGGAGAATTCGTTCAACCAGGTCGGGCTGGACCACGTGGTGCTGGTCAAGGTGGCTTCCACCGCCGTGGTCGCGCAGATGCTCGGCCTCACGCGCGACGAGATCCTCAATGCCGTGTCGCTGGCCTGGGTCGACGGCCAGAGCCTGCGCACCTACCGCCACGCCCCCAACACCGGCAGCCGCAAGAGCTGGGCCGCCGGCGACGCCACCAGCCGCGCGGTGCGGCTGGCGCTGATCGCCCGCACCGGCGAGATGGGCTATCCGTCGGTGCTGACGGCAAAGACCTGGGGCTTCTACGACGTGCTGTTCAAGGGGCAGCCGTTCCGCTTCCAGCGGCCCTACGGGTCGTATGTGATGGAGAACATCCTGTTCAAGATCTCGTACCCGGCTGAATTCCACGCGCAGACCGCGGTGGAGGCAGCGATGCAGCTGCACGGTGCGCTGGCGCTCGCGGGGCGCAGCGCGGCCGATATCTCCGCCATCACCATCCGCACCCACGAGGCCTGCCTGCGCATCATCGACAAGCAGGGTCCGCTCAGCAATCCGGCGGATCGCGACCACTGCATCCAGTACATGGTGGCGGTGCCGCTGCTGTTCGGCCGCCTGACCGCCGCCGACTACGAAGACAAGGTTGCAGCCGACCCGCGCATCGACGCGCTGCGCGGCAAGATCACCTGCGTGGAAGACCCCGCGCTGACGCGCGACTACCACGACCCCGGCAAGCGCTCGATCGCCAATGCGCTGACCGTGACGCTGGCTGACGGCACCGTGCTGGACGAGGTGCTGGTCGAATACCCGCTCGGCCACAAGCGCCGCCGCGCCGAGGGCATCCCGCTGCTGGTGGAAAAATTCCGCACCAACCTCGCCCGCCGCTTCCCGCCGAAACAGCAGCAGGCCATCCTGGCCGCGTCGCTGGACCAGGCGCGGCTGGAGGCCATCCCGGTCAATGAGTACCTCGATATGTATGCGATTTGAGTTATCGCCCAGGCATCTTCATGCCGAATCGGCATAACCCTTGCAGCGCCCCTCCCGCGCCAAATTCTCCTCACGTATAGTCACTGCCGCTGCCTGAACGGGCCCTGCACCACAGGCCCCGCTGCCGGCAGCCACCGACTGAACACGGACGGCACCATTCCACCCATAAGGTATGTCGCCGATTCCAGTACGGGCCACACGTTCGTATAGATACCGAGGAGAAACATGAAACACTTCGCCCGCGTCACCACGCTGGCCGCCGCCCTGCTGTCGGCGAGCCTGATCACCGGCACTGCCCACGCGCAGCTCGCACCCGCCGCACAACCCGGCGTCGCACCCGCCACGGCCCAGGCCGAAGCCCGCAAGGCCAATATCGTCATCATCGGCACCGGCGGCACCATTGCCGGAGCCGGCGCATCGGCGACCAACACCGCGGCCTACCAGTCCGCCGTGGTGCCGGTCGACAAGATCATCGCCTCGGTGCCCGAGATCTCCAAGGTCGCCAACGTCAAGGGCGAGCAGATCTTCCAGATCGGTTCGGAGAGCTTCAACAACGAACGCCTGCTGAAGCTGGCCAAGCGCGTATCGGAACTGCTCAAGCAGCCAGACGTGGACGGCATCGTCATTACGCACGGCACCGATACCATCGAGGAAACCGCTTACTTCCTGAACCTGACGCTCAAGAGCGACAAGCCGGTGGTGGTGGTGGGCTCGATGCGCCCGGGCACCGCGCTCGGCGCCGACGGCGCGCTCAACCTGTACGACGCCGTGCTGGTCGCCTCCAACCCTGCCTCCAAGGGCAAGGGCACGCTGGCCGTGCTGAACGACGAGATCCACACCGGCCGCGACGTCACCAAGAGCAACACCTTCAAGACCGAGACCTTCCGCTCGCCGTTCGGCCCGCTGGGCTACGTGGTCGAAGGCCGCACGCTGTTCTATCGCGTGCCGGCGCGTCCGCACACGCAGCAGACGCAGTGGGACATCGACAAGATCGACAAGCTGCCTGAAGTGGCAGTGCTCTACGCCTACGGCAACGCCAATCCGGCCGCGGTCGACGCCGCGGTGAAGAGCGGTGCCAAGGCCATCATCTATGCCGCCACCGGCAACGGCAGCGTCGGCGACTACATGGTCGACTCGCTCAAGGCCGCACGCGCCAAGGGCGTGCAGGTCGTGCGTGCCTCGCGCACCGGCAGCGGCGTGGTGGTGCGCAATGCAGAGCAGCCGGACGACAAGTACGACTGGATCGTCACCGACGACCAGCTGCCGCAGAAGGCACGCATCCTGATGGCGCTGGCGCTGACGCAGACCAACGACTCCAAGGCGCTGCAGCAGGTCTTCTGGAAGTACTGATGGGGTCGTGGAGCAAGCGGTATCGCCGCTAGACGCTCCTGCCCTCTCCCCCGGCCCCTCTCCCGTACGCGGGAGAGGGGAGCAAACCGGCGGCTGCATCGGCTGGCACCAGCTTCCCCGCCTCCTCCCCTGCGTTTCCCCCTTCTTTCCGTTCCAGCCATTGCCTTGGCGATTGGCCCAGCCGTGCCGTAAACGCGCGCGACAGCGCCGACGCATTGGCATAGCCCAGCTCCAGCGCCACGGATTTCACCGGGCGGCCCAGCCGCAACTGCGCCTGCGCCAGCGTCAGGCGCCAGTCGGTCAGGTAGTCGGCCGGCGGCTGCCCCACGATGCGCCGGAAGCTCGCGGCAAAGGCGCTGCGCGACATGCCTGCGCGGGCCGCCATGCGCGGCAGGTCCCACGGCTCGCCCGGCGCCTCGTGCAGCGCCACCAGCGCGCGTGCCAGGCGCGGGTCGGACAGGCCGGCGATCAGGCCCGCCTGGATGCCGGCCTCCTGGTGGTGGTCGATCAGCCGGGAAGCTGCCCTTCGCATTGCCAGCAGTTCGCGCCAGTGTATTGGCGCGCCTGAGTGTGAACTTAAAAATATGGCGGTTAATTGCGTTTTATGGATTTGAAAAACGGACGCACGATGCGTCCGCTCCGGATTCAGAACATGGCGCTGCTCATCAATGCTTTTGCAACCAGTACGCCCTCGTCCGGCGCTTCCGCATAGACCGAGACGTCGGTGACCACCTGCCGGCGCCCACGCCGCACCACCGTAGCCACCGCGCGCAGCGCCGTACCCTGTGCCGGGGCCAGGTACTGGATAGACAGCGAACTGGTCGCCCCGCCCTTCACATCGTCGGCACTGGCGCCAGAAGCTGCTGCCGCGGCGCCGGCAATATCGATCAGCGTGGCAATGACGCCGCCGTGCACGATGCTGCCGTGGGTCACATTGGTCGGCAGGAACGGCATCTCCAGCTCGACCTGATCGGGCGCCAGGCTGGCCAGCGGCACGCCGAGGGCGCGCGCCACCGGGGAGCCGATCAGGACGTTGTCGACCATGGCGCGCATGCGGGGGTCAACGGAGGCTTGGCGATCATATTGGCGAGGGAAGCTGGCAAGGGTTTGGGGCATGGCTGGGCTCCTGATTCAGGGTGGAGCGTAGCAAGTGAGAGGAACCCGCTCAATTACGTAAGACGTAGTTGTCCGTCCATGCACGCCAGCCGTTGGCAGCTCTCACCACATAGACGGCGGGACATTGCGGGCGCAGTAACGCCCCCCGAAACTCCATCGAAATGACTAAAGGAGATTGTCAATGCAATTTTCCATCGCAATCCATAAAGAGCATGGAGCGGCCTACGGCGTTACGGTGCCAGACATTCCAGGTTGCCATTCCTGGGGCGAGTCCATAGACGATGCCATCCGCAACACGGAAGAGGCGATCCGCAGCCACATCGCAATCCGACGCCAACTTGGTGAAGCGACGCTCTTTCATGCTTCATCAACGGAGGAATTGCTTGCCAATCCCGAATATGCGGGCGCCATCTGGACACTAGTTGAGATCGATTTGACGGACCAGAGGGCATGGGAAGAGCCGCCCCGTTCCGACCCCGTATAATGTCCCCCCGTTTCACCCCAATCCCTCCCGCCACCATGCCGTCGCCCTCAGAATCCGCCCCGCTCCGCCCCGAACCGGACCACGGCACCACGGATTCCACGCTGTCCGAGCGCCCGGACAGCCCCTGCATCGGCATCTGCTCGACGCTGTTCGACGAGATCTGCCAGGGCTGCGGCCGCACTGCGGCCGAGGTCAGCAACTGGGTGTTCTTCACTGAAGAGGAAAAGCAGGTGGTCTGGGAACGCATTACCCGCGAAGGCACAGGGAAGCGGTTCCGCCAGGGCTGAGGCTGCGGCGCTCAGCCGCCCGCCAGCCGCCGCTCCATATCTTCGATTTCGCGCTGTTCCACGCGCTGCCGGGCAAGCTTGCGCCAGTTCTCGGCCAGCGGTGCCAGCTCTGACATTTCCGCGAGCGCAGCATAGTCCAGCCGGTCGACATACAGCACCTGCAGCAGGCGCTGCAGCGACCATCGCGGACAGGGGCGCGCCACCAGTTCCAGCGTATCGCCCGCCGCCACGTCGCCAGTCTCCAGTACACGGTAGTACCAGCCGGTGCGCAGGCTTTGCTGCACGGCGCGCGACATGCCTGCATAGCCGAATCGATGATTGAGCTTCCAGCATGGCTGGCGCGCCTGCGATACCTCTACCAGCGCCGTGCCCAGGCGGAAGCGGTCGCCGATGCAGACGGCGGCCTCGGTCAGCCCGGTGGTGCTCAGGTTCTCGCCAAAGGCGCCCGCAACGTCGAGCACACCGTTGCCTTGCGCACCCTGCGCAGCCAGTTCCTCGCGCCACGCCGGGTAATGATCGAAGGCGTAGTGGTGCAGCGCCTTTTCCGGGCCACCGTGATGGCGCGGGTCGCCCTGCCCATCGCCTTCAAGTCCAAGCGCGGTCACGCGAATCCGCTCGCCAGCCGCGGTCTTGGCGATGCCGCTGGGCACGCCATTGGGCCCGAACGGGCGCACCTGTCCCGTCAACACGGCGCCGATCACCGCGCGCACTGGCGATGCCGGCTGGCTCATAGCCCCGCTTCCTCCAGCCAGCGCGCGAACATGCGCTCGCCCGCGGCCGCCACGGTGGCGCCGACTTCGGCAGTACGCGCGCGGATGGTGCGCGGATCGACGCCGGCCTTGGCCAGTTCGACGGTATGGCCGATCAGCCAGGCCTCGATATCGCGCGGCATGACCTCGGGGTGGAATTGCAGCGCCAGCACCTGGTTGCCGATGGCATAGGCCTGGTTCTGTACCGCGGCGGTGGATGCCAGCAGTTGCGCGCCGGGCGGCAGGTCGAAGGTATCGCCATGCCAGTGCAGCACCTCCCAGTGGGCGCTGGCCAGTTCGGCCAGCGCGGAATCCTGTCCCGCCGGCGTAGGCGAAATCGGCGCCCAGCCGATCTCGCGCGTGCCCGCGTAGACGCGCGCGCCGGCAGCACGCGCGATCAGCTGCGCGCCCAGGCAAACCCCGATCATCTTGCCGCCAGCCGCCAGGCGTTGGCGGATCAGGGCGATCTCGGCCTCCAGCCAGGGATAGGCTTCGGTTTCATAGACACCGATGGGGCCGCCGAGGATCAGCAGCAGGTCTGCCGGATTCTCCGCGATGGGTGCCAGGTCGTCCACACCGGCCTGAAACACCTGCAACGCATGCCCGCGCGCGCGCAAGGCATTGCCGATCACGCCCGCATGCTCGAATGCGACGTGCTGGATCACATGGGTGGTACGCGTTGCCATCGGGGACTCCTGCCGGTCGAAAGGGGTCCCCATGGTAGCGTCAATTGCTGCGCCCCGCGAAGACCATGGCAGGATCTCGCCAATTTGCGAGCATTCTCAGCACGGCATGTCATGCCCTGCGCTATTTGGCCGCAGCCGGCACCAGGATCAGCGTATCTGGCGCAACCTGCTGCGGCGGCGATGGCACGGGCGGGATGGTCACGTACTCGACCGCCGCCCATTTGCCGGTCCAGTCGCGGTAGCGCGGCAACAGCGCGTTGCCTGACTGCCCGGTGGAGTCCATGAACCGCGACGCCTCCAGGTCCGCCAGGTCATAGAGCGCCCGCACGCTGGCCGCGTGGGTGTTTTCGAACGGCGCCTTGTCGTCGCGCAGGTTGTGCCGGCCGACATTGACCGTATAGGTATCGCCGCCGGTCGGCACGCGCAGGTTGAACAGCGGCGACAGGTACGCGACCTTGCCGAAGGGCTTGTGCTCGGAGCGCGCCGTGTGCGCCTCGCCCCAGCGCCAGCGGGCGGCGTCGTCGCCGTAGCGGCGCGACAGGTCCGCCATGGCCTGGGTCCAAGCGTCTGCAATGGCGTCGTCGCAGGTCTCGGCCGGGCGCGTATGCTGCCGGTCGCACCAGAACGCGCCCAGCGTACGCGGATCGCGCAGGATATTGAGCATGGGCTGCTGCACGTTACGCTGCTCCCACAGGCGGACAAAGATTGCCTCGCCCGCTTTCTCCTCGAACAGCCGCCGCGACAGCTCGCGCAGCCAGGCGGTGACCACCAGCGGCTCGGCGCGCGCCGGGTCCATGGTGCCATCCCACTTGCGCAGCGCTTCCAGCAAGGCGCGTTCGCGCTCGGGCCGCGCCGCATCCCGGCTGACGGGCGCGGCCAGCAGCAGCGGCAAGGCATCGCGCACGGCCAGCGAGACCACGTCTTTCTGGATTGCCGCAAAGCTGTCGAAGCTGTGCCTGGGCGTGGCCGCCAGCAGCGACTGGATCCGGTCGAAGCGATACGGCACGGTCCATTCGCTGGTGATGAAGTACGGGTAGTCCGGCGCAACGATGCGCTGGTTGGCCGTCACGATCACGCCGTCAGCCGGGTTGTAGCGGTGCGGCAGTGCCTCGAACGGGATAAAACCGGTCCAGTCGTAGCGCGCGTCCCAGCCGGGCGCAGGCGCCAGCCCCTTGAGGTCGTTGTCGGCCCGGCGCAGCGGCACGCGTCCGGGCGCATAGAAGCCGATATTGCCGTCGACATCGGCATAGACAATGTTCTGCTGCGGCGAATGGAAGTCGCGCAGCGCCGCGGTGAAGCCGGCCCAGTCGCGCGCTTCGTTCATGCGTAGTCCGGCCTGGAAGGTGCGGTCGTCCGGACGCAGCGCGGTCCACTGGAAGGCCACCACATACTGTGCGCCCAGCGGTCCCGCGGCAGCTGAAAGCGGCTCGGCCACATCGGAAATCACCGGGCCGTGGCGCGTGGCGCGGACCTTCAGCACCACGTCCGGGGCGCCCTTGACGCGGATGGTCTCGGTGCGGGTCTCGAATGCGGCCCAGCCGTCCGGGGTCTGGTACTGGGTGTCGTTGCCGGGGCGCAGCCGTTCGATATACAGGTCCTGCACATCGGGCGCGGTATTGGTCAGCCCCCAGGCGATGCGGTCGTTGTGTCCCAGCACCACCAGCGGCATGCCGGGCAGCGTGGCGCCGGTCACGTCCAGGCCGGGCGCCGTCATCCTGGCGAAGTACCACAGCGCGGGCGCCTGCAGCCCCAGGTGCGGGTCATTGGCCAGCATCGGCTTGCCCGATTGCGTATGCGCACCCGACACCACCCAGTTGTTCGAGCCCATGCCCTCGACATAACCTGGCGGCGCCTTGTCGCCGACGCTGGCCATGGCATTCGCCAGCGGTGCCAGTTGCCTGTACAGATGGCCGTAATCCATGGTGCGCACCGGCTGCTCGCCCGGATACGGCGCCAGCAACTCGCTGATGCGGGCCACCGGCAGCACTTGCGCCAGCCGCATGCGCAGGGTTTCCTGGGTCCAGTTACCGCCCAGGTCCCAGGCCATCATGGTCTGCCAGCCCAGCGTATCGGCCGGCTCCCAGCGCTCGGGTTGCGCGCGCAGCAGCAGGAATTCAGGCGGCAGCGGGCCCTTGCGATGGTCGATCCAGGCATTGACGCCGTCGGCATAGGCCTGCAGCGCGGCACGGGTCTCGGGCGAGGCCTGCGCCAGGATGGCCTCGGCATTGCGCCGCACGCCCAGCGTGCGCAGGAACTTGTCGGTATCGAGCGCGGACGGCCCCAGGATCTCCGCGAGCCGGCCTGCCACGACGCGCTTGTTCATCTGCATCTGCCACAGCCGGTCCTGTGCATGGACGTAGCCCAGCGCAAACCAGGCGTCCGCCTTGCTGGCGGCGCGGATATGGGGCACGCCATGGCCGTCGCGCACGACCGCGACCTGGCCGCGCAAACCCGCCAGCGCTTCCTGGCCGGAAGCCGGCGGCTGCGCCGCATGGCGATACCAGACCAGGGCCCCGGCGGCGCCGGCCACCGCCAGCACCAGCAGCCCCACCACAAACCTGGCCAGCCGACCAAACCAGCGCATCGTTGCTCCCCCAATGACTTTTGTCGTTATGTTTTACGTGTTTTCCGCGCATTATCCGCACGAAAAAATGCCCGGACCAGCCGGGCATTTCCCATATTGCATCAACGCGCTCAGCGCAGCATCAGGCTGCCGGCTTCTTCAGCTGCAGCGACTTGTACTCCAGGAATTCCTCCAGGCCGTACTTGCCCGCTTCGCGCCCGTTGCCGGACTGCTTGTAGCCGCCGAACGGCGCCTGCATATTGAACGGACCGCCGTTGATATCGACCTGGCCGGTGCGGATGCGGCGCGCCACGCGGATCGCGCGTGCCTCGTCACCGGACCAGACCCCGCCGCCCAGGCCATAGATGCTGTCATTGGCGATGCGCACCGCGTCTTCCTCGGTGTCATAGCAGATGATCGACAGCACCGGCCCGAAGATCTCTTCCTGCGCCACGGTGGCACGCGGCTCCACGTTGCCGAGCACGGTCGGCTTGACGTAGAAGCCCTTGTCCAGCCCTTCCGGGGTTTCCGGACCGCCAGCCACCAGCTCCGCACCCTCGTCCAGGCCCCGGCGGATATAGCCGGTCACACGGTCCTTCTGCACCGCGGAAATCAGCGGTCCCAGCTTGCTGGTTTCCTGCAGCGGATCGCCCACGGTAAAGCCCGCGACCACCTTCTGCGCGATCGCCTTCACTTCCTCGTAACGGGCCCGCGGCACCAGCATGCGGGTATGCGCCGAACAGGTCTGGCCGGAATTCAGGAAGCAGGCATTGATGGTGCCCTTCACCGCCGACGGCAGGTCGGCGTCATCCAGGATTACCGAAGCGGACTTGCCGCCCAGCTCCAGCGCCACGCGCTTGACGGTCTGCGCTGCCAGTTCCGACACGCGCTTGCCGGCACGGGTCGAACCCGTGAACGACACCATGTCGACTTCCGGGTGGCTGGCCAGCACCTCGCCCACCACCGGGCCATAGCCGGTCACCAGGTTGAACACGCCCGGCGGCAGGCCGGCGGCCTCGATCACCTCAGCCAGCACGAAGGCATTGAGCGGTGCCACTTCGGAAGGCTTGAGCACCACGGTGCAGCCGGCGGCCAGCGCCGGCGCCACCTTCAGCGTGATCTGGTTGAGCGGGAAGTTCCACGGAGTAATGGCACCCACCACGCCCACGGGCTCGCGCACCACCAGGGAGTTGCCGACCTCTTCCTCGAAGCGGAAACCGTCCAGCAGCTTGGCGGCCTGGCCCCAGTTGTAGACCGGCCCGCCCACCTGGATCGCGCGCGCCAGCTTGATCGGCATGCCGACTTCGCCGGCGATCAGCTGGGCCAGCTCTTCGCTGCGCGCCTTCAGGCCTTCGGCGATCTTGGCGATATAGCCGGCACGCACTGCCGGCGGCGTGGCCGACCAGCTGTCGAAGGCCGCGCGGGCCGCCTGGATGGCATCCTCGGCGTCGCGCGCCGAGCCTTCGGGGATGGTGCCCATCACCGCCTCGGTGGCAGAGTGGATGACGTCGATCTTGCCATTGCCGTGGGGAGCGACCCACTTGCCGTTAATAAAGAGTTTGTCTCGTTGTTGCATGGCCACAGTTCTCGGTTTGGTGAATTGGCGATTGCAATTTTTTTGTTACTTTTATGGTGCACGCACATTGTAGAGCGGATTCGGGACTATGTTTTTGCGCCGCGGAAAGCCGCGCATACCGCTCTGGGCAAGAAGGTGGCGATAATCGGCCGCACCACCTGACGGGGGACTCCCGCCAAAGACGGCCGGACATAACAAGGGGTGAGACATGGTCGATCCGATCTACCGCAAGACGGATGCGGGACAGGACGAGATCCGGACGCGTGCACGCAAGCTTGACCACAAGCTGCGCGCGCTGCTGCTGATGGTCAACGGCGAGCGCCGCGGGCAGGAATTGCTGGCGCAGGTAGCCGGCATGGGAGTGGCCCCCGAGGCCATGGATGCACTGGTGGCACAAGGCCTGGTAGAAGCCGTCCCGGAGCCGGCAAGGCCGCCCGCTGCCGTGGCGCAGGCGCCGGCGCGTGGCGTCACGCCTGCTGCCGACACCAATATGTTCTCCGTGTATGCAATGCGCCATGCACCGGTCACCGAGGTGCCGGAGGCGCCGCAACCGGCCGATACCGCGGCCTATTCACCCGCGGACATCGCGGCCTTCGAGAGCCTGTATCACTTCTATACCGACGTGATCGGGCAGCATCTCGGCCTGCGCGGCTACATGCTGCAGGTGAAAGTCGAAAAGGCCACCGACCTGCCCGCGCTGCTGGCGCTGCGCGAACCGCTGCATGCGGCGCTGCTCAAGGCCAAGGGCGACATCACCGCGCGTGCCATCACGAGCCAGCTCGACCAGATCGCCGATCGCATCGCCGCTGGCTGGCATTCCGGCGCAGCAATGTAAAAGGCCGCCCGGAGGCGGCCTTCTTGCATCATCAACGTTCCGACGCTCAGCCGTCGATACCCTGCGACTGCAGATACTCGTCATACGTACCGAGGTAGTCCGTCAGCGTGCCGTCCGTGCGCACTTCAATCACGCGCGTCGCCAGCCCGCTGATCAGCTCGCGGTCGTGCGAAACGAAGATCAGCGTGCCCGTGAACTTGTCCAGCGCGATCTGCAGCGATTCGATCGACTCCATGTCCATGTGGTTGGTCGGCTCGTCCATGGCCAGCACGTTGTGGCGGCCCAGCATCAGCTTGCCCCAGATCATGCGGCCCTTCTCGCCGCCGGACAGCACCTTGACCGACTTCCTGATGTCGTCGGCCGAGAACAGCAGGCGGCCCAGCGTGCCGCGCAGCGAGGTCTCGTCGTCGCCGGCCTGCGTCCACTGGCTCATCCAGTCCATCACGTCGCGGTTGTCCGGGAATTCCTCGTAGGTATCCTGCGGCATGTAGCCGACGTTGGCGTTCTCGGCCCACTTGACCGTGCCGCGGTCCACTTCCACGCCGCGCTGCACACCGGTCTGCACCGCGCCGTTGAGCAGGCTGCGCAGCAGCGTGGTCTTGCCGGCGCCGTTTTCACCGATGATCGCCACGCGCTCGCCGGCCTGGATCGCCAGCGACAGGCCGTTGATGATCTTGCGGTCGTAGGTCTTGGTGATGTTCTCCACCTCAACGGCCAGGTTGTGCAGCTTCTTCTCGAACTCGAAGCGGATGAACGGGTTCTGGCGCGACGACGGCTTGATGTCGTCGACCTTGATCTTCTCGATCTGCTTGGCGCGCGAGGTGGCCTGGCGGGCCTTGGACTTGTTGGCCGAGAAGCGGCGCACGAAGTCCTGCAGCTCGCTGATGCGCTCCTTGGCGCGCGCGTTGGCGGCGACCTGGCGCTCGCGGGCCTGCATTGACGCTTCCATGTAGTCGTCGTAGTTGCCCGGGTAGACCTTGAGCGTGCCGTAGTCCATGTCGGCCATGTGGGTGCAGACCGAGTTCAGGAAGTGGCGATCGTGGGAGATGATGATCATGGTGGAGTTGCGCTCGTTGAGCACGGTCTCCAGCCATCGGATCGTGTTGATGTCCAGGTTGTTGGTCGGTTCGTCCAGCAGCAGCACGTCCGGGTTCGAGAACAGTGCCTGTGCCAGCAGCACGCGCAGCTTCCAGCCGGGGGCCACGTCGCTCATGTTGCCCTGGTGCTGGCTGGTGGGGATGCCCACGCCCAGCAGCAGCTCGCCAGCGCGGGCCTCGGCGGTGTAGCCGTCGTATTCGGCGTACTTGGCCTCCAGCTCGGCGGCCTTCATGTAGTCTTCGTCGGTCGCTTCCGGGTTGGCGTAGATGGCGTCGCGCTCCTGCGCGGCACCCCACATCTCGGTGTGGCCCATCATCACCACGTCCAGCACGCGCATGTCTTCATAGGCGAACTGGTCCTGGCGCAGCTTGCCCAGGCGCACGCCCGGCTCCAGCATGACGTTGCCCGACGACGGTTCCAGGTCGCTGCCCAGGATCTTCATGAAGGTGGACTTGCCGCAACCGTTCGCGCCGATCAGGCCGTAGCGGTTGCCCTCGCCGAACTTGACCGAGATATTCTCGAACAACGGCTTGGGGCCGAACTGCATGGTGATGTTTGCGGTAGAAAGCACGTCTTGAACCTTGTCTGGAGATTGTGGCGCCGCGGCGCTGGCCGCGGCTTGCCGGTTTTGCACACGAGGCGCACCCCATGCCGCTCAGGGACGGGCCTTGCCGGAGATGCATCGCGCTGGCCCGGAGTATTCCGGCGGCCATGGCTGGCGATGCGGCACGGGCCGCGCCCGGTTCATGTGAGAACCCGGCAGGAAGTCAGGAAATAACCGTACATTCTATCATCCGGACGCATTCCTTGCGACCCGGATGCGCGGCATCGGACGATGCGGCCGGTCAGGCCAGTGTCGGCAGCACCGGATAGCCGGAAAACGCCATGCTGAAGCCATCCGCACGTGCGGCCAGCCGCACCTGGGCACCGACCGGCAGCGTCAGCTTGCGCGCGCAGTGGCCGAACGGCAGCCCGGTCAGCACCGGCACCGGCAGCTGGTCGCGCAGGTAGGCCACCACGGCGTCCATGTCGTAGCCGTTGTCGTAGTCGGTGACGCGGTAATTGGAAAAATCGCCCAGCACGATGGCGCGCTGCGCGCCCAGCACGCCGGCCTGCTGCAACTGGATCAGCATGCGCTCCACCCGGTACGGCGGCTCGTTGATGTCTTCCAGGAACAGCACCCCGCCCTCCACCTGCGGCATGAAAGGCGTGCCCAGCAGGCTGCACAGCATGGCCAGGTTGCCGCCCCAGAGCGTGCCTTCCACGCTGCCGGAGAACGGTTGGCCGCCCGGCTGCGGCGCTGCCACGTCGACGCTGTACGCAGGGTTGCGCAAGATGCCTTCGAAATGCTCCCACATGAAGGGATCCACCACCTCGGCACCAAAATCCGCCAGCAGCATCGGCCCGGCAAAGGTGACGCCACCCGTCGCCGCCAGGTAGGCCAGCTGGAACGCGGTGAAGTCGCTGTGGCCGACGATGGGCGTGCCGCTGGCACTGGCCTGCGCGGCGATGCGGGCAAAGTCGACTTGCGCCAGCAGCCGCGCGATGCCATAGCCGCCGCGCACCGCCAGCGTCAGCGCGTGCGGCGCGCCAGTGCCGATGGCATGCAGGTCGGCCAGCCGCTCCGCATCCGTGCCGCCAAAGCGCAGGTAGCGCCGCGCCAGCACGTCAGGATTGGTCATGTGGTAGCCATGATGCTTGAGCCAGGCACAGCCGCGCGCGGCGACGGCGACGTCGTGCGGATAGCCGGACGAGGCGATCAGTCGGACTTCGGTATGCGGCGGCCTGCTGTTCGGCGTGCTCATGCTTCGGTGTCGTTGTTCTTGTCGGGATCGGTGACAGGCGCGGCGGCGTCCTGCTGTGCCGCCTTTTGCGCGGCTTTCTGGGCCCGGCGGCGCGCGCCGAAGAAATCCTTCAGCATCTGGCCGCAGGTGTCGGCCAGCACCCCGCCGGCAATGGTGGTCTGGTGGTTGAGCTGCGCCTGCTCGAACAGGTTGAGCACGCTGCCGGCCGCGCCGGTCTTGGGGTCGGTTGCACCGAACACCACGTGACGCAGCCGCGCGTGCAGG
Organism: Cupriavidus sp. GW821-FHT07C08; assembly: GCF_059419025.1. Classification (NCBI taxonomy): domain Bacteria; kingdom Pseudomonadati; phylum Pseudomonadota; class Betaproteobacteria; order Burkholderiales; family Burkholderiaceae; genus Cupriavidus; species Cupriavidus sp. GW821-FHT07C08. The sequence goes on from NZ_JBWKQZ010000001.1 coordinate 132,157, forward strand.
ATCGCGCCGCTGCACATGACGCACGGTTCCAGCGTCACGTACAGCTCGCACTCTGGCATGCGGTAGTTGCCGATCACCTGGGCGGCGGCGCGCAGCGCCTGCATCTCCGCATGGGCGGATGGGTCCACCGAGCGGATCGGCAGATTGTGGCCGCGCGCGATGATGGTGTCGTTCCAGACCACCACCGCGCCCACCGGCACTTCGCCGGCGGCTTCGGCCAGGCGGGCTTCTTCTAGCGCGGCGCGCATGTAGCGCGCATCGCGCTCGGCAGCCTCGGCCGGGTCTTCAGGCAGGGCGCGCAGCGCGCGCAACGGCAGCGGTGGCGTCTCTGTCATCGTCCCCGCTCAGTCCTGCGCCGGCAGCACGGCGGGCGCGCTCACTTCCGCCCAGCAGTTGGGCGTTTCGAACAGCACCAGCCTGGTCAGCTGCAGATGGTGGCCGAAGCAGTCCTTGAACACCGGCGCCAGGATGTCGAACGCGACCTGGGCCAGGTTCTCGACCGTCGGGATCGCATCCAGCACCACGGTCTTGTGCCCTTCCATCGATTGCAGGAAGTTCAGCAGCGCGGTGTCGCCACGGTAGATCAGGAAGGCATGGTCCCACTTGTTGACCAGGTGCTCGTTGGCCAGCGCCTTGATGTCGCCGAAGTCCAGGATCATGCCGTCATCCGACGCGCCCTCGCGGTGCAGGACCTCGCCCGACAGCGTCAGGTCGAGCCGGTAGCGGTGGCCGTGGATATTGCGGCACTGCCCGCAGTGGTTCGGGATGCGGTGGCCGGAGTCGAACTCCAGCCGGCGGGTAATGGAAACTTGTTTGCTCATGTGTACCGGCGCCGGTGCCGGCCGCCTGCGTTGGAACGGACGCTGCGCGCGCGCCCGAAGCCTGTATTGTGTACGTTTTGCCGCCCGTTGGGCGACCTGTCGATACCGTCGATGCCGCGCCGCTCAGCGGATGCCCAGCAGCTTGTGCGTCTGCAGCGACAGCCGCCAGCGCGGATGGCGCTGGCAGAACGCCACCGCGGCGGCGGTATTTTCCCTCGCCAGCGGGCCGTCCATGGCCTGCACCAGGAAATGGCGGAAATCAAGCTGCTCGTATGCGGCAAAGTCCTGGCCTTCCTGCGGGATCACGACTTTGAGCTCGTCACCACGCGTGACCACCAGTTCCGAGCCCATCTTGGGGCTGACGCAGACCCAGTCGATCCCCGGCGGCACGGCGATGGTGCCGTTGGTTTCGATCGCGATCTCGAAGCCCTGCGCATGCAGCGCGTCGATCAGCGGCGCGTCGAGCTGCAGCAGCGGCTCACCCCCGGTGCAGACCACCAGCGGCTGGCCGCCGGCGCCCTGCGGCCACTCCGACGCGACCACCGCGGCCAGCTCTTCGGCCGTGCGGTACTTGCCGCCGCGCGTGCCATCGGTGCCGACGAAATCCGTATCGCAGAACTGGCACACCGCGCTGGCGCGGTCGTCTTCGCGGCCGCTCCACAGGTTGCAGCCGGCAAAGCGGCAGAACACCGCGGCGCGGCCGGCGTTGGCGCCTTCGCCCTGCAGCGTATAGAAGATTTCCTTGACGGCGTAAGTCATGCGTGGGGGTCTCTCTGGGACCGTTTTGGGACCGTTAACGGGCATTCGGCCGCCCTTGGGCTGGCCGGGGTTTCAACAGGTATTGGGCAAAGGCCGGATCACAAGTATCACGGATCCGGGCTCGGGCTCCCGGATCGGCGCCGCATGGCTGGCAGCGCGGGCGGTGTGCACCGGGTATTCCGTGCAGGGCTCCGGGCACTGCCGGAGGAACCGCCTGTGGCCTGTCGCAGGCTGCGTCCGGCCGGTCCGGACGTATTGCAAGTATACCAGAGGGGTCAGGGTTTTCGCTTAGATGCTGGCGGGACGCGGCGCCCGCCGCCGGCCAGGGTCAGATGGCGCAGGGTTTCGCCGCTGGGTGCCGCCAGATGTGGCCGGATCGGCAGCTCCAGGCCGTCGTCGGTACGCAAGGGCAGCGGTTGAGCCCCTCCGGCTGGGTAAAGCCCAGCAGCGCATGCAGCGTTGAATCGCGCAGCCTGCCGATGCGGATGGCGACATCGGTGCGGTGCTCGATCAGGCAGGGTCAGCCTCATTCTTGAATTTTAGTCAAATATCTTCTGCAGATCCCCGGGTTTTTCTGCAAAGGCATCCCAGGCACACTCCGCCCTGTTCCTGGCTCCTTTTGCCATTGTTGCCCTTACCGGAGGCTGCATCATGCCCATTGCCCTGTTCGCGCTGACCATCAGCGCCTTTGCCATCGGCACGACCGAGTTCGTGATCGTTGGCCTGATTCCCACCATTGCCGCCAACCTGCACGTTTCCCTGCCATCGGCAGGGCTGCTGGTCAGCCTGTATGCGCTAGGCGTAGCCATCGGCGCCCCGGTGCTGACCGCGCTGACCGGCCGGCTGCCGCGCAAGCTGCTGCTATTGTCGCTGATGGCACTGTTCACGCTCGGCAACCTGCTGGCGTGGAAGGCGCCCGGCTATGAATCGCTGGTGCTGGCGCGCGTGCTGACCGGCCTGGCGCACGGCGTGTTCTTCTCGATCGGTTCGACCATCGCCACCGGGCTGGTCCCGCGCGAGAAGGCCGCCAGCGCCATCGCCATCATGTTCACCGGTCTGACCGTGGCGCTGGTGACCGGCGTGCCGCTGGGTACCTTTATCGGCCAGCACTTCGGCTGGCGCGAGACCTTCCTGGCCGTCTCGGCGCTGGGCGCGGTGGCCTTTGTCGGCAGCCTGCTGTTCGTGCCGCGCACCATCGCGCATACGCCGCCGGCGTCGCTGCTGCAGCAGGCGCGCGTGCTGGCCGAGCCGCGGCTGCTGCTGGTCTACGCCAAGACCGCGATCGGCTACGGCGGCTCGTTCATCCCTTTCACCTTCCTCGCCCCGATCCTGCAGGACGTGTCCGGCTTTGACGCCGGCGCGGTCGGCCTGGTGATGCTGGTGTATGGTGTCTCAGTCGCCGCCGGCAACATCTGGGGCGGCCGCCTGGCCGACCGCCACGGCCCGATCCCGGCGCTGAAGCTGGTGTTCCTGCTGCTGGCCCTGGTGCTGTTCGTGCTGACCTTCACCGCACCGCATCGCTGGCTGGTGGTGGCGACCGTGCTGGCCTGGGGTGCCGTGGCCTTCGGCAACGTGCCCGGCCTGCAGGTCTACGTGGTCAAGCAGGCCGAACGCTTCACGCCTGACGCCGTGGATGTCGCATCCGGCCTGAATATTGCCGCCTTCAATCTCGGCATTGCCGGCGCGGCCTGGGCCGGCGGGCTGATCGTGACCCACCTGGGCCTGATGCAGACCCCGTGGATCGGCGCGCTGGTGGTGCTGGTGGCACTGGCCCTGACCGAGCTGAGCGGGCGCCTGGACCGCGCCGCGGGCTTCGATGCCCGCAGCGGCGGCGTGCCGGCCGGTGCCATGACGCACTGATCTGCCCCCTGTACCGACTCTTCCCGAACACCCCGAAAGCCTCAGTGGTGCATGCCGCCACCATGAAAGCCACCATGCGAGCCACCATGCGAGCCACCTCCACCCCCACCGTGGAACCCCCTATGGAAACCGCCATGGAAGCCGGAATGAAAGCCGCCATGGAAACCACCACGAACGATCACGCCCGGCCTGCGGACGAACACATGGTGCATATGGTGGAAGTGATGGAAGCGGTCAACAAAGATCACGCTGGCACCAAAGCCCACGCCGACCGGCGCCCAGTACCAGGGATCATAGTAATAGGCCGGGGCCGCATATGTGACCCACCCGCTCGCTCCGTCGACCAACTGCCACGTCCCGTCCGGCTGCAAGCAAGCCACCCCCGAGATCACCTGCAGCACGCCGTCAATCTCGGCCTGTCCAACCACTTGCTGGCAGGGCGCCGACACCAATTCCTCGGCCGGCGCCGCCACGCCAAAGCCGAGGCCTGCGCACACGGCCGCTGCGGCCGCCAAAACCTTGCCCATGATTGTCACCCTGACCTCAAAGTCCCGACGTATGTCCTCGCGGAGCGCATGGCACATCGGTTTGCCGCCGGCCCGCACTGCATGAAGTAAACGGATTAGCGGCACGTTTTATTCCACAGGCGGTGAGGTTGCGCCTCGCTGCCATCCCTGCGGATCTCCGCCCACGCTGCTGCAGACGTCCATCGCGATCTCGCGCAGGCGCGGCTCGCTGCGCTGGCCCGAGAGCGCGTAACCGACACCCGCGCTGGCCCAATAGAACGTGCGCCGGTCCTCCTGGCGCAGCAATCGGAAGGAGGCGTGCTGCGGCGCGGCCTCGGTGATATACAGCGTGAGGCGCCCGCCCGCCTGGTTCTGATACATCAGCTGTGCCGCCGGGCCGGCCGCGCCGGGCAAGAGCCGCCCCCCCATCAGCGTGTAGCCGTATTCGTCCAGCGCTGGAATCGTCAGCGTGCGCGCCAGCCGGCGCGACAGCCACTCCACCAGGTGCGCCTGATCGGTGGCAGCCACTTCTACCGGGTGGCGCTGCTCCGGCGCGTAGACCGCGTAGGCAAGGTCGGCATGGCGGGAGAAAGCCCAGGGATCGGCCTCGCGCGCAGACAGCCACATGCCGCCGGTGCCGAGGATCATCCCCGCGCCGGCCCAGGCCAGCGCAGCCGACACGCGCCGCCACCACGCGCGGCGCGGCAGCACCAGTACATAGCGCATATCCGTCGGCAACGGAAACAACGACCTGAGTGCGGCACCCTGACGCTGGTAATCCTCCACACGTGCGGAGGCCTGTACATCGTGCGCCAGCGCGGCCGCGACCTCGGCCTGCTCGTGCGGCGCAAGCTCGCCATCGACCAGCGCCGAGAGCCGTTCCAACTCCGGGCCTGTCGTCAGCGCGGTGGAACTTCGATCGTCAGTCATGGCCTCTGCCTCACGACTTTGAAAATCTCGGGCCGGCTTCCAGCATCGCTGCCGAGCAGCATGCGCAGGTGCTCGCGTGCCCGCGACAGCCGCGACATCACCGTCCCCACCGGCACCTGCAGGATGGCGGCGGCTTCCCGGTAGCTCAGTTGCTCCAGCGCCACCAGCAGTAGCACGTCGCGCTGCTCCAGCGGCAGGCGGTACAGCGCGCGCTGCAAATCGAGCAGCAGCAGCCCGCCGACCTCCCCGACCGGCGCTTCCAGCCTCTGCCACACAGGGTCATCGGCATCAAGCGCTAGCTCGCGGTGCTTGCGCAACTGATCGATATAGAGGTGACGCAGTATGGTCATCAACCAGGCGCGCGTATTGCTGTGGGCGCGCAGCATCGAGGTGCGCGCGAGCGCGCGCTCGAGCGTGTCCTGCACCAGGTCGTCCGCCCATGCGGCATCACCCGTCAGCGCGCGCGCGTAACGGCGCAGCTGCGGCAGGCAGGCGGCGAGGTCGTCGCGCAAGCTCACCGGGATGGACACTCCTCGGGCTGGCGGCCAGGACCAATTAGTAGCCGCCGCGATACATTGCGCCGCCAGAGCTCCGGCTACTGCCACTGCGAGATGAGGACGAACCGTCCGCCGGATCCGTGCCACTGTCGGTGGAGCACGCCGCCACCGCCACCATGGCAAGCAGCAGGCCAGAAATCAGATGGGGCACTTTCATTTCAGTCTCCAGGAGGCAGGCCGCGGCGCAGCATTCTCCACGTCGGGAACGCCGCGCCCGGGCAGCGCGATGTTGCTGCCGCCGGAGCCTGTCAACTGAGTAAACGCGCCGCGGCGGCGCTTTATTCCACTGTCATGGAGTTTGTTCCACAAGCCCCGCCGCGTGGGAGGCTTCGCGCCCGGCATTTTTCCTACTGGCCCTGCTCGGCTTCTTACTTCAGCCCAAGATAGTCGCGCTTGCCGATCTGCACACCCTTGTGGCGCAGGATGTCGTAGGCCGTGGTCACGTGGAAGTAGAAATTGGGCAGCACAAAGCCCAGCAGGTAGGACTTGCCGTCGAACGTCATCGGCCCCTGGCGCAGCTTCAGCTCGATCGCGCGCTGCTCGCTGCCTTCCAGCTGCTCAGGCGAGATCTGCTCCAGGAACACGATGGTGCGGGCGATGCGGTCCTGCAGTTCGGCAAAAGTGGTTTCGGTATCGGCGAACGACGGCACCTCGATGCCTGCCAGCCGCGCGGCGCATCCCTTGGCCGCATCGCTGGCGCGCTGCACCTGTGCCGGCAGCGCATCCATGTCGGCGATCAGGCGGGTCTGGATCAGGTCGGCCGGGTCCATGCCTTGCGCCTGGGCGTGGGCCGCGCCCTTGTCCAGGATCTCGGCCAGGTTGGCGAGTGCGCGGATGAACGGGGGAATCGAAACGTCGTACATCGAGAGTGACATGGGGGATCTCCTGTGCAGGCCTCGGTTGGAAATTTTTGTTGTCGGGGGCCGTCGGGCCGCACCGCTGCCGCGAGCATAGACCGGATCGGCATTTGCTGCCGGACTACCCCGGCGCGCACGCGGCAGGCGGCTGGATGTCGCGCAGCACCTTGCCGACCGAGGCCAGGAAGCGGCGCCCCGCCAACGGCAGCGGCGCCAGGCTGGAATGGGTCGCCCAGATTTCCAGGCCGACCGCGGGCAACACCGGCCGCACCGCCAGGGCCGCGCGCATGGCCGGCGTCACGCTCCACGCATCCACCAGCGCCAGCCCCAGGCCCTGCTGCACAAAGGCGCATGCCGTGACCGGGGAATGCACCTCGATGGCGGGCGCGCCGCTGTCGCCGAAGAAGCCGGCCAGCGCGCGGCCCAGCGGCGTGTCGGGCGGATAGCCGATCCACGCGCTGCCGGCGAAATCCTCCGGCGTCACCACCTCGCGGCCTGCCAGCGGATGGTCCGGCGGCAGGACGCACAGCATCGGCTGGCGCCCGAGCAGCGTGGACGACAGCGTCGGATGCCCCGCCGGCACCATCGACACGCCGACATCGGCCCGACCGCTCAGGAAAATGCCGACCAGTTCGTCGAAGGTGACGCTGCGGTAGTCGACGCGCGTGGGCACGCCGCCCGCGCGCAGCTGCGCCAGCGCACGCGGCACCAACTGCTGCGCCAGCGCACGCGGCACCAACTGCTGCGCGAAGGCGGCGCTGGCCACCACGCGCAGCGTGCCGGCGCCTTCGCGGCGCAACGCCGCGGCCAGGTCGTTGACGCGCTGTACGCCGCTGTAGACCTGCTCGACCTCGGCAAACAGGCGCCGCGCTTCAGGTGTCGGCAACAGCTTGCCGCGCGCGCGCTCGAACAAGGGGTAGCCGAGCCGGCTTTCGGTCAGCGCCAGCACCCGGCTGACCGCGGGCTGCGACACATGCAGCATGCGTCCGGCCCCGCTGACCGAGCCCGCCAGCATGATGGCCTGGAACACCTCGATCTGGCGCAGGTTGAGCGGCCGGCCCGATGGCGCAGCCGCCCCTGCTCCCGTGCGCTCGCCTGTGCCTGCCAATGCGTCCGACCGTCCGCGCTGCCTCATGCCAGTCCTCCGAAAACCCCGTATACCAACAACTCCGATTATGGCGGCAGCACATTTCATACCAATCCTCTGAAAACCCCTCATACCGATAACGCCCGCTTATGGCGGCAGCACATTATTCGATGACGGGTTCTAAGGATGCCGATGCTAGTCTGGCCCGCACCCCATCAATGCAGGAGACCGCATGCTTCGCACCCTCGCCAGCGGGTTCGCCCTGGCCCTTGCCGCCATCACTCTCCCCTGCGCCGCCGCGCCGCCCCAGCCCTGGACCGACAAGCCGGTGACCTTCGTGGTGCCGCCGGCGGCCGGCGGCTCGCCCGACGTGCTGTCGCAGCTGGTGGTCAACCAGGCATCGCGCGACAGCGGCGTCACCATGGTGATCGACAACCGGCCCGGCGCCGCCGGCAACCTCGGCATCGCCGCAATCCGCCGCGGCGCGCCGGACGGCACCACCATCGGCTTCGGCAATATCAACACGCTGGCGGTCAACCGCTCGCTGTTCCGCAAGCTGCCCTACGACGTGGACCGCGACCTGGTGCCGGTCATCCACCTGCTCAGCCTGTACAACGTGCTGATCGTGCCGGTGAACTCGCCGGTGCACAGCGTGCAGGACCTGATCGCGCGGGCGCATGCGCAGCCCGGCAAGCAGTCGTACGGCGCATCGGGCGTCGGCACTACCGGCCATATGGGCGGAGAGTTGTTCAAGTCGATGGCGAAGGCCGATGTCGCCTTTATCCCGTACAACGGCGGGCCCGCCGCGCTGCAGGACCTGATGGGCGGCCGGCTCGACTTCATGTTCAGCAATACCTCCGAGGCCATGCCGCTGATCCGCGGCGGCAAGGTGCGGCCGCTGGCAGTCAGCAGCCTGCAACGCCTTGCGCTGCTGCCCGAGGTGCCGACGCTCGACGAGTCCGGGCTGAAGGGCTACGAGACCGTGGCCTGGGGCGGCGTGGTGGCACCGCGCGGCACGCCGGCGCCGGTGATCGACAAGATCAACGCCGCGCTGCAAGCTGCGCTGCAGGCGCCGGACGTGCGCAAGGGCCTGGCGGCGCTGGGCGCCGAGCCGGCCGGCGGCTCGCCCGCGCAGTTCCGGAAGCTGATCGATGCCGAGACCGCCAAATGGCGTGCCCTGATTAATTCGGCTCATATCGAGCAGCTGGACTGAACCATGCCCGCGCAGCCAGGCCAGGTGCCGCGGCCGCAGACCTGAGGGGCGGCGGGAAAGATGGCGCGCCCGCAGCGGCAACCGGCGACCGGCAACCTGAATTAACATATCCGGTCATCGCCCCCGCTATCTTGCGGCCTTATGGCCGCGCCCCACATGAACGCGCCGCTCCCTCTTCGCACGGAATGCCCGCCCGGCGCCTGCATCTGCGGGCGCGAAGCCTTGCTGAGTGACCCCAACGCCGACTTGCGCGTGCTGCGGCTCACCCGCGCCGAGGAAAAGCGGCTGGTCGAACGGCTTGAGCGCCTGACCAGCCTGGCTGAATTGCAGCGCATGGAAAGCCTGATGCAGACCCAGCTGGGCATCGTGCTGACCATCACCCCCAGCGCCCGCGGCGTGCGCACGGTGCGCGGCATCAGCATCCAGGTGCAGGAGCAGCCCGGCCTGTGCCGCAAGATCCGCCAGTCGATCCCCGCCGCCATCCGCCGCAGCATGGAAGAGCATCCCGAGATCGCCTATGCGATCGTGGATGCGCAGGACCTGCTGGGCGGCATCTGAACGGGACCGCGCAGCCGTTCAGGCGTTGCTGTCCGCAAGGCGCATCGCGTGTTCGCGGATATCCACCGGCCATGCCTCGAGCCGCTGCGCAAAGCCCGCCACATCGCCCGCGAACAAAGCCCGCGTGGCTTCCTCGAAGCCGGGCAGATCTCCCGCCATCGCCGCCATGAAGTGGTAGGCCCGTTCGCTGGCGCGGCGGCCGCGGTCCTTGTCCGCGTTGTCCCGCCGCGCCTGCTCGACCAGCTTGCGCAGGGCCACGGATGCCCCGCCTGGCTGGGCGGCCAGCCATTCCCAATGGCGCGGCAGCAGCGTCACCTCGCGCGATACCACGCCAAGCTTCGGGCGCCCTCGGCCCCGGGGCTCGGCCACCTCCGCTGCTTCGTCGTTGTCGCCGGCTGGCTGCCGTAGGGATTCGAGCTGCGCGGCGCGCTCGGCAGTCCGCTCAAGTACGGCGGCCTCCGTCCCGCTCGTATCCAGGTCGATCGAGCGCCCAGTGCTGTCGTCGAAAACCAGCACGGGTCCGCCTGCGCCGGCTTCCAGCGCGCGCTTGAGCGCCAGCGCATTGGCTTGCAGCGAACCCGTGGCGATACGCCGGTGGCCGTCGAAGGTGGTGTAGTTGTGAAGCGTTGCGTTGGTCATGGGGTTGCCCCTTAGAGACGATCCCCGAATATTACCCGGATAAAATAAGATGTCAATATCATCCGGGTATAAATAAAACCACCATGCTTTCGGGTCACCAGGGTTCCAGCTCCCACCCATCCGGCGTTGCCGCCAGGCGATGGGTCAGCCCCAGGCTGGCCATGAACACATCGTCGTGGGACACCACCACCAGTGCGCCCTGATAGCCGCGCAGCATCGTCTCCACCGCCTGCACGGACGGCAGGTCCAGGTGGTTGCTGGGTTCATCGAACAACAGCAGCTGTGCCGGCGGATCGGCATACAAGGTACAAGCCAGCGCGGCCTTCAGGCGCTCGCCGCCACTGAGCAGGCCGCTGGGTGCGGTGACCTTCTGCGCATCGAGATCCAGCAGCGCCAGCCGCGTGCGCAATGTCGCCTCCCCGGCGGTGTGGTTGGCGGACAGCAACTGTTCGATGGCTGAGCGCTGCGGCAACAGGCCGGCCAGCTGCTGGTCGAGGTAGGCGCTTTCGACATGCACCGCGCAGCGGCCAGCCCGCGGCTGCAACTGGCCGGCCAGCAGCTTGAGCAAGGTGGATTTGCCGCAACCGTTGGGGCCGACGACGCCCACGCGCTGCTGGCCAGTCAGCACCAGGCTGATGCGGCGCGTGGCGGCCGGCACGAACGGCAGATCGACCTCCTCCAGTTCAGCTACGCGGCGTTGCGCGGCCTGGCTGACAGGCAAGGCGAGCAATACGATCGCGGCATCGTCCTCCACCTGTTGCGCGGCGTCGCGCACGCGCGCATCGAGCGCTTCGCGCGTGGCGGCCTGCTGCAGGCGCAGCCTGCCTGCCGATGCCTGGCTGCGCTCCCTCTGCCGGCCCAGCAGGATCCTGGCCTGGTTGGCATCGCTCGCCTGCCGGTTGCCACGGGCCTGCCGCCGCTCCTGGCGTTCACGCTGCGCACGCAGCGACTGTTCTTCCCGCTTGCGTTCGAGCTTGCGCTGATCCAGCTGCTGCAAGGCGTTCTCTCGCTCCTGCGCCTTGCATTGCGCATAGAACGAATAGCCGCCGCCATAGCTGCGCAACCCGAGCGACGACAGTTCGACGATGCGCGCCATGCCCTCCAGCAACTGCCGGTCATGGCTGACCACCAGCAGGCCGCGCTGCCAGCGTTGCAGTTGCGCGATCAGCGCCAGCCGGTTCGGCCGGTCCAGATGATTGCTGGGTTCGTCGAGGATCAGGTAATCGGCATCCGACAGCATCGCGCCGATCAGTGCCACGCGCATGGCTTCGCCGCCGCTCAGGGTGCTCGCCGGGGTGTCCGCCTGCAGGTGGCCCAGGCCATTGCGTTCCAGCTCCTGCCGCAGCCGTTGTGGCATGTTCCAGTGCTCGCCGACGTCATCGAAGTCTTGTGCCGAGGTGCTGCCGGCCTCAATGCGCTGCAGCGCATCCAGCACCGGTTGCACGCCAGCCAGCCCCGCCACCGACTGCACGGCATGTGCAGCCTGCTGGGACAGGTAATGCACGCTGCCCGACCGCACGCAACGCCCAGCGGAGGGCGCCAGCTCCCCGCCCAGGATGCGTGCCAGCACGGACTTGCCGATACCGTTGCGCCCGACCAGGCCGGTGGGGCGACCGTCGAATTGTTCGGACAGTTCAGAGAAGAGCGTCCGGCCGTCGGGCAGGACATAGGAAACGCTTTCCAGCGTCAGCTTGGGATTTGACATGCGAGATTCCAGGGATGCCAGGAACTCCCCCTGCTTGGGGGCGGTGGAGACTGGCCGTCATGCAGACGGCGGCATCAATGGCGCATGGCTTGAATCCTCCGCGGATGGGGTTTGAATCGGCGAGGCATGGGGACGCATGCCTGAGCACGTCGCCCCGCCCTACTCTCTGACTCGGCTAAAACTATAAGTTCACCGGATCGGTAGCCAGCAGGTGATTGGTGAATGCTGCCTTGGTCTCGCACCGCCACGTCGCCCACAGCTTGCAGCCGTTCGGGTTGTCCGTACCCCGGTCCAGTTCGATGGCAAGCCAGTTCCTGGCCGGCATCACGTACCGGTTGGATCCGGGAAAGAGCATCATTTCCGCAGACAGGTTGACATCCAGCGCCTGCTTCGACTGGGCAACGTTGTTCAGCACATGGAAGAACAGACGCTCCATGACCCCGACCAGCGAGGGATGCACCACGGCAGTACTGGTCAGCTGCTGTATCTGCGCCCAGTTGTCCTTCGGCCCCACGTCTTTCCTGTAGGCGACACCCCAGGCCGCGACATGGACATCACCAGAGATGATCGTCACGCGCAGCTGCTTCTGGCTGGCTGTCTTGAGCAACGTCTCTACCAGGCGCTTCCTCTCGCCCTCGTGATCGTCGTGGGTCCAGTGGTCCTTCAGGTCATCGGCACTGCTGTCGAGCACATGATCCTGGCCAAAGTTGTCCAGGAAGGCTTCAGCCAGCGACAGCTTGGGATGGACCACCGGCACGGAGGACAGCAGCAGCAGATGCTGGCAGTTGATGCCGCCAGGGTTGGCGGCGTGGCCCGATTCGATCCCCGACAGCCACCGCTGCAGTGCGCCCCAGGTACCGGGTCCAAGCACCTGCTCCTGGGATCGTTCGGTCCTCAGGTCAGCAACGATCAGACTGACTGGGCCAGCCGAATGCGTGAACGTGAACCCCGGCTGCTCGTCCAGCAACGGCAGCGCAAGCTTGTCGCCGGACAGCACCTGAGTCCACTTGACCGGTTCGAACAATGGATCGTCAGACCGGACCCTGACGTCAGTGCGCGGCACCAGGTCGGGAAGCTGTTCGACAGCATGCTGCATCTGGAAGACCCAGAACGCCCGGCGCGCATGGAAGAACAGCCGCTGGAACAACGGACTGCGCTGCATCTCGGGGCTATAGGAACCCCAGCCGTCGAAGATGTCATGGTCATCCCACATCATCACCGTGGGGATCCGTGCCATGGCCTGGGCAGCGTCGAGCGGCTTGTCTGCACTACCCCACCCTGATCTGGCATGAGGCAGCCAGCGCTCGCTGTAGAGCCTGAAATAGTAGTCCTCGATTTCTTTCTCGAGGTCAGCGTCCACCGGGTACTGCAGCTGCTCCTCTCGCGTCAGCCCGATCCAGCGCTTCAGCAGCTTGATGTCTTCCCAGATCGAATCGAAGTAGATCTGGTCGCCGCCCATCAGCATCAAATGGAAGCGCTGATTGCCCTGGTCATGGGTACGCGCCTCGTGCCAGAGCTGCTCCTTGTCCAGCTCATAGCCTGCCGGACGGACTTCCTTGTCGTGGTTGCACAGCAAGTCCGCCCATACCGCATTCTCGGCCTTGACCAGCTTGCGCATGCCGCCCGGGTCGGAGAATCCGTTGCACGAAACATAGGCCATGCGCGGCGCGTAGCCCTTGCCGGGCACGGTAAATTGCCACGCCTCTCCGACACCTTCGATGCTGTATGGTACCCGCCGTTCGTTCTTGCGCAGCTTGCAGGACAAGTCGTAGCGCAGATAGGTGCGGCCCGCATGCTGCAGCAGGGTCACCGGCTTGCCGGCCTTGCGGCCTTCCACGGTGACCTGAGGAACTCTGGCTTGATCTTCTATGCCAACGAGCGCCGTCACCTTCCATGAGCCATCCGCTCCGAGGCCACGAAACGACAGCACGGGTCCGAGCAGTAGCTTGCTCATTGAGATGGTCTCCCTTTGGTCACCTTTTGTTATTCGCTCGCGGGCTGCGCTGGCGAGATCGCCGCGAATGGCCTAGCGCCGGCAATGGGACGCCTGGCCATCTATGCCGGGGACATAAGGTGAACGAAGAGAGAATGCGCGTCAAGCGCCACCTGCTGATTGCACGAGGGGCCTTTGCCTCAGGCACCCCGCCCAGTGAGCCGCGCCAACGTCTGTTCCAGCTCGCGACGATCCGCCTGCCGCTTGGCTGGCGAGCGCTGGGCCAGGTTATGCAACTTGCGCCGTATGCCCGGCAACTCAACTGCGTGAGGAAGCCCGATGAGCCCGAAATCCGGCTTCTCATCCTCCACGGATCCAAGAAACGCACGGGATGGCTCATCCAGCCACGCCGCCACTCGCGCCAGCAGGCGCTCGCGGCCTTCCAGCAGCACTTCCGCACTGACCGGCTCGGCAGTCATCCCTTTGAAATGCGCGTCGAACGTTGCCGCGAAATCCGCCGGCGCGCGAGGGGCCAGCATCTCCCAGGCAGGTTTGGGGCTGCAAGTCAGGTACACCAGGAAAGTCCGCCAAAGCCTCTCATCCGCACGTTCGTCCTCCAGCAGCAGACTGACATCAAACAGATCGCGCGGATGCTGCCTCGACAACGCTGCGGCCAGCTTGCCGGCATAAAGATCGGCGAAATCAAGCACCTGCACGGAGGCGAAGCCAAAAGCCTCCTCCACCTTCGGCCTGACCACCATGCTGCGCACCGGATGCACTGTGCCGCGCATGACCGGTGTTGTCTCGACCTGCACGCGCGCGCGGCCACGGCTGGCCACCAATCGCGTCACCGACCGCGTACCCTCGCCCGCCGACGACTGCACCTGCAGTTGCAGCGGGCGGGCGCGCAGTGCATCGGCCAGTTGCTCCAATGCCGCAGCAATCGAGGCCGCATCCTCGGCGAAGTCATGCACGGGCAACCAGGCCAGGTCGATATCCACCGACAACCGCGGAAGGTCATGCTCGAACAGGTTGATCGCAGTGCCCCCTTTAAGTGCGAAGCGCGGCTCTTTCGCCAGGACCGGCAGGATCTCGACCAGCAATTGCACCCGGTCGGTATAGCGCTTATCCCAGATGCTCATCCAGGTCTCCAGGCAAAGTAATCTGGTAGGTCGGATGCAGGCGTCCACCGGGCACCAGCGCGCGCTTGCCCCGGCCCAGATCGACGCCATCGAGTGGCACATGCGCCAGCCATGCATGCCGGTGGCGTTCGGCCAGCGCCAGGAACAGGCGCTTGGCCTTGACGCTGCGGCAATGGCGCAGCATCATGCCAACCCGTTGCGGCCGCAGCGTCGTCATCGCCTGCATCAGCGCATCGGCCTCATAGACCAGGGCCGCATTTGCCACGCCATCGCACAGTTCCAGCATGGCCCGCTCCGGCGTGGAACAGGCCAGGGCATCGGTGCCTGGGCTGACCTCGTGCCATGTCAATCCCTGATCGAGCAACGCCTTTTCCGGCAGCTCGGGCATGAAGTGCAACGCAGTCAGGTCGAAAGGCCCCTTGCCGTGAAACTCGAAGTGTTCGTTCAATGGCAGCTTGCCCACCCAGCCTGGCAGCCGTTGTGGCCCGTAAAGCGTGATCGTGCCCGCTTCGCCCAGGCGCAGGTAGTGCTCATGCCCCTGCATGGCCAGCGCAAAGCGCCCACCGACGTGCACAGCCAATGCCTCGTTGGCCTGAAGGGTATGGACCACGCCTTGCCACTGCAGGCGCCCGCCCTGCCTCATGTAGACACCACGCGCTGGCGAAACCAGCCAGCCACTGGCCACATAGCGTGCGACAAGGCTGTTGGAATACCCATGCGCGCGCAGCCATCGGCTGGATACCAAGGTGGTATCACCAAGCCTGGCCAGAAGCTGGTTTAGTTTTCCGTGATTTTGATCACTCATGGTGTTCAAAATACACGGTTGACAAACCCCTGCCAACGGAAGGTTTAGCTCGATGCCAATTTGAGCACTATTAGTGTTCTTTTTACAACAATTATAAACCAGTGTCGTTGTGCCTTGTCAGCCACCATGGCCAAAATCAAGCAGCACCTTGCAGCATTCGCCCGGATTGCCCTCGGCCAGTGCAAACGCGCCGGCAACATCGCGAAAATCGACGTGGTGCGTGACAATTTGCCCGGGATTGACCAGGCCTTTCGCGATCCAGTCAATCACCGTCGGGAACATCGCGCAGTTAAGCCGCGAGGCATACAGCGTCAATTCCTTCTTGGTGAGTTCCTGCTGCGGGATCGCCGATGGCGTCGGCGAAAAGCCCAATACCCCGATACGCCCGGCCGGTGCCGCAATGCGCACGGCCTCCTCCAGGATGGCCGGATGGCATACGGCATCGAAGATCAGTGTCGGACCGCCTTCCACGCCTCGCGCCGCCAGCGCCTGTTCGAGGGGCTCGCGCGCGGTGTTGATGACTTCGTCCTCACCGGCACCGCATTGCCGCGCGAGCGCCAGGCGCTCGTCGAGGTGATCCGTGATGAAGGCGCGGATGCCATGGACGCGCTTGAGGACCTGCATCAGGTTGAGCCCGACCGGCCCCGCGCCATAGATCAATGCCACATCCTGCGCAAGCACGCCGGTGCGGTGCGTGACATTGGCAGCCACGGCAAACGGCTCGATCACCGAAGCGCTGGCATCGGGCATGCCATCCGGAATCACATAGGCATTGCCGGCCGGCACGCAGGCGTACTCGCTGAAGCCGCCGTCGCGGTGCACCCCGATCACCTGAAGCCGGCTGCACACGTTCTGGCGGCCGATCCGGCATGCGTGGCATTGTCCGCAGCTGATGACCGGATCCGCCACCACGCGCTGGCCGATGCGCGACGCATCCACCCCGACGCCCACGGCATCGATGGTGCCGACGAACTCGTGGCCGATGACGCGCGGATACGCCACGAACGGATTGTGACCGCGGAAGATATGCAGGTCGGAACCGCAGATGCCGGCATAGCGCACGCGTACGCGCACCTCGCCAGCAGCGGGCTCCGGCATTGGCCGCTCGCACACGGCCATGCTGTTGGGTTCTTCGACAACAATGCTAAGCATCGGAAACTCCGGCTACCAGTGCCACATCGAGCCATCCGCCAGCCGTGCGACCGGCAGATAGGCACGTTCGTAGGGATACTTTGCGGCCAGCGCTTCGTCGATATCGACCCCGAGACCCGGCACCTCATCCATGACCAGGTAGCCGTCTTCGAAGCGGTAGTTGTGCGGAAAGACCGCATCAGTCAGTTCGCTGTGCGGCATCAGCTCCTGGATGCCGAAGTTGGGCGCCCACAGCCCGAAGTTGACCGCGGCCGCCATGCACACCGGCGACAGGTCGGTCGCCCCATGGAACCCAGTACGCACCTGGTACATGGCTGCGAAGTCCGCGATGCGCCGCACATGGGTGATGCCGCCCGCATGCACGATGGTGGCGCGGATGTAGTCGACCAGTTGCTCGCTGATCAGCGTCTTGCAGTCCCAGACCGAGTTGAAGACTTCCCCCACGGCCAGCGGCGTGGTGGTGTGCTGGCGGATCAGCCGGAACGCCTCCTGGTTCTCTGCCGGCGTGGCGTCTTCCAGCCAGAACAGGCTGAACGGCTCAAGTTCCTTGCCGAGCCGCGCGGCCTCGATCGGCGTCAGGCGATGGTGGGCGTCGTGCAGCAGGTGGGGCCCGAAACCCACGGCGTCGCGCACCTTGCGGAACAGTTCAGGCGTATGGCGCAGGTAGAGCGAAGTGTCCCAGGGCTCTTCCGGCGGCAGGCCTTTCTCGGCGGGCTCGTAATGCCCGCCACCCTTGCCCACGCCATACACCTTGCCCAGGCCGGGTACGCCGGACTGCACGCGGATGGCCTTGTAGCCCTGCTCTACATGACGCTGCACGGCCTCCACGGCCTCGGCGTGGTCGCGCCCGTTGGCATGGCCATACACCATCAGCCCCTGCCGGCTCCTGCCGCCCAGCAACTGGTACACCGGCATGCCGGCCAGCTTGCCCTTGATATCCCACAAGGCCATGTCGATGGCGGCGATGGCGGTCATCGTGACCGGGCCGCGGCGCCAGTAGGCGCCGCGATACAGGTATTGCCAGATGTCTTCGAGGTTGCGGGGATCGCGCCCGATCAGGCACGGAATCACGTGCTCGTCCAGATAGGCCTGGACCGCCAGTTCCCGCCCGTTGAGCGTGGCATCGCCCAGGCCATGGACGCCTTCATCCGTCACCACCTTGACCGTGACAAAGTTGCGCCCCGGACAGGTGACAATGGTTTGTACCGATTCGATCTTCAAGTCGCGTTCCCCCCGCGAGGTCAGTCAGTGAAATAGCTCTCCGGCGCCTGCTTGCGCAGCGCCTGGAGATGCTCGGTGATGTGGTTGATATGCGAGGCGACGCTGGCCCCGAGGCCCGCGACATCGCGCGCCGCCATCTGCGCCAGCATCTGCTCGTGCTCCTGCAGCGCGCGGCTGGCGTGGTCGGCCACCCGGCCCAGCAGCAGCCAGCGCACCCGGTCGAAATGCCGCTTGATGGGCTCGAGCATGGCCCACACGTTGTGCCGGCCCGCAAACTCGAACAGCCTGCGGTGCATCAGCTCATCCAGCTCCGAGAACAAATCGGTCTGGTTGCTGGCGACGGCGGCGCGCTGGCGCTCGACGATGCTGCCGAACTCCGCCAGTTGCTCGCTCGTGATGGACAGCGCCAGTTGCACGTGATTGGCGCATTCCAGCGTGCAGCGCACGAAGCGCCCCTCTTCGATCAGCGAAGTGCGCACCGGCGCGACGATGGTGCCGACTTGCCGGTAGATCTGCACCAGCTGCTCCTCTGCCAGCATGGCCAGCGCTTCACGCACCGGCGTGCGGCTGACTTCGATCGCCTGGGAGATCGCCGCCTCCGACAGCGCCATGCGCGGGGGCAGCGTGCCGCGCACGATGGCTCGCTGCAACATCGCATGGACCTGGGCGGTGTAGGAGCGGTCCTTTTCCAGCTGGAATCCAGCCAGCGCACGGGTCAGGACCTCTTCGGCATTCAGGGCTTCCTGGGAATTTTCGCGGACAAGCGAGATACGGGAGGCGCGCATTTGGGGTCGGTTATCTGAGTGTTACTGCCATGGTAGCACGTCGATGTTTTCTCGATGGTTCGGCGTAAACCCGCATGGATTCGTCAAATACTCACCGCTACAGTGCACATCACCGCCGCACTACCATGGCAGTTACACAGAAATGTGATTCTTTGTCGATATGCAGCACACCTCCGCCACGGCAACACGCCATCAGCGCCTCTCACAAGAAGCCCTTCTCAAGGTGCGTGCGGGGGTTGAGCGTCCTTGCTACGATCGCGCCGGCCTGGGCCGGGGCATCGTGCATCTGGGTCTGGGTGCATTCCACCGCGCCCACCAGGCGCTGTACACCGAAGCCGCCCTGGCGCAGGGCGATTCCCGGTGGGGAATCATCGGCGTCAGCTTGCGCAGCCCCGCCACGGGCAACACGCTGCAAGCCCAGGACCATCTCTATTCGGTCACCGAGCGTCATGGCGATGCCAGCCACACGCGGATCGTCGGTGCCGTGGTTGCATCGCTGTATGCGCCGCAGGCCCTGCAGCAGGTGATCGACGCCATCGCTGACCCGGCGGTCAGCGTCGTCACCAGCACCGTGACCGAAAAGGGCTACAGCCAGCACCCGTCCACGACCGGGCTGGACCTCGACGATGAAGACATCCGCCACGACCTGGCTAACCCGGAGCGCCCCCGCAGCACCCTCGGCATCCTTGCGGCGGGCATACGCCGCCGGCCGCGCGGCGCCCCGCTCAGCGTGGTGTGCTGCGACAACATGGCAGGCAATGGCGACACCCTGCGTCGGTTGCTTGCACAGTTCGCGGCGCTGTCCGACCCAAACCTGGCACGGCGCATCGAAGACGAGATCGCACTGCCCAATTCGATGGTCGACCGGATCGTGCCGGCCGCCAGCGCAGCATCCATCGACCTGGCCAGCCGGCATCTCGGCGTGCGCGACGAAGCGGCGATCGTCTGCGAGCCCTTCACGCAATGGGTCATTGAAGACCGTTTCGCCGGGCCGCGGCCCGCATGGGAAGCCGGCGGCGCGCTGCTGACGGCCGATGTCCGGCCTTACCAGGCGATGAAGCTGCGCCTGCTCAACGGCACCCATTCGGCAATGGCCTATGCCGGACAGCTGTGTGGACTCGCCAGCATCGCGGATGTCATGGCGTATCCCGCTGCCGCCGCATTCGCGCGGGGCGTGATGCAAGACTTGCGCGCCACCGTTGCGGCACCGCCAGGCTATGACGTCGACCGCTACTGCCGCGAACTGCTGCATCGCTTCGAGAATACCGCCCTCGCCCACCTGACCGCGCAGATCGCTACGGATGGCACACAGAAGATCCCCGTGCGCTGGCTGCCCGCCTTGCGCGAAAGCTGCAGCGCAGGCATCGAACGGCCATTCCTTGAGCGTGCGCTGGCGATGTGGCTGCACTACCTGCGAACCGGCCGCAGCGACCGGGGCGAGGCACTTGCGATCAGCGACCCCGGCGCCGCGGCATTGGCCGATCGCCTGCGCAGCGCAGGCTGCGACGCCACTGCCGTCCACCAGGCGCTGGGCCACGCTGCCGTCTTTGGCACCACGCCGTGGCCGGCGCCCTTCGCCGCCCGGCTTGCCGCTTACCTGGCGGTATTGGGGCACCGGGGCGCGGCCGCATTGCTGTCCATGCCGCTAAGCCAATAAGGCGCCGAACCTTCCGATACAGGAGCAAACATCACCATGACTTTCTCCCTGACACGCCGCCAGTTCGGCGCCCTGGCCGCCGGCAGTCTCGCGCTCGCATTGCCGGTGCGCCATGGATTTGCCCAGGCGGCCAGCATCCGGCTCAAATACGGCACGGCATTTCCGGCGGACCACCCGGGCACGTTGCGCATCAAGGAAGCCGCGGAAGCCATCCGCAAGGACACCGGCGGCAAGGTGGACCTCCAGGTGTATCCCGCCAGCCAGTTGGGCAGCGAGCCCGACATGATCTCGCAGACCCGCGCCGGGGCCATGGATTTCATGTCCACTGCCGGCACCAACCTGCAGACGCTGGTGCCGACCGCCGGCATCAACGGCGTGGCCTTTGCCTTCAAGGACTACGCCACGGTCTGGGCGGCCATGGATGGCGACGT
The DNA here is from genome assembly GCF_059419025.1 of Cupriavidus sp. GW821-FHT07C08. Taxonomy (NCBI): domain Bacteria; kingdom Pseudomonadati; phylum Pseudomonadota; class Betaproteobacteria; order Burkholderiales; family Burkholderiaceae; genus Cupriavidus; species Cupriavidus sp. GW821-FHT07C08. The sequence goes on from NZ_JBWKQZ010000001.1 coordinate 152,775, forward strand.
CGGCGCGCATGTGCGGGCAGCGCTGGGGAAGGTCAACCTGCACGTGTTCGACAAGTGCCTGGACAATGGCTACCGCAATATCACCTCGGCCAGCCGGCCTGTTCAGACCCCTGCGGACCTGAAGGGCTTCAAGATCCGCGTGCCCGGCATCCCGCTCTGGATCTCGATGTTCAAGGCGCTTGGCGCCTCGCCGACCGCCATTCCGTTCGGCGAGCTCTACTCCGCGCTGCAGACGCGAGTGGTGGACGGCCAGGAAAACCCGCTCGCCCTGATCCGCAGCGCCAAGCTCTATGAAGTCCAGAAGTTCTGCTCGCTCACCGCGCATACCTGGGATGGCCACTTCATCTTCGGCAACGCCAGGAAATTCCAGGCGCTGCCCAAGGAAGTGCAGGCCTCCATCGCCACCCATTTCAACAGCGCGGCGCTGAGCCAGCGCGAAGACATCGCCAGGCTGAATATCGATGCCCAGGCGGAACTGGGCAAGCTGGGCATCACGCTGAACCGGCCCGATCCCACGCCCTTCCGCCAGTTGCTTCAAAGCGCAGGGTTCTACACCGAGTGGAAGAAAAAGTACGGCGAGGAAGCCTGGGCCAAGCTCGAGAAATACGCAGGCCGCCTGGCCTGACGCCATACCACCAGACCGCACGAGAAGCCGCGCATCAGCGCGTGCCGCATGGAGACACGACGATGGAGCACACTGCCGAAACCTTCGCTGCCGCACCGCAGGGACCAGGCGCCACCCTTGCCTTCTGGGGCCGCGCCATGCGCTGGGTCGTGGAGATTCCGGCTGCGCTGATCGTGCTAGCGGAGATCGCCATCCTGGGCGGTGGCGCGTTCGCGCGCTATGTCCTGCATGCGCCGATCCCCTGGACCGATGAACTGGCCAGCATGCTGTTCCTCTGGCTGGCGATGCTGGGCGCCATCATTGCGCTGCAGCGCAGCGCGCATATGCAGCTGACCACCTTCATCAAGGACCTGGCACCGGCCAGGCGCGCGTGGCTCGATGCCTTCGGCATGTGGCTGGTGGTGGCGTTCCTGCTGATGCTGGTCTGGCCGGCCTACGAGCACCTGAGCGAACACATCGACGTCTCGTCGCCAACGCTGGAGATCAGTGAAGGCTATCGCTCCGCGGCGGTGCTCGCCGGCGCGCTGCTGATGCTGGCGACGGCCGTCATCCGGCTGGTCGCGCAGGCTGACTGGAAGCGGGTTCTCGTCAGCGGCGTGGCGGTGGGCGTCATAGGGGCAATATTATGGGCCTTGTCCCCGGTGCTGGCAGAACTCGGCAATATCAACCTGGCCATCTTCTTCCTGCTGATGCTGGTGGCATGCGTGGCCATTGGCGTGCCGATCGCCTTTGCCTTTGGCCTGGCCACCATGTGCTACCTGGCCTTCACCACCACCACCCCGCTGTCGATCGTCCCGAACCGCATGCAGGAAGGCATGTCGCACCTGATCCTGCTCGCCGTGCCGCTCTTTGTCTTCCTGGGCGCGTTGATCGAGATGACCGGACTGGCGCGCGCCATGATCAGTTTTCTGGCCAACCTGATCGGGCATGTGCGTGGCGGCCTGCAGTACGTGCTGCTCGGCGCCATGTATATCGTCTCGGGCATCTCGGGCGCAAAGGCAGCCGACATGGCAGCGGTCGCGCCCGCGCTGTTCCCGGAAATGAAGCAGCGCGGCGCCAAGGACGGCGACCTGATCGGCCTGCTGTCGGCGTCCGGCGCGATGTCCGAAACGATCCCGCCCAGCATCGTGCTGATCACGGTGGGATCGGTCACCGGTGTGTCGATCACCTCGCTCTTCATCGGCGGCCTGATGCCGGCAGTCGTGGGCCTGGTCATGATGGCCTGCGTGGTCTGGTTCCAGACGCGCAAGGAAGACATGAGCACGGTGGTACGCCCTACGCGCGCCGTGATCGTGAAATCGCTGCTGGTGGCCCTGCCGGCGCTGGCCTTGCCCGTGATCATCCGCACCGCCGTGGTCGAAGGTGTCGCGACCGCGACCGAGGTATCGACCATCGGCATTTTCTATGCCGTGCTTGCCGGCATCCTTGTCTACCGGCGCTTCCACTGGCGCAGCATCTACCCGATGCTGGTCGATACCGCCGCGCTGTCCGGCGCGATCCTGCTGATCGTCGGCTGCGCCACCACCATGGCGTGGGCGCTGACGCAATCCGGCTTTGCCGACGACCTGGTGAAGATCATGTCCGCCGTGCCGGGCGGCAAGACCGGTTTCCTGCTGGTGTCCGCGCTGGCATTCGTACTGCTCGGCAGCCTGCTTGAAGGCATCCCGGCCATCGTGCTGTTCGGCCCGCTGCTGTTCCCGATCGCTAAGATCGTCGGCGTGCATGAAGTCCACTACGCCATGGTGGTGATCTTCGCCATGGGCCTGGGCCTGTTTGCGCCACCGTTCGGCGTTGGCTTCTACGCGGCTTGCGCCATCGGGCGCGTTTCGCCTGACGTGGCCATGCCGCGGGTCTGGCCGCACATGGCGGCGCTGCTGGTGGCCTTGCTGCTGCTGACGCTGGTGCCTTGGTTCTCGATCGGGTTTCTGTGAGCTAGGGCAGCCGAGAAATACAAAACCCGCGCAGATATCCGGCAGGGCGATATCGAGCACCGACAGCCCATAGAAGATTGCGCCGCTGCGCCCGAAGACATGGAACCTGCGCCGCAGGTCAAGGCCGATCGCTTCGATCCGACGCCACCATCGCCTGCGCCGCCTTGCCGATATGGTCGGCAAGGCGGCTCGCGACTGGCTGCCGGCTGTGCCGCGCGCGCTCGACGAGTCCCACCTCGCGATAGAACGTGTCGTCACCAAGCGGCAGCGCCGTCACGCCCGGCGGCCGCGCGCCACCTGCAAGCATGCGGGGCAGCAGGCCCACGCCGAGCCCGCGCGCCACCAGTTGCACGATGCCTTCGAGTTCGTCGAGCTCGATCGCTTCCTGCGGCACGATCCGTTGCTTGCGCAGGAACTGGTCGACCAGCCTGCCACCGAATGAAGCCCGGTCATAGCGGATAAAGGGTGCCGTGGCGATTGCGTCCCTCCAGTCCATGCCGGCCTGCGCGGCGGGCGCCAGCAGCTCGAAAGGCTCCTCCAGCAGCGAGCGCCATTCCAGTTCGGCGGGCAACGCATAGGGCGGCCGGATCATGACGGCGATGTCGATCTCGCCGGCGTCGACCTGGCCGAGCAGGTTGAGCGAGACACCGGGCACCATGCGCACACGGCAGCCGGGCAGCTCTGCCCGGAACGCGGCAATGGCATCGGCCAGGAAGGTGGCTTGCGCCGAAGCGATGGCACCGATGCGCACCATGCCCGAGCCCTGGATGTCGAGGCCCTGGTGGCCGATCCGCTCGTACAGCACCACCAACTCCTCGGCCAGCGCCAGCGTTTCGCGCCCGGCGGTGTTCAGGCGCGCTGAACGGCCGGTGCGGTCGAACAGCGCGAAACCAAGCTCTGACTCCAGCCGCTGGATCTGCGCACTGACGGCCGACTGCGTCAGGCCAATATGTGCCCCGGCGTTGGCGAAGGTGCCGTGGCGGGCGACGGCGATAAAGGTGCGCAGTTCTCGCAACATTTCGATTCATCATTTTTCGTGGAGCTAAGGTCAAAAATATATCGCTTTTATTAATTTTTCGCCATGCATAGACTTTGGCCCCAGGGCGGTGCGTTGGCGCGTGCCGTACGCCCCCCACCACACATCCATTGCCAAGAGTCCCCACACCATGAGCGAATCCACCGCAGTCCTGCCCCCGTTCCACCTGGCCTTCCCAGTCCACAGCATCGCCAGCGCGCGAGAATTCTATGGCGAGCTGCTGGGCTGCCCCGAAGGCCGCAGCTCGGAAGACTGGGTCGACTTCAATTTCTATGGCCATCAGATCGTGGCCCACCTGGCGCCGGAGGAATGCGGCCACCGCAAGACCAGCGCGGTGGACGGCGATGCCGTGCCGGTGCGCCACTTCGGCGTGGTGCTGCCGTTGAGCGACTGGCAGGCGGCTGCCGACAAGCTCAAGGCCGCCGGCATGCAGTTCATCATCGAACCGCATATCCGCTTCAAGGGCGAGGTCGGCGAGCAGGCCACCATGTTCTTCCTTGACCCGTCGGGCAATGCGCTGGAGCTGAAGGCGTTTGCCAATATCGCCTCGCTGTTCGCCAAGTAAGTCTGAAAACGCGCGGCCACACCGCGCCCCGACCGGCCCGCAGGCCGGCACTCCACGCGGCGCCGAAGCCAGCGCCGCGTGTCCGCCCCCAAAGCAGCAAGAGTCTGACATGCGAAGAATCCTGGTAGCCAATCGCGGCGAGATTGCCTGTCGCATCATCCGCGCCGCGCAGGCGCTTGGCATCGAGACCGTGGCCGTGTATTCCGAGGCCGACGCCGGTGCCCTGCATTGCCAGATGGCCGACGTGGCCGTGTCCATCGGCCCCGCCCCCGCGGCACAAAGCTATCTGAATACCGAAGCCGTCCTGGCAGCCGGGCTGGCGCATGGCGCCGACGGCGTGCATCCGGGCTACGGCTTCCTCTCCGAGAACACTGCCTTTGCCCAGGCCGCCGAGGCCGCCGGCATGCGCTGGATCGGGCCTTCGGTCGAATCGATCGAGAACATGGGCGACAAGAACCGCGCGCGCGAAATCGCGGCCGCCTGCGGGGTGCCGGTTCTGCCGGGCAGCATCCGCTTCCTGCCCGGTGAGCTGGCTGGGCTGGAAGACGCTGCCGCGCAAGTGGGCTATCCGCTGCTGGTCAAGGCCGCAGGCGGTGGCGGCGGCATCGGCATGAAATGCGTCGACGGTCCCGACACACTGGCCGCCACCGTGGCCTCCACGCAGGCGCTCGCGCTCAAGGCCTTTGGCGATGGCAGCGTTTACCTGGAGCGCTACGTCGCGCGCGCGCGTCATATCGAAGTCCAGGTATTTGGTTATGGTGACGGCACGGCCGTGCATCTGTTCGAGCGGGAATGCTCGGTGCAGCGCCGCTTCCAGAAGATCATCGAAGAAAGCCCGGCACCCGGCCTGCCGGCCGAGGTCCTGGCACGCATGACTGCCGCGGCCGTCGCGCTGGCCGAATCGCAACGCTACCGCGGCGCCGGCACGGTCGAGTTCATCCTCGACGCCGACAGCGGCGAGTTCTTCTTCCTCGAGATGAATACCCGCATCCAGGTCGAGCACGGTGTCACCGAGATGGTCACCGGCTGGGACCTGGTGCAGGCGCAGATCCGGCTTGCAGCCGGCACCCTCGCGCGTGTGGCGCAAGCCGACATCCGCCATCAGGGCGCGGCGATCGAGTGCCGGCTCTATGCTGAAAACCCGGCCCGCCATTTCATGCCGTCGCCGGGCAAGCTGTCGGCCTTCGCGCTGCCAGTGATGCCGGCGTTGCGCGTCGACACCGGCGTGCGCGCGGGCGACACCATCACGCCCTACTACGACCCGATGATCGCCAAGCTGATCACGCATGGCGCCGGGCGCGAGTCTGCGCGCCAGGCGATGCTGGACGCGCTGGCGGAAACGCGCATTGAAGGGATTCGCCATAACGTCGAGTTCCTGGGCAACGTGCTGGCGCACCACGACTTCCGCGCGGGCCAGGTCGATACCGGCTTCGTCACGCGCGAGATCGCCCAGTTGATCGGCGCGAGCGCGGCGCCGCGCGCGGCTGCGCCTGCCGTCGGCAGCGAGGTGCAGCCCGAGGTGCAACCATGACCGCGCTGCCTGTCGACCTCACACCCGTCGCGGCCATCCCGTGGCACATCGAACCGTCGGGCGACCGCCTGCTCGTGGTTGCATTCGACGTCGGCCGTGATGCCACCGCTTTGCGCGCTGCCAACCGACAAGCCTGCGCCGCGGCAGTGCGAATTGCTGCCGCCGCACTGCCGGGCGTGACCGATGTCGTGCCCGCGCTGGCGACCTTGGGCATCCACTACCGTCCGTCCGCCGTTGGCGCCGCGGCAGGCACGGCACCGTTCCGGGCGCTGAGCGCAGCGCTGTCCGCGCTGCTTGCCGAGCCACTCGGCGCCTCGACTGCCTCCGCTCGCGTGGTCGACATCCCGGTCTGCTATGGCGGCGACCACGGGCCTGATCTCGAGGAGGTGGCCGCAAGCTGCGGGCTCGCGCCCGATGCTGTGATCGCGCTGCATAGTGCGGCGCCGGTCGATGTGCTGATGCTGGGTTTCGCGCCCGGCCACCCGTACGTGGGCAAGTTCGACGCACGCCTGTCCCCGCCACGGCGCAGCACGCCGCGCACCGCCGTGCCCGCCGGCTCGATCGGGCTGGCCAACTGCCAGTCCGTGATCTATCCGATGGTGCTGCCCGGCGGCTGGAACCTGATCGGACGCACGCCGCTGGCCTTGTTCGATCCGCACCGCGATGCGCCGTGCCTGCTCAATGCAGGCGACCAGGTGCGCTTCGTGCCGGTCTCGGCCGCACAGTTCGACGACATTGCCGCGTCGCAAGGCACTCCCTCACCGGCCCATGGAGCGATTCGATGACCACTACACCGGTACAACCAATCGGCGCCGCCATCGAGGTGATCAAGCCCGGTGCGCTGAGCACGTTCCAGGACCTCGGCCGCGTCGGCTACCAGCAGCTCGGCGTGCCTGCCAACGGCGTGATGGACGAGCGTGCGCATCGGCTGGCCAATGCGCTGGTCGGCAATACGCAGGACACCGCGACCCTGGAGATCACACTGATGGGCCCCACGCTGCGCTTCGACGCGGCCACTGCCGTGGCGGTCTGCGGCGCCGATCTCGACGCCAGCATCGACGGCACGCCGCTGCCCACCGCGCAGGCATGCGTGGTGCCGGCTGGCGCGACGCTGAGCTTCGGCAAGCGCAAGAGCGGGCTGCGCGCCTACCTCGCGGTGGCAGGCGGCTTTGCGCTGGATCCGGTCATGAACAGCCACAGCACCTTCGTGCGTGGCGGATATGGCGGCATGCAGGGCAAGCCGCTGCGCAAGGCCGATGTGATCGGCTTGCGCGCCCCGCGCGCCGCGCTGCCCGAGGTTCTGCCGCAGGCGCGCTTCGCCGCCGGCATCATGGCAGTGCCCGAGGCGCCGTTGCGGGTTGTGCGCGGGCGCGAGTGGCATGCCTTCAGCGCCACCGCGCAGGCGGCATTCACCAGCGCGGCGTTCCGTATCGGCGCGCAGTCCGACCGGATGGGCTACCGCCTCGAAGGGCCGGCGCTGGCCCTGTCCTCGCCGCGCGAGATGTGGTCCGAGGCGGTGGCATTCGGCACGATCCAGGTGCCGCCCGACGGCCAGCCGATCGTGCTGATGGCCGACCGCCAGACCACGGGCGGCTATCCCAAGATCGCCCACATCTGCGCCGTGGACCTGCCGCGGCTGGCGCAGCGCATGCCCGGTGAGAGCGTGCGCTTCACCGTGGTCGAACTGGAGGAAGCGCAACGGCTCGCGCAGTTGCAGGATGCGGCCTTCGCGGCGCTGGAGCGCGGCCATGGCTGAGATCGATTTCAACAGCGACCTTGGCGAGAGCTTTGGCATCTACCGGCTTGGCGATGACGCGGCGGTGCTGCCCCATATCAGCTCCGCCAACATCGCCTGCGGCCTGCACGCCGGCGACCCGCAGACCATCGCCGCAACGGTGCGGGCTGCCGTGGCCCGGGGCGTGGCGGTGGGCGCGCATCCCGGCTTTGCCGACCTGCAGGGCTTCGGCCGCCGCGCCGTGACGCTGTCGGCAGGCGAGATCTACAACCTGACCGTCTATCAGGTCGGCGCGGTGCAGGCCTTTGCCCGCGCCGCCGGCAGCCACCTGGCCCATGTCAAACCGCACGGCGCGCTGTACAACATGGCGGCGCGCGACGACGGCATGGCACGAGCCCTTGCTGACGCCGTGCGCGACGTGGACCCTGCCCTGGTGTTCTTTGGCCTGGCCGGGTCCGCGCTGGTGCGCGCCGCGCGAGAGGCCGGCCTGGCGGTCGCCGAGGAAGTATTTGCCGACCGCAGCTACCAGGCGGACGGCTCGCTGACGCCGCGCGGACAGCCCGGCGCCATGATCACGGACGTCGGCACCGCGGTGGCGCAGGTGCTGCGCATGGTCCGCGACCGCGTGGTGCGCTCGCAGCAGGGCACCGACGTGCCGGTGCGCGCCGACACGCTGTGCATCCATGGCGACCAGCCCGGCGCCGCCGGCTTCGCGCGCGATATTCGCGCCGCGCTCGAGGCCGAAGGCATCACGGTCCGCGCCCCGCGTACCACGGCGGTTCGCTGACTGCCTCCCCATCCAGATCAACAAGACAAGAGCCCCCATGCCAGACCAACCGAACGCCTTGCCCATCGTCGCGGAGACCACCGGTACGTTGTGGAAGATCGTGGCCGCGCCAAATGTTGCGCAAGCGCGCGATGCCACGCTGGTGATTATTGAATCGATGAAAATGGAAATTCCCGTGGAAGCGCCCGCCGACGGTTATGTGGCCGAATACCTGGTCAATGAAGGCGAGCCGGTCGAAGAAAGCCAGGTACTGGGCGCTTTCATTCCGGCAGGCTGATTTTCAAGACAAGCCCTTGCCCGGCAATGGCTTGTGATTATTCCAAGGCACAATCATCGCCGGCGGCAAAGACCGCGAAATACCTGGCAATTAATGAGCTGCCCGTGCTTTGGCGAGATGGACAGGCAGTAATACACGGCAGTAGTGCATGGCGTGCCCCGCAAGGGAACACGGCATGCACCCAGTCAGTTCATTCTGGCGCAGCCGAATAAAAGGAGACAGAAAAATGCATGGTCATCACCGACCAGGACAAGTCGCGCTTATTCCCACGGATTTTCACAGTTGATTTTGACTGGCACGCTTGTTGCTGAATAAAAACCAGAGCTTGCAGGCGTGCATTAACGCTGTGAATGCAGCAAGGATTGACCTGACAAAGCAGGCAGTCCATTAACAACAACAGGTAGGCAGCCGCGATTACAGCGGCGCAGCGTACCGGTATTCATGCTCAGACCCCGGGACCCGCAGGCTGCCACCGGCAGCCTGCGCGGCTTCGTTCACCCTGCTTCTGGAAACGTGATATGTCCAACGCCCCCACTTCCACGCTGCCGCTGGCGGATGCCTCTGCTTCGGCCCCCACCTCGGCCTCACAGACCGGCGATGTCGCCGTGGCCCGCAAGGCCGCGGTGGCCGCCGCCGCCGGCACAGCCATTGAGTACTACGAGTTCGGCATCTATGGCTACCTGGCCGCCACCATCGGGCCGCTGTTCTTTCCGGGCGACAACGCCACCGCGTCGCTGCTGGCAATCCTGGCGGTGTTCGGCAGTGCCTTCCTGATGCGCCCGATCGGCGGCATCGTGCTGGGCCGGCTCGGCGACCGCATCGGCCGCCGAGCCGTGCTGCTGGTCACCGTGATCGGCATGGGCGTTGCCACCGCCGCCATCGGCGTGCTGCCCATTGCCGCGAGCGCGGGCATTGCGGCCCCGCTGTTGCTGCTGCTGATCCGGCTGGTGCAAGGGTTCTTCGCCGGCGGCGAAGTCACGGGCGCGGCGGCGTACGTGGCCGAGTCGGCACCATCCGGCAGGCGCGGCTTCTTTGGTGCGTTCACACCAGTGGGCGTGGCCATCGGCGGCGCCCTGGCGGCAACCGTGTGCGGCCTGACCACCTCCATGCTGGGCAGCGAAGCCATGACGGCATGGGGCTGGCGCATCCCGTTCCTGAGCGCCATCCCGATGGTGATGATCTCGTTCATGGTGCGCAAGCGCGTGGAAGAGTCGGTGGCGTTCCAGCATTTCCAGCAACACAATGAACCGCCCAAGGCACCGCTGAAGGAAGTGTTCAGCCAGCACACGCCCGCGGTGCTCAAGGTGCTGGTGCTGTCCTTCGGGCAGAACGTGGGCTACTGGGTGGGCCTGGTATTCATGAACATCTACATGACCACCTACCTCAAGTATGACAAGGCCAGCGTCTACTGGATCATGGCCTTCGTCAGCCTCACCATGGCAGTGCTGATGCCGTTCTGGGGCGGCCTTTCCGACCGCCTGGGCCGGCGCAAGGTGCTCGCGATCGGCTTTGTCGGCTACACCGTGCTGGTGGTGCCGATGATGATGCTGATGGACCAGCAGAGCATCGGCCTCGCCTTCCTCGCCATGCTGATCGTGGCGCTGCCGATGCCGATCGTGCAGTCCGTCGGCTATCCCACCTACGCCGAGCAGTTCCCGACCCGCGTGCGCTATTCCGGCATGGCGTTCAGCTTCAACCTTGGCGCCATCCTCGGCGGCGGCGTAACGCCATACGTGGCTACCGCGCTGATCGGCGCCACCGGCAATCTGCTTTCGCCCGCGTACCTGCTGATGGGCGGCTCGGCCATCGCATTGCTCGGGCTGCTGAGCGTCAGGGAAACCGCGCGCGAGGCGCTGCGCTAAAGCGACACCGACCTGGAGCTACTCGACATGAATGACGCTACCGTTGCGCTGCCCGGCTGGGCGGCCAGCCCCGCCACCGCGCGCGCCGCCATCCGCAGCGGCGCCTGGCGCGGGCACACTGCCGGCATGGCGCCCGGCCGCGTGCAGGGCAACCTCATGATCCTGCCACGCCAGTGGGCCGACGACTTTCTCGGCTACTGCCGTGCCAACCCTGTGCCCTGCCCGCTGATCGGCATGACCGAGCCTGGCTCGCCGCTGGTGCCGGCGCTGGGCGAGGACATCGACCTGCGCACAGACCTGCCGCGCTACCGGGTCTGGCGCGATGGCAAGCTGGCCGGAGAATGCGGCGACATTGGCGCATTGTGGCGCGACGACTTTGTCGGCTTCGTGCTGGGCTGCTCGCTGTCCTTCGAAGATGCGCTCCAGCGCGCCGGGCTGGCGGTGCGGCATGTCGATGAAGGCAAGGTGGTGCCGATGTACCGCACCAGCATCGAAACCACGCCGGTGGGGCCATTCCGCGGACCGATGGTGGTGTCGACGCGCCCCTATACGCCGGCACAGGCCGCGCGCGCCAGCGAGATCTGCGCCGCGTTGCCGGCAGCGCATGGCAAACCGGTGCACGCCGGCGATCCGTCAGCGATCGGCATTGCAGACGTCAACCGTCCCGACGAAGGCGAGCCCACCGCCATCCTGCCAGGCGAGATCCCGGTATTCTGGGGCTGCGGCGTGACGCCTCAGGCCGCGGCCGTGCAGGCGCGGCTGCCGCTGTGCATCACGCATGCGCCCGGCTACATGCTGGTGGGCGACGTGGCGATCGAGGACGTCACGCTTACGCCGTAGGTATCCTCGACAACGTGAGCGCAGCCACGATGGTGCTCACGATGATCTCCATTGGCGTGCCCGGTCCGAAAATCTCGCGCACGCCGCACTGGCACAGCAAGCGCCTGTGGTCTGCCGGAACAATGCCGCCGACGAAGACCGGCACTTCGAGCGCGCGCTGCCGCAAGGCGTGTAGCAGCACCGGCAGCAGATCCAGATGCGCGCCGCCCAGCGTGGAGATGCCGATGGCATCGAACTCGCCATCGCAAGCAGAAGACGCAACCGCCTCGGCGGACTGAAACAGCGGTGTCAGTTCGACCACGAACCCGGCATCGGCAAGCCCGGCCGCCACCGCTTTCGCACCGCGGTCGTGGCCGTCCTGGCCCAGCTTGGCCACGAGGATCCGGGGCGCGCGGCCGAGCCGCTCGTGCAGCGCACTGACGCACTCGCAGGCCGCCAGCCATTCGGTGTTTCCGGCGCGAGCCGTGCCATACAGCGCTGCGTCGTAGGACGCCCGAACCGTATGGCGCGGCCAGACCTGGAGCAGCGCCCGGGTACATTCCCCGACCGTGGCGCGGCAACGCATGGCGTCGATCGCACAGGCGAGCAGGTTGGGGCCGCCGCGCGTGGCGGCCTCGGTCAGCGCCGCCAGCGCATGCCTGACCGCGGCGTCATCGCGGCGGCTGCGCAGCGCGTCCAGGCGGCGTGCCTGTTGCACGCGCACCTGGGTACCGTCAATCTCCAGGCATTCCTGGCCATTGTCGTCGGGCTCCTGGTAGCGGTTGACACCCACCACGACCTCTTCCTGCGCATCGAGCCGAGCCTGCGTCCGCAGCGCGGCCTGATGGATGCGCCGCTGCACCCAGCCGGATTCGAGGGCTGCCAGAATGCCACCCTGGGCATCGATGTGCGCCAGCACCGCGCGCACCTCCGTCACCATGCGGCCGGTCAGCGACTCGATCAGGTAGGAGCCCGCCCACGGGTCCGCCACCTCGCACAGGCCAAATTCATGCTGGAGGATCAGTTGCGTATCGCGAGCCAGCCGCGAGGCCTGCGCGCCCGGCAATGCCAATGCCTCGTCAAAGCCGTTGGTATGCAGCGACTGCGTACCGCCAAAGATCGCAGCCATCGCCTCGATCGTGGTGCGCGCGATATTGTTGAGCGGCTGCTGTGCGGCGAGCGTCCAGCCCGAAGTCTGGCAATGCATGCGCATCGCCGTGGCGCGCGCGCTGGTGCCACCCAGCTCGCACACGATGTCGTGCCACAGCAGCCGCGCGGCGCGCAGCTTGGCGATCTCGACGAAGAATGGCTTGCCGACGCCGAAGAAGAAGCTCAGTCCGCCGCAGAACGCGTCGACATCAAGGCCGCGCTCGCGCAGCAGGCCGACATAGGTCCTGGCATTGGCCAGTGTCAGCGCCAGTTCCAGCACCGGATCGGCGCCCGCTTCCTGGAAGTGATAGCCCGAGATCGACATGCCGTTGAACTTCGGCGCATGCGCGGCCAGCCATTCGACCACGTCAGTGGCGATGCGCAGCGACGGCTGCGGCGCATGGATCCAGGTGTTCCGGACCATGAACTCCTTGAGGATGTCGTTCTGGATGGTGCCGCGCAGCTGTTCGAACGGGACGCCCGATTCCTCGGCCGCGACCAGGAACGCTGCCAGTACGGGGAGCACCGCACCACTCATGGTCATCGATACCGACACACGATCCAGCGCAATGCCATCGAACAGGCGCCGCATATCGTCGACCGAGTCGATGGCCACGCCGGCCATGCCGACATCGGCGTGCGCCTGAGGGTCATCGGAATCGTAGCCGCGATGGGTCGGCAGGTCGAAGGCCACCGACAAGCCCTGAGTGCCCTGCTTCAGGGCCTCGCGATAGGCGAGGTTCGAGGTTGCGGCGTCGCCGTATCCCCCGTACTGGCGGATGGTCCATGGCCTGCCGCGGTACATGGAGGGATAGGGGCCACGAACGAACGGGGCCTCGCCGGGCATGCCGCCCAGGTGGCCAAGGCCAGTCAGGTCGTCGGGTCCATAGACCGGCTTCAGCTCCAGGGCACCTGCCGGGTCGTCCCGCTTCGCGTTCATCGTTGCCTCCACCGTTTCTGCGTGACCACATCGGCGATCTTCTCGCCGTCGCGGCTGCGCCGGATCTCACACCAGTGCGTCAATCCCTCCTCGTCCTCGCGCAGCGCGGAGAAGGTCAGCTCCAGCGACTCTCCGACATTGACGTTGCCATGGAAGAACAGGTCCCGCGCGAACACCGTGGGCGGATCCGCGTCGCGGCGCCATTGCCATTCCGCGCGATCGACCATGGCCTGGAAGCTAGCGAAGTACAGCAGGTCGGCGCCGTTGAAGTCGTTGCAGGGGCACGGCAGGTATTCGGCGGTGTGGCAGACGCGATGCCGGGCCTGGTCGAGCCCGAGATGCGTGCGCCAGTCCCCGCAGCGAAAACGCCGTGCCAGCAGCGACAGTTCCGCCGCCGGCGCCGACGGGCCGGCGCCGGCCCACTGCGCGGCCACGGTCGGCATGGTGCGCACGACCGAGCGGTTGTCCCGCTCACGCGTGCGGCGAATGAAGGTGGACAGCATCGTCACGCTGGCGCGGCGGTCCCCCTGCATGTCGACCACATGTTCGCTGAGGTGCTTCACGCCACCCGCTGGCACGATGCGCGAACCGATGCTGAACTCGGCGTGCTCGCCGACCGTTTGCGGCGCGGCATCGCGCACGCGGATCGCGGTGAACGCCGCATACACCGGATTGCCCTCGGCATCGCGGAAGTCCGGCACCGCCAGGCCGACGCCGGCGGCCAGCAGGCGCCAGTGCAGGTCGCCGCAGGTCTTCAGCAGCCAGTTCTCTGACAGGCCGGTGTATGCCAACTGGGGCATGCCGGCGACATGGCGCGAGACAAGGGCTTCCATGTCAGGCGGCCAGCGCGGTGTCGCCCCGGCCTGCGGCGATCAGGGCGGCCAGGTACTCGGCGTCGCGGGCGATGCCGGAGAATCGCCCAGATCCCCACGTGTGCAACCACGGCAGGCCAAGGAAGTACAGGCCGGCGTGTGCGGTCACACCGCGTTCGTGACCCGGATAGCCGCGGCCGTTGAACACCGGCACTTCGAGCCAGCTGAAGTCCGGTCGGAAGCCGATGCACCAGATGATCGAACCAATGCCGGCTGCCTGGGGATCGAGTTCGGTGCGCTCGGCCGGCGGCGTCCATACAGGCGCATAGACGCTCGGCGGCGGCGCCTCGATGCCTCGCTCCGCGATGAACTTGTCGATGCTCGCGTTGATGCGGTTGTAGGTCGCATCGGCATCGTCCAGGTTGCGACGCAGGTCCGGCGCAAAACGCAGTTGGCCGTCGAGGTAGTCGTCGAGCAAGCCGTAGAGCTCCATGCCCTCAGTGGCAAACCTGCGCAGGTCGATATCGCGCCCGCCGTCGCGGCCGGTGACATAGTGATTGGTGTTGTCGCGAACGCCCTCGCGCAGCGGATGCTCGGTGACCGGCAGGTCGTAGTACTTCATGTCCGCGAGCCAGTCCACGACGTCCCGCCCGCGATAGAAGCGCGCGCAACGCGGCGCCTCGCCGACGGCCAGATACACCTTGCGCCCGGCCAGGTGCAGGTCTTCGGCAATCTGCGCGCCCGACTGGCCCGAGCCGACCACAAGCACCGCACCGTCGGGCAGCGACTCGGGATTCCTGTATTCGGACGATTGCAGCTGCCGGATCGACGCCGGCAGGCGCTCGGCCATGCGCGGCACGATCGGCGTGTGATAACCGCCCGAAGCCACCACCACCTGGTCCGCGGTGAATGCACCCTGGCTCGTCACCACGGAAAATCCCCCCTGCGCGCGCGCCTTCACTTGCCGCACCTCGGTATGCTCGAGCACCGGCGCGCCGACGGTCCGGATAAAGCCATCGAGATAGGCCGTGATTTCATCCTTCTTCATGAAGCCGTGCGGATCGTCACCCCGGTAGGGATAGCCCGGCAGCGCGCATTGCCAGTTCGGCGTCACCAGGCAGAACGCATCCCAGCGTTGCGTGCGCCAGGTGTGCGTGACGGTGTGCTTCTCGATCATGAGATGATCGATGCCGGCCTGCTTCAGGAAGTAGCTCATCGATAGTCCGGCCTGGCCGCCGCCGACAATGATGACGCCGTAGTGCCTGGGTTCTGCGGCCTGGCCCGGATTGGTGTTGATGACGTGGGACATGTTGGATCCTTTAAGGCGAGGAGTTTGGAAATCGGCTAGCTGCCAAAGCCGAGAAACTGGACGGTGGCGTCGTCCCGAGCCTGGAACCGCTGCGCGGCGACTTCCAGGATGCGGAGCTGGTCCATTGCGGAGGAACAGGCGTAGCCATACCTGGCACGCACCCGCTCGGAAGCGGCGCCCAGCGCGGTACGCGCCCGCTCGACGAACTCGTCCAGCGGATACGCCGCGCCTTCGACAAAGTGCTCCGTGACGACGGAGGATGGGGAATAGCAGGCCATCTCGGTCTGGTCAGGCCAGCGGATGCGGAAATGGGTAACCGGCATGGCAGGTCTCAGGTTGGGGAATCGATCGGCGTGGCCAGGCGCGTCGGCAGGATGAACCCTGCCTCGCGGAAGTCCCACAACGTGGCCCGTTCGCCGGCGTGCGTGAGCGTGGCGACACGGGAATCGTCGATGGCGCCGATCTGGGCGCAGGCAATGCCGCGATCGAGGAAGCGGCGTTCGACCGCCTGCGCATCGTCGTCATCGACGGCCAGCAGGAAGCCATAGCTGGGGAATGCCGTCAGCCATCGCTCCAGCGGCACGCCATCGGGCCGCGGAATGCGCTCCAGCGCGATGCTGGCGCCCACCCCGGAGCATTCGAGCAGCATCAGCGCGGTGCCGAGCGCACCCGCCATGCTGATGTCCTTGGCCGCGGTGCAAAGGCCGTCTTCGGCCAGCACCGGCAAGAGTTCGAGATCCGCGCGCAGTCGTTCGCCCGGTGCGCCCGTCGATGCGTTCCAGAACGGGTACGGCTCCGCGAACGCGCCGCGCAGGTCCACCGCCATCAACAGGCGCTGCCCGGGACGCGCCGCGAAACTCGACAGCAGCTTGCGCGCCCGGCCAACGATCGCCACGGCAAGCTGGCTTTCCTCGCTGCGCGCGTTGCTGTGACCGCCGACGATCGGCACGCCATAAGCGGCAGACGCCGCTGCCATGCCCTGGAGCACTTCGGCGGCGTCGGCGGCGCCATGGCTCCATAGCGCATCGACCACGGCCGTCGGCCTGCCGCCCATCGCATAGATATCGCTGATGTTCACCATGACCGCGCTGTAGCCGGCGAACCACGGCATGGTGCGGATGAAATCGCTGACCAGTCCTTCGATGGCGAACAAAAGGTAGCCGTCGCCATCCCGCCATGCCGCGCAGTCGTCGCCGACATCGACAGCCATGGCCGCGTTGCGTCCGGTGGCCGCGGCGCCGAGTGGCGACAGCATGGCCGGGATATCGGTCTTATGCGCAAAACCGCGGCTGTTGCGCAGGGTACGTACGAGATCGTCGAGGTTCATCGCACGGCCCTGCCTTCGGCAATCAGGCCCGCGTGCGGGGTGTGGCAAGGCGGGTAATGGTTCAGGTCTGCCTGCATCAGGTGGTGAGGCCGCCCGAGCAGCGTCTCCTCTGCCAGGACGTGCCAATGCAAGCGCCTGAACAAGGGCACGTTCTGGCTCTGCACGTGCGCAAGGAAGCGCTGGCAGCCGATCGCGTGGGCGCTGCTCACCGCCAGGCGTATCAGCGTCGCACCGATCTTGCCCTGGCTTCGGTATGCCGCATCCACCGCAAGCCGCGAGCCGAACCACACGCCCGGCTCGCTTTCATGGATGCGCACGGTGCCGACCACGGTCCCGGGATGGCCCGGCAACTCCGGCTCGAAGCGCACCGCCACCAGCAGTTGCGCCACGTCGTCCACCGCGTCCCGGTCGTCGCCCGCGAAGATGCCCTGCTCCTCGCAGAACACGGCCTGGCGCAGGCGATAGGCCTGCTCCGGCTCCCAGGCGTGCTCCGCCCAGCGGATGCGGAACATCGGGCTGCCCGGCACCTCGACGCAGAGATCGCTTTTCATGATGTCGCTCCGTCGGTCGCCAGTGCCGCCTCGCGCTCGTAGGTGGCCAGCGACGAGCACGCGCCGCACTTGCCGCAACCCGCCTTGATATCCGACGAGCGCATGCCGGCGGCGCTCAGCATGGCGCCGAGCGGTTGCAGGATCGACTGCATGAAGGCCGGCGAGGGTGCCGGGTGGTCCTCCAGCGGCGTGCCGGAGATCGGCACGAAAGGCACCACGAACGGATACACCCCGAGTTCGATCAACTCGCGCGAGATCGACAGGATGGCTTCCGCGGTGTCGCCGAGTCCCGCGAGGATGTACGTGCTGACCTGCCCCCTGCCGAACACGGTAACGGCGGCCTTGAAGGCTTCCATGTAGCGGCTCGGCGGCACCGACGCCTTGCCCGGCATGATGCGTTCGCGCACCGCCGGCGTGACGACCTCGAGATGCATGCCGAGCGTGTCGATGCCGGCGGCCTTCATGCGCTCAAACCAGCGGTCGTCGTCGGGCGGCTCGCACTGCGCCTGGATCGGCAGGTCGACCGCGGCCTTGATGGCGAAGGCGCTCTCGCAAAGAATGGCCGCGCCCCGGTCCGGCGTGGGCGGCGTGCCGGTGGTCAGCACCATATGCCGGACGCCGTCGAGCAGCACCGCGGCGCGCGCCACTTCGGCCAGTTGCTCCGGTGTCTTGCGCGCGATCGTGCGGCCCGCCGCCAGCGACTGGCCGATCGAGCAGAACTTGCAGGTCTTCTTGCGGCTCTCGTAGCGGATGCAAGTCTGCAGCACCGTGGTGGCCAGCACATCGGCGCCATGCAGCGTGGCGATATGCGAATACGGGATGCCCTCCAGGGTCTGCAGCGCATGGAAACGCGGCGCCTTCGGAAAGCTGATGCTGGCAATCGGGATGGTGCCGCGCATCAGCGCGCTGCGCCCCGTTCCGTCGGGCGCCTGCGCCACGAACGGCGAGTGCCACGCGGTGCTGGTATGCACCGGCACCATGATGGTCACGCCGTCGATGGTGACCGCCTTGTGGTCGGACGGACCCGCCCCGCCGCGCCGGCTGGCCGCGCCGGCATTCGGGTCTTCCAGGCGCAGCCCGACGGACTGCAACTCAGTCATCAATTGCCGGCTCGAAGCCGGCACGGTCGCGCTGGATGTCATCGCGGATACTCCCATGGAAGTTGGAGAAGGCGCCTGCCATCGGCACTGCCGTCGCCGCCGGCCGCTCATTGATGGCCAGGCTTAGCAGTTCCGGGCGCGCGTAGTGGCCCACCGAATCCATCATTCGCTTGCGCTTGGTGATGAGCGACATGTCGAGGTCGGCAATGACCATGCCCTCGCCCTCGCGCAACGGCGGCGCCAGGTGCTGGCCCTCCGGCGAGATGATTGCGGTGTTGCAGCCGCCGCGCAGCGCCTTCTGCAGCGCCGGATCGGTGGTCACGGAGGCAATCTGCTCTTCAGTCAGCCAGCCGGTGGCGTTGACGACGAAGCAGCCGGATTCCAGCGCGTGATGCCGGATAGTGACTTCGATCTGCTCGGCAAAGATCGGCCCGACCAGCGAGCCCGGGAACTGGCTGCAGTGGATTTCCTCGTGCTGGGTCATCAGCGCATAACGGGCCAGCGGGTTGTAGTGCTCCCAGCACGCCAGCGCGCCGACGCGGCCGATCGCCGTGTCCGCGACCTTCAGGCCGGCCGCATCGCCCTGCCCCCAGATCATCCGTTCGTGGAAGGTGGGCGTGATCTTGCGGCGCTTGACCGCGAGGTTGCCCTCGGTGTCGAAGATAAGCTGCGTGTTGTACAGGCTGCCGTGGTCGCGCTCGTTCACGCCGAGCACCACGACCATGCCGTGCCGGCGTGCGCGCCCGGCGACGGCATCGGTGACCGGGCCGGGCACCACCACGGCCTGCTCGTACAGCCGCATGTGGTCGCTGCCGGAGTGCACCGGCGGCCGTACGAAGGAGAAGTACGGGTAGTACGGCACGAAGGTCTCCGGGAAGACGATCAGCTGCACGCCCTTTCCGGCGGCCTCGTCGATCGCCTCGCAGACCTTGGCCAGCGTGCCTGCGCCGCTCTCGAGGTCGGGCGCGATCTGGACCGCGGCCGCGCGCACAATGCGTTTCTGTGACATGGTGGCACCTGCCCTTTTGCTCAGACCGTCCAGGTATCGATGATCAGCGCGTTCTCCTTGCGGTGCAGCAGCTTGAGGTCGAGCACATCGAGCGGATTGATCGGGCGGATGCCCTCGATCAGCGAGGCCTCCCCATGGCCGTACAGGGCCTGCAGGGCGAAGCGGCAGGCGTAGACCTTGCCGCCCTCTTCCATGAACTTGGTGAGCTGCTTATTGAAGTTCATATGCCCGGGGAATGCCTCGTCGCCAAGCGTCGGGAAGCCGCGCTGAACGCCAAGGTTGACGCCGGGGCCGTACAGCAGGATCGAAGTCTCGAAGCCCTTGCGCAGCAGGCGTGTGGCCTGCAGCATGTTGACGAAGCCGATCGAGCCTTCGAAAGCGACGGTGTGGAAGGTCACCAGCGCCTTCTCGCCGGCTTCGGCCTTTACGTCCTCGAATACCTTCTCTTCATAGTCGACCAGGAAATCGCCCTTCTTGTGGGCCGGTTTGCTGACAGCAGGCATGCTTCTCTCCGTTGCGTTGATGGGGCAGTGCGGCCGACCGATCCCTTGCCGATCGACCGTTCGGCGCCAGGCCGAACACGCCAACATCCGCAACCGATGTGCCACGCAATGCCCGCAGTCATGCGATCAATCTCCAATCAAGCCGAAGCCGACCAAATGATCGGCCCAATGATTGCAACGGCTTTGGCCATGGATGCCACCAAAGGCGCACAGCGCACGCCATGACGGCTTCGCCACAATGCACGTTTTTGAACGGGAACCAGCCGCCTGGTGCGCACGCGTGGTGCATCCGCGCTGATATCGCACCATCATTGAGAACTTCTGATGCAATCGCTTGTGCAGCTTGGTAAGCGATCATTCGGGTGCTACCCTCAGGGCACTGAATTCCATCGCATCGCGCAGCGGGAGACCACGGTGTCCAACCTGACCAGCCATTGGGTAAAACGTATCGCCGGCAGTGCCAAGCCGGCCTATTTGCTGATTCCGGACCTGATCGAGGAGGCACTGGCCGACGGCCAGCTGCGCGCGCGCGACCGGCTGCCGCCGCTGCGCGACCTGGCCGAAGCGCTGCAACTGAACTACACCACCGTGGCGCGCGGCTACAGCGAAGCGAGGAAGCGGGGATTGATCGACACCAAGACAGGAAGTGGCACTTACGTGCGCGGACGTGCGCCCGCGATGCCGTTGCGCGGCGGCACCGGTGCGGAGATGACCATGAACATGCCGCCGGAGCCGAGCGCGATGACAGCGCGGCTTCGTGCCGCCATGGCGCAACTGCTGGAGGCTGCCGATCCCTACACGCTGCTGCGCTACCAGGACTTCGGCGGAACCCCGGCCGATCGCTCGGTCGCCGCGAAATGGCTGCGCCGCTGGGTGCCGGCATGCAGCGCGGACACCGTGCTGGTCACGCCCGGCATCCACAGCGCGCTGGTCGCGCTGCTGTCGCAGCTCGCGCGCCCGGCGCAGACCATCTGTGCCGACGCGCTGGCCTACCCCGGCATCAAGGCCATCGCCGCGCAGCTCAATATCCAGCTACAGGCGCTGCCCGGCGACGAGGATGGCCCGTTCGCCCACGCCTTCGAAGCCATGTGCAAGACACAGAAGCCAGCGGCGCTCTATTGCAATCCGACCATCCAGAACCCGAGCACGCGCACCATGCCGCAGGCACGCCGCGAGCAGCTCGCCGAAGTCGCGCTGCGCTACAGCGTGCCGATCATCGAGGACGATGCCTACGGCATGCTGCCGCTGCGGGCACCGCAGACGTTTGCCGCGCTCGCCCCGGAACTCACGTATTACGTCACCGGCCTGTCCAAATGCCTGGGCGCCGGGCTGCGCATAGCGTTCCTGCAAGCCCCCACCGCCCGGCAGGCGCAGCGCCTGGCTGGCACCCTGCGGGCAACGACGGTGATGGCGAGCCCCATCAACACACTGCTCGCTACTTCATGGATCAAGGACGGAACGGTGGACGACATGCTCAAGGCCATCCGCGCCGAAAGCGCGGCGCGGCAGTTGATTGCGCGCCATGTGCTCGAGGGCCTGGCCTATGACGCGGACCCGGAAGGCTTTCACCTGTGGCTGCCGATCCCGGCGGCTTCAGCGTGGAGCCCGTCGGAACTGGCGCTGCACCTGCGCTCGCGCGGCATCAGCGCGGTATCGGCCGCCGCCTTCTCGACCGACGGCAACCCGCCCGATGCGATTCGTGTCTGCCTGGGCGGCCCGGGCGAGCGCGATGAGATCGAGGAGTCGCTGCGGATCATCGCGGAAACGCTCGACAATCCGCATCACTTGCATTCAGCGATGCTGTAGCCGGGGGGCTCCCCTTGACCGCGCAGCTTTCCGCTGTTCGGCGCACTGGTCCGGCGGGCGCCGGCGTTCAGGGCGCTATCCCTTGACCGACTCCGTCGCGGCTTCGTCGATCAACGCTGCAACCTCGGCTGGCTTCGAAGCCAGCGAAGCATGGCTTGCCGCCAGAGTCACGACCTTCCGGGGATTGAGCCGGGCCGACATCTTCAGTTGGTTTTCGGGGGCGATCATTCTGTCTTCGCTGGAAATCTGGTACCAGGACGGCTTCTTTTTCCAGGCCGGCGTCGTGATGACGTCGCCGAAGGTGCTTGCAAGCGGCGCCTTCTGCGTCACCGCCATCACCAGCGTGTCGTCGGGCGAAAGATCCTGGCAGAAGCTCTCATGGAACTTATCGGACTTGAGCCACAAGTAGCCGTCGCTGTCGGGTTCGAGATTGGGAGCCGCAACCGGAAGATGCTGCTGCGTAATGCCACCGGGGCTCTCCCCCGCATCTGGCGCAAACGCCGCGATATACACAAGCCCCACCACATTGGGCTGGTCACCCGCCTGGGTAATCACCGCACCACCGTACGAATGCCCCACCAGGAGGACCGGCCCCTTCTGCTGGGCAATCATCTTGCGGGTACGCTCGACATCGTCAGCAAGTGATGTCAGCGGCATTTCAACGGCGCGGACGCTCGTATACCCCTTTCGCGCCAGTTCAACGATGACTTTTCCCCAATGCGCGGCACCTCCCCAGAAGCCATGCACCAGAATGATCGAGGGCTTGCTCATGATCTGACTCCTATCTGCCAATGAAGGCTGTAAGCCGAACAATGCAACACGCTGCAGTCCCTCGGCGGTTGGACTGCGCTCCAATCGATGCCACCCAGACGCTCGCTCATCAGCCCTGATCCCCGCCGCCAACTGGCAGGACCGTGCCGGTAATGTACGAAGCCTCGTCCGATGCGAGAAACAGGATGGCATGGACCTGCTCGTCGATCGTGCCATAGCGGCGCATCAGGCTCGAGGCCCTGGTCTGGTCGACAATGGCCTGGTACCAGATGGCCTCCTGCTCGCTCTGCGCGGCCATGTTGCGCGGAATCCTGCGCGGCGGCGCCTCGGTGCCGCCGGTGGCCACGGCGTTGACGCGCACGCCTTCGTGCGCATGCTCGAAGGCGAGGCTGGCCGTCAGTGCATTGACGCCGCCCTTGGCCGCCGCGTAGGGCACGCGGTGGATGCTGCGCGTGGCAATCGACGACACGTTGACGATGACGCCCTGCCGGCGCGCGACCATGCCGGGCAGCACCGCCCGGCAGCACCACAGCGTGGGGAACAGCGAGCGCCGGATCTCGGCTTCGATCTGGTCCTCCTCATAGGCCTGGAAGGGCTTGGCCCAGATTGTGCCGCCCACGTTGTTGACGAGGATGTCGATGCGGCCGAAGGCTGCTTCGGCCGCCTGCGCCATTTGCGTGGCGCCGGCATAGCGCTCCAGGTCGGCGTGCACTGCGATGGCCTGCCCGCCAGTAGCAACGATCTGCGCCGCGACTTCATCGACCAGCGCCGAGCGGTCGACCAGCGCCACCGAGGCGCCCTCGGCGGCGGCGGCCAGTGCGACGCCGCGGCCGATGCCTTGCGCGGCCCCGGTCACGATCATGGCTTTGCCGGCAAAGCGTGTAGCAATTCTCATGTTGTCGTGCTCCTTGCTCATGCCGCGTTGCTGGCCGAGAACTTCTCATAGTAGAAGCCGGCGGGCGTGATGCCGCTCTGCTGCAGCCAGCCGCGCACGGCCTCCACCATCGCCACGGGGCCACACAGGTAGATGTCGACATCGCCGCCGTTGAGCCATTCCGGCTCCACATGGGCTGTGACATAGCCCTTGCGGGCGTGGTTGCTGGCAGCGTCAGCAACGCAGGTACGGTATTCGAAGCCGGGCAAGGCACCCTGGGCCGCATCGATGCGTGACAGCGCCACCAGGTCGATGTCGTTGGTAACCCCGTAGACCATGCGCACCGGCTGCGCACAGCCGCTGGCGGCCAGCACATCGAGCATCGACAGGAACGGGGCGATGCCGGTGCCGCCGGCCAGGAACAGCACCGGCCGCGCCACCTCGCGCAGGTAGAAGCTGCCGTAGGGACCCGAAAACGCCACGCGCTCGCCTGATCTGGCCTGGCTGGTCAGCCACGTGCTCATCCGGCCTTCCGGCACGTTGCGCACCACGAAGCCGGTGCGCGCGCTGCCGGGCGCGGAGCTGAAGGAGTATGAGCGCGTCTGGCCGGTGCCCGGGATCTCGACATTGACATACTGGCCGGGCAGGAAGTCCAGGCCGGCGGCCTCGTCCAGGTCGATGGAAAAGCCGATGGTCGAATCGGAGAGCTGTTCCAGCTCGGCCAGCGTCCCCTGGTAGGTGGTGACGCCGGTCTTGCACGCGGCCGACGAGGCGGGCACGCGAATCACGCAGTCCGAACGCGGGCGGGTCTGGCAGGCCAGCACGTAGCCCTGGCCAGCTTCCTCCGCGGTCAGTGCATCTTCGATATAGCTGGATTCGGGCAGGTCATAGCTGCCCGACTCGCACAGCCCGCGGCAGGTGCCGCAGGCGCCGTCACGGCAGTCCAGCGGGATATTGATCTGCTGCCGGTAGGCGGCATCGGACAGGGTCTCGTTCTCGCCGCAGGTAATGAACCTGGTGACGCCGTCCTCGAATTGCAGGGCGATGGTGTGTTCCATGGCGCGTTCCTCCAGCCTGGATCAGATGTGATAGATGTCGATGACCTGGTTGATGTAGTCGTTCTTGAGCACGACGTACTTGTCCAGGATGCGCGGCTGCCCGCCGGAGAGGTCGAGCGTGTAGCGCGACATGCCGAAGTAGCTGTAAGTGGTCTGGTAGCGATGGCTGAGCGTGTGCCAGTTGAAACGCACGGTGCAGGTGTCGCCCGCCACACCGAGCACTTCGACGTTGCTCAGGTTGTGGCTGGTGCGCGTGTCCGGAATGGTGGCACTGGAGCGCTCGGTCTTGATGCGGAACACGCGATCCTCCAGGCCCTGGCGGGTCGGGTAATAGATCAGCGAGATCTCGCGCTGCGGGTCGGTAATCAGCTTGCCGTCGTCATCCCAGCAGGGCATCCAGAACTTTGCGTCGGGGTGGTAGCACGCAAGCCATGCGTCCCACTCTTCGTCATCCAGCAGCCGTGCCTCGCGGTACAGGAAGGACTGGATGGCGGCCACGTCGACCGGTTTGTCGAGGGTGATGTCGGCGGTGCTCATGCTGCGCTCCCTGCGGCGGCGTCGGTGGCGTCGGTGGCGTCGGTGGCTTCATTCGCGGCTTCGGCGGATTGCTCTGCCACGGCCTTCTTCATCACGTCCAGCCAGTAACGGTGCTGCACCGTGTACAGGCCCTCGTCCTCGGTACGCACCCCGCTCATCACGGGCTTGAGTCCGATGCGCTGCGCGGCCTCGTCGGCACCGTCGATCCAGTGCTTCGCGCCGCGGCACATGTCGTTCCAGGCCAGTGCCTGCCCGGCGTAGCCCTGCTGGCAGGCGCGGAACTCCTCGAGGTCGTCGGGGGTGGCCATGCCGCTGACGTTGAAGAAGTCCTCGTACTGGCGGATGCGGCGCGCGCGCGCCTCGTCGGATTCGCCCTTCGGCGCGATGCAGTAGATGGTGACCTCGGTCTTGTCGACGGCCAGCGGACGCAGCAGGCGGATCTGCGAGCCGAACTGGTCCATCAGGTAGACGTTGGGATAGAGGCACAGGTTGCGCGAGTTCTGGATCATCCAGTCCGCGGTCTCCGCGCCGCAACGCTCGGCGAATTCCTCGCGGCGGCTGAAGTTGGGGCGGTCCTCCGGGTTGGCCCAGCGCGTCCACAGCAGCATGTGGCCATGCTCGAAGGCGTAGAAGCCGCCGCCCTGCTGGCCCCACTTGCCAGCGTCCATGGCGCGGATCTTGTCTTCCTGCGCGTTCTTCTGCTTGCGCTGGCTGGTGGTCGCGGCGTAGTTCCAGTGCACCGCCGACACATGGTAGCCGTCAGCGCCGTTCTCGGCCTGCAGCTTCCAGTTGCCCTCGAATGTGTAGGTGGATGAGCCGCGCAGCACCTCGAGCCCGTCGGCCGACTGGTCGACGATCATGTCGATGACGCGCGCCGCTTCGCCGAGGAAATCCTTCAGTGGCGGCACGTCTGCGTTCAGGCTGCCGAAGAGGAAGCCGCGGTAGTTCTCGAAGCGCGCCACCTTCTTCAGGTCGTGCGAGCCTTCCTTGTTGAAGCAGTCAGGGTAGCCGGCGTTCTCGGGATCCTTCACCTTCAGCAGCTTGCCGCTGTTGTTGAAGGTCCAGCCGTGGAACGGGCAGGTGTAGGTGGCTTTGTTGCCGCGCTTGTGGCGGCACAGCATGGCGCCGCGGTGGCTGCAGGCGTTGATGAAAGCGTTC
This sequence comes from Cupriavidus sp. GW821-FHT07C08, assembly GCF_059419025.1. Classification (NCBI taxonomy): domain Bacteria; kingdom Pseudomonadati; phylum Pseudomonadota; class Betaproteobacteria; order Burkholderiales; family Burkholderiaceae; genus Cupriavidus; species Cupriavidus sp. GW821-FHT07C08. Next base: position 178,847 of record NZ_JBWKQZ010000001.1, read on the forward strand.
AGCTCGCCCTGGCGATTGCGCGCGATCACCACTGGCTGGCGGCCGATATGGGTGGTGTAGTAGTCGTTGTTGTTCGGGATCTGGCTTTCGTGCGCCAGGTAGATCCAGTTGCCCTCGAAGATATGCTTCATCTCGAGTTCGAACAGGTCTTCGTCGGTGAAGGCCTGGCGGTGCAGCCGGTAGTCGCCGCTTGCCTTGTCTTCCACCAGGAAGGCATCGAGGTCGAGGCGCCCGGCGCTGGGGCGAACGGGGGCCTTGCCCTCCGGATAGATGGGGATCATGGAGTTGTCTCCTGCCGATGTCTTGTCTGCTGGACGGCGCTGCGCATGGCGCTGCCGCCCGGACTGGATCTGCCGGCCCGCGCGGCGGGCGGCATTGCGGAAAATCAGGCGGCGGCGCGCTGGCGCTCCACCTCGGCGGCGGGGGCGCCGGCCTGTTCCGGCAGCAGCCGGAAATCGAAGTCGATCGAGGCGAACGGCTTGTCCACGCCGTGTTTGTCGAGCGCGGCGGCTTCGGTGACGCGGGTCACCGCCGGCACCAGCCCCTCGCGGCTGGCGAAGGCGAAGTCGTCCCAAAGGTATTCGTCGCCGTCGATGTTGATCTGCGTGGTCAGCTTGCGGTGGCCGTCCGCCGACACGAAGAAGTGGATGTGGGCCGGGCGCCGGCCGTGGCGCGCGAGCTGGTCCAGCAGGCGCTGGGTAGTGCCTTGCGGCGGGCAGCCGTAGCCGTTGGGCACGTTGCTGCGGAACTGGTAGCGGCCATTGGCATCGGTGACGATGGTGCGGCGCAGGTTGAAGTGCGACTGGGTCTTGTCGAAGAACGAGTAGTTGCCCATCAGGTTGGCATGCCACACCTCGACCCTGGCGCCGGGCAGCGGCTTGCCGTCGGCACCGTACACCGTGCCTTGCATGAACAGGGCCTCGCCCTTGCCGTCGTCGCTACCGTCGTCAAGCCGGGCAAAGCCGGTGCTTTCCGGGGCGCCGGCCACGTAGAGCGGGCCTTCGATGGTGCGCGGCGTGCCGCCGGTCAGGCCGGCGCGGGCTTCGGCCTCGTCGGCGCGGACGTCGAGGAATCGCTCCAGCCCCAGGCCGGCGGCGAGCAGGCCCAACTCCTGGGTGGCGCCCGCCTCGGCGAAGTACTCGATGCCCTTCCAGACTTCGCTGGCGCTCAGGTCGAGGTCCTCGATCGCCTTGAACAGGTCCGCGGTCAGGCGGACTACCACCTGCTGCACGCGCGGGTCGGGGGTGCCTTGCGTGCCGGTGGCGACGATAAAGCTGTGGACCAGGGCGTCGATTTCCGAGTGAGTCATGGGGGTCTCCATAGTTGTGGTTGGGTCCCGGTTCATGCTTTGCAGGTATCGAGCTTGTCTTCCGGGCACGGATGGAGCATAGTCAACGGCAGTTTTGGCAGTCCAACACTGATTTAGTATCCCCTCGATACTCAGGAGGTATAGTCTTGGAATTGCGGCACCTGCGTTACTTCGTGGCGGTGGCAGAGGAACGCAACTTCACCCGGGCGGCCGAGCGGCTGCATATCGCACAGCCGCCGCTGTCGCGCCAGATCCAGCAACTGGAGGACGACCTGGGTGTGCAACTCTTCGAGCGCCACTCGCGCCCGCTGAAACTGACCGACACCGGGCGCTTCTTCTATACCCACGCGCTGCAACTGCTGGCCCAGACCGCGGAACTGCAGGCGATGACCAAGCGGGTCGGCAAGATCGAGCACAAGATGTCGGTCGGCTTTGTCGGCTCCACGTTGTATGGGATGCTGCCGCGGATCATCCGGCGCTTCCGGCAGATGCACGCCGATCTCGAACTGAGCCTGCACGAGATGTCGACCATGGACCAGATCAAGGCGCTCAAGGAGGGGCGCATCGATGTGGGCTTCGGGCGCATTCGCCACGAAGACCCGTCGGTGCGGCGCGTGGTGCTGCGTGAGGAGCGCATGATCGTGGCGCTGCCGGTCGGCCATCCGCTGGCTGACGCCAAGCCCGAGCTCGCGCTGCACGACCTGGTCGGCGAGCCGCTCATCATCTTCCCCAAGGCGCCGCGCCCGAGCTTTGCCGACCAGGTGCTGGCCGCCTTCCACGACCGCGCCCTGAAGCCGCGCCGCCTGCACGAGGTGCGCGAGCTGCAGATCGCGCTCGGGCTGGTGGCGATGGGCGAAGGCATCTCGGTGGTCCCGAGCAGCGTCTACGGGCTCAAGCGGGGCGACGTGACCTACAAGGAACTGGACGATCCCAAGCTGGTGTCGCCCATTATCATGAGCACGCGCATGCTGGACGAGTCGGCCGACCTGCGCTCGCTGCGGGACATGATCTACCAGCTCTACGAGGATGAGGGCATGGCCTACCTGCCGCCGCCGAAGGAATAAGGCGCAACAGGCGGTTCATACTCTGTAGGTATGGAATCAGACGCCAACGGTCTTGGACACCCCAAAAATAGCCCTCCATACTCCGGTGCAACGTTCAACTGCATCAGGAAGGTATGAAAGTGGCGACGCAGCAAAGCATCACGGCCATCGAGTCCATCGAGGCCATCCTGGTCGATCTTCCGACCATCCGGCCGCACCAGCTCGCCATGGCGACCATGCAGCGGCAGACGCTGGTGATCGTCCGCCTGCGCTGTGCCGACGGCATCGAAGGCCTCGGCGAGGCGACCACCATCGGCGGTCTTTCCTATGGCGACGAGAGCCCCGAGGGCATCAAGCTGACCATCGACAGCTACCTTGCACCCGCGCTGCTGGGCCAGGATGCGGCCAACGTGCATGGCGCCATGGCGCGCCTCGGCAAGGTCGCACGCGGTAACCGCTTCGCCAAGTCGGCGCTTGAGACCGCGCTGCTGGACGCGCAGGGCAAGCGTCTCGGCGTGCCGCTGGCGACACTGCTGGGCGGCGCCGTGCGCGACACCCTGCCGGTGCTGTGGACGCTGGCCAGCGGCGACACGGCGCGGGACATCGACGAGGCCGAGCGCCTGCTTGCCGAGCGCCGCCACGACACCTTCAAGCTCAAGATCGGCCGGCGCAGCGTGCGCGAGGACGTGGCACACGTCTCCGCGATCAAGCGCGCGCTGGGCGAGCGGGCGCGCGTCACGGTGGACGTCAACCAGGCCTGGAACGAAGCGGATGCCGCCACCGGCATTGCCATGCTGGAGGCCGCCGGCATCGACCTAATCGAGCAGCCCACGCCACGCGAGCAACGCGCCGCGCTGGCGCGTCTGGCGGCGCGCTTCGTCGTGCCCATCATGGCCGACGAAGCCGTGTGCGGGCCCGAGGACGCAATGGAACTGGCCCGCATCGGCGGCGCCGACGTGTTCGCACTGAAGATCGCCAAGTCGGGCGGCATCTTCGGCATGCTGCGCACTGCCGCGGTGGGCGATGCGGCCGGCATTGCGCTGTATGGCGGCACCATGCTCGAAGGCAGCATCGGCACCATTGCCGCCGCCCACGGCTTTGCGACCCTGCCGCAACTGGCGTGGGGCACCGAACTGTTCGGCCCGCTGCTGCTGAAGGACGACATCGTGGCCGAGCGCCCCGTCTACCGCGACTTCGCGTTGCACCTGCCGCAGGGCCCCGGCCTGGGCATGGCGCTGGACGAGGACAAGCTCGCCCACTACCGGCGCGACCGCGCCTGAATCCCTGCAATCAGACCCCATCAGAATCGAAGCGAGGAGACACCAATGCTGTATCTGGTACGAATGGACGTAAACCTGCCGCACGACATGCCCGCCGCGCAGGCGGAGGACATCAAGGCGCGCGAGAAAGCCTATGCGCAGGACCTGCAGCGCCAGGGCAAGTGGCAGCAGCTCTACCGCGTGGTCGGCGAGTATGCCAACTACAGCGTGTTCGACGTCGAGTCCAACGAGGCGCTGCACACGCTGCTATCGGGGCTGCCGCTGTTCCCGTACATGAAGATCGCCGTCACGCCGCTGGCGCCGCATCCTTCATCGATCCGCTGAGGAAGCCCACGTCATGCGCTTTGCCACCCGCGACGGGCTTCGCCTTCACTATGAACTTAACGGTCCGGCCGGCGCGCCGGTGCTGGTCCTGTCCAACTCGCTGGGCACCACCCTGTCGATGTGGGATCCGCAGATGCCGGCGCTGCTGGAGCGCTTCCGCGTGCTGCGCTACGACACGCGCGGCCATGGCGCCTCAGGCGTGCCGACAGCGCCGTTCGGCATGGCCGAGCTCGGTGCCGACGTGCTGGCCGTGATGGACCATGCTGCTGTCGAGCAGGCCCACTTCTGCGGCCTGTCGATGGGCGGAATGACCGGCATCTGGCTGGCACGCCATCATCCCGCGCGCTTCGGCCGCTTCGTGCTGGCGAATACCGCGGCGCTGATCGGCCCGGCGTCCGGCTGGAACACGCGTATCGAGCGCGTCCGCAACGAGGGCATGGCGGAGATTGCCGGGGGCGTGCTGGCCCGCTGGTTTACGCCGGCCGCGCTGGCAGGCGATCCGGCGCGCATGGCACCCGTCCTCGACATGCTCGCAACCACGGATGCCGACGGCTATATCGCCAGCTGCGCCGCCGTGCGCGATGCCGACCTGCGCGGCCTGCTGCCAGGCATCCGCTCGCGCGTGCTGGTGATCGCGGGCGTGCAGGATGCCGCCACCACGCCGGAACAGGGCCGCGAGCTGGCGCAAGGCATTGCCGACGCCGAATACCTCGCGCTCAACGCCGCGCATTTGTCCAACTGGGAGTTGCCCGAGGCGTTTTCGCACGCGGTGATCCGCTTCCTGTCACAGGCGTGATGCCATACATCCTTACCGGAGCCGACATGACCCAGCCCTGCATCATCTCCGTCGCCATCACCGGCTCGCTGCCGCGCAAGCGTGACAACCCTGCCGTGCCGATCACTGTCAGCGAGCAGGTCGAATCCACTCAGGCCGCCTTCGAGGCGGGCGCCACGCTCGTCCACCTGCACGTGCGCAATGACGACGAGACGCCCTCCTCCGAGCCCGACCGCTTTGCCCGCGTGCTGGAGGGCATCCGCAAGCATGCGCCTGGCATCATCACGCAGGTCTCCACCGGCGGCCGCTCAGGCGCGGGAAGGGAGCGAGGGGGGATGCTGTCGCTGCGGCCGGACATGGCGTCGCTTGCCACCGGATCGGTCAATTTCCCGACACGCGTCTATGACAATCCGCCAGACCTGGTGGACTGGCTCGCCGCGGAAATGAAGGCCTACGCCATCAAGCCCGAGATAGAGGCCTTCGACCTGTCGATGATCTTCCAGGCGGTGGCCATGCAACAGGCCGGCAAGATCGACGGCGCGCTGCATATCCAGTTCGTGATGGGGATCAAGAATGCGATGCCGGTCGATCGCGAGGTGCTCGCCTTCTACGTGCACACCCTGCGGCGCCTGGCACCCGATGCGACCTGGACCGGCGCTGGTATCGGCCGGGACCAGCTGACGATGGCGCGCTGGTCGCTCGAACTGGGCGGCCATTGCCGCACCGGCCTGGAAGACAATGTGCGGCTTGACAAGCAGACACTGGCGCCCTCCAACGCCGCGCTGGTCAGCCAGGTAGCGGCCTTGTGCGAGGAATATGGGCGCCCCGTGGCGACAGTGGCCCAGGCGCGCGCGCTGCTGGGGCTGCCATCAATGGAAATCGACGGACGTTCGCCCTGGTAGATTAAGGCCTATTCGAAGACGTGCAGGGCCGCCAGCAGGCGATCGCGCATGGCGGTGCATGAATCCGGCAAGGGTCCCTCGCAAGAACTAGATCAGTGGATTAGTGGACCGGTGCTTCAAGGCGCGCCGCACGTCAACCGTTGCCCGCCCTTCTCAATGCCGCGCCGACTTCTCCATAGAATGCGCGCAATTTCTCCACCTCGACGTCTACAGGCAGCAAGGCGGGCCACAACAACGCCACCATATCCCTGGCCGTCTTCTCGATATCCACTTGCCGCTGCCGGGCGATCGCGTCCCACAGGATGTGCTCCATCGGGCCGAGGATTGCCGAGCGCAGCAGGCTCAACGGCAGGTCATCCCGGATCTCGCCGTTGTCCCGCGCCCGCGCCAGCAAGTCCATCAACGGTGCCGTATAGCGGCGCTGCAGCGGTACGAACACCTCTCCCAGCCCCGGCCCTTTTGCACGCCCCTCCGACAACACCAGCGCACACAAGCCCGTCCCCTGGATCAGGAACAATCTCAGGTGTGTCCTGACATAGAACTCCAGCTGCACCTTTGTGCTCTGCCCGTGCGGCATGCCTTGTTCCACGGTGCCGATGATCTCGTCATACCAGTCCTCGATCACGCGTGCGCATAGCTCGCGCTTGCCATGGAAGTAGGTGAACACCGTGCCCTCGGAGATGCCCAGGCGCTGGGCGATCTCGGTGGTCGTGGTCCGCTCATAGCCGAGCTCGGCGAATACCTCGCGGCTGACGCGCAGGATGTCCCGGATGCGTTGTTCCGCCTTGGCGCCCGCCGGCACACGGCGGGGCGATGTGACGTCTTCCATCTTGATTGAGTCCTTGCTTGCCCGAAGGCGAGATTATAGGGCCGGCTCAACCCTGACTTGAGCTTTACTCAACTTTAGGTTGCCATTTCGATTGGCACCATGTATTTTTCGATCATCGCACCAACGGTGCGTCAGGCGAGCCTCGAAGGAATAGCTCAAAATAAAGCAACTACGCCGCAAATATTCGGGAAAACCCGGAGACGCCACCCCAGAATCCATCGATACGCTGTTTATTGAGTACCACTCACAAATATCCAACGTGACGAACCACAACCGGGCTTTGGAGACAAGTATGACGATGCAGGCCGAGTCCTCTCCCACCATCCTGCCGATTGGCGGGCTTTCGCATGTGAGGGGGGACACCACCATTCCGCTGTCGGAGCAGACCGTGCCGGAGTTGCTGGCGCAAGCGGTGGCGCGCTACCCCGAGCGGGAAGCCGTTGCCTTTCGCGAGCAAGGGGTGCGCTGGAACTGGCGCGAATTCTGCGACGCCGTGGACGCGCTGGCGGCAGGCCTGCACACGCTGGGGCTGGAGAGAGGCGACCGGGTTGGTATCTGGTCTCCCAACCGGGTCGAGTGGCTGGTCACCCAGTTCGCCACGGCGCGGCTGGGGCTGGTGCTGGTGAACATCAATCCCGCCTACCGCCTGTCCGAGCTTGAATACGCGCTGAACAAGGTGGGCGTCAAGGCCATCGTCGCGGCGGAAGCCTTCAAGACCTCACGGTACCTGGAGATGCTCCAGGTACTCGCCCCCGAACTGGCCACCTGCGCGCCGGGCGAACTGCAGGCGGCGCGCCTGCCGGCACTGCGCTGCGTCATCCGGATGGGCGACGACCATACGCCCGGGATGCTCCGCTATGCCGATGTGATTGCGCGCGGCACGGGCGTGGCGCGGTCGACGCTGGATGCCATCACGGCACAGCTGGATCGCCATGACCCGATCAACGTGCAGTTCACCAGCGGCACTACCGGTGCGCCCAAGGGCGCCACGCTGACCCATCGCAATATCGTCAACAACGCACGCTTCATTGCCATGGCGATGCGTTTCTCCGAGCAGGACAAGCTCTGCATTCCGGTGCCCTTCTATCACTGCTTCGGCATGGTCCTGGCGGTGCTGGCCTGCGTATCCTCCGGCGCGGCAATGGTGTTCCCCGGGCAGGCCTTCGAGCCGGAAGCCACCATGCAGGCAGTCAGCGAAGAGCGCTGCACGGCACTGCATGGCGTGCCGACCATGTTCATTGCCCAACTCGATCACCCGAACTTCGCGAGCTACGACTTCTCTTCCCTGCGCACCGGCATCATGGCGGGGTCACCCTGCCCGATCGAAACCATGAAGCGCGTGGTGTCGCAGATGCACATGTCCGAGGTGACCATCGCCTACGGCATGACGGAGACGAGTCCGGTTTCCTTCCAGAGCAGCACCACCGATCCGCTGGACAAGCGCACCACCACTGTCGGCCGCATCCAGCCGCACCTCGAAGTCAGGATCGTGGACGCGACAGGTGCCATGGTCCCGGTAGGCGAAACAGGCGAGCTGTGTACCCGCGGCTATTCGGTGATGCTGGGCTACTGGGATGACGAGGCGCGTACCGCCGAAGCCATCCGCGACGGCTGGATGCACAACGGCGATCTCGCCACCATCGACGCAGAAGGCTACTGCAACATCGTCGGCCGCGTGAAGGACATGCTGATTCGCGGCGGCGAGAACATCTACCCGCGCGAGATCGAGGAGTTCCTGTTCCGCCACCCGAAAGTCCAGGCGGTCCAGGTGTTCGGCGTTCCCGACCAGAAGTACGGCGAAGAGGTCTGCGCGTGGATCGTGCTCAAGCCTGGCGCGAGCGCCACGGAGGACGAAATCCGCGATTTCTGCCGCGACCAGATCGCGCACTACAAGATCCCGCGCTACATCCGCTTTGTCGACGAGATGCCCATGACCATCACCGGCAAGGTACAGAAATTCGTGATGCGCGAGCATATGACGCAGGAACTGAAGCTCAGCGAATCCAGGACGGCCTGACGCGCCGGCGCCGGTGCGCGGCGCCAGCCATTCCCCCGATCCCACAGACAACACCAGAGACAACACCGCTATGAACACCCTCCCCGGCCTCAAGTTCGACCTTGGCGAAGACATCGAAATGCTGCGCGATTCCGTGCGCGACTGGGCCCAGGCCGAACTGGCCCCGCGCGCCGCCGAGATCGACCGCACCGACCAGTTCCCGATGGACGCCTGGAAGAAGATGGGCGACCTGGGCGTGCTCGGCATCACCGTGGCCGAGGAATACGGCGGCGCCAACATGGGCTACCTGGCGCACATGATCGCGATGGAAGAAATCAGCCGCGCCTCGGCCTCGGTGGGCCTGTCTTACGGCGCGCATTCCAACCTGTGCGTGAACCAGATCCATCGCAACGGCACGCCGGCGCAGAAGGCAAAGTACCTGCCCAAGCTGGTCTCGGGCGAATGGATCGGCGCGCTGGCGATGAGCGAACCCAACGCCGGCTCCGACGTGGTCAGCATGAAGCTGCGCGCGGAGCTCAAGGGCGACCGCTACGTGCTCAACGGCACCAAGATGTGGATCACCAACGGCCCGGATTGCGACGTGCTGGTGGTTTACGCCAAGACCGAGCCCGAGCTGGGCGCGCGCGGCATGACCGCGTTTATCGTCGAGAAGGGCATGAAGGGCTTCTCGGTGGCGCAGAAGCTGGACAAGCTGGGCATGCGCGGCTCGCACACCGGCGAACTGGTGTTCCAGGACGTGGAAGTGCCGGTCGAGAATATCCTCGGCGCCGAGAACGGCGGCGCCAAGGTGCTGATGAGCGGGCTGGACTATGAGCGCGCGGTACTGTCGGGCGGCCCGGTCGGGATCATGCAGGCGTGCATGGACGTGGTCACGCCGTATATCCACGACCGCAAGCAGTTCGGCCAGAGCATCGGCGAATTCCAGCTGATCCAGGGCAAGGTGGCCGACATGTACACCACGCTGCAGGCCGCGCGCAGCTACCTGTATACGGTCGGCAAGAACCTGGACGCGCTGGGCAGCGACCACGTGCGCCAGGTGCGCAAGGACTGCGCCGCGGTGATCCTGTACACGGCCGAGAAGGCCACCTGGATGGCGGGCGAGACCGTGCAGATCCTGGGCGGCAACGGCTATATCAATGAATACCCGGCCGGCCGCCTGTGGCGCGACGCCAAGCTGTACGAGATCGGCGCCGGCACCTCGGAGATCCGCCGCATGCTGATCGGCCGCGAGCTGTTCGCGGAAACCATGTAAGCGCGCCTACCTTCGCCATCTGCCGACCGACAGCACCATCTCGCGGCACACCCAGAAGCACGATATGCCAATCATCGAAACCAAACTGAACGCCCGCTCCGAGTCCTTCAAGGCCAACGCCGAAGCCATGCAGGCCCTGGTAGCCGACCTGGAGGCCAGGATCGCGAAGCTGGCCGAAGGCGGCGGCAAGGACGCGCGCGACAAGCACCTGTCGCGCGGCAAGCTGCTGCCGCGCGACCGCGTACAGCAACTGCTCGATCCGGGCACGCCGTTCCTGGAATTGTCGCAGCTCGCGGCCTACGACATGTACGACGATGCCGCGCCGGGCGCCGGCATCATCACCGGCATCGGCCGCGTGGCCGGGCAGGAGTGCGTGATCGTCTGCAATGACGCCACCGTCAAGGGCGGCACCTACTACCCGATGACGGTCAAGAAGCATGTGCGCGCGCAGGAGATCGCCGAGGAGAACAACCTGCCGTGCATCTACCTGGTGGATTCCGGTGGCGCCAACCTGCCCAACCAGGACGACGTGTTCCCCGACCGCGACCACTTCGGCCGCATCTTCTACAACCAGGCCAACCTGTCCAAGCAGGGCATCCCGCAGATCGCGGTGGTGATGGGATCGTGCACCGCCGGCGGCGCCTACGTGCCCGCGATGAGCGACGAGTCCATCATCGTCAAGAACCAGGGCACCATCTTCCTGGGCGGCCCGCCGCTGGTGAAGGCCGCCACCGGCGAGGAGGTCAGCGCCGAGGACCTGGGCGGCGCCGACGTGCATACGCGCCTGTCGGGCGTGGCCGACTACTTTGCGCAGAACGACCATCACGCACTGTCGCTGGCGCGCAATATCGTGCAGCACCTGAACCGCCGCAAGCCGGACCAGATCCGCCTGCACGAGCCGGTCGAGCCGCTGTACCCGGTGCAAGAGCTGTACGGCGTGATCCCCACCGACACGCGCAAGCCCTATGACGTGCGCGAGGTGATCGCGCGCCTGGTCGACGGCTCCGAGTTCGACGAGTTCAAGGCGCGCTACGGCACCACGCTGGTGTGCGGGTTCGCGCGCATCTGGGGCTACCCGGTCGGCATCATCGCCAACAACGGCATCCTGTTCTCCGAGTCGGCCCTCAAGGGCGCGCACTTTATCGAGCTGTGCTGCCAGCGCAAGATCCCGCTGGTGTTCCTTCAGAACATCACCGGCTTCATGGTGGGCCGCAAGTACGAGAACGAAGGCATTGCCCGCAACGGCGCCAAGATGGTGACCGCCGTGGCCACCGCGCAGGTGCCCAAGTTCACCGTGATCATCGGCGGCTCGTTTGGCGCCGGCAACTACGGCATGTGCGGGCGCGCGTATTCGCCGCGCTTCCTGTGGATGTGGCCGAATGCGCGCATCTCGGTGATGGGCGGCGAACAGGCTGCGAGCGTGCTGGCGACGGTGCGCCGCGACGGCATCGAGGGCAAGGGCGGCAAGTGGAGCGCGCAAGAGGAAGAGGCGTTCAAGCAGCCGATCCGCGACCAGTACGAGCACCAGGGCCATCCGTACTACGCCAGTGCGCGCCTGTGGGACGACGGCGTGATCGATCCCGCGCAGACCCGCACCGTGCTGGGCCTGGGACTGTCCGCGAGCCTGAATGCGCCGATCGAGAACATGAAGTTCGGCGTGTTCCGCATGTAATCACGACAAGGAAGACCGATGTTCAACAAGATCCTGATCGCCAACCGCGGTGAAATCGCCTGCCGCGTCGCCGCCACCTGCCGCCGGCTCGGCATCCGCACCGTTGCTGTGTACTCGGACGCCGACGCCGACGCACGCCACGTCGCCTTCTGCGACGAGGCCGTGCATATCGGCGGCGCGGCTGCGCGCGACAGCTACCTGCGCGCGGACCACATCATCGAGATGGCGAAGGAGACCGGTGCCCAGGCCATCCACCCGGGCTACGGCTTCCTGTCCGAGAACGAGGCGTTTGCCGGGGCCTGCGCCGCGGCGGGGCTGGTCTTCATCGGCCCGCCGGCGTCTGCCATCCACGCGATGGGCAGCAAGAGCGCGGCCAAGCAATTGATGGAGAAGGCCGCGGTGCCGCTGGTGCCGGGCTACCACGGCGAGGACCAGGATCCGGTGCTGCTGCGCCACGAGGCCGACCGCATCGGCTACCCGGTGCTGCTCAAGGCCAGCGCCGGCGGCGGCGGCAAGGGCATGCGCGTGGTCGAGTCGGGCGACGGCTTCATGGCCGCGCTGACCTCCGTCAAGCGCGAGGCGTCGGCCAGCTTTGGCGATGACAAGGTGCTGGTGGAGAAGTACCTGACCCGCCCGCGCCATATCGAGATCCAGGTGTTTGCCGATACCCACGGCAACTGCATCTACCTGTTCGAGCGCGACTGCTCGGTGCAGCGCCGCCACCAGAAGGTGCTGGAAGAAGCCCCCGCGCCGGGCATGACCGAGGCGCGCCGCCGCGCCATGGGCGAAGCGGCGGTGGCCGCGGCCAAGGCGGTCGGCTATGTCGGCGCCGGCACGGTCGAGTTCATCGCCAACCAGGACGGTTCGTTCTACTTCATGGAGATGAACACGCGCCTGCAGGTGGAGCACCCCGTCACCGAAATGATCACCGGGCAGGACCTGGTCGAATGGCAGCTGCGCGTCGCCGCCGGCGAGCCGCTGCCGCTCACGCAGGAGCAACTGCGCATCGACGGCCATGCGCTGGAAGCGCGTATCTACGCCGAGAACCCCGACAAGCAGTTCCTGCCGTCCACCGGCACGCTGCGCTACCTGCGCACGCCGCCGGCGGTGCAGTTCATGCGCGGTGAGGATGCGCACGGCCCGGCGGGTATCCGTATCGATGCCGGCGTGCGCGAGGGCGACACCATCAGCCCGTTCTACGACCCGATGATCGCCAAGCTGATCGTCTGGGGCAAGGACCGCGACGAGGCGCTGGCGCGCATGCGCCAGGCGCTGGCGTCGTATCACGTGGTGGGGCTGTCGACCAACGTGGCCTTCCTGCAGCGGCTGGTGTCGTCGCAGGCGTTCCGCACGGCCGATCTCGATACCGGGCTGATCGAGCGCAACGAAGCCACGCTGTTCCCGCCCGCCGCGCCGGTCGGCCTGGAAGTCATTGCGCTGGCGGTGGCCGCGCTGCTCGACCGCGAGACGCGCGAGCGCCGCGTCGACGCCGCCGACCAGCATTCGCCGTGGACCCATGGCGGCGCGTGGCGGCTGAACGGCGGCCTGTCGCGCACGCTGCGCTTCGGCTATGGCGAGCAGGTGCTCGACGTCACGCTGAACACCGATGCACGCGGCAGCACGCTGCTCTACGCAAACCAGGTTGTGTCCTTCGCCTGCAACTGCCAGGGAGATGAGATCCGCGTCGACCTCGGTACGCGCCACGCGCACGGCCAAGTGCATGCCGACGGCGAGGTGTTTCATGCCTTCCATGCCGGTCGTCACGTAAGCCTGACCTGGCTCGACCCACTGGCGCACGCTGGCGAGGCTGAAAGCGAAGACGGCAAGCTGACCGCGCCGATGCCCGGCAAGGTCATTGCCGTGATGGTCGAGGCGGGCAGCATCGTGACGCGCGGGGCCCCGCTGCTGGTGATGGAGGCAATGAAGATGGAGCACACCATCAGCGCGCCGGTGGATGGGGTGGTCAGTGAAGTGCTCTATGGGGTTGGCGAGCAAGTGGCTGAAGGGTCGCAGCTCCTGGCGTTTGAAGCCTGATATCGTGGGGAGATTTCCGGCAATGCAACCAGACAAAGTCAAGATCGTGGAAGTCGGCCCACGCGATGGCCTCCAGAACGAGAAGGCGTTAGTGCCGACCGAGATCAAGGTCGCATTGATCGACCAGCTGACCGAGGCAGGCTTCACCAATATCGAGGCAGCATCATTTGTGTCGCCGAAGTGGGTACCCCAGATGGCCGACGGCGCGGAAGTGATGGCGCGTATCAGACGGCGCCCTGGCACGCTTTACTCGGCACTCACCCCCAATATGAAGGGCCTGGACGCGGCACTGGCTGCCGGCGCCGATGAGGTCGTCATCTTCGGCGCTGCCAGTGAAGCGTTCTCGCAGAAGAACATCAATTGCTCGATCGCCGAGTCGATGGCCCGCTTTGAGCCTGTCGCGGCTGCAGCGAAGGAGAGAGGCATACGCCTGCGTGCCAGCGTGTCTTGCTCGCTGGGCTGTCCCTATCAAGGGGACGTGCCGGTCGGAGCGGTTGTTGATCTGGTGCGGCGCATGCGCGAGCTGGGCTGCGACGAGATCGATATTGCCGATACGATCGGCGTGGGTACACATGACAAGGTTCAGGAAGTCATGCGAGCGGCTTCGACGGAGTTTCCATTAGAGCGGCTGTCGGGACACTTCCACGACACCTATGGCCACGCCCTCTCCAATGTCCGGGCCAGCCTTGAGGTGGGCATTCGCATCTTCCATTCGTCCGTGGCCGGGCTTGGCGGTTGCCCTTATGCCAAGGGCGCCACCGGAAATGTCGCCACCGAAGCGCTTCTCCGGATGATGCAGAGCCTGGGCGTCGAAACCGGGATCGATGCCGGCAAGGTAGCGCAGATCGGGGAGTTCATTTCCAGGGCCGTCGGCAACCGTGGCGCAGGAAGCGTCGTCCAAAGCCCCGTGGGTAATCAGTGTGCCTCGGATGCGCTGAACCGTCGCCTGTAGTAACCCGGGCTGGTTCCAAGCCGAGTCCGGAAATGATTGCGCAACGTGGCTGCTGCACCAAAGCCGACTTGCACCGCGATTTCATCCACGGATAAATCGGTCTCCTCGAGCAACGTCCTGGCCCGGCCCAGGCGCTCGGTAAGCAGCCATTCCCCTGGCGGCATCCCCATCGTACTGACAAAGTGCCGCTGAAAGGTTCGGGCACTCATCGCCGTTTGCTTTGCCATTCTGACAATCGACCAGCCCTCGTCCAGTGTTGCACGCACCGCGTCCACCAAGGGTGCCAGCGAAGAGCCGCTACGCTTTGAGACCGGCTCGTCGATATACTGGGCCTGCCCGCCTTCGCGGTGGGGTGGCATGACCAGTCGGCGTGCGACCTGATTGGCTGCGCGCGGGCCAAGGTCCCGGCGAATCAGGTGGAGGCACAAGTCGATTCCCGCCGCACTGCCGGCGGACGTGAGGACATCGCCGGCATCGACGTAGAGCACGTCCGCTTCCACGTGGACGTCCGGATATCGCGCCGCGAGTGCTGCGGCATGGCGCCAGTGCGTAGTCGCACGCTTTCCGTCGAGCAGCCCCGCTGCCGCCAGGACAAAGGCGCCCGTGCAGATCGACATGACGCGCGCCCCGCGTTTGTTCGCCTTCCTCAACGCGCGGCAAAGTTCCGGCGGGACGTCCGCTTCGATACCGCGCCACCCCGGAATGATGATGGTCTTCGCCTTGGCCAGGAGTTCGAGGCCACCGTCAGCCTGTACCTGGATCCCACCCGAACCGCGCAACCTCCCCGATTCGGCGGAACAGGTCGTGAAGCGATACCAGCTGTCGCCCATTTCAGGCCTTGGCAGACCGAACACTTCAACGGCGCAGCCATATTCAAAGAGGCTCAGGCCGTCATACACGACGACGGCAACCAGTCCTGCATTGACAGACGACTGTGATTTGGTCTTTGGCACGATATGGACGGAAGCTGGCATTGATGCCACCAGCGATTGATTCTGCCCCATCTGCTCTGCGTCTAGCAAGACCCTCCCCCATGTCTGTTGCGTGTGCTGCGATCCTGCTCGCCGCCACTCGCATCAAGTTGGCACGATCCTTACGCAAATTGTCGTTCGTGCCACTGGTGGGGTCTATTTGCACTGCATATCCTGTGGTCGGTGGTTCGCGATACGGCAAGCGACGCGCGTCCGCCAGCAATTTCAACCCGCAGAGAGAGTGAAAGTGAAAGACAAACTATTCATGCTTCGCCCCGGCTTTTTTTCAGGCTCGGAAGGTCCGTTCTATTGTGGAGATTCCGTTGCCGTTGAAGGCCTGCTCGGCTTCTTCCCGCAGTTGCGCAATGAAGTGGATGTCGAATACATCGATGCGCCCCGCCCTCGCATGGCAATTGTCGAACTGATCGGCGAGGCGAACCAGTCCGCCCCCGTCCTGGTGCTCGGCGCCGGGCGCGCGCCGGTCGATGACGGTGTAGCGATTCACGTAAGCGGCCAGACGCGTTTTATCGATTCGCCCGACCATATCCGTCGATACCTGTCGTCGCAGTACGGTGTGGCGCATCCCGCCTCCTGACTACAGGCCAACCCGGCTCATGCGTGAAGAGGCCTTCCATGCAGCCCCGGCGCGCCGATCGCGACCATTGCGATTGGCGGCATCGTCTGCCGCAACTTTGGCGGTGCCCATGCGTGGCTGGCCTCGACTTCGAACCTGCTCAGTAATCGCTTCAGGCAATCGCCTGAAGTCTCTTGAATAAGCTATGGATTCTCCAATGTCTTCGCCCAAGCACGCCAAGGTCCTGATTCTCGGTTCCGGCCCTGCCGGCTATACCGCCGCCGTCTATGCAGCGCGCGCCAACTTGTCGCCGGTGCTCGTCACGGGCCTGGCGCAAGGCGGCCAGCTGATGACCACGACCGATGTCGAAAACTGGCCAGCGGATGCAACGGGGGTGCAGGGTCCAGAGCTGATGCAGCGCTTTCTCGACCACGCGGAGCGCTTCAACACCGAGATCGTGTTCGACCACATCCACACGGCAAAGCTCGACGGCAAGCCGATTCGCCTGATCGGCGAATCCGGCGAGTACACCTGCGACGCGCTGATCATCGCGACAGGCGCGTCCGCACAGTATCTCGGCCTGCTGTCCGAGGAATCCTTCATGGGCCGCGGCGTGTCCGCCTGCGCGACCTGCGACGGCTTCTTCTACCAGCAGCAGCACGTAGCCGTGGTTGGCGGCGGCAATACGGCGGTCGAGGAAGCGCTGTATCTGGCTGGCATCGCGAAAAAGGTCACGGTGATCCACCGCCGCGACAAGTTCCGCGCCGAGCCGATTCTTGTCGACCGTCTGCTCGAGAAGGCGAAGCAAGGTGTTGTCGAGATCAAATGGAACCACGTGCTCGACCAAGTGAATGGCGACGGGGCCGGCGTGACCGGCCTGCGCATCAGGCATGCGCAAACCGGCGAGACCACCGAACTCGCACTGCAAGGCGTCTTCATCGCCATCGGCCACAAGCCGAACACCGATCTCTTCAAGGGCCAGCTCGAGATGAAGAATGGCTACATCGTCACCAACGGCGGCCTCTCGGGCAACGCCACGGGCACGAGTGTGCCGGGCGTGTTCGCGGCAGGCGACGTGCAGGACCACATCTATCGGCAGGCGATCACCAGCGCCGGCACGGGCTGCATGGCCGCGCTCGACGCGCAGCGATATCTGGAAAGTACGCCGGAGCCTGAGTTTCTACATCGCACCATCCCAGTAGAAAATTCTTCTAATTAGAAGCGAGATGGTGGGTGCTTTTTGGAAGCCTTTTGCGGGAATCGAACACTATGATTTCTCTCACAAACAGCGCGAAGCCGGCTTTCCAATCCAGGATCGGACGATGCGCGATACCGGATTACGCCCCCACCATGAGAACAATATTCCGGCTCTTCCAAGAGCACCCGGCATCGGTCGGCGAGAGCTATCTGCAGCATATGTTGTCGTCGTTTTCATTTGGCGCGTCGATGCTGTTCGCATCGATGGCGGCGCTCGTGCACGGCATGCTGCCTTTTCTCTTCGTCGCCACAGGCAGCAATACGATCTCGCGGCTGCATGAGCGCATGGTCACCCATCGCAACCGCGTGGCGTCGCGTCACCGATAAACAAGCCCCCTTCGACAACAACATGACAAGCTCACTAGCGTCTTCCCTGCTACGCCCGGTTCCGTATATGGGCGTGATTCACGTCGTTCACGAAGCCGTCAAGCTCGGCTTCCGCAACGGTCATCCCGACTGGTGCAACCTCGGCCAGGGGCAGCCTGAAATCGGGCCCATGGCAGGCGCGCCGGAACGGCTGGCTTCACTGCAGTTCGACGTGGCCGATTGCGCCTACGGGCCGGTCGGCGGCATCGATGCGCTGCGTCAGGCGGTCGCGGACGACTACAACCGTCGCTATCGTCGCGGCAAGGCATCGCAGTACACGAGGGACAATGTCGCGATTGCGTCCGGCGGGCGGCTTGCGCTGTCGCGCCTGCTCGCCACCCTGGGCGAAATTCGCCTGGGCCACGTCGTGCCCGACTACACCGCCTACGAAGATCTGATCGCTTACCATCGCCATCGCTTCACGCCGGTCACGCTGCCCGTGGGGCCCGAAGACGGCTTTGCCATCCCGGCGCAGGCGCTTGAGGGACTGATCGCAAGGGAACAGTTGGACGCGCTGCTGTGGAGCAATCCCAACAACCCCACCGGCGCCGTGGTACGTGGTGAAGCACTGGCACAGTATGTGGCGGCGGCGCGCAACACGGACTGCTGGATGCTGCTCGACGAGTTCTATTCTCACTTCGTGTTCGAAGATGGCCATGCCCCCGCGGACAAGCCGGTGTCCGCCGCCGAGTTCGTCGAGGACGTGGAAAGGGACCCGGTCGTCATCGTCGACGGCTTGACGAAGAATCACCGTTACCCCGGCCTGCGCGTGGGCTGGGTGGTGGGGCCGACCGAGGTGATCGACATGATCAGCCGTGCCGCAAGCGCCATCGACGGCGGCCCGCCGACGATCGTGCAACGGCTTGCCGTGCAAGCACTGCAAAGCGATCGTGCGGATCAGGAAACGTCCGCATTGCGGCAGATGTTCGCCAGGAAGCGCCGCATCATGCTGGACGCGCTGACCGACATGGGTGTCGAGATCCCATGCCCTGGCAACGGCACGTTCTATCTCTGGGGCCGGGTGCATCGGCTGCCCGCGCCGCTGAACACCGCGGACACCTTCTTTACGGAGGGTCTCAAGCGCAAGGTCATGACCGTGCCCGGCAGGTTCTTCGACGTCAATCCGGGCAAGCAGCGCGCGACCGAATACATCGACGCAAGCTGGGTGCGCTTTTCTTTCGGCCCGCCCGAGCCCAATCTCCGCATGGGACTGGAGCGCCTGGGCGACATGGTCAACAGCGCCAGGCGAGGGTAATCCGGATGTCTCCCGATACCTATCTCTCGCACGGCGTGATCGATCCAGACGATTTCGGCGGCGTCGTCAATCCGCCGGTTTTCCATGCGTCGACCGTGACGTTTCGCAATCTCGACGACATGGAAGCGCGCGGGCGCGCCATGTCGGGCGCCGACACGGATGTCATGTGGTACGGCCGCAAAGGCACGCCGACCACCTTCGCGTTGCAGAACGCCCTGGCGCAGCTCGAAGGCGGGCACCGTTCGCTGTTGGTGTCGTCCGGCCTGGCGGCGTGTACGAGCGCCATCATGGCATTCGTCAAAGCCGGCGATCACATCCTGGTGAGCGACAGTGTCTATGGCCCGACGCGCCACTACGTCGAAACGGTACTGGCCCGCTGCAACGTGTCAGCGACGTTCTACGACCCCACGCTTGGGTCCGACATCGCGGCCTTGTTCCGTCCGACCACGGCGCTCGTGTTCGCCGAGTCACCGGGTTCGCAGACGTTCGAAATGCAGGACATTCCAGCCATTGCGAAGGTCGCACACCGGCATGGCGCGGTCGTCGTCATCGACAACACGTGGGCCACGCCCTTGTTCTTCAAGCCATTCGAGCACGGCGTGGACGTCTCCGTGCATGCGGGGACGAAATACATCGTTGGGCATTCGGACGCCTTGATGGGTGTGATCACGACCAACCGTGAGTCATGGAACACCGTGCGCGACTATGTCTTCGCCACTGGCCAGCACGCGGGCCCGGACGACGTCTATCTCGCGCAGCGGGGCTTGCGCACGATGGCCGTGCGCCTTGAGCGGCATCAGCGTAGCGGACTGGCCATTGCCGATTGGCTCGCGGGCCGCCCGGAGGTGGCCCAGGTGTTGCACCCCGGGCTCCCTGGTGCGCCGGGCCACGCACTCTGGCGCCGGGATTTCACGGGGGCTTCAGGATTGTTCAGCGTCGTACTCAAGCCCGGATATGGGCGTGAGGCGTTCCGCGCCTTCATCGACGACCTGAAGCTGTTCCGCCTGGGGTTTTCCTGGGGCGGATTCGAGAGTCTGGTAATGCCCTTCGATCCCAGGGAGGAGCGCCCCGCAGCCGCCTGGCCGCATGCCGGCCAGGCATTTCGATTGCACGTGGGCCTTGAGGCCAAGGAAGATTTGATCGCCGATCTGGAAGCCGCGTTCCGCGGACTTGCCGTGCAGTAGCGTTGCCCTTCAAAAAAAATACCTATTCCTACATTGGAGACAAGACATGAAATCCCTGAAGTTGCAGTTGCAAAGCGCGTGCATCGCGACCCTCCTGAATCTCACGGCGCCCGCCGTGCACGCTGAAGATCTGCTGGATTCGGTCAAAGTCAGCGGTGTCCTGAAAGTCGGCATGGAGGGCACTTACCCACCCTTTGGCTATCGCAATGGCGACGGTCAGCTCGACGGCTTTGACGTGGCCGTAGCCAAAGCCGTGGCCGACAAGATGGGGCTCAAGGTCCAGTTCATCACCACCGAGTGGAGTGGCATCATTGCCGGCCTGCAAGCCGGCAAGTTCGACGTCATCGTCAACCAGGTGGGCATCACGCCGGCGCGCCGCCAGGCTCTGGATTTTACCCAGCCATACGTCTATTCCGCGGTCCAGGTACTTCAGCGCAACAATGACAAGCGCGAGTTCAATTCGCTTGAAGAGCTGAAGGGAAAATCCGTCGGCGTCACGCTGGGCAGCAACTATGCCGAACTGGCGAAATCCGTGCCGGGTATCCTGGTGCAGACCTATCCGGGTACGTCGGAAAACCTGCGTGACCTGGCGGCCGGGCGCATCGATGCCGCCCTCAATGACCGCCTGATGCTGCCATACCTGATCAAGAACTCCAAGATGCCGCTACGCACCGGCGCGCTACTCGCCGGCACGAAGCTTGAGATGGGCATCCCTTTCCGCAAGGGCAATCCCAAGTTTGCCAAGGCCATTGACGACGCACTGAACGCGTTGCAGCAGGATGGCACGTTGCGCAAGCTGTCCATCCAGTGGTTGGGTACCGACGCCAGCAGAGCCGTCGCCCAGTAATCGCTGCCACGCCGGCCGGCTCCTGCCATCGCTGCAGGCATCGGCCTGGCCGGCCACGCGGCCACTTCTACGGATCGAATCATGGAATCTCTTGATCTAGTTATTCATGCATCGCCTGTACTCCTGCACGGAGCGGTGATCACCGCGAAATTTGCCCTGGCGTCGATGGTGTTCGGCCTGCTGGTCGGGATCGTGGTCGCCATCATGGGTATCAGCACCAGCCCAATCCTCGGCGGCATTGCCCGCACCTATGTCAGCGTCATGCGCGGCACGCCGCTGCTGGTGCAGATGTTCGTCGTCTACTATGGCCTGCCAGACCTCGGCATTTCCCTGGACCCCACCAGCGCCGGCATTCTTACCCTCACGGCCAATGCCGGCGCTTACCTGTCGGAAAGCATGCGCGGCGCGATTCTCGGTATCGGCAGAGGGCAATGGAGCGCCGCGCACAGCCTCGGGCTGAGCCATCTGCAGACGCTGCGTTACATCGTCTGCCCGCAGGCCTTGCGGCTGGCCGTGCCAAGCCTCGGCAACACGCTCATCAGCCTGATCAAGGATACGTCGCTGGTGTCAGTCATCACCGTGACCGAGTTGCTCAGGTCGTCCCAGGAAATCATCGCATCAACGTTCCAGCCGCTTCCCTTGTATCTGTCGGTAGCAGCGATCTACTGGCTGTTCAGCACCGGATTGTCATGGGCACAGCGTCGCCTCGAGGCGCGTCTGACACTGCCTGTGACGCGTTGATCCAACGGGTCGGAAACCCGAAGAAAGCAATCTGCAAGCAGGAGACAAAACGATGATCGCGCTCGAAGGCGTATCGAAGTGGTATGGTCAGTTCAAGGTGCTTGATGCGTGCAGCACCCAGGTAGAAAAAGGCGAGGTCGTGGTCATCTGCGGCCCTTCCGGATCAGGAAAATCCACGCTGATCAAAACGGTCAACGGCCTTGAGCCGTTTCAGCAGGGCCGGATCAGTGTGGACGGGGTGATGGTCGGCGATCCGAAGATCAAGCTCGCCCAGTTGCGTGCGCGGGTTGGCATGGTGTTTCAGCATTTTGAGCTGTTCCCGCATCTGTCCATTCTCGACAACCTGTCCCTGGCGCAGGTCAAAGTGTTGAAACGCCGCAAAGAGGAAGCTCAGGAGAACGGCATGCGGCTGCTCGAGCGCGTCGGCCTGAAAGCGCATGCGCGGAAATACCCCGGGCAGCTTTCGGGCGGGCAGCAACAGCGCGTTGCCATTGCACGCGCGCTGTCGATGGATCCGATCGCCATGCTGTTCGACGAACCGACATCAGCGCTCGATCCCGAAATGATCAATGAGGTGCTGGACGTCATGATCGAACTGGCACGCGAGGGCATGACGATGATCTGCGTCACCCATGAAATGGGGTTCGCGAAGAAGGTCGCCAGCCGCGTAATTTTCATGGATGGCGGCGCCATCGTCGAAGATGCCGGCAAGGAAGCCTTCTTCGGCGACCCGAAGTCGGCCCGTGCGAAGGAATTCCTCGCAAAGATCCTGCACTGACTCACACCAGCTTGCACGAAGGCGGGGGAAGCCGAGGGCGATCAAGGTCCCCGCTGACAACGCCCTTCGCCGCCCCGTCCTGGTCTACCTCCCCCAAAAATCGAAATCATGAAGATCTCGGATCGCCTTGCCGCTTTCTCCCGCCTCGATCTTGTCGGCGCGGCCACGCCCCTGCAAAAGCTGGATCGCCTGTCCGGGATGCTCGGGCGCGATATCTACGTCAAGCGGGATGACACCACGCCACTTGCGTTTGGCGGAAACAAGCTGCGCAAGCTTGAGTTCCTGGCGGCTGACGCCTTGCGCCAGGGCGCCGATACGCTGGTAACGGCCGGAGCCGTACAGTCGAATCATGTCCGGCAGACGGCCGCGCTGGCGGCCCGTCTTGGGCTACGCTGCAGCGCGTTGCTGGAAAACCCGACCGGCACGGCAGACGGCGACTACCTGCGCAGCGGCAACCGCCTGCTGCTCGATTTGTTCGACGCACAGGCCGAGCCGGTTACCAGTCTCGACAACGCCGACGCACAGTTGCAAGCCCTTGCGGAACGACTGCGTGGCGAGGGGCACAAGCCGTATGTCATCCCGATCGGCGGGTCCAATCCGCTGGGGGCATTGGGGTATGTACGTGCCGGCCTGGAGCTGGCGCAGCAAGCCGAGGCGATGGCTCTTGCGTTCTCGGCGGTCGTGCTGGCGTCCGGCAGTGCCGGAACCCACGGCGGGCTTGCGTTGGCGCTCGCACACGCGATGCCGGATACACCGGTCGTCGGCGTTACCGTGTCGCGCAGCGTCGCAGCGCAAGTTCCGAAGGTGGCCGGGCTGATCGAAGGGACTGCTGCGCTGCTCGATGTCGAGGTGCCGGCAGGGCTGAAGATCGAGCTGTGGGACGAATACTTCGCACCTCGCTATGGTGAACCCAACCAGGCGGGGCTGGAGGCCATCCGCATCCTGGCAGGTACCGAAGGTGTGTTGCTCGATCCCGTCTATACGGGAAAGGCGATGGCTGGTTTGCTCGATGGCGTCGCGCGCGGGCGTTTTGCTTCGGATGGCCCGGTGTTGTTCCTGCATACCGGTGGTGCGCCGGCGTTGTTTGCGTATCGCAATGCAATCAACACAGGCCCGAGGAACTAAAGCGGGAACGGAGGGGGAGTTGACACCATCGCCCAGCCCCGCCGCGGCTACGCGAAACGCGGAGCCAAAAGACAAGGCGCCTCGAGGGCGCCCTGTATTCTCGATTAAAAGCGAATTACACGTCACTCCCACTCTATCATCAACAAGCCGTCTGAACCCGCGTGGGTAATAGGATTGGCTGTGATTGGAGTGTGAGATGGCAATCAATACCCTCGCTAGCCGGGATGCCTGCGACGAAAGCGGGATTTACCTGACGGTCACTGGCTTGAGCGCTGAGCATGGTGATGAAGGCCAGGTCGGCCGCTGAAACCGTGTCAATGGGCTGATTACCCCCTATCGGCCAATGTCGCTGGAGGCCGCAGCGGGCAAGAACCCGGCGTCCCATGTCGGCAAGCTCTGCAACGTGCTCGCCCACCGGTTAGCCACTCCTATTCAGGCAAGCGTGGATGACGCGGATGAAGTCATCGTCCGGCTTCTCTCCGGAATTGGACGCCCCATCGACCAGCCCCGACTGGTTGCCATCGATGTCGTGGCCGAGCGCGGCCTCTCGAGCGCCCAGGAGCAGCACGTTCGTGAACGTGCGTCATGTGGCGTTCGACATTCAATCCCGAACCGGCACCCAGTGCGAGCGCCCATGAACGCCCATGAACGCTTGATTGAAATCAAAGAGCAAATCGAATGGTCGCCCAAAATGAAAATGTAGTTTATGCGCTGCAGGTTCTCCTAATCGCCCCAAGGAGAGGATGGAATGCCGACCAGGTCCATTACCCCTAAGGGGGAAATTACGGCGCCACCGGCGCCCGGGCAGTTCCAACGGCCGCCACGGGCCTGAAACACGCGGTGGCATGGATTTGCGCTGCCCTTGCAATGCTACTCGCGGCAGCTACACCGGCATCATCGGCACCACGGCTGCTGCCAGGCGATACCGTCTTCCCCTTATAGGAGGAAAACATGAACTACGACCACAACAGTCACGAGCGGCCTGGAGACGCACTGCGCGCCGTGGCCAGGTCCAAGCTGGTCATGATTGGCTTTCTGCTGGTGATTGCCTACTTCCTATGGACTGAACACCGGGCACACGTCATTCAATTCCTGCCATTACTTCTGCTGGCCGCCTGCCCCCTGATGCACATCTTCATGCACGGTGGACACGGTCACGGTCACGGTCACGGACCGGATGACGCCACAAAGGACACGAACACAAAAGGAGAGCGATGATGCAACCCGAAACACCATCCAGCTACGGCCTCTGGTCGCTGGTCATTATCAACTCCGCTGTCTTCATCATCTTCGCCTTCAGCTTCACCAAGCCGAAGACCCAGCGCGACTGGCGCTCGTTTGGCGCGTTCTCCGCGTTTATTGTGGCGCTCTTTACAGAGATGTATGGCATCCCCCTGACTATCTATCTCCTGCTGCCGTGGCTTTCGGCGAAGTTCCCGGGAATCGACTTCCTCTCGCATGATGCCGGTCATCTTCCCGAGATGATTTTCGGTTGGAGCGGCAACCCGCACCTGGGGCCATTTCACATCGCCAGCAATATTCTAATTTTTGGCGGCTTCATCATGCTGTCTTCCGCCTGGCGCATTCTGTATGTGGCCCAGCGGCAGCACCGCCTCGCGACCACTGGTCTCTATGCGCGCATGAGGCATCCTCAGTATGTCGCTTTCGTCCTGATTATGTTCGGCTTCCTGCTGCAATGGCCGACGATAGCCACTCTGGTGATGTTCCCCATCTTGGTCTGGATGTACGTTCGGCTGGCCAAGGCAGAGGAGCAGGACGCACTGGCCGAGTTCGGGCAGGCCTATGAGGAATATCGCCAAAAGACGCCAGCATTCATTCCTCACATCTCAGGCCGAGATGTTCCGCGGACGCATCCTCATTGAATTCAACCGTATCTTCCTTGCACCTGGAGGCTGCCATGAAGCCCTTCAAGACTGGTGTGACTCTATCCGCCACGGTCGTGCTGTTCTACGTTCTATGCACGCTCGTCTGGATGGTTCTTCCTGAGCCCTTCATGAATTTCATGAACGCGCTCTTTCACGGGCTCGATTTCCGGCGCCTTCAGACGGGCGAACCGATATCCTGGTGGTCGGTCATCTACCCGGCCTTCGTTTTTGCAGTGTGGTTCTTTGCTGCCGGAGCTTTCTTTGCATGGTTATACAACAGCCTTCGGGGAGAGACCTGACACCAAGAATGGCGCCTACCGATATGACTTCAAGGCTTAGCGCCACAGCTCTTTGGGAGCTCGTGTTGTCCAGACCGGCGGCCGGCTTCGAATAGCGGTGGCAGTCGAATTTTCCTGGCTTACCCGAAAGATTAAAAGGTTTCTATGGAACCGCGTCAGCAGCAGTTTTCCCTATGGTATGTGGTCCTGGCAGTCTCGGCGATGCTCATTCTTCAGAGCGTCCTGTTCTCGTCCCATGTCGAGACGCTACCGTACAGCGACTTCAAGGTCCTGCTCAAGGCCGGCAAGCTCAAGGACATCACGCTTGGAGAAGGAGCCATCACCGGCAAGCTCAGCACCACTGGCATTGAGACGCTGCTCCCCAAGCAACAGGTCGAAGAAATATTGCGCCAGGGAAAGGGAGACCACCCCTTCTCCACGCTTCGAGTCAACGACCCCAATCTGGTCCAGGACCTCGAAGCTGCCAAGGTGCGCTTCGTCGGTCAGGCCGACAGCAAGTGGATTGGCACGCTGCTGTCGTGGATTGTTCCTGCAATGCTCTTCTTTGCCGTCTGGAGCTTCCTCATCAAGCGGGTGGGCAGCGCCGCCGGCGGGATGATGGAAATAGGCAAGAGCAAGGCAAAGGTCTACATGCAGAAAGAAACGGGGGTGACGTTTGCCGACGTCGCCGGCATCGATGAGGCAAAGGAGGAGTTAGCCGAAATCGTCAACTTCCTGAAGGACCCGCAGCGCTATCGGCGTCTGGGTGGCAAGATTCCCAAGGGCGTACTGCTCCTGGGGGCTCCTGGCACCGGCAAGACATTGTTGGCAAAGGCAGTAGCCGGGGAAGCCGGCGTGCCGTTCTTCACCATGAGCGGCTCGGAGTTCGTTGAGATGTTTGTTGGCGTGGGGGCGGCGCGGGTGCGCGACCTGTTCGACCAGGCCGAGACCAAGGCGCCCTGCATCATCTTCATCGACGAACTGGACGCGCTGGGTAAGACGCGCGCGCTCAACGCCGTAGCCGGCAACGACGAGCGCGAACAGACCCTGAACCAGTTGTTGGTTGAGATGGACGGGTTCGACACCAACAAAGGGGTCATCATTATGGCGGCCACCAACCGGCCCGAGATCCTGGACCCAGCGCTACTGCGCCCCGGCCGCTTCGACCGCCATATCGCCCTGGACCGCCCTGACCTGAAAGGGCGCGAGCAGATTCTCAAGGTACACGTCAAAAATGTCGTTCTTGCCCCGACCGTCGACCTGACCAAGCTGGCCGGACGCACCCCCGGATTCGCGGGCGCCGACCTCGCCAACCTTGTCAACGAGGCCGCACTGCTGGCGGCTCGCAAGGGCAAGGATGCGGTAGAGATGCCAGACTTTGACGAGGCGCTGGACCGCATCGTAGGCGGCTTGGAGAAGAAGAGCCGCGTGATGAATCAGCAGGAGAAGGAAACCATCGCCTACCACGAGGCGGGTCATGCCATCGTGGCGGAATTGCGGCCACATGCTGACCGAGTTTCCAAGATCTCCATCATTCCCAGAGGCGTCGCAGCATTGGGGTACACGCAGCAGACCCCGACAGAGGACCGCTATCTCCTGAAGCAAAGCGAACTGCTCGACCGGCTTGATGTATTGCTTGGAGGTCGCATTGCCGAACAGATTGTCTACGCAGACGTTTCGACCGGTGCGCAAAATGACCTGCAACGCGCAACAGACATGGCTCGCCAGATGATTACGCAGTTCGGCATGAGCGAGCAGCTTGGACTTGCTGCTTACGAGGACATGCCGAACCCGCTCTTTACCGGGCCAGGACTGATGCCTCGGCAACGCAAAGAGTACAGCGAGAGTACTGCGCAAATCATTGATACAGAAGTGCGGACGATTCTGGGCGACGCCAGTCAGCGGGTGAAGCAAACGTTGCTGGCAAACCGGCACAAGCTAGACGCGCTGGCAAAGCTACTGCTCGAACAGGAGGTCGTAGACCGACCTTCGCTGGAGCTGTTGCTCTCCGAAAAAGTTACCCCGCTTTCACCCGGCAAGCCCCACCCTTTCCCGCCCGATGCGCCCGACTCAAGGAAGGTGAACCATGAAAATGAAGGCAAGTAGCAAGACGGCTCCATCCGAGGTAAGCGCCATCTCCCATGACAGCTATGAGGAGAATCTCCACCTGCTTCAAATCGAGCTGGTCAAACTACAGAAGCACTTCATTTCCTGCAGCGACCGGATTCTGGTGATTTTTGAGGGAAGGGATGCGTCTGGGAAGGATGGGACCATCAAGCGCATTGTCGAACACCTCAGTCCGCGTGAAACGCGCGTCGTCGCACTGGGGAAGCCATCCGACCGTGACCGAGGCTCCTGGTACTTCCGCCGCTATGCGGCCGAGCTGCCTGCGGCCGGCGAGTTCACCCTTTTCAATCGCAGTTGGTACAACCGGGCTGGTGTGGAACATGTGATGGGCTTCTGCACCAAGGACGAGCATGAGGAGTTCATGGCAAGTGTCCCAGAGTTCGAACGGATGCTCGTGCGTTCCGGAATTCGTCTTATCAAGTACTACCTTGACATCAGCAAGGCCGAACAGAAGAAGCGCATCGAAGAGCGCCGCCGGGATCCGCTAAAACAGTGGAAAGTCAGCCCCATTGACGAACAAGCGGTATCGCTTTGGAAGAAATACAGTAAGGCACGGAACGAGATGTTTGCTCGAACCAGCGACATCGTGCCATGGAACGTCGTGCGCGCCGACGACAAGCATGTCGCACGCCTCAGCGTCATCAAGGATCTACTGACCCGCCTTCACTATGCGCACAAGGACGCTGAGCTGATTCGCCCTAATCCGGAAGTTGTGTTTCCTTATGCAGAGGAACATCTTCTGAGCGGGGCGATTTCGAAGTGAGACGGTAGTGAGCTTGCCCCCGCAAAACGAATCCCTTGCTGAGGTTAAACTGAAGCAAGGAGAGATGTGATGACAAGCAAGACAAAGCGGGCGCAGTACACGCTGGAATTCAAGCTGGAAGCGGTACGGCTGGTGAAGAGCGGGCAGAGCATGGCAGTGGTTAGCGCGACCCTGGGCATCAGAGCGCAGACGCTGCATAACTGGGTCAAGGCGGAGCGGGAAGGCAAGCTGACTGGTGCGGGTATGAAGCCGGTCAGCCCGGAGCAGATGGAGCTGGCCCGGCTTCGGGCGGAGGTGGCGCGCTTGAAGATGGAGCGCGATATTTTAAAAAAAGCCGCAGCATACTTTGCGAAGGAGTCGGTGTGAGGTATGCGTTCATCGAGCGAAACCGACGTTACTGGCCGGTCTCGGTCCTGTGTGAGCTGTTAGGGGTCAGCCCCAGCGGCTATCACCAGCGCAAGCAACGCACAGTAAGCACCGACAGGCCAGATAGAGGCCGACTCAGTGACGATGCCTTGTTGGCCCACATCAGGGCGATTCACGCCGGGGTCAAGGGGGAGTACGGCTGGCCGCGCATGTGGAAGGAACTGCTGGCGCGTGGGGTGCGGGTGGGCAAGGAGCGTGTTCGCAAGCTGATGGCGCTGCACGGCATCCGTGCCCGCCACAAGCGCAAGTACATCGCGACAACCAACTCGAACCACGATTTGCCGGTGGCCCCCAATCTGCTGCAACGCGACTTTAGCCCAGCAGCACCCAATCAAGTCTGGACGAGCGACATAACCTATGTGGCGACCGCCGAAGGCTGGCTCTACCTGGTGGTCATCATCGACCTGTTCAGCCGGCAGGTGGTTGGCTGGTCGATGCAACCACACATGAAGGCCGAATTGGTCACGGACGCGCTGCGCATGGCCTGGTTCCGGCGCCGCCCGGAAGCCGGTGTGATTGTGCACACCGACCGGGGAAGCCAGGGCGGATTCAACCGGTCGTCGCAACACCTTTAATCGAGGAGGTGTTTATGGGACGACCAGCAGGTTGGATGCAGAAGTTGACAGGGCGAGGAGCGATGCGCTCGCCAGGTGCGCCGTCGCATCGGCGTGAGATCGAGCGTCTATTTTGGGAGCAGATCGCCACCGGTATCACGAGCGAGAGAGCAGCAGAGGCGGTTGGCGTATCTCAAGCGGTGGGCGCGCGCTGGTTCCGCTATCGTGGCGGCATGCCACTTTTCATGTCGAACCCCATATCTGGTAGGTACTTGTCGTTCGCGGAGCGAGAAGAGATTGGGCTACTTTCGCTTCAAGGCGTCGGAGTACGCGAGATCGCTCGCCGTATCGGACGCAGCCCGTCAACGGTCTCGCGGGAACTGACACGTAACGCTGCAACTCGTGGCGGTCAGCTTGTGTATCGGGCTTCGGTTGCGCAGTGGAAGGCGGAGCTGGTTGCCAAAAGACCCAAACCGTCGAAACTGGTGAGTAACCCACGGCTGGGTCGCTACGTGCAAGACCGTTTGGAGGGCAAGATTCGCGACGCTGATGGCCGCGAGATTTCTGGGCCTCGGCAAGCGCCATTCAAAGGAAGAAACAAACCGCATCGCGGTGACCGCAAATGGGTTAATGGGTGGTCGCCCGAACAGATTTCCAACCGGCTGCAGATCGACTTCCCGGATGACGAATCCATGCGCATATCTCACGAAGCCATTTACCAAGCGCTCTATATCCAGGGCCGCGGTGCTCTGAAGCGCGAGCTGGTCAGTTGTCTGCGCACTGGGCGGGCGTTGCGCGTACCGAGGGCCAGGGCACAAGCCACGGCCTGGGCGCACGTTAGCGAGGATGTGATGATATCTAGCCGGCCTGCAGAAGCGCAGGATCGTGCTGTGCCAGGGCATTGGGAGGGTGACCTGATCATCGGCCTGAACCGATCTGCTATTGGGACGCTGGTGGAGAGATCAAGCCGTTTCACCATGCTCGTACACCTGCCTCGGGAGAAAGGCTATGGGCTGACTCCCCGGACGAAGAACGGCCCCGCGCTGGCTGGCTACGGAGCTGTCACGATGGCCAATGCGCTCAAGAAGACCGTGACCAACATGCCTGCCCAGTTGTGGCGGTCATTGACTTGGGATCGTGGCAAGGAACTATCCGATCACGCGCGCTTCACCGTCGAGTCCGGGGTAAAGGTATTCTTCGCCGATCCGCACAGTCCATGGCAGCGCGGCACGAACGAGAATACGAACGGCCTTCTGCGACAATACTTTCCCAAGGGCACAGACCTAACCCGTTGGAGCGCTCGAGAGATCCAGGCCGTTGCCAATGCCCTGAATACCAGGCCCCGGAAAGCGCTTGGTTGGAAGACACCTGCCGAAGCTCTGGACGAATATCTAAAATCTGTTCAACAATCTAGTGTTGCGACGACCGGTTGAATCCGCCCAGTATTGCAGCCATCTGTTTCAAGACGCTCTGAAGGCGTATGGCATGCGCTCGTCAATGAGCCGCAGGGGCGATTGCTGGGACAACGCGCCGACTGAGAGTCTGTGGGGGTCGTTGAAGGTCGCTCGCCTGCACGGTCGCCAGTTCGCTACCCGCCGCGCCGCAATGGACGAGGTAATTGACTGGCTTGGCTTTTATAATGCCAGCCGACTCCACTCGACGCTGGGCTACGTCAGCCCCATGACGTTCGAGAAAAACTGGTCCGCAGCTCAGCAACACCGGGCTGCCTAATTCCCTCGGTTATGGGATTCGTGGAACAGGGGCAAGGTCAGTAGCGCAGCACGAACTTGTGACCTGCGAGGATGGATGAGATGAAGACCAGCATCATTGAAGTTGGAGGCCTGCTGTCCGTTCTGAGCACTCGCGCGGTGGAGAAGCGCCTCGCCAGACTACCCGGCGTCGTTAGGGCGGAGGCTAATTGGGTCGCTGGCAGCACTACGGTGAAGTATGACGAAGCCGTAACAAGCCCGACCGGGCTGGGCATGGCGATGTTGTACCCCAATCTGAGCGCTGCGGTAGCCGACATCGCACACCCCAGTTGGCGGGCGTCCGCCATTGGCATCTACCGCTTCTGGCGCGACCTCGGGTATGGCATCGGCGCGCTCTGCCTGGGCGCAGCTGCAGCGCTCGGTGGCCGCGCCGAGAGTGCATTCCGGTTCGTCGCCATCGCGATGGGACTGTCTGGCCTCGTACTGCATCACTGGGGAGAGGAGACGCATCCGCGTCTCAACCCGGCACGCTAATTTCCTCTTAACGCACTGGCCGCTGTTCGGCACTGCTGGGTCTGGACCGCTTGGCACGCTGATACAAGACAACAATTGAAAACAACCTGCCTCAGATGACGTCCAGAGGGATTTTTAGATAGCGAACGCCATTCGCATCGGGCGGTGGCAACTCCCCGGCTCGTATATTGACTTGCACCGACGGCAGAAGCAGCGTGGGCATCGCCAGCGTCGCATCGCGCGCCCGGCGCATGGCCACGAACTGTCCCTCGCTCACGCCGTCATGCACGTGGATATTGCCTTCGCGCTGAGCGCGCACCGTCGTTTCCCATGCAGGCCCGCGCCCCTCGGGCGGATAGTCGTGACACATAAAGAGCCGTGTATTGCTCGGCAGGTCCAGCAGCTTGCGGATGGAGCGATACAACTCGTGCGCGTCGCCGCCCGGAAAATCGCAGCGAGCCGTGCCGACGTCCGGCATGAACAGCGTATCGCCGACAAAGACCGCGTCCCCAATCTGGTAAGCCATGTCGGCGGGTGTATGCCCTGGCACATGAATCGCCCTGCCGGTCAGGCCGCCGATGGCAAACGTCGCTCCGTCGTCAAACAGGTGGTCGAACTGCGACCCGTCGAGCCCGAACTCAGGCTCCAGGTTAAAGAGCGTCTTGAAGACCCCCTGTACGTTGCGGATGTTCTGGCCTATTGCTATCTGGCCACCCAGGTGTCGCTTCAGGTACTGCGCGGCAGACAGGTGGTCGGCATGCGCGTGCGTCTCGAGAATCCACTCGACTCTCAGTCCATGCGCGCGCACAAACGCAACAACCTTATCAGCACTTGCCGTCGATGTCCGACCCGCCTTGGGGTCGTAGTCCAGCACCGAGTCGATGATGGCGCACTCGGGGCGCCCCACCTGAAAGACCACGTACGTCACAGTCCAGGTCGCAGGGTCGAAGAACGGCTGGATAGTCGGGTGCATGCTCGCCTCCTTGGATGCAGTACATTCTATTCACAAACATTCTATTTTTCAATATAATATTAACAAGCAAAATGTAAACGACCTATGGACCAGCCCCAGCCCGCCATCGACCTCGCCAGCATGCAAGCTGCTGCGGCGCAGGCCTGTACCCTGCTCAAGGTGCTTGCCAATCCGGACCGCCTGCTGCTGATGTGCCGCCTGTCCCAAGGCGAGCTGTCTGTCGGTGAGCTGGAGGAGCAGCTCGGCATCCGGCAGCCGACGCTGTCTCAACAGCTCGGTGTGCTGCGCGAGAACAGCCTGGTGGCGACGCGCCGTGACGGCAAGAACATCTTCTATTCGGTGGCGAGCCCCCAGGCGCTTGCCGTCATGGCGGTCCTTTATGAACAGTTCTGTGCCAACCCCGATCAGGAGGCGACATGCTGATTGACCTCGCTAACTTCACGCCCGGCCTGTCACTGGTCGGAGGGCTCATCATCGGTGCGGCGGCCGCCGTGCTGCTGCTGCTCAACGGCCGCATTGCCGGCATCAGCGGCATCTTCGGCGGCCTGCTCAGCCTGCCTCGAAAGGACATGGCCTGGCGCCTGACCTTCCTCGCTGGCCTGGTTGGCGCTCCTGTGATTGCGAGCCTGCTCGGCAAGCCCGCCATTGCGGATATCCAGGCAAGCTGGGGCGAAATCCTGGCCGCCGGCTTCCTGGTCGGCCTTGGCACCCGCTACGCCAGCGGCTGCACCAGCGGCCATGGCGTGTGTGGCATCTCGCGCGGCTCCATCCGCTCGCTGGTCGCCACCCTCACCTTCATGGTGGCGGGATTCCTGACTGTCTTCGTGCAACGGCACCTGATTGGAGGCTGATATGACCGCCATGACTGCACTCGTCGCAGGCCTGCTATTCGGCATTGGCCTGATGGTCTCCGGCATGGCCAACCCGGCCAAGGTGCTGGGCTTTCTTGACCTTGCAGGAACCTGGGACCCGTCCCTCGCTTTTGTGATGGCCGGTGCCATTGCCATTGGCTCGCTCGCCTTCCTCATCGCCAAACACCGCAAGCGCTCCTTCCTGGGGCTGCCTGTGCAACTGCCGGCGAGCACGGCCGTAACGCTGCGGCTGGTACTGGGCAGCGCCGCCTTCGGCACCGGCTGGGGTCTGGCCGGCTTCTGCCCCGGCCCCGCGCTGGTTGCCCTGGGCGCTGGCCATCCGAAGGCCATTGGCTTTGTGGCAGCAATGGTGGCTGGCATGCTCGTGTTCGAGGTCGCGGAGCGCGCCAAATCAAGCATGCAACGGGCGTAAACACGCCAGCACTGGCAGCGAAGTGCCGTTGGATAGAGGCGTGGCAGAGGAACAAACAATCCGCCGCAGGGCTGGCGCCGACGGGCGAAGTGGCGCTTTGCACGATTCATCCTGACTTGCCGCCCTCAAAGTCAAATTCTAGGTATTCCGCCCCGGATGTGCTCCTGGCCAACCGTTTCCTGGCAACCGGAGCATTGCTGCTGAGGGCATCCGCAAAATGGTCTGCGCAGATTGCTCCTGCGCAGACCAGCACATCGATGGGACTGAACACCCGGTACACCCATCGCTTCGTTGATCCCAATCAACTCAAATCCCTGACCGCCGCATACCTTGGACTAGGAACTATCATGTTTTCATAGGAGGATCTCCCATGTCCACCAATCATCGCCTCTCTACCCTTATCACTGCGGCCGCCGTGCTAGCGTGGGCGCCAGCAGCTTTCCCGGCGTCGCCGGCTACCGGCATTGAGCATGAGCAGCACCATCCTGAAAAGCGGCAAGATAAGGCTCCGGTCGTAACTCCCGGAGTTTCCAGCGATGCAAAGCTGGACGCCCAGGTTGCCCACCTGCGTGCCATCAGAGAGCGGCTTTCGCGTGCCAAAACGCCGGAGGAGCGTCAGGCCCTCTTGGCTGAACGCCATCAGGTCATGCAAGATGCAATGGCCATCATGCAAAAGGACATGATGAAAATGGGCGGCCCTGCTCGTATGGCTCCTGGCAAGAGAGTCGCCAAGGGAAACGCCCCATCAAATCAAATGCAGATGTGCCAAGACATGGCGGGTAGTCACATGGCGTTCATGCAGGAAATGATGCAGACGATGGCCAACGACCAAGGCATGGGCCCGGGCATGGGCCCGGGAATGGGCCCGGGAATGGGTCCGGGCATGGGTCCGGGCATGGGTCCGGGCATGGGGCCGGGGATGGGTCCGGGCATGGGTGGAAAGATGGCGCCAGGCGGATGATGGGTCTAGCCGTAAGGTTTGGCCCTCGTGCGGACTAATCCCGTCAGACCGCAGACCTGCCAGCCCCTTGCCGTCCGGCCGTGCGCGCTTGCGACGGCAGTTCCGCTGCAGCAGCAGAATGGAGTGAGTGTCTGCAAAGCTTTCGGCGTAGCGTCGCCGGTGCCGAAACGGTCCGTGGCTTTTTTCCGCCTTGCCGTCCTGAATGAAGCCGGTCGCGGCGTTCGCAATTACAATCGCCAGAATTACCCCGGCACATGGGGGCCTGATTCCGGACAACTGCGATGCCATCCCCAATCATGAGGCATGTCGCATCAGGCCACCCTTTCGTGGGGAATTTGCACGATTAGGCAAAAGCCCTTGCCGGGAGTGCTGTCGATGGTGAAGCTGCCACCCAGAAGGCGTGCCCGCTCCCGGATGCCAAGGAGTCCCAGCGATTTGCGTGGCCCGCTTGCGGAGGGGACTTTGTCCCAGCCCACCCCATTGTCTTGCACCTGCAACACAAGTTGGCCCTCTGACTGGGTGAGCTGAATATGCACGGTGGTCGCGTCGGCATGCCGGACGACATTGCTCAATGCCTCCTGGACAATGCGGAACATGGCGATTGCCGTCTGCCCGGGGACGTCAGCCTCGGCACCGTCCACGCTCACCGCCAATCCGTACCGGTTGGCAAAATCATCGGCCAACCACTCAATGGCAGGAATCATACCCAACTCGTCCAGCAAGGCCGGCCGTAGGTCACTCGCAATGCGTCGGACCGAGGCAACAGTATTGTCGATGACGCCGTTTATGGCACCAATCTCGTCTAGCAGGCCTGCTGTGTCCCGGCCCTCGTCAACGTCCGCGCCGAGCATAGCCATGTCCATCTTAAGCGCGCTCAGACGCTGGCCCAGGTCATCGTGCAGCTCGCGCGCAATGCGGCGCCTCTCCTCCTCGCGAGCAGCGAGTATCCCATCTGAAAGCTGTTGCAGTTCTTCCCGTGAGCGGCGCAGGGCCTCCTCCGCGCGTGCCCGCTCCGTGATATCACGCAGCATCACGGTAAATAGCCTCGTGCCTTCGTGGGCCGTTTGCGAGATGGATGCTTCGATTGGGAATTCAGTGCCGTCACGACGCAGAGCGTAGAGTGCCCGTTGACGCCCCATCTGACGATCCGATACGCCCGTGATCCCAAACTGACGCACGTGCTCCTCATGAGCGGCCCGGTAGCGTTCGGGGATGAAGTCGCTGAGGGGGCGGCCAATCGCGAGTTCGGCCGGCCAGGCGAATAGCGTTTCTGCCATGGGATTGAACAGTACGACGCGCTGATCACTGTCCACGGTGATGATCGCTTCCATCGAAGATCGGATGATCCCCGCCAATTGGGCTTCGCTATCCGCCACACGTTGGATATCACTACTCCATGTGAGCTTCTTCAGCCGGCTCCAGTAAAGTCCCGCGGCGAGCCCGATGCCCACTCCCGTCAAAAGCACCAACGGCGCCAGGAACTGCCGATACCATTCGACGGTAGCCATCAAAAAGCATCCCGCCGCGAGGAAGAGAACAACCGTCACAATGCCAATCGCCATGGCAAGGGCGTGAGAACGTTCGGACGAGGGCTGCACCTTGCCCGCAGGCGCCAAAGGGTTGCTCATGGAATGGACAATGATTGTCGGGGAATCCTTCTCGACCCCCAAATATATAGGGTGACAACCGCTAAAGCGCAATTTGATCCGAAAATGCGCCGTAATCGCCGCGTGCATCAAGGAGTGAGCGAATGCCGCAGTACCGCCGACAGCCACTGCGGGTCCGCGCCGTACAGAATCATCTCCGCCGGCACCGCGAACCGCGGCCGCTGCAGCCATCGACCATCTCCAGGGCTGGCCCGGCCTGCCAGCTGTCGAGGCTATTATCGGCCCCTGTGCCTGTTGGACTAACATCACCATTACACAGGGCCTGATTCGGCGCGCAGCCGGGATTGCGCAGCCGCCAGCGCGGCAGGATCGGCGGTCATCTGAAGGCGTCTGCGGGAGTCGCCCAGCAACCGGCACCAGTTACGCAGGGATCGGGTTCGCCATGCACATCGGATTACGCAAGTTTGACCTCAGTTTGCTGCCGGTCGCGGCCGGCACGCTGGGCGGTGGCTTGCTGCTTTTTGCCTTCGGCGAAGCGGTCGCCGCGAGGCTCGCATGGGCGGTTGGCGCGCTGGTCGTCGCCGGCGCGCTGATCGTCGCCATCGTGCGGTCGCTGCGCCGGAAGGAAGCGGGCGTCGATGTCCTGGCGCTGCTGGCTATCGGGCTGGCGCTGGCGCTTGGCGAATTCCTCGCTTCCGCCGTGTTGGCCCTGATGATCGAAAGCGGCAGGGCGATTGAGAACTATGCGCAGGCCCGTTCCGAGCGGGAGATGTCCGCCCTGCTCAGCCGCGCCCCGCAGTCCGCCAACCGCTTCGAGGACGGAGAATGGCGCGCGGTTTCCCTCGATGTGGTCAGTCCGGGGGATCGCCTGTTGGTCCGGCATGGCGAAGTGGTGCCCGTCGACGGCGCATTGCTGGGCCAGGCGACGCTGGACGAATCTGCCCTGACTGGCGAGTCGCTGCCACGGCCGCGCCTCGCCGGCGAGACCGTGCGCAGCAGTGTGCTGAACGCGGGCGCCCCCTTCGAGATGGTGGCAGCAACCACCGCGGGGGACAGCACCTTCGCCGGCATCGCCAGGCTGGTGCGCACCGCCCGCGCGGAGCGCCCGCCCGCGGCGCGGCTGGCCGACCGTTATGCACTGTGGCTGGTGCCTGTCACCCTGCTCGTCGCCGGGCTTGCCTGGCTTGCCAGCGGTGAGCTCGCACGGGCGCTGGCGGTGCTGGTGGTCGCCACCCCCTGTCCGTTGATCCTGGCCGTGCCGGTGGCGATTGTGTCCGGGGTGTCGCGTTGCGCCGGGCGCGGCGTGCTGGTCAAGGGCGGCGGCGCGCTTGAGAGGTTGTCGCAGGCGAGCATCCTCTTCTTCGACAAGACTGGAACCCTGACGGGCGGCAGGGCCCGCCTGGCGGCCATCGAGAGCGCGCCCGGATGGCCTGCGCCCGACGTGCTGCGCGTCGCCGCTTCGCTGTCCCAAGCCTCCGGGCATGTTGTCGCCGAAGCCATCACGACCGCGGCGCGCGAGCGAGGCCTGGCCCTGGACCTACCGTCGGGCGTGACCGAGACCGCCGGTGCTGGCATTGCCGGGCGGGTCGGCGAGCACGTGGTGGCGGTGGGATCGCCCGCCTTTGCCGGCGGCGGCGATGCCGGGCCACCGTGGTGCCAGGCCATGCTGCAACGCGCGGCCTACGAGGGCGCCTCGCTCTCGCTGGTCACGGTCGACGGCGTGCTGGTCGGGGCACTGCAGTTCGTGGACCTGATTCGCCTGGACACCCCGCGCGCGTTGCGCTTGCTGCGCAAGGCGGGCATACGGCGGCTGGCCATGCTCACGGGAGACCGGCCCGACGTCGCCGAGACGGTCGGCGCGATGCTGGGCGTGACCGAGGTCCATGCCAACCTCACCCCATCGCAGAAGCTTGCCGCGATCGAGGCGGCGCGCCACGACGGCACCGTGCTGATGGTGGGCGACGGCGTGAACGATGCACCGGCGCTGGCCGCCGCGGACGTCGGCGTGGCCATGGGCGCACGCGGCGCCGCGGCATCCTCGGAAGCCGCCGATGTCGTGCTGCTGGTGGACCGGCTTGACCGGCTGGTGGACGCGGTGCGCATCGCCCGCCGGTCGCGCCGGCTGGCCGTGCAAAGCGCCATGGCCGGCATGGGCCTGTCGTTCGTCGCGATGGCGGTTGCCGCGTTCGGCTACCTGCGGCCACTGGCCGGCGCCATGCTGCAGGAGGTCATCGATGTGCTGGTCATTGCCAATGCGCTGCGCGCCCTGCGCGCCGACCCGTCAGTGCCGGCAGAACGCCTGTCCACGGCCGACGCCGAGCGCCTGAACCAGGAGCACGCCGCGCTAGCGCCGCTGATGGAACAGATCCGCAGCCTCGCGGACAGGTTGCCAGCCATGCCCCGCCACGCCGCGGGCACGGAACTGCGCCGCTTGTGCGCATCCCTCAGCGGGACACTTTTGCCGCACGAACAGCACGATGACGCGCAGCTCTATCCGCATCTTGCGCGGCTGGTCGGAGGCGATGATCCGCTGGCCGCGATGAGCGCGATGCACCGCGAGCTCTTCCGCGTAATCCGGCTGCTGCAGCACATGGCCGACGATTCGCCGCCCGACGGGCCGGACGCAAGCCGCATCAGGGAGTACCAGCGGCTGCTCTACGGGCTCGACGCCGTGTTGCGGGTGCACTGCGCGCAGGAAGACGAGCTGTTCCATGCGCTGCGCGAAGACGCACCAATGGAGTGAGCTCGCGACGGCACCGTGCGTATGTGACCTGGCTAAGCAGGTTCATTGAGGATGGCGCTTCAGCGACCGCACCTCGCATCCTACCCAGTGCGCGATACCCCGGCTGAACCAAAGTTGGGCGAGACCAGTTGCGGATGTTGGGGAATGCTCCTTCTCACAACAATGGCCGGGAAATACCGGGTTATGCTGCCGCGTCCCCGTCAGATTCCGCTGACAGGCCGGGTGCGCATGACGGACAAGCGCCGTCTCAAAGCACGTACAAGCGGCATGGCGCCATGCCGACAGCTTTTTCGGCGCTGGATGATTTCGGCATCGGCGGCCGACAACGATACTGCAGGCATAAACGGAGGCACACGGATCCAGCGGCAGGCGAGGAGCAGGGGCCGACCGAACCAGGAGCGACCAGCGCAGCAAGGGCAAAAAGGGCAACAAGGGGAAAGCGATGAGCGACGATCACCATATCGGACCTGCACAGCGCCTTGCGGCAATCACCACGAAGATCCCCCTTGGCGCGCATCTGAAGACGGACCGCCGTGGCTATGTCCATCACGGCATCTATGTCGGCAACGGCGAGGTGGTGCACTATGTCGGGTTCAAAGGCTTCCTGCGTTGCGGCCCGGTCGAAAAGACCACCCTCGCCGGCTTTGCCGACGGCTACGGCTTCCGCGTCGAGCCGGGCACGCAAGCCAGGTACATCGAGGCGGAGATCATACGGCGCGCGACTGCGCGGCTTGGAGAGGACGATTACCGCCTTCTTACCAATAACTGCGAGCACTTCTGCATGTGGTGCCTGTCTGGCGAGAGCCGCAGCGAGCAAGTGGAGGCGCTGCTGAGCCACCCGTGGCGCGCGCTACTGGCTATCATGGGCGTACTCTGTAGTGCGGCGAGCATCCTGGGCCAGGATCTGGCCGCACGCGTGACGGCCTAGGGCGCAGCGGGGGCGAGCTGGCAGGCAGAGTTTGCGTGCCGAGGCTGCAGTTGAGGTGGCACTCACAACAGCGGAAGGGAGCAGGCGGCAAGGGACATGGAGAGCCAATGGGACGACGCGGCGTTGACGGCCGCCTTGCAGCAGCCGGATGCCTACGCCCACCCGGCGCCGGCAGTACAGGTCATCGAGACGCATATCTCCCGTGTCTTCCTGGCCGGGGACTTTGCCTACAAGGTGCGCAAGCCGGTGCGGTTCGACTTTGTCGACTTCTCCACCGCGCAGGCGCGCCGCGACGACTGTGAGACCGAACTGCGCCTGAACCGCCGGTTCGCCCCCGCCCTGTACCTGGATGTGGTGCCGATCGTGGCAGGCCCCTCGCCCGGCTCGGTGCGCGTCTGCGGCAGCGGCATGCCGATCGAACATGCGGTCCGGATGCAGCGCTTCGACCAACAAGACCTGCTCAGCGCAAGGATCGCTGCGGACCGGCTGGAGCCGGGCCATATCGATGCGCTGGCGCGCAGCATTGCGGCCTTCCACCAGGCGCAGCCGCCCGCGTCCCAGGCCGATGGCTTTGGCACGCCGGCCCGCATCGACGCGACCCTTGCGGAGTGCCTGAGCGGCATCGGGCGGCTGGCGTGGGCCTCCCACCTGGCCAGCCGCGTGGCGCTGCGGGCGCGCAGCGAGGCCACGCGGCTAACAGGCGCGTTCCGGGTACGCCTGCGCAACGGCCATGTGCGTGAGTGCCATGGCGACCTGCACCTGAGCAACATCGTGCTGCTGAACGGCGTGCCGACGCCATTCGACTGCCTGGAGTTCGACGCCGCTCTGCGCTGGACCGACACCATCAGCGACCTGGCCTTCCCGGTCATGGATCTGCTGCACCATGGCCGACCGGCGCTGGCCTACCGGCTGCTCAACGGCTACCTGGAGCAATCGGGAGACTACGGCGCGCTGGCCGTATTGCCCTTCTATCTCGCCATGCGGGCCCTGGTGCGCGCGCGCGTGCTGCTGGAGTGCGCCTGCCAGAAGCACGCCGCGGGCGCGCCCATGGCACCGGCGCAGGCCGAGGCTGGCAGGCTGCTGGCGTTGGCATGGCGATGCCTCAGCCGCCGTCGCGGGCCGATGATGCTGATGCATGGCCTGTCCGGCAGCGGCAAGTCCACGGTTGCCGCACAGTTGAGCGAGACCGGGTCGATGGTACGCGTGCGCTCCGACGCGGTACGCAAGGGCCTGCACCGCGGCGTGATGCCCGCCGGTGGCTGGTATGCCGCGAGCGAAACGGCACGGACCTACCGACGCCTGCTCGCCGTCTGCCGGCTCGGCTGCTGCGCCGGGTTCCCGATGATTGCCGACGCGACTTTCCTGGTCCGCGCCGAGCGCGAACGCTTTGCTGCCCAGGCGCGCCGCCTTGGCGTGCCCTTCGCCATCGTCACCTGCGAAGCCAGCCCTGAGACGCTGCGCGCCCGCATCGCCGCTCGTGCACGGGCGGGCGCGGACCTGTCGGATGCCGACGACGGCGTGCTGGCGTGGCAGATGCGTGTCCAGGAGCCGCTGACAGAAGCCGAGCGTGCCTGCGTCGCCTCGCCGGGCAGCTTTATCGGCCCCGCCGCACCCGGCTGCGGCTGACGCTAGCATCCAGGCTTACCGTGCCCGCGCTGACGGCGGGTGACGGCCAGTGCGACCAGGGCGCCAGCCACGGCCGCGACCGCGGCGACGGAGCCCATGCTCTCCCAGGGATGCGCGTGGACGTAGCGATCCGTGGTGTCGGCC
Organism: Cupriavidus sp. GW821-FHT07C08; assembly: GCF_059419025.1. Taxonomy (NCBI): domain Bacteria; kingdom Pseudomonadati; phylum Pseudomonadota; class Betaproteobacteria; order Burkholderiales; family Burkholderiaceae; genus Cupriavidus; species Cupriavidus sp. GW821-FHT07C08. The sequence continues at coordinate 220,856 of NZ_JBWKQZ010000001.1, forward strand.
CATTGCGAGACACGCATCCGCGCCGCCTGACGTTGCTCGGCCAGGCGCCCCTGGAGCGCGTGCAGGCGTGCGCTCAGCTGCGCGCGTGCCTGCGTGGTCTCTGTGCCGGCTTCATCGGCAACATCCCGCAACAATGCCTGTACATCCGCCAGCAGCGTGTTGGCATCACGGGCTAGTGCTTCCTTGTGCAGCAAGAGCGCGGCGCGAGTATCGTTCATGTCAGCCTCCTTTTCACTGAGTCGTCGCCGTGCATCGCACGGCACCATGGAATCCTGTCGAACTACAAGTTCTCGCCAGCCGCTGCAAAATGCTGGCAGAACCATTTGCCGGCGAGCTCGCCGACCTGTTCCAGCGCGCCCGGCTGCTCGAACAGGTGAGTGGCGCCGGGAATCACCTCCAGCCGCTTCTCGCATTGCATCCATGCGGTGGCGCGCGCGTTGAGCTTCAGCACCACCGGATCCGCTTCGCCTACGATCATCAGCGTCGGGGCCTGCAGTTGGCACAGCGCCTCGTGGCCTGCCAGGTCGACGCGGCCGCCGCGCGCCACCACCGCGTCGATCCGCATGCGCGGCGGCGGCTCAGCGGCGGCACGGATGGCCGCGGCAGCACCCATACTGGCGGCGAAGTAGCCGAGCCGCAGGTGGCGCTCGCGCGTCAGGTGCGCGGCCGAGACCGTGGCAGCTTTGAGGCGTTCCCCGAGCAGGGCGATGTCGAATCGCTTCGACCTCCCGACGTCCTCGTCCGGCGCCAGCAGGTCAAACAGCAGCGTGCCCAGGCCCACCCGATTCAGCGTCGCTGCGACCCCGCGGCTGCGTACGCTGTAGCGCGAACTGCCGCTGCCATGTGCGAACAGGACCAGGCCGGATGCCGCTTCCGGCAGGGTTAGATCGCCTGGCAGCGCGATGTCGCCGATATGGATCCGCACCTGTTCGATGGTGATGTGCTGCATGAGACTTCCCTTCCCCCCTCTTCCTGTCCTTGCCAACGGCCGCGCCACCGTCACGTCCTGTGCCAGTGCACGTGCAGTCGGTCTCAGTGCGACATCAGGACCGGCACTGTCATCGACCCGAGCAGCGTGCGGGTGACACCGCCAAGGACCAGCTCGTGCACCCGGCTGTGCCCGTAGGCCCCCATGACGATCAGGTCAGCATTTCGGTCCGCGGCGTGTGAGAGCAACAACTGGCCGACGTCTTCGCCATCTTCCGCTCCGAACGTGCACAGCTGCACCGCCACGCCATGCCGACCCAGCCAGTCCACGGCATGCTGAGGCGGCGAAATCCATGTTCCCTTCAAAACCCCGGACGGTGTCCACGAGACCACTTCCACAGTGCCCGCGCGCTGCAGGAGCGGGAGCGCATCTCGGATGGCCCGCGCCGACTCGCGGCTGCCGTTCCACGCCACCATGATGTTCTTGCCAACGCTCGGGAACCGGCCCGCATACGGAACCACCAACACCGGCCGCCCGCATTCCAGCACAATGGATTCAACAAAGCCGGGCTCGGCGTAGGCGGCTTCATCGGTGGGATCGTGCTGTCCGAGAATGACAAGGTCCGCCCGATGCGCCTCCGCCTGGACCGTCGCCGCCGTGGCCCAGTCCGGCGCCCGCCATTCCGTAATGATGGCTACCTCGTCCGTTGCGCCCATCAGGGCATGGTGGGCCCGCTCGCCGACCTGATGCCGCCATTCGTTGTAAGAGGCAAGATAGCGGTCACCGTCCACCAGGTAGCGCACGGCGGTGGGATCCGGCTTGCCGACGGCAAGCAGGCCGACCAGCGTGGAATGAAACTCCAGCGCCAGCTGGGTGGCGAGGTGCAGCCGGTCGTAAACGCGGCGGCCGGCATCGAGATGAACCAGGATCGTTGCGTAGTCCATGGATTGACTCCATCAGGCAGCCCCGGACGGAGCTTTCCTTGAATCTATATCGCCACCCCGCCCCGGATTTGTCATGCATCAAGCCGCCTTCGTGTCCGCGCTACAGGCGATACCGCTGGCACCAGGTACGAGTTGGCCCAGGCCGCCTGACGCCAGCGCGGCAGTGCGTGGCTTCGGCGGCCGCAGCAGGTCCGGTACGGCGGTACACGCTGTGCATAGCGCCACCAACGCGCAGGCGGCAAGCCTGTGCCATCCTGGCCGTTTTTCCGGCGTGCACGACTGCAAGCGATTCTTCATGGGTAGCTCCTTGTAGGACGCGCACCGCTCCAAGGGCGGCGGCTGCCGGCCACGACGTGCGCCTCATACCGCGAAGCGAAAATGGCCGCTGTGCAGCACAATGTGCTGCGCACCTGTCATCTCGAACAGCGCTCCCGCAACGCGTTCAATGTCCTGGCGGTTGCCCATGAATGCCGGCAGCAAATCTTCACTGCGGTACGAGCGTGCGCCGAAATGATCCTCAAGCGCCTCCGCAGTGATCTCATAGGTCGCCGGCGAGCCGTCCACCTTCGCGGCACACCGCAGGCTCGGTCCGGTCGAGCAATAATCCGGAATCTCGCCGGCAAAATCGATCTTATGCATAGTCTCTTGGCGTAAAACGCCCTCCATAGTCTGTTCGCCCTGCCTACGCCTCCTCAGCACGGACCAGCAAGACGGGCGCGACGGCTAGAGTGATCACGCTTCGCGCGACGCTGCCCATGACGAGTCGCCGCACTCCCCGGCGGCCGTGCGTCCCCATCACAACCAGATCTGCGCCCCAGCCATTGGCTTCAGCCGCGATCGTGGCAGCAACGTCGCCCTCGGCCATCGGCTTGCCGAGCAGCCGCGTCACGTGGCGAATACCTGCTGCGGCAAGCCGGCTGACGGCGGCAGCGAGAACGCTTTGCCCCGCAGTCGTGTGTGCCCATGACGATCAGGTCCGCGCCCCAGTGGTCTGCTTCCGCGATGATCGCTTCGGCTGTGACTCTTTCCAAATTAGCGGTCGCAAGAACATGCGGGTTGATGCCAGTCAACGAAGCCCTAAGTCCCCACTGGCCGGCCGTTCCGATCTCCGACCGGGTCAGCGACGGGCGCAGGCCCACCGGTCTTCATGCCGCACAATCCCGGTGAGCATGGCGCCTTGCCGCCGATACTGTCGGCCCCGCTCAGGTCAGCCCCTGCTCGGCGGGTACATGGGCGTAGCCATGGGCGCTTGCGACGGCCGCATAAGTCACGCTCCCGCGACAGATATTCAGCCCGGCCCGCAGGCAGGGATCGTCTGAGAGCGCACGGGTCCATCCCTTGTCGGCAAGGGCCATCGCATGACCGATCGTGGCGTTGTTCAGGGCAAAGGTGGAGGTCCTCGCCACGGCTGCCGGCATGTTGGTCACGCAGTAGTGCAGCACGCTGTCGACCACATAGGTCGGATCCGTATGGCTGGTCGGGCGCGATGTCTCGGCGCAGCCTCCCTGGTCTATCGCCACATCCACCAGCACCGAACCTGCTTTCATGCGCGCGACCATCGCACGCGTGATCAGCTTGGGCGCCTCGGCGCCAGGCACCAGCACCGCGCCGATGACCGCATCGGCCGAGAGCAACGCGCGCTCGATACTGTCAGCGCTGGAGTAGACCGTCACGACTCGATTGCCGTACACCGAGCCGAGATGCCGCAGACGTTCGATATTCTTGTCCAACACTGTCACGCGCGCCCCCATGCCAACCGCGATCTGGACGGCATTGGCGCCCACCACGCCGGCGCCGATCACGACGACATGTGCCGGCGCGACACCCGGGACGCCGCCGAGCAGCAGTCCCATGCCGCCGTGCGGCTTCTCGAGGTAGGCTGCCGCCACCTGGACTGACATGCGGCCGGCGACCTCGCTCATGGGAGCCAGCAGCGGCAGACCACCGTCAGACCCCGTAACCGTCTCATAGGCGATGCAGACTGCGCCGGATTGCAGCAGCGCGGCAGTCAACTCTCGTTCCGCGGCCAGATGCAGGTATGCAAAGAGGATCTGCCCAGCCTTGAGCAGCGCCAGCTCGCGTGGTTGTGGCTCCTTGACCTTGACAATCATCTGGGCCCGGTCGTACACGGCCTTCGCATCGGCAGCCAGCTTCGCGCCAGCCGCTTCGTAATGCGCGTCGGAAAGGCCAAGCGCGGCCCCGGCCCCGGCCTGGACCATGACCTGGTGACCGCGGCTGACAAGTTCGCGCACGCAGGCAGGCGTCAAGCCAACCCGGTACTCGTTATCCTTGATTTCCTTGGGCACGCCGATCCACATGGCCTTGCTCACACGGGTGGTAATTCCGGCAGATTCCTCACCAGGTGCTTGAATTGCCCCCAGTCCACGGCCGGATGCACCGAGGTCTCTCCGTGACCATACGCCCCCACCAGGACCGACACCTGCATGGCAGCCTCGATGTTGTTGGCCTCGAAGATATCGAAATAATTATAGGGCCCGAGGGTTACATAGCTGCCCAGCCATTTCACATCCAAATATCGCCATGTTCGACTCCGCGGCAGACGCCGCAAGATGTGATTGACGTTTGCCATCACCACTTGCCGGAAGCACCACCACCGCCAAAGCCGCCGCCACCGCCGCCGAATCCCCCGGGGCCCGACCTGCCGCCATATCTTCCCGAGCGGCCGCCAATAGCCAGCAAGCCCATGTGCGGGCCGCCCATCAGCGTGAACAAGAGCGCGATTGCCCCCGCAACGATACCGGCAAAGATAGCGCCAGAAAGCATCCACGCGACCACACCAACGGCCCCACCCGTCGCGACCGCACCCGGGAAGCGCCCCAGCATGGAACGCAGTAACCCGCCCAGAACCAGAGTGAGCACAAGCAGGATTGGCATCAGTTGCCGGACGGGGTCACCCGTATCCCCTGCCTTTTGCTCCGGCGGTGGCAGTGGCTCCCCTTCGATGACCCCAAGCATGCGGTCGATGCCCGCAGACACACCGCCATAGAAGTCGCCCTGCTTGAATCGGGGCACGATATCATCACTGATGATGCGCTTGCTTGCGGCGTCAGTCAGGACGCCTTCGAGCCCGTAACCCACCTCAATACGAAGCGTGCGGTCATCTTTGGCGATGATGAGCAGCGCGCCGTCATCAACGCGGTTGCGCCCCAGCTTCCATTGCTCGACCACGCGAAGCGAATACTGTTCGATGGTTTCCGGTCGAGTAGTGGGAACCATGAGAATTGCAACCTGAACTCCCCTCCTGGCTTCGAAGGCCTGCAGCGTCTGGTCCAGGGACGCCTGCTGTTCACGCGTTAGCGTACCAGTCAGGTCAGTCACTCGCGCCGTCAATGACGGAACGGCAACCTCGGCGATGACTCCGAGAGACACTAGGGCAGTCAGCGCCAGAAGTAGGCCGCGCGCGGCCGTGCGCGGGTTCAACTGGCACAACCGGGGGCGCTGGCCGCAGCGGCACCGACTAATGGCTAGCATTACGAGCACCGCCCATATCTTGCGCACGGGACACCTCCGCGACGACAGGTCTCTTGATTTCCCTCAGGGGACCCAGAGGTCAGCACGTGACAAGATCCGTATGTCCGAAGCCCTTGGAATAGTCGAGCACGGAAATGACCGTGGGAGTCACCCTGAATATTCGGACATCCTCAGCGGTTGGCATCGGCACCGGCAAGGCAATCTGTTCCGGATACTTCAATGGGAACATCCGGAGGATTCTCTCCGCTACGGCCGCATCGACCACCAGTTGCGCGTGCGCCGCCATGGACAGGCCGGTAATCGCCATAAGATCTGGCGTATCGTGATCAATTGTCAGCGAGACACGGTCATCCAATGCCAGATTGGCCGCCTTTTGGCTGCTCGGACCACAGAGGAAGTAGAGCGTGAGACCCTCATTAACATAACCCACAGTGGTAGCCTGAGGCCAGCCGTCCGGCCTCAGGGTCGCAAGCGTCATGATCCTGTGTTGGCTCAACAAGGTCAGGATTTTCTGTCTGATCTCTTCGTCCATATTTGGTCCCCTGTTACGCCAGTACAAACAACACCAACGGGGCCGGCATGGCCGGGGAGCGACCTTCAGCCGGCACGTACCTGGACAAATGCCCCGCATCTTCTTCATTCCACGACAGCAATGGCTGGTTCAGGCCCATGTCTTGCCTCTCCCCCCAGCTACCTCGACTTCGGCTATGGGTTATTTCCAAAGTAGCGGTCGCAAGCGCATGCGTGTTGATGGCTGTCAACGAAGCCCAGAGTCCCCCTCGCCGGCCGACCGCCCTCCCGCTGACCTGCATCAACCGGCCTACCCCCCGCCTAAGCTGGAAGCAATGTCTGCGCTCCCGCACCCGGGAACCGCTTCCGGCGCCTGGTGATGGGCAGCGTGGCCGAGGGCGAGGTGTGCAGATCGACGGTGCCGGTACTGCTGGTGCGGGCGGCCGCTGCCGGCCGCCTACTGGAGCTATTCGATGCGGAAGGGGTCATGCGCCAGGGCGTAGCTGAACGCATATTCCAGTTCGCCGGACGCCTGGGCATGCAGCGTACAGAGCGGTGCGCCGGCTACGACCTCGTCGCCGGCGCGCACATGCAGTTCCAGCCCGGCCACCTGCCGGCGCGGCGCCCCGGCCAGCTTCGCCGTGCGCGCGACGTGCCGGTTGTCGACAGACGTCACGATGCCGCTGCGGGCTGCGACCACGTCGCGCCGGAACACCGCCTGCCCCGGGGTGCGCAGCCCCCCTTGCGCTTCACAGATCGCCTGGAACCGGGCCCAGGCGGCACCACTCTCGAGCAGGCTGCCGGCCAGCAGCCGTCCCTGCCCGGGCGGTATCGCGCCGCAGAACTCCAGCAGCTCGCCCGCCAGCAGCAGCGAGCGTTCGCGCAGGTCGGCGGGCGCCGTCGGCTGGCACTGCAGCACGGCCAGCACGTCGAGCGCCTCGAGCGCAGGGCCGACGCCCCGGCCCACCGGCTGCGAGCCGTCGGTGCGCAGAATCCGGAGCTTCAGCCCGAACGCGTCCGCGACCTTGGTCATGGCGAGATCCAGGCGCCCCAGTTCGCTGTCTTCGCGGATCTTGGCCGTCGGCCCCACCGGCACGTCGATCAGCACGTGGGTGGAGCCGGCGGCAATCTTCTTCGACAGGATTGAGGCCACCAGCTGCGCATCGCTGTCGATATCCAGCGCGCGCTCCACGCGGATCAGCACGTCGTCCGCGGGACTCAGGCTCAGCGCGCCGCCCCACACCAACGCAGCCCCGACCTGTTCTACCACGCGCCGCAGTTCCGTCGCATCCAGCGTCACGCGGGTCAGGGCTTCCATCGTATCGGCGGTGCCGGCGGGCGAGGTGATCGCGCGCGACGAGGTCTTGGGCAGCAGCAGCCCGGCCGCAGCCGCGATGGCCACGACGATCGGCGTGGTGCGATTGCCCGGCAGCCCACCGACGCAATGTTTGTCGGCAACCACCTCGCGGTCCCAGTTCAGGCGCTGGCCGGACCGGACCATGGCCCGGGTCAGGTCGACGGTCTCGCGCAGGCTCATGCGACCGTCCGCGCAGGCGGTGAGGAATGCCGCAATATGCACGTCGGCGTACCGCCCTGCACTGATGTCGCCGATGATGCCGTCGAGCTGGACGCTGTCCAGGTGGCAGCCATAGATCTTGGCACGCAGTGCGCGCACCGACTCCAGCGCGGGCGCATGGGTGACATGCACGACATCGCCCGCGCGTGCCGAAAGCGTCCGTGCCGCGCTCACCGACAGGCTCGCTTCGCCCGTGTTCAACAGCGGCGCGCCCAGCAGCGTCAGCGTGGCAATCAACGACCTGTCGCCGATCTGCACGCGCACGCGCGCCTGCGCGGAAAAGCCCTCGGCGCGGCAGACGGGGCAATCCGGGTGCATGTAGATGACATGCTCCTGCCACGTATCGATCTCGAGCGGCCGGAACACCAGCGCCCCCACTTCGCGGGGCGCGGCGGCGGCCACGACATCGCCGAGCCGCCCGGGAATTCCTGGATCAGAACTGGGATCGTTCACGTCATGCCTTGCCGCGTATTACGCTGCTAGCGAGCATCCAGGGCGTCCAGGTTGAGCAGCTCGATGGACTTGCCCTGCACTGTCAGCAGCCCTTCCTGCTGGAACTTGGACAAGGTCCGACTCACGGTTTCCAAGGTCACGCCAAGGAAGCTGCCGATATCTTCACGCGTCATGCGCAGCACAAAGGACGTGGCCGAATAGCCGCGTTCGCGGTAGCGTGCCGAGACGTTCAACAGGAATGCCGCCACGCGCTGCTCGGCGGACATGTTGTTGCCTAACAGCATCATCTGGCGCGATTCCCTCACGATCTCGGCACTGAACATCTTGTGCAACTGGCGTTGCAGCGGCTTGATCTCGCGGCATAGCGCCTCGAGCTGGTGAAACGGGATCACGCAGACCACGCTGTCTTCCAGGGCAATCGCATCGCAGTTATGGGTTTCCTGGCAAACGCCGTCCATGCCGATTGAGTCCCCGGCCATGTAGAAGCCGGAGATGGTCTCCTTGCCCCGCTCCGGCGCCACCACGGTCTTGAACGAGCCGACGCGGACCGCATAGAGGCTGCGGAACGGGTCGCCGGCCCGGTACAGCCGTTCGCCCTGCTTGACCGAACGCCAGCTCCGCACGACGGAGTCCAGGCGGGCCATTTCGCCGGCCTCCAGGCTGGCGGCCATGCAGATGTTCCGCATCATGCAAGTTGTGCACCGCGCCCGCGCGGGATCCGGCGTCGGCTCCGCAAACGTCTCATCCTCACGCCTGGAGAGCGCGACGGACATGTTGGGGGCGTCACAAACGGCATCTGCTTCAGTATGCAAGTCAAACATGGTTGTCTCCAGCCTGCCGGCCTTTCCCTTATCCCGACCTTCGCCTTCACCCGTGTCGTTCTGGCGGACCGCATATTCGTGCGCGCCGCGATGTGTTTGACTGAAGTATTGGCCGGCCCGCGCTCCGCGCCTAGAAGGCTGCGCTGAGTTGCGTGTCAGAAATGCAGCGTCAGTTGTCAGGGTTCCCTGACGCCGGTCATGCCGAACGCCCTGGCTGTCCAAGCTGGCGCATGAGACGTCATGCCGTTATCCCGTGCAAGCAGTCGGGGCAATGTGCCGGCGTTTGATGCAAAGCAAACTGCAACCGCCCCGGCTTGCCAAAGTAAGAAGGCATCCGGCGCGCACCGCGCCGCATCCCAGGAGACCATGATGGGCAACATCAAGCGCTACGACCCGTTCTCGATCGAACCGCTCGGCGACATGCTGCAGAGCATGCTGCGCAATTTGCGGATTGGCCCAGACACCGAGCTGCCGTTCAAGGTCGACGTGGCCGAGTCAGACAGCAGCTTCACCATTACCGCCGACCTGCCGGGCGTGAAAAAGGAAAACATCAACGTCAGCGTAGACCGTGGCACCGTGATGATCTCCGCCAAGCTCGAGAAGGCTTCCGAGGTGAAGGAAGGCGACCGCGTGATCCGCCAGGAGCGCTACAGCGGCTCAATGCAGCGCGCCTTCACGCTGGACGGCAACATCGACACGGAAAAGATCGATGCCAGCTTCCAGGACGGCGTGCTGCGTCTGGTGCTGCCCAAGAAGGAAAGCTCGACCCAGCAACGCATTACCGTCCGTTAGGCAACGTTGCGCCGAAAAGGAGACCGGGATGCCAGTCCAGGATATCTGCTCAGCGAAAGCCGTGCATGTCCCGCTGTCCTGCACCCTGCGGGAAGCTGCCGTACAGATGCGGGCCCGCCACGTCGGTGCGCTGATCGTGACAGAGAACTCACCGGCCGGGACGCCCGCGGTCGGGATGGTCACGGACCGGGACATCGTCATCATCGAAGAGGCGCTGCGCCGCCATGCCATGCGCGAGGCCCACCATATCAGTATCGGTCGGAAGGGTTGCCGGCGGTTGCCATGAGGGCCAGCCATGACTGTCCGTAACCTCGATGCCCTGTTCCGTCCGCACTCGGTCGCGCTCATCGGCGCCACGCTGCGGCCGCATAGCGTGGGGGCAACGGTGCTGGCGAACCTGTCCGCGGGCGCCTTCACCGGCCAGCTGTACCTGGTCAACCCGAAGTATGCGACGCTGGCGGGCCAGCCCTGTTACGCGCGCGTCGGCGCGTTGCCGGCGCCGCCGGACCTGGCGGTGCTATGCACGCCCGCACCCACCATCCCGGGGCTCGTCGCGGAGCTTGGCGCCGCCGGCACGCGCGCGGCCATCGTGCTGACCGCCGGCTTCGAGGGTCCCGAGGACAGCGCCGGAGGCGCCCTGCGGCAAGCCATGCTGGACGCGGCGCGGCCCCATCTGCTCAGGATTCTCGGGCCAAACTGCGTCGGGCTGATCGCTTCGGGAATCGGCCTCAATGCCAGCTTCGCGCCCGGCACGACCCGGCAAGGCAAGCTGGCATTCGCCACCCAATCCGGCGCGCTGGCCACCGCCGTGCTGGACTGGTCGCGCTCGCGGCAGATCGGCTTTTCTCATTTCATCTCGCTGGGCAATAGTGCCGATGTGGACGCGGCCGACGTGCTCGACTACCTCGCCGGCGACGCCGGGACGCATGCCATCCTGCTCTACGTGGAAGCGATCCGCCATGGCGCCAAGTTCATGTCCGCGGCGCGCGCAGCCGCCCGCAACAAGCCGGTGTTGATCGTCAAGGGCGGGCGCTCCGCGCAGGCTGCACGCGCCGCCGCGTCCCACACCGGCGCCATGGCGGGTGCCGACGACGTCTACGACGCCGCCATCCGGCGTGCCGGCATGCTACGCGTGGACAGCACCGAGGGCCTGTTCGACGCCGTCGAGATGCTTGCCCGCATGCGCGGGCTGCGTGGCGAGCGCCTCGCCATCCTGACCAATGGCGGCGGCGCCGGCGTGATGGCGACGGATGCGCTGGCGGATGCCGGCGGGACCCTGCCCCGACTGTCCGACCAGACCCTGGCCCGGCTGGACGCGGTGCTGCCCGACACCTGGCCGCGCGCGAATCCAATCGATATCATCGGCGACGCACCCATCGAGCGCTACCTGCAGGCCTACGCCATCCTCTGCGAGGCGCCCGAGGTTGACGCTGTGTTGATGATCCATGCGCCCACAGCCATCGTACCGGCCGCCGAGATCGCAGCCGCGCTCGTCAGCGCGCCGTCGGGCGGCAAGCCGCTGCTGACCGCATGGCTCGGAGCGGATGCCGTGCAGCAGGCACGCCGCTTGTGCCAGCATGCCGGCGTGCCGACCTTCAACACGCCGGAGCGGGCAGTGCGCGGCTTCATGCAGGCCTGCGAATACCACAGGAACCAGCAGTTGCTGATGCGCACGCCGCCTGAAGACGGCACGTATACACCAGCTGACAAGGACCAGGTGCGAACGATCATCGGCAATGCCCTGCGCGCCGGCAGGGCGTTGCTGACCGAGCCGGAGGCCAAGTCCGTGCTGGCCGCCTATGGCGTCCCCGTGGTCGCGACCCGGACTGCGGCAAGCGTCGATGAGGCTGTCGACCAGGCCACACGGATCGGCTATCCGGTAGCGCTCAAGATCCTGTCCCCGGACATCACGCACAAGTCTGCCGCGGGCGGCGTTGCACTGGACCTCGCCGATGCCGCCGCGGTGCGCAGCGCCGGCACCGCCATGCTCGAGCGGATCTGGCAGCAAGCCCCGGAGGCACGGGTGGAAGGCTTCACCGTCCAGCCGATGGTCCGGCACGGCGATGGCTTCGAGCTGATCGTTGGCGCCGCCACCGATCCCGTGTTCGGCCCCGTCTTGCTGTTCGGCCATGGCGGCGTCAACACCGAACGCATCGGCGACCATGCGGTTGCGCTGCCGCCGCTCGACGCGCTGCTCGCGCAAGACCTGGTGTCGCGCACCCGCATCGGGCGCCTGCTGGAAGGCTGGCACGGAAACCCGGGCGTCGACGGGGACGGCTTGCTCCAGGTACTGGTACAGGTATCACGCCTGGTCTGCGATATTCCCGAGATCGCCGAACTTGATATCAATCCCCTGCTGGCGAGCGCGACAGGCGTCATCGCGCTCGATGCCCGCATCACCATCAAGGCGCCGGCGCCGGGCACGCGCCCGCGGCTGGCCATCCAACCGTATCCGGAAGCGCTGGAGGAACGCGTCGAGCAGGACGGCCGCACCATTGTGCTGCGGCCCGTGCGCCCGGCCGACGAAGCAGCCTACCGGGCTTACTTCCGCCAGCTGACGCCGGAAGATATCCATGCACGCTACTTCTGCACGTTCCGCGAGCCGGAACACAGCCAGTTGGCAAGGCTCACGCAGATCGACTACGCGCGTGAGATGGCGTTCATCGCGACGACTACCGATGCATGTGGCCAGGCGTCCATCCTGGGAGAGGTCCGGGCGGTTGCGGATCCGGACAATGTCCAGGCGGAGTTCGGCATCGCCGTGCGCTCGGACTGCAAGGGACAAGGACTGGGAAAGCTGCTGCTCGACAAGCTGATCCGCTACGCGCGCGATAAGGGCATCGGCGCGCTGGTGGGCTGCACCATGCAGCACAACCGGGCCATGCTGACGCTGGCGCGCACCTGCGGCTTCAGGACGAGCATCGCGGCCGGCGCCGACGGTGTCAGTCTGCACCTTGCGCTGCACAAGGAGAATGCCAGCGTTCGCACGCAGGGTTGAGGCATCGCAATTGGCGCGCGCGGCGGGCGGCCTACGCTGGTAGCAGGCGAGCAGGCTGCTCGTTGCCGATGGCGTTCGCTACCTGACCGGCGGAGTCGGCCAGGACGAGGCGGCTTACCTGCGCAAGGCCAGCGGCGACTACAGCCTGCAAACACGCCCGTGCAGAACAGACAGGGGACAAGCGCAATCGCGTGCATGGGAATTTCCTGAGACAAGCCGGTAGCCGGGGGTCAGGACGCTGAGGTCGACGCTGCCGGATTCGATCGTGATCGTGTTGGCCGATAACCTCGGTCCGCCGCTGCGCCGCGCCTGCCTGAAGGCAGGCGGGAGCTACTGCTTTGACAAGACGCTGGAACTCGATGCGCTGCGCCTGGCCCTGGCCGGGCTGGCGGCGACTTCGGGGCAATAGGGCACAAAGCCAGCGGTCGACCGACGCTGCACTGTGGCACTACAGGTCCGCATCGTCGTCGAACAGATGATTGCGCATGGCATAGCGCAACAGCATGGCCTCATTGGGCATCTGCATCTTTTCCATCAGCCGCATCTTGTAGGTGCTCACGGTCTTGGCGCTGACGCACAGTGCCGTGGCGATCGCCGTGATGGGCTCGCCCAGCACCAGCCTCCGGTACACTTCCAGTTCGCGGTCCGAGAGCCTCAGGTGCGGCATGTCGTCGGTCTGGTCCTTCAGCCCGCTTGCCAGTTTCGTGGCCATCGACTGGCTCACATAGGTGCCGCCCCGGGCTACCTGGCCGATGGCGGACACCAGTTCCGTGGCCGCGCTTTCCTTGGTCAGATAGCCCGCCGCTCCAGCCTGGAACGCACGAACGATGTATTGCTCCTCGGCGTGCATGGTCAAGACCAGGATGCGCAGGGCCGGGTGTTCGCCGCGCAGCAAGCGGATCAGTTCCAGCCCGCTCCTGCCAGGCATGGAAAGGTCAAGCAGGAGCACCTGCGGGGTGCATTCCCGTACCATCCTGGGCACTTGCGTACCATCGGCCGCCTCGCCGACGACCTCGAACACACCGGCCCGTTCCAGGATATGCCGCAGGCCATCCCGTACCACAGCATGGTCATCCGCAATCATCACCCTTGTCATGCCCGTTCCCCTGCTCTCGCGGAAATCGCACGACCAGGCGAAAGCCATCGTCGGGCGAACTCTGGACAAGGCTGCTCGCCTGCGGAGCGGATGAAGACGCCTTCAGGGGCATGCTCTCGTCACTATTACCTTGCCAATGGACTATAGAGTTTGTGCACGGAAAGGCAACGGCATGGGAAGCGAGATGCGGATCAGAACCGGAATTTCGCAGGTACCGGCGACGTCGGAGCCACAACCCGTGTGCCGACACCGGCTGAGCCACGCACGTGGGAAACTAGCTCAGGATGCGGCTCGGGTATGTCGGCAAGCCAACATTCGGCCGGCCCGCGATGTGCCAGCCGAACAAAGAAAGCGCCTGCGCCAGGCCGTGCGCTGCCACTGCCCCACTGGCAGCGGTCACCCGTCAGTGCGACATGAAGACTGGCAACGATGACTGGCGCACCAGGGCGCGGGTGGTGCCGCCCAGCACCAGCTCCTTCAGCCGGGAACGGCCATAGCCGCCGGCAACCAGCAGGTCGGCCTGTACCTTGCAGGCAAGTTGCGGCAGAACGTGGTCGGGGTCGCCCTCCCCGACAACCAGATCGGCATTGACGCCATGGCTGGCCAGCCACGCTGTCAGCCGGTTCCCGCTGTCACGGCAGGTCTCTTCGTCAATGCCAGCCGCGCTGACCACCAGGACGGTAACAGCACTGGCATGCGCGAGCCACGGCAATGCGTCCGCTACCGCCCGCGCGGCTTCTCTGCCGCCGTTCCATGCGATGGCGACATGGCGACCAAAGCGCGGGCCGGCCGCGCCCGGCACCAGCAGGATGGGCCGGCCGGCATTGAGCATCGCATACTCCGCAACCCCGGCCAGCAGCGCCGGCACATCGGCATCTGCCGACGGCGGTGCGGGAAGGATGAGATCGGCGAACCGGCCCTCGTCAGCAAGCGCCCAGCCGGACTCGGCGTCGATAATGATGTGCCGGGTGGGGATGTCCGGCGACACTTGCCTGGTCAGCGTGTCGAGGGCTTCCTTGTGAGCGGCGACCAGTTTGTGCAGCTGGCTGGCGGCAAGCGCCGCGTATTGTCCGGCTTCTTCGCCCGCCCCGCGAAACGGCTCCAGGTTTGTTCCAGTCGCAGTCAGTCCGACCACGCTGCCGCCGAATTTCGCCGCAACCCGTGCGGCCGTTTCAATGCGTGCCGACCTGGCAGAATCTTCGCTGAGGTCGACGAGGATGGTTCTAAAGTCCATGGCGTGGTTCCGGTTTTGAAAATGCGCCTAAAGATGCATATTTCAGGCATCCGGGCGGGATCAATCGAGCGGGTAGGACCGCCGATATTCCGGCATGGTGACCGCCCAGCGCAGATCGCGCTCGATGTGCTGGCGCAGCGCATCGCTTGCCTGTGGCTCGCCGTGCACGACAAACGTACGCCGCGGCGCCTGGTGAAAGCCGCCAAGCCAGGTCATGAGTTCTGTGGCATCGGCATGTGCGGACAGGTTCTCCACCTGCTCCACCGACGCATGCACGGCGATGTCCTTGCCATGGACGCGGATGTCGCGCCGGCCTGCGGCCAGCACTGCGCCGCGCGTACCCGCCGCCTGGAAGCCGGAAAGCAGGATGGTGTTGCGAGGGTCCGGGCCGTAGGTGGCAAGATGGTGGACCACACGACCACCGGTAGCCATGCCGCTGCCAGCCAGGATGATCTTGGGACTTCGGTCGTGGTTCAGCCAGATCGACTGCTCCATGCTCTGCACCGGGGTGGCGAGATTACAGGCTGCGGTGCACTCTTCGCGGCTGATGCGCAGCTCTTCCGGATGCAGCGAGAAAATCATGGTCGCGTCGATGGCCATCGGGCTGTTGAGGTACACCGGCACGTCGGGGATGCGCTTGAGCTCGCGCAGGCGGTGCAGGCAGTACAGCAGGCTCTGCGTGCGCCCCACCGCGAAAGCGGGGATGATCAGGCTGCCGCCGCGGCCAATTGTCCGGCTGACTATCTCGCCGAGCACATCGAGCGGGTCGTCGTCCGGATGCCGCCGGTCGCCATAGGTGGACTCCACCAGCAGGTAATCCGCCTGACGCACCATCTCCGGCGCGCGCATGACGATGTCTTGCTGCCGCCCGAGGTCGCCCGAGAAGACGATGCGCTTGCCGTCGACGAACAACGTGACGATAGCTGCCCCGATGATATGTCCGGCTCGGGCAAACTCGGCCTCTACGCCGGGCACTACCTGGAAGCGCTTGCCGAACTGCATCGGCTGGAGTTGCCGCATTGCTCGTGCAGCGTCGGCGGCCGTGTAAAGGGGCAATGCGGGGCGGTGACGCGAAAAACCCTTGCGGTTCGCGTAATCGGCGTCTTCTTCCGCCAGGCGGGCGCTGTCTGGCAGCAGGATGCCGCACAGCTGCGCGGTGCCCATGGTGCAGTACACGCTGCCGCGGAAGCCGTTGCGCACCAGCAGGGGCAAATACCCGCTGTGGTCGATGTGGGCATGGGTCAGCACCACCGCGTCGAGCTTGGCCGGATCGAGCGGCAGTGGGTCCCAGTTGCGCAAGCGCAGGGTCTTGTATCCCTGGAACAAGCCGCAGTCGACCATGACCTGGTGACGGCCGGTATCGAGCAGGTACTTGGAGCCGGTGACCGTATCGGTCGCGCCGAGGAATTGCAGTTGCATCTGGTCTCCTTTGACGCTTGCGCAAAGCCGTTGGCCCCGCCACGGGTGCCGCTGGCTGATACAGCCAGTCTAGGAGGGGGAACCGAGTGGTGGTTGATCCGGATCAATCATGTGGACACGCGAGTACCTACGCTTGAACAGTGTCTGGCCCCGCCGGTAGCGAGAGACCGGTGCTCGCCCATTCATGATTCCATCGCCCCGCGACCGGCATTGAGCCATATCAACCCCAATCCACCGTCGCCATCCACGCTGATTAAGGTGAATCTCAATTTGGGACTTGGGTCCGGCACGCGTAAGATTGGCCACGGAGCACAGGCGCCGCTCCTTCCCACAGAAGCAAATTGGGCATGGACGCCATGCATGGCTGCTAGAACCGGCATCGGCCAACGCTTCAGTCATCAAAGTCCCACAGTTGATGCAGATCCAGCCGTAGCCGACTGTCGGCCTCCAGCGTATCAACCACGGCCGCGCGCTCAGCCAGCATGGTGTCGGCCAACGCGCGCCGAATCATCAATAGCTCGCTCAAGCTGGTTTCACCCGCTTTGTAGGCGCGCCCCGTGCGCTCGGCAGCACTGCGCTGTAGCGCAAGCGCCTCGGACAGCGCCCTGGCGGCGGCCCACTTGCCCTCCAGGCCACCGTATAGCACCTCGAACTCGGCACCGATCCGACGCTCCACCGCCACGCGGCGGCGGGCTGCCGCCTCCGCGTCGGCAGCGGCGGCCATTGCCACCGAACGCCGGTGCGCGGAGCCAAGCGGCATGCTGACACTCACGCCCGCGATCCGCTCCGCACCGCCGCGCTCGATGGTAACGAACACGCCCACTGTTGGGTCAGGCTTGCGCTCCAGATCGCTGCGCCGGGCCTGCCGCTGCGCTTGTGTTTCCTCGGACAGGGCGAGGCGAAATTCATGGCTGTCCTCCACGTAGCGATTGCGCAGCGACCCGGTAGGGTCATCCGGCAAGGGCTGCAGGCGAGCGTCGGCAGGCAGGCCACCAGGTATCCCAAGGCTCGGAAAGCGCGCCCGCAGCTCAGCTTGCGCTGCCGCTTCCGCCGCCCGCGCGCTGGCCAGTGCCGCCGCGGTACGGGCACGCTCGGCCAGCACGAGTTCATGGTCCATGCGCGCCGCGTCGCCCAGCTGGACGCGCCGTGCGGTGATCGCTGCCAGTTCGGCGGCAAGCCTGTCATTGCCCTGCGCCGCCAGATGTACCTGCTGCGCGCGCAGCGCTCCGAACCACAGCGACAGAATCTGCCGCGAGACTTCGTGGCGCGCATCCATCACCGCAAGCTGGCCGGACTGCGCCGTCGCGTCCGCCAGCGCGCCATCGGCGTCGGCCTTGCCCCATAGCCGCAACGGCCGTTCCAGCGCCAATTGTCCTTCGGCATACCGCTCGGACGGCTCCCGCACCTGACGGCCCTGCCCGGTCGCGCGCACCACGGCCTCGGCGGTGCCGGCACGGATGCCGGCCGCGCGGGCCAGCACGGCGTCGCGACGAGCTTCGGCCATCTGTACATCCGGCGACTGGCTGACAGCGTCGCGCACGGCGGCTTCGCTGGGCAGGATGCCGGCCTCCACTGCTATGGCAGCCTGCGCCCTCGCGGCGCCAGTCATTGCGGCGGTTGCAGATATAACGGCGATCGAGGACGCTACGGTCATGACAGTAGCCGCGGCAAGCGTGCGTGTCGTGTTTTTCTTCACGCTATTCATTGCGTCTCCCCTTGTTCCATGCGGGCTCGGCTTTCCTGACGCGAACGCGCCACACTGAATCGCTCGAACAGAAGCGGCAACAGCAGCAAGGTCAGTGCGGTCGAGCTAACCAGCCCTCCCGAAACAACGATGGCCAAGGGGCGCTGGATCTCCGAGCCCGGACCGCTTGCCAGCAGCAATGGGATCATGCCCAGCGCGGTGATGCAGGCCGTCATCAAGACCGGCCGCAAGCGATCCCGCACGCCCGTACGCACGGCCTCGGCCACCGGTCGCCCTTCCTCCAGCAAGGTATTGAAATGCGAGACCAGTACCACACCATTGAGCACCGCAATGCCCAGCAACGCGATAAAGCCGACCGAGGCCGGCACTGAGAGGTATTCGCCTGCCAGCCGCAGCGCGGCGATACCTCCCACCAGGGCGAAGGGAATGTTCGCGATCACCAGCACCGCCTGGCGGACCGAGCGGAAGGTCAACATAAGCAGCAGGAAGATGGCACCCAGCGCCAGCGGCACCACCAACGCGAGACGCGCAGCCGCACGTTGCTGGTTTTCGAACTGTCCGCCCCAGACTATGCGCAAGCCCTTGGTCAGGCTGGCAAGACCCGCCACCGCAGCTTGCCCCTCCTGCACGAAGCCGGTCAGGTCGCGCCCTTCCACGCTGACCTGGATTACCGCAAATCGCTCGCCGTCCTCATGATTGATCCGTACAGGGCCCTCCACGCGCTGCACCTGCGCCAGCGAGGTCAATGGCCACACCTTGCCATCGGGTGCCGTCACTTGCAGGCTGGTGAAGGTTTCAGGCATCTGACGCAGGCTCTCGCCGCCACGCAGGATCAGCGGGGTGCGCACCGTACCCTCCGGCACGATACCGATCCGCTCGCCCTCCACTTGCGCGCGCAGCAACGCCTGCAGCGCATCGCCGGAAAACCCGGCGCGGCCGACAGCGGCGCGGTCCAGCGCAAGCGTGAGGTACTGCACGCCCTCGTTGCTGGGCGCTATCACTTCGGCGGCGCCGGGGACTTTGCGCACGCGTGCGGCGATGGCCTGCGCAGCGGTATCGATGGCACCGAGATCAGTGCCGAACACCTTGATCGCCACATCACCGCGCGTGCCCGTCAACATTTCCGAGACACGCATCTCGATCGGCTGCGTGAAGCCGTACACCACGCCCGGGAAGCGCTCCATGACGCGGCGAATGGCAATGGCGATGTCTTCCTTGCTGCCGCGCCACTGGTCCTTGCCCTTGAGCACGAGGAAGGTGTCGGTTTCGTTCAGCCCCATCGGGTCGAGCCCGAGATCGTCCGAGCCGGAGCGTGCCACGATCGAGCGGATCTCCGGCACCTCTGCCATCAGCGCCTGCTGCACCCTCAGATCCAGGTCGACCGAGGTCCCCAGTGACACCGAGGGCGCCTTCTGCAACTGCACGATCAAGTCGCCTTCATCCATTGTGGGCATGAAGGTCTTGCCCACCGACAGATACAGCGCCACAGCCAAAACCAGAGCCACCCCCGCCGCGGCGAATACCGTGCGACGGTGCCCGGTGCTCCAGTCCTGCAGGCGTGCGAATCCGCTGGCGACCTTGCGCATCACATAAGGCTCCTCATCGGCATGGGCGCGTAGCAGCAGCGATGCCAACGCTGGCACCACGGTGAACGCGATCAGCACCGAAGACGCCAGTGCCAGCACGATGGTCAGTGCCACCGGCACGAAGAGCTTGCCCTCCAGGCCCTCTAACGACAATAGCGGCAGGAACACGATAGCGATGATCGAGACCCCGGCCAACATCGGCACGGCCACGCTGGCCACAGCATGGCGGATCACCGCGCCGCGCAGTGATGGGTCGCTCTTGTGCTCGTACGAGCGAGCCAGTGCAGACTCAATGCCCTCTACCACCACCACCGACGCGTCCACCAGCATCCCCAGCGCAATCGCCAGGCCGCCGAGGCTCATCAGGTTGGCAGTCAGGCCCACGTAGCGCATCAGCAGAAAGGTGGCCAGCATCGACAGCGGCAATGTGGCTGCCACCACCAGCGCCGCGCGCACGCCGCCGAGAAACAGGTACAGCGTCACAACCACCAGCAGGCTGGCTTCGATCAGCGCGTGCACCACCGTGCTGGCGGCACGCGTCACCAGTTCACCGCGGTTGTAGAACACATGGGTGGACATGCCTTGGGGCAATTGCGGGCGGAGCGCGTCCAGCCGTACCTGCACGGCAGTGACTAGCTGGCGGGCATCGGCGCCACGCAAGCCCAATACCAGGCCTTGAACCGCCTCACCGCGACCGTCCTTGCTGACCGCGCCGTTGCGCGTGGCCACGCCGAGCCTGACCGTGGCCACGTCGCCCACGGTTACTACAGGCATGCCGCTGCCTGAAATGGGCGAAGCAGAGGACGAAGCAACAGCAATCCGCCGCAAGTCTTCCACGCCGCGCACACCGCCTTCCACGCGCACCACCCAGTTCTCGTCGCCCTGCACCACCCGCCCGGCACCGTCATTGCGGTTGTTAGTGTCGAGTGCCTGGCGTAATTGCTCCAGCGTAACCGCTCTGGCACGTAGCCGTGCGGGGTCGGGAATCACCTCAAAGCTGCGCACCTCGCCGCCCAGCGCGTTGACATCCGCCACGCCGGGCACCGTGCGCAGGGCCGGGCGGATCACCCAGTCGAGCACCCGTCGGCGTTCTGCAAGCGAGAATGCATCGCCCTCGACCGTGAACATGAACATCTCGCCCAGCGGCGTGGTGATGGGTGCCATCCCCCCGACGGCGTTGGCCGGCAGGTCGCGCAGCAGGCCGGCGAGCCGCTCGGACACCTGCTGGCGGGCCCAGTAGGAATCCACGCCCTCCTCGAAATCGACCGTCACGTCGCTGATGCCGTACTTGGACACAGAGCGGACGATGGTCTTGCGGGGGATGCCGAGCAGTTCTTGCTCGATCGGCGTGGACACGCGTTGCTCGACTTCCTCGGGCGTCATGCCGGGAATCTTCAAGATGACCTTGACCTGAGTCGGTGAGATATCCGGAAACGCATCGATTGGCAGCTTCGTGTAAGCCCACGCCCCGGCCACCGCCAGCACGCAGGCAGCGATCAGCACCAGCGCCCGCTGGCGCAGGGAGAATTCAACCAGGCCGGCCAGCATCACTGAGCCCCCGCCAACATGCCCTTGAGCGCGCCTACGCCGGCAACCGCCACGCGTGTGCCTGCCGGCAGCGTGCCACGGACGGTCGCCGCAGCCTCGTTCACGGCCTCGATCACCACAGCCTGGTAGCGTACGCCCGTCTTGGTTGCCACGAACACACCGGGCATGCCGCGCCAGTATGTCAGTGCGGTGGGGGGTACCCCCACGCGGCCTGCGCCAGTGGCGTCTGGCGCGCCGCGCAAGTGCACGATTGCATTGACGCTTTCGCCAGCCTGCAGGCTGCCGCGCTTGTCCAGCACGGCGCGCACGCGCACGGCTGCGGTGCCGTCGCTAACCGGCACTACGCCGGCCACCTGGCCGGTGGCGCCGCGCTGGCGCACTTCAACGCGCTCGCCGCCAGTCGGGGCTGGCATGTCGCGGCCAACAAGCAAGTCCAACTCCAGCGCGGTCGGATCGACAACGTGAAACAACGGCGCCGCGCCGTCCACGCGCGTGCCAGGCATGGCATTCACCTCTGCGATCAGGCCCGCCCGGCCTGCGACCAATTGGGGCTCGCCTGAGCCACCGGAGAATACGATGCCCGCAGCAGCCATTTCGGCCTCGCGTGCGCGTACCGTGGCGGCCGCCTCCGTGGCGCGCGCTTGTGTGGCCTGCCAGCGGCTGCCTGGAATAATGCCGTCGTCATGCAAGCTGCGGTCCCGCGCCAGCGCTTGCCGTGCCAGGTTTGCTTGCGAGCGCGCCTCGGTCAGCGCACGTCCGGCTTCGAACAATTGCGGGCTGGCAAAGGTGGCCAGCGGCTGGCCGGCGCGCACCGGCTGGCCGATTGCCACCAGCACGCGCGAGACCATGCCGGGGTACGGCGCGGCCACCACGTACTGCGCGTCGGGCTTGAGTACCACGCGTCCGCTGGCGCCGATTTCGAGCTGGGCTGCTGCGGTCACCGGGCTGAATCGCACACCGAGCGACTGGATCTGGGCGGCGGACAGGACCAAGGCCTGCGCGCACGCGAGGCTATGGGCAAACAGTGTCGATGCGACAAGCGTGCCTACGACAAGACTTTTAGGAAGAAACATTCCTGACTCCAGTGCAGGATGAGAACATTCGACGCGCCTTGGCCCAGAGCGCGAGCGCGGACTGCCAGAATGGCTAGCGGGGAATCAGGAAGTAACTGCGTTGCTCCTCACGGCGACATACATTTCCACTCTAAGTGACCATGTATTTTTTTGATTTGCATTCCGTCTCCCGCACTAGTTGCGCCAACAAGAGCCCAGCACCTTCGCACTAACGCCTTGAACAGTCCCAACTGCTATCGTTGAAGCTACATCGGACGCCGGACCCGCCCTTGATACAGATCAACCGCCATGACATGTGCTTGCAGACGCCCACCCCCACGATTGGGCCCCGGACACCAGGTGCGTCCTGTTCATTCCATGCTAGTCACAACGCATAAAAACCAGAGAAGCACTCTCAACTGGTTTGGCGACCGCCCTGGCCTCTGACGTGAACTGCAAGTCCGCCCAATGCCGCCGACCGATTGACCTCAATTTCCAACTGGTGAACTGCCGCAATGCGTCGTACGATCGACCAGCCGAGCCCGCTGCCGCTCTCGCCGCTACCAGGAACCCGAAAGAACCGCTCCCCAAGTCTGCGGGAGTCGGTCTCAGCGAGACCGGGTCCGCTGTCTTCAACAAGCAACTCAACTCGCCCGGCGTGCTGCAGCACGCTCACCCTCACCCGCGCAAACGGCGGACTGTATCTCAGCGCGTTGTCGACCAGATTACGAGCCAGGGCGACCAACAACGCCTCGTTGCCGGGAAGGCTGCAGGGTTCGGTGGCTTCGAACTCTAGACTCTGATTCTTGCCTATCGCCTTCGGTGCCAGTTCGGCCACCACCTGCTGAACCAGTGTCCGCAGGTCGACTTCTGCCATGGTGGGGGTTGCGTCGGCTTCCAGCCTCGACAAGGTAAGCAACTGCTCCACCAGTCGTGTAGCGCGGTCGCAACCGTCCAACGTGCGCCGAAGCGCGTCTCTTCGCAAAGCATCGTCGGTCTCGCCCAACGCTACCTGCGCTTGCACGCGGATTGCCGCAATCGGTGTACGCAGTTCATGCGCAGCGTCTGCGGTAAAGCGACGTTCCGACTCCAACAGCGTACCAATGCGCTCGAACAGGCCGTTCAGCGCATTCACCATGGGCACCATTTCGGAGGTGATGCCTTCAACCCTTACCGGGTGCAGCGCTTGCGCAGGGCGTTCCGCAAGTGCACGCCCGAGTCGCCGCATCGGTTTGAAGCCCTGGTACACCGCCCACCAGACCGCCAGCGCCAGCAACGGCAGCGCCAGGGCCATCGGCCACAACGTACTGTGCAGCACAGCCCAGAGAATCGAAGCCCGCGAACTCGCTTGCTCGCCCACGTAGACCTGTACGTCCCGCTCTCCCCCATGCGTAGCGAAGACGCGCCACGTGAGGCCTGTAATCTGCACCGTAGCGAATCCCGTCTTGAAGCCCTTGTCTCGTTCGACCAGCGCCACCGCCGGCGCGTTAGCAGATCGAAGCGCGAGACGCCCTTCGTGAAATACCTGAAATGCGACTTTGGGAGCGTATCGGTGGAGACTGGGCGCGTCGATGCCCTCGCCGTCCCTATCTATCTCATGCATCTCATGCGTTTGCTGCACCACCAGTAACGCCGCGGCCTGAGCCAGGTGGCTATCAAGCAATTCGTCGAGTTCGTGCCGAGCGTCGAACCAGGTCATCGCCGCAGTGGCCAGCCATACAGTTGCCACCACGGCGAGGACAAGCGTGACCAGCCGGCCTTGCAGCGAAGTAGGTGGCCCATTATTCATTTTTTGGATTCGCGTGGAAGGATGTAGCCAACGCCGCGCACCGTATGGATCAAAGCAGCCCCAAGCTTTCGCCGCAGATTGTGAATGTGCACTTCGATTGCATTACTTTCCACTTCTCGCCCCCAGCTATACAAATGCTGCTCGAGCTGCTCCCGTGAAAGTACCTGGTCGGCATGTAGCATCAGCACATGCAGGAGGTCGAACTCGCGAGCGGACAGCGCGACAGACTCGCCCTCTAGCTGCACGGTTCTGGCGGCTGGATCGAGAACAACGTCTCTTATGCGCAGGCGCTCCTGTGGCTGGCCGTGTGCGCGGCGTATCAGCGCGCGCAGCCGCGCGGCCAGTTCATGCAGATCCACCGGCTTGATGACATAGTCGTCAGCGCCGATATCGAGCCCACGGATACGGTCCGGCACTGCGTCGCGCGCGGTCAGCACGAGGACAGGCACAGCGCTGCCGGCCCGCCGGACCTCAATCAGGACATCCATGCCATCTTTCAGCGGCAGACCGAGATCGAGTACTGCAGCCGCGTAGGGATGAGCGCGCAACTCGCGCTCTGCGGCTTCGCCGTCGCGCACCCAATCCACATGAAAGCCGAGCTGCCGCAGCCCGGCTCTTAGGCCTTCTCCTATCAGCGGGTCGTCTTCGGCAAGCAGGATGCGCATAGTTTAGTTTCTCATGAGATAACGCTTAATCGTTATCGCAATCGCTGCCCCTCGCCGAGGCCGCGCGGTGCTCGGAGAAGGAGAAGCCAGCGCCAGGCTGAACGCCGTTCCACTGCAGCCACCAAAATGTCAGAACCGTCACGAGCATCAGGACGGCGACGCTGCGCCAGGGCCTGCGAATGCTGTCATCCGGCCTACCGGGCTTGCGCCCCGTCACCATGGCACCTACCTGGTTTTCGCGATGCAACCAACTGGCAATCAACACGCCGGCTACGTGAACGCTGACAATCCCCAGCATGAAATTGGCTGCCGCTTCGTGAATGTCTTCGACCCAGTGGCCGGCCATATCGTTATAAGTCATCCAGCCCAAAGCGGTGACGACGAGCCCTAGCCCCAGCAGCGCTATGATGGCAAGCGCGCCGGCCGGGTTATGGCCCGCATAGTGCTCGGGCGCCCCGCGCAGCAGCCCTCGGAGATAGGCCTTCACCTGCCTGGGGCCGCGGACGAAGTTTGCGAAGCGGGCATGCCGGGAGCCAAAGAGCCCCCACAGAAGGCGAAAGACCACCAAGCCTGCCATGGTGTAGCCCAGCGTTACATGCACTACCCGCCAGCGCTCACTCTCAGCGGTAAGGTAGGCCCCGGTAAAACTGAGCACCATGAGCCAGTGGAAAACGCGGACTGGAGCGTCCCAGACGAGGATCCCGCGGATTCCCTGCCCAGCTGTGTCGGGATTAACGGCGGATGCGGACGTAGTGCTCATTGAAGTCTCCTTGATCAGCGCGCGCGTAACATGCGGTACAGTTGGCGACACTATTCACCACCGGGTGAAGCCGGATCGATGAAGGAATCTCATCGTGCTTTCGGATAAACCAGCCAGTATGGGTGGTACGGTCTTCTAGTGGCAGTACTAAGCAATCCCATCGCAGCGGCGATGGATCGAAGAAAGGCTATGGATCTTGGCGCTAGCATCATGGCAACTCCTTGATTGCCATGATGCCGCCGAATTCTTAGGGCTTTCTTAAGCCTGGCCCCTCAACAACAGCTGCGCGCTGCCCCGTCAAGGCCGCCCCACCTAGACTTGACGTTGATCAAAGCGACGAGGTGTGCCACCATCTCGCCTTCCCGATTTGGCGACCCCCACGCCCGCGCGACGGACAAAGGCAATGAGGCACAGACACTCATGCTCACAACATCGATTTGCCTTGGGCGAGAGTCTTGTCGAAAATCTGCTTCGTGACCTGTTCCTTCAGGCCGCCGCCGCTTAGCAGGCTATTGAAAAGCGATTTCAGGTGGGGCTTTTTGGGGTTCTCGACGGTACCTACCCCTCACTCAGTCCAAAAAAGCAGCTTGCAGGCCCTTCTATGAGGTCGACTCTTCCTGGAGGAAGGGTCGCGTATGGTTTTTCAACACCTGTTAGTTTAGGGCCCACTGGAGGTTCGTCATAAGGGAGCTCCGTGCGCAACGACGCCGCAGTCATTATGATGGCATCCATCAGTGGCAGAATAAGCGGACCGCCGATCGCCCGAACTCCACTGATTATGTGTCCTGCGTCTGATGCCCCCGGTTCGTCCACCCCGCCGGATACCGGCAGGGCCAATGACGTGGCGCTGACACGAAGCCAACGGCTCGGGCGAGATGTGATCGCCGGCTGCTCTATTGCCGGTCTGCTTCTGCCGGAAGCCGTTGCATACGCCGGCATCGCCAATCTGCCTGCGCAAGCTGGCCTGGTCGGCCTGCTGGTCGGGCTGGTGATATACGGCATTGTGGGCACGAGCCGCTTCGCGGTGGTGTCGGCCACCTCATCTTCCGCTGCGGTGCTGGCCGCGGCCACGCTGTCGACGAGCGGTGCCAATGCCGCGCTGCGCCTGGCGCTCGCCGCCGGGTTCGTTACGCTGGCCGGTGTCTTCCTGGTGCTGGCGGGCATGGCGCGTTTGGGCGGCATTACCGACTTCATTGCCAAGCCGGTGCTG
Organism: Cupriavidus sp. GW821-FHT07C08; assembly: GCF_059419025.1. Taxonomy (NCBI): domain Bacteria; kingdom Pseudomonadati; phylum Pseudomonadota; class Betaproteobacteria; order Burkholderiales; family Burkholderiaceae; genus Cupriavidus; species Cupriavidus sp. GW821-FHT07C08. Next base: position 247,434 of record NZ_JBWKQZ010000001.1, read on the forward strand.
CGCGGCTTCACGTTCGGACTAGCAGTCATTATCATTCTCAAGCAAGTTTCGAGCATCGCCGGGATCCACCCGACGCACAGCGACCTGCCGCGTTTCACGTACCAGTTCCTGCACGAATCGGCGGGTTGGAACTTCAATGCGCTCGCCGCGTGCCTGGCGGCGCTGGCCTTGTTGTTCGCGCTGGCGCGCTTGCGGCGGGTGCCGGGACCGCTGGTGGTGATCGTGCTGGGCATCACAGCAGCCTATGCCACCGATCTGTCGCACTACGGCATTGCCGAAGTGGGCACGATCGATCTCGCAAATATCACCATCGGCCTGCCCGACCTGCAGCGCGTACAGTGGTTGCGCGTTAGCGAGCTCGCCTTCGCGCTGGTGCTGATCCTGTATGCGGAGTCGTACGGCTCGATCCGCAGCTTTGCGCTCAAGTACGGTGATGTGACCTCACCCAACCGCGACCTGGTCGCACTGGGTCTGGCCAATATTGGCTCCGGTTTGCTACATGGCATGGCAGTCGGGGCAGGCTATTCCGCCACGTCTGCAAATGAAGCAGCCGGAGCACAGTCTCGCCTGGCGGGTTGGTGCGCCGCAGCAGTCATCGCGCTGATTGTTGCCGCGCTGCTGCCGCAGCTTGCACGCACGCCCGAGCCCGTGCTCGCTGCCATCGTGATACATGCCGTGAGCCATACGTTGCGTCTCGATGCATTCAGGCCCTACTGGACATGGCGCCGCGACCGGCTGCTGGTGGTTGCCGCATGTGTCGCCGTGCTCCTGCTTGGCGTGCTCGACGGACTGCTGGTGGCAATCGGGATCAGCCTGATGCTGACACTGCGTAGCTTCGCCGAACCAAGAGTCAGCGAATTGGGGCGCCTTGGCTCTAGCCACGACTACGTTGACATCGCGGCTCACCCTGAGGCCCGGACTCTGTCGGGCGTGCTGATCGTTCGACCGGAAGCGCCGATGTTCTTCGCCAATGCAGAACGCATGCTGGCCAGGGCGCGACACCTGCACGAGGCGGCTGGGCCGGGGCTCCATACGCTTGTTTTCAGCATGGAGGAGACGCCGGACATCGATGGCTCGACGATCGAGGCGCTGCATACTTTCGCGTCCGAGGTGGCCGCCAAAGGCCAGCGCCTGCTGCTGGTGCGGCTTAAGCCACCCGTGCTGGATGTCCTGACACGCGCGGCCAGCGAAACGCTGCCGCGCGAGTCGCTGCATGAACTGAGCGTGGATGAGTGCGTCCGGTCACTGGGCCAGACATGGGAACCTGCTTAGGGTGGCCTGACGCTGCCATCGGCGGCCAACGCCCAGGCCCCCCTCGAAGTCAACGGCAAGCCGCTCGCAGAGGTGTTTTGCGTGACATGCGTCCCCGACAGGGTAGCGCCGCGGGACGCCCTATGCCGTGATGACCCGCGACGTGCTGGACTACGCCTGGAAGATATCCAGATACCGCTTTGAGAGGTAGTCAGAAATCCTTGCACGCGCCTTGGGGGCTTGACCGATCACGCTCGATATCCTCGCGCTTGACCCCGGCCGCAGCGGCATCTGAACGGGAGGGCTTCAATCCGGCCCCGGGGTTCTACCGCCAACCTGTTCCGCTGGCCGGCGATAGTCACCGAAGAACCCGATTTCACTCCCACTCAATCGTCGCCGGCGGTTTCCCCGACACGTCATACACAACCCGGTTCAGGCCACGGACTTCGTTAATGATCCGGTTCGAGCAACGGCCCAGCAGCGCATACGGCAGGTGTGCCCAGTGCGCGGTCATGAAGTCGGTGGTCTGCACCGCGCGCAGCGCGACGACGTAGTCGTAGGTGCGGCCATCGCCCATCACGCCCACGGACTTGACCGGCAGGAACACGGCGAAGGCTTGGCTGGTCAGGTCGTACCAGCTCTTGCCGACCTGGTCCGGCTCGCACAGGCCCGCTGCGGCGTCGTGTTCAGTGGCGATGGTCTTGCGCAGTTCTTCGATGAAGATGGCATCGGCACGGCGCAGCAGGTCGGCGTAGTCGCGCTTGACCTCGCCCAGGATGCGCACGCCCAGGCCCGGGCCCGGGAACGGGTGGCGGTAGACCATTTCCGGCGGCAGGCCCAGGGCCACGCCCAGCTCGCGCACTTCGTCCTTGAACAGGTCGCGCAGCGGCTCCAGCAACTTCAGGCCCAGCGTTTCCGGCAGGCCGCCGACGTTGTGGTGGCTCTTGATGGTGGTGGCCTTCTTGGTCTTGGTGCCGCCCGACTCCACCACGTCCGGATAGATCGTGCCCTGCGCCAGCCACTTGGCGTTGCTCAGCTTCTTGGCCTCGGCCTGGAACACTTCGACGAACTCGCGGCCGATGATCTTGCGCTTCTGCTCGGGATCGGTCACGCCGGCCAGGTGGCCGAGGAACTGTTCGGAGGCGTCGATATGCACGACCTTGGCGTGCAGGCGGCCGGCGAACATGTCCATCACCATCTTGCCTTCGTCCAGGCGCAGCAGGCCGTGGTCGACGAACACGCAGGTGAGCTGATCGCCGATGGCGCGGTGGATCAGCGCCGCGGCCACCGACGAGTCGACGCCGCCGGACAGGCCCAGGATGACTTCTTCATCGCCGACCTGCTCGCGGATCTTGGCGACGGCTTCCGCGATATGGTCGTGCATGACCCAGTCAGGCTTGCAGCCAGCGATGCCGAGCACGAAGCGCTCCAGCATCTGGCGGCCCTTGGCGGTATGCGTGACCTCGGGGTGGAACTGCACCGCGTAGTAGCCGCGCGCCTCGTCGGCCATGCCGGCGATCGGGCAGCTGGGGGTGGAGGCCATCAGCTTGAAGCCCGGCGGCAGGCCGGCAACCTTGTCGCCGTGGCTCATCCAGACCTTGAGCATGCCATGGCCTTCCGGCGTGCGGAAATCCTCGATGTCCTTGAGCAGGTTGGTGTGGCCATGGGCGCGCACCTCGGCGTAGCCGAATTCGCGGTGGTCGCTCCACTCGACCTTGCCGCCCAGTTGCACGGCCATGGTCTGCATGCCGTAGCAGATGCCCAGCACCGGCACGCCCAGGTCCCACACGGCCTGCGGCGCGCGCAGCTGGTGGTCTTCATAGGTGCTGGCGTGGCTGCCCGACAGGATGATGGCCTTGGGGGCGAACTCGCGGACGAAGTCGTCGGAGACGTCGTTCGGGTGGATCTCGCAATAGACGTGCGCCTCGCGGACGCGGCGGGCGATCAGCTGCGTGACCTGCGAGCCGAAATCAAGAATGAGGATTTTGTCGTGCATGATGGGCCGATGGCGTGTCTTCCGGGATGGGCTCGGTCACGACTTCCGTGCCGGGGCCATAGCCCGGCGGCGGCGTGATGACCGGCTCGCGCCGGTATTCTGGGGTATTCGTTGGGCGCGCCGCGGGGGCGACGCCGGGTTCCTTGCGGACTTCCTTCTTGTTTTCCTGTTCCTGCAGTGCGCGCTCGGCCTTCAGCTGCCTTTCGCGGTTGCGCACGCGCCTGGAAGCGGGAATCTGCACCAGCGCGAAAAACGCCAGCACCACTGCCATCACCGGCAGCCAGATCTTGCCCGCGCCGACCAGCGGCAGTTCCATGAACACCATCCAGGCAATGATCAGCACTGCGCTGGCCAGGTTCACATAGCCGGCCGTGCGCGCCACTGGCACCGTCAGCTGGCCGTTGAAGGTTGCCTGCCACAGCAGCACGGCCAGGCCGACCAGTGCCACGCCCAGCAGTTGCCCGAACAGGGCCGGTTGCGGCTGCGGCAACTGCAGCGCCGCATACAGCGTGGTGAACGGGGACAGCAGCAGCAGGATGCCCAGCAGCAAATCCACCAGGGCATCAAAAAACAGCACGGCTCGCAGCAATACCTTCATTGGCGCTCCTCGTCATGGGCCTGGCCGATGGTGCGGCCGGCTGGTGTGGCCCACGTTCAGGCAACACCGGCGTGGCGAGCGGCCGGGCCGGATGGCATTCCGGTCAGGCGAAGGCGCCGCCCGCGGCATTGCGCCCTCGCCCCGACGATCTTGCGGCCACGCACCGCCGCGAGGCGACGGGCGCAGCCGCTGCGCGTCAGTCGATATGGTAGTTCGGCGCTTCCTTGGTGATCTGCACGTCGTGCACGTGCGATTCACGCATGCCGGCTGCCGTGATCTGCACGAACTGGGCGCTCTCGTGCCAGTCGGCAATCGACTTGCTGCCGCAATAGCCCATCGAGGACCGTATGCCACCGGTCAGCTGGTGGATGATCGCCATCACCGAGCCCTTGTACGGCACGCGCCCTTCAATGCCTTCAGGCACCAGCTTGTCGACATTGGCGGTGTTGTCTTCCTGGAAGTAGCGGTCTGCCGCGCCATCCTTCATCGCACCCACCGAACCCATGCCGCGGTAGCTCTTGAACGAACGGCCCTGGAACAGGAACGTTTCGCCCGGTGCTTCCTCGGTACCCGAGAACATGCCGCCCATCATCACGGTGTGGGCGCCGGCCGCCAGGGCCTTGGCCACATCGCCGGAGTAGCGCACGCCGCCGTCAGCGATCAGCGGCACGCCGGTGCCCTTGAGGGCTTCGGCAACGTTGGAAACCGCCGTGATCTGGGGCACGCCCACGCCGGCAACGATACGCGTGGTGCAGATCGAACCCGGGCCGATGCCGACCTTGACGCCGTCGGCGCCATGCTCGACCAGCGCACGCGCGGCATCGCCGGTGGCGATATTGCCGCCAACCACCTGCACCTGCGGGAAGTTCTGCTTGACCCAGCGGACGCGGTCCAGCACGCCCTGGCTATGACCGTGCGCCGTATCCACCACAATCACATCGACGCCGGCCTTGACCAGCAGTTCAACGCGCTCGTCGTTGTCCGGGCCCACGCCGACCGCGGCGCCTACGCGCAGCTGGCCGTGGTCGTCCTTGCTGGCCAGCGGATTGTCCACGGCCTTCTGGATGTCCTTCACCGTGATCAGGCCGCGCAGCTCGAAGGCCTGGTTGACCACCAGCACGCGCTCAAGGCGGTGGCGGTTCATCAGGCGCTTGGCTTCTTCCAGCGTCGCGCCTTCGGCCACGGTCACCAGCTTTTCGCGGGGCGTCATCTTGGCGCGCACCGGGGCGTCGAGTTCTTCCTCGAAGCGCAGGTCGCGGTTGGTGATGATGCCGACCACAGCCTTGCCTTCCAGCACCGGGAAGCCGGAAATGCCGTGTTGCTGCGACAGCGCGATCACATCGCGGACCTTCATGTCCGGCGAAATGGTGATCGGATCACGCAGCACGCCCGACTCATAACGCTTGACGCGCGCAACTTCGCGGGCCTGGTCGGCGGGCTTCAGGTTCTTGTGGACGATGCCGATACCGCCGGCCTGCGCCATGGAAATCGCCAGGCGGGCTTCCGTCACTGTGTCCATCGCCGCGGATACCAGCGGGATGTTCAGTTCAATGGAGCGGGTCAGGCTGGTGCGGAGGGAGACATCCCGGGGAAGGACGGCCGAATAGGCCGGTACGAGCAGCACGTCATCGAATGTGAGTGCTTTCTGGACAAGACGCATAGCAAATCCTCTAGGCGCAAAACCGAATTATACAGGAATGCGCGCTTTGCTGATGCACTGCAACGGGCTTTCCTGCAGGCTTTCCTGCAAGCGGTCTGCTATGCTCGTCGGTTTTTACTCGGGCGAACCGAAGCATGGGAATCGGCGTATTGTGCGGGCTGCTGGCAGGCGCCTTCTGGGGCATGGTCTTTATCGCCCCCAAGCTGCTGCCCGTGTTCTCGCCGTGGGAGCTGGCCATCGGCCGCTACCTGGCCTACGGGCTGGTCGCCTTCGTGGCCGCGCTGCCGCTGATGAAGCGCATCGCGTGCAAGCTGACCCGGGCGGACTGCGTGGCGCTGCTGCGCCAGGCCTTCACCGGCAACCTGCTCTACTACGTGCTGCTGGCCTTCGGCGTGCAGCTCGCCGGGGTGGGCCCCACTTCGCTGATCATCGGCATCCTGCCGATCTCGGTCACCATCATGGGCCGGCGCGACCACGGCGCCGTGCCACTGTCGCGGCTGGTGTGGCCGCTGCTGGTGGTGGCCGCCGGCATCGCCTGCATCAATATCGACCTGTTCGGCGGCGGCCAGAGCGCCCACGCGGCGGCAGCCGGTGCGGCAGTCCGGCCGGTCTGGCAGAAACTGGCCGGGGTCTGCTGCGCGGCCGGCGCGCTGGTCTGCTGGACGCTCTACGCGGTCGATAACGCACGCTACCTGCAGCGAAACCCGCACTACAGCGGCAATGAATGGTCGGCGTTGTACGGGTTGTCGACCGGCGCGGTGTCGGCGGTGCTGGCCGTGATCGGCTGGGTGCTGGCGGGCGACACGCTGACCGCGGGCGACAGCGGCCGTGACTGGCAGTGGTTCTGGATGGTCAACGCCGCGGTGGCGCTGGGCGCGTCGCTGATCGGCAACAACCTGTGGAATATTGCCAGCCGGCGCCTGCCGCTGACGCTGTCGGGCCAGATGATCGTGTTCGAGACGCTGTTCGCGCTGGCCTACGGCTTTGTCTTCGACCACCGATGGCCGCGGCCGCTGGAAATCGCCGCCATTGTGTTGCTGATGGTCGGCGTGGCCTGGTCGGTGCGCTTGCACGCCACCGACAAGTCTGCGTAGACTAGCGAACGATGGCGCGGGGGTCACACACGCCACGAACAATAGCTTTACCAGGGTCAAACCGGCGCTACGCACCTGATACCAGGCGGGCGCCAAGCCATCGCCGCGGCTGTCCTGCCGCGGCATCGCCATGCGCGCAGCCGGCGGCCCAGCACGATTCCAGCCGCACCAGTTACTTCCAAGTCACTTTAAGACGCCTCGCCATGAAACGATCGTCCGCGCTGTGCCTGCTTGCCGCCGCCACTCTCGCCGTTCCCGTCCAGGCCCTTGCCTACTGGCAATGGCGCGACGCCAACGGCCGCATGGTCTACAGCGACGTGCCGCCGTCGGCGGCGGCAGCCAAGGTGCTGCGCGCGCCGGGCCGCTTTGCCGGCGAGTTCCAGCCGGTGGAGGCCGCCAATGCCACGGCACCCGCCCCTGCTGCCCCCGCTCCGGCCAAAGCCGCGGCCAAGCCCGCGGCGGCCCCGGCGCCGACGCCCGAAGAAGCCTTCCAGAAGCGCCGCGAGGCCAGCCTGAAGGCCGCCACCGAAGAGGCCCGCAAGGAAAGCGAGGCGGCTGAGCGCGAGGCCCGCTGCGCCCAGCTGCGCAGCTACGCCAACGGCCTGCAGCAAGGCATGCGCGCCGCGGTGGCGGGTCCGGACGGCTCGCTGCAGCACCTGAACAGCGACCAGCGCCAGGCCGAGATGCTCAAGACCAACGCCAGCCTCGAGAAGAACTGCAGCTGACGTCAAAGAAAAACGGGGCGCATCGGCCCCGTTTGCATGCCTGGCAAGCTCGGCTCAACTGCTGCCGCGCAACCACTTCTGGCCTTCGCGCGTGCCGCCCGCGCGCTGCTTCTGCACCCGCTTGCGGCGCGCCTGCTTGGGATCGGCGGTCAAGGGCCGGTAAACCTCCACGCGATCGCCTTCGCGCACCACCGTCTCCGGCGTCTTGAGCTTGCCGAAGATACCCACCCGCATGGTCGACGGGTCCACCTCCGGACAGGCCTGCTGCAGCCCGGAGCCGACGATGGCCGCGGCAATCGTGGTGCCGGCAGGCACGTCGATCTCCTTCAGGAAGACGGTATCGGGCCGCGCATAGCAGACCGCGATATGCACCGTCCCTGCCCCACCGTCAGTTGGCGACATAGACCACCTCGGCTCGCTTGACGAAGGCGTCGACAAAGGTATTGGCAATCATGCTGAAGACCGGGCCGATGATTTTTTCCAGCAGCAGGCTGGAAAACTCATAGTGCAGGTGGAATTCGATCTTGCAGGCGTCTTCGCGCAGTGGCGTAAAGCGCCACGCGCCGTTGAAGGTCTTGAACGGCCCGTCGGCAAAGGTCATGTCGATGCGCGTGGGGCGTTCCTGCGTATTGCGGGTGTGGAAGAACTGCTGGATCCCTTTGAAGTGGATATGGATCTTGGCGTCGAGCATGGTATCGGTCTGCTCGAACACCTCCACGCCACCGCACCATGGAAGGAACTTGGGATAGTCCTCCACGCGCGTGACCAGGTCGTACATCTGCGCGGCGGAGTAGCCGAGCAGCACGGATTTATGGACGTCTGCCATGTAGTGGGCAATCTGGCTTCCGGCCATGCCGTGCGCAACGCGCGGCAGCATGAGCCGGTACCGGGGCTGGTTTGCTAAAATGCCAATTTTAGCCGACGCTGGCGCATGGCGGCACCTCGCCATGCGGCACTGCAGCGATCCGACCGGATTCCACTCATTGTTCCCCCACCCGCACGCATGACCATCGCAGACAACAAAAAGGCCTTTTTCGACTACTTCATCGAAGAGCGATATGAGGCCGGGATCGTGCTGGAAGGCTGGGAAGTCAAGGCGATCCGCGCCAACCGCGTGCAGATCAAGGAAGGCTACGTGGTGGTGCGCGACGCCGAAATGTTCCTGATCGGCGCCCACATCAGCCCGCTGCAAAGCGCCTCCACCCACGTCAATCCCGACCCGGTGCGCACCCGCAAGCTGCTGCTCAAGGCCGACGAGATCAAGAAGCTGATCGGCAAGGTCGAGCAGCGCGGCTACACGCTGGTCCCGCTGAACCTGCACTACACGCGCGGCCGCGTCAAATGCGAGATCGGCCTGGCCAAGGGCAAGAAGCAGTTCGACAAGCGCGAGACCGAGAAACAGCGCGACTGGCAGCGCGAGAAGGCCCGCATCATGAAGGGCGACGCCAAGGACTGAGCCCGGGCGCCGCGCTGCCGCGGCGTGTCCGTCAGCCCCTTCAGGCAGCCTTCTGCTGCCCCTTCACGATCTGCAGGGCGGACGCGATCATGCTGCTCATCTCGCCCATATTGCCCGGCACGATCAGCGTATTGCCCTGCTTGGCCAGGTTGCCGAACGCGGCCACGTATTCCTCGGCCACCTTCAAGTTGACCGCATCCATGCCACCTTCGGTGCGGATCGCATTGCCGATCTTCTGGATCGCCTGCGCATTGGCCTCGGCCACCGCCAGGATCGCGCTCGCCTCGCCCTGCGCCCTGTTGATGGCGGCCTGACGCTCGCCCTCTGACTTCTGGATCGCCGCCTCGCGCGCGCCCGTGGCAAGGTTGATCTGCTCCTGGCGCTTGCCCTCCGACGCGGCGATCAGCGCGCGCTTTTCGCGCTCGGCGGTGATCTGCGCCTGCATCGCGTGCAGGATCTCCTTGGGCGGGGTCAGGTCCTTGATCTCGTAGCGCAGCACCTTGACGCCCCAGTTGGCGGCAGCCTCATCCAGCGCGTTGACCACGCTGTGGTTGATGAACTCGCGCTCTTCGAAGGTCTTGTCGAGCTCCAGCTTGCCGATCACCGAGCGCAGCGTGGTCTGCGACAGCTGCGTGATCGCCACCACGAAATTGCTCGATCCATACGATGCCTTCATCGGGTCCGTAACCTGGAAGTACAGCACGCCATCGACCTGCAGCTGGGTGTTGTCCCTGGTGATGCAGACCTGGCTGGGCACGTCGAGCGGGATTTCCTTGAGCACGTGCTTGTAGGCGACGCGGTCGACGAACGGCACCACGATCGACAGCCCCGGTGTCAGCGTCGCATGGTAGCGGCCGAGGCGCTCGAGCACCCAGGCATGCTGCTGCGGCACGATCTTGATGCCCTTGGCAATCAGCACGATGACGGCAATAAGGATGATCAGCGGCAACAAACCAAGCTGAAATGCGAGCATGTAACGACCCTCCAGACAGAAGACAGCAGTACGGAGCCGCCAGGCGGCGGCAGGCGGATCGCAGCGCAGCAATTGCCGCGCCACGCAATAAGACAGGATTTCAGCGGGGAGACACGACCAGGGTGCTGCCGCGCACTGCGACGATGCGGTAGCGGCCTGGCGCGGCGGCGCAATCGGGCGCCAATTCCACAGTCCAGTCAGCGCCGCGGTAAGGCACGCGGGCGCGCCCGTTGGCATCCCAGCCGGGCACGTCGAGCTCCTGGCCGATATCGAGATTGACGTCGGGATCGGCAGCGGCGTTGCCGCGCCGCAGCTTGCCAAAGCGGGTACGGCGCAGCGCGGCGATCAGCACCGCCGCGACCAGCGCTGCCACCAGCGTCTGCGTGGCCGGCGACAACCCTAGCAGGGCCCCCACGCCGCCCGCGGCCAGCCCCACCGCCACCATCAGCAGGTAAAAGGTGCCGGTGTTCAGCTCGATGATCACCAGCGCGACCGCTGCCACGAACCAGATGTAGTACGCCATCCAAGCCCCCGTTCGTCCAGAGACATCCCGAAAAGTAAAAACCCCGCAGCGCCTTTCAGCGTCTGCGGGGCAGTAGCAACACCTGACGCAGGGCCGGTGCCTGCCGGCTGCCAGAAGGCGCCGGCAATATCGTTATTGTGACGTCAAATGCTTCAGGAAGCCAGCTTTTGCCAGGTCTCGACCACCGAGTCCGGATTCAGCGAGATCGACTTGATGCCTTCCTTGGCCAGCCACTCGGCAAAGTCCGGATGGTCCGAAGGACCCTGGCCGCAGATGCCGACGTACTTGTTCAGGCGGATGCACGCCTCGATGGCGCGCGACAGCATGAACCGCACTGCCGGATCGCGTTCGTCGAAGTCCTTGGCCAGCAGTTCCATGCCGGAGTCGCGGTCCAGGCCCAGCGTCAGCTGCGTCAGGTCGTTCGAACCGATCGAGAAGCCGTCGAAGTACTGCAGGAACTCTTCGGCCAGGATCGCGTTGGACGGCACTTCGCACATCATGATGATGCGCAGGCCGTTCTCGCCGCGCTTCAGGCCGTGCTTGGCCAGCAGCTCGATGACCTTCTCTGCCTGGCCGAGCGTACGCACGAACGGCACCATGATCTCGACGTTGGTCAGGCCCATTTCGTCGCGCACGCGCTTCATGGCCTTGCATTCCATCTCGAACGCTTCGGCGAAGTCGTCGGCGATGTAGCGCGAGGCGCCGCGGAAGCCCAGCATCGGGTTTTCCTCGTCCGGCTCGTAGCGCGAACCGCCGATCAGCTTCTTGTACTCGTTGGACTTGAAGTCCGACAGGCGCACGATCACGGGCTTCGGGTAGAAGGCCGCGCCGATGGTGGCGATGCCCTCGGCCAGCTTGTCGACGTAGAACGCGCGCGGGCTGGCGTGGCCGCGGGCCACGCTTTCCACGGCCTTCTTCAGGTCGGCATCGACTTGCGGGTAGTCGAGGATGGCCTTCGGGTGGACGCCGATGTTGTTGTTGATGATGAATTCCAGGCGGGCCAGGCCGACGCCGCAGTTCGGGATCTGCGCGAAGTCGAATGCCAGCTGCGGGTTGCCCACGTTCATCATCAGCTTGACGTCGATTTCCGGCATGTCGCCACGCTGGACTTCGGTCACTTCGGTTTCCAGCAGGCCGTCGTAGATGCGGCCTTCGTCGCCTTCGGCGCACGACACGGTCACCAGCGTGCCGTCCTTCAGCACGTCGGTGGCGTCGCCGCAGCCGACCACGGCCGGCACGCCCAGTTCACGCGCGATGATGGCCGCGTGGCAGGTACGGCCGCCACGGTTGGTGACGATGGCCGAGGCACGCTTCATCACCGGCTCCCAGTTCGGGTCGGTCATGTCGGCCACCAGCACGTCGCCGGGCTGCACGCGTTCCATCTCGGACGGGTCGTTGATGACGCGCACCGGGCCGGTGCCGATCTTCTGGCCGATGGCGCGGCCGCTGGTCAGCACGGGCGCGGTGCCCTTGAGCTTGAAGCGCAGCTCGGCCTTGCCGGCGGACTGGCTCTTCACCGTTTCCGGGCGGGCCTGCAGGATGTAGATCTTGCCGTCCTTGCCGTCCTTGCCCCACTCGATGTCCATCGGGCGGCCATAGTGCTTCTCGATGATCATCGCGTACCTGGCCAGCTCGGTCACGTCGTCGTCGGTGATCGAGTAGCGGTTGCGCAGTTCGGTGGGCACGTCGACGGTCTTGACGCGGCCGGTTTCGCCCGGCTTGGTGAATTCCATCTTGATCAGCTTGGAGCCGATCGAACGCCGGATGATCGGGTACTGGCCGGCTTGCAGCGTCGGCTTGAAGACGTAGAACTCGTCCGGGTTGACCGCGCCCTGCACCACCGTTTCACCCAGGCCGTAGCTGGAGGTGATGAAGACCACGTCGGGGAAGCCGGATTCGGTGTCGATGGTGAACATCACGCCCGAAGAGGCCAGGTCCGAACGCACCATGCGCTGGATGCCGGCCGACAGCGCCACCACGTCATGGGCAAAGCCCTTGTGCACGCGGTAGGAAATGGCACGGTCGTTGTACAGCGAGGCGAACACGTGCTTGATCTTGTCGAGCACGTCGTCGATGCCGCTGACGTTCAGGTAGGACTCTTGCTGGCCGGCGAACGAGGCGTCGGGCAGGTCTTCGGCGGTGGCCGAAGAACGCACCGCGAACGAAGCCTCGGCGCCTTCGCGCTCGGCCACGCGGGCGTAGGATTCACGGATTTCCTGTTCCAGGCGCGGCTGGAACGGCGCAGATGCGACCCACTCGCGGATCTCGGCACCGGCCTCGGCCAGGGCCTTGACGTCGTCGACGTTCAGGGTCTTCAGGCGCTGGGAAATGCGCTCGGTCAGGTTGTTGTGGGCAAGGAAGTCGCGGAAGGCGAGCGCGGTGGTGGCAAAGCCGCCGGGAACCCGGACGCCGGCTTCCGCCAGCTGGGAGATCATCTCGCCCAGCGACGAATTCTTGCCGCCGACGATTTCCACGTCAGCCATGCGCAACTGCTCGAACGGCAGCACATAGGCGCCGTTATCTGCCTGGTTAGTCATGAGAGCCTCAAAACAAAGTAGAAAACTTGTCGCGCAGGCCCGGTATGTTGTTGGCGTTCTGTTCCCGGACCAATGATCGCTTGGCTAAGCAACCCCGAACTGGCGCTGCGGACCTGACGCTACGGCTCTCATCGCGTAGCGCACATTGTCGACAATTCCGAGGCTGTTTGTTGCACGCGCGTGCACCCCGCAGAATTGCTTAGCGAAAAGATCGCCGCTATTCTACCGTGCTGCGCCGCACTTTTCTGCGGAAGATTGAATCTATTTATTAACGCGCCATCCCCATGTGCGCCATCCCCATGTCCCTGCCAGAAGCGCCCGGAACGGCGACACCCGGGTCCCAGCCTGGAACGCAGCCTGAATCCCCCTCCGCCCCCACACCCCAGGCCAGCGAGCGCCCTGCGGTCCGAACCGTGTTCATCGTCTCGGATGGCACCGGCATCACGGCGGAGACGTTCAGCCACTCGATCCTGGCCCAGTTCGAGATGCGCTTCCGCAAGGTGCGCATGCCCTTCGTCGATACCCCGGAAAAGGCACATATCGCCGTCGGCAAGATCAATGAGGCATTCCACAACGAAGGCGTGCCGCCCATTGTCTTCACCACGCTGGTCAACCAGGAAGCGAACAAGGCACTGCGCCGCGCCAAGGCGATGATCCTGGACATGTTCCAGACTTTCATTGAGCCGCTTGAGAAGGAACTGGGCCTGAAGTCCACCCATGCAATCGGCCGCTTCCACCAGAACGCCGACACCGAGGCTTACAAAAACCGGATCGAGGCAATCAACTTCTCGCTGGCCCATGATGACGGTCAGTCACACAAGAACCTGGAAGAAGCCGATGTGATCCTGGTGGGCGTGTCGCGCAGCGGCAAGACCCCGACCAGCCTCTACCTGGCCATGCAATACGGGCTGAAGGCGGCCAATTACCCGCTGATCCCAGACGATTTCGAGCGCGGCCGGCTGCCGTCGGCCTTGTATGCGTTCAAGCCGAAGATCTTCGGCCTGTCGATCGATCCGCAGCGCCTGACCGAGATCCGCAACGAGCGCCGTCCCGGCAGCAAGTATGCGGCGCTGGAAAACTGCCGCTATGAAGTCAATGAGGCCGAGGCGATGATGCGGCGCGAAGGGATCAAATGGCTCTCTTCCACGCACAAATCGATTGAAGAGATCGCGACCACGATCCTGCAGGAGATCAAGGTCGATCGCGACAACTACTAAGCAAAAAGCGGCCGCTCAGGCCGCTTTCTCCTTGTGCTGCCTACGCAGCCTCAGGCGGCGCGCCGCTGGCGCACTGCCTCGAACAGGCAGATCGCGGTCGCCGCCGCCACATTCAGCGATTCCAGCCCGCCCGGTTGCGGGATGCCCACCTTGCGCGTGACGTGTGCCATCCAGCCGTCGCTGACCCCTGCCCCCTCATTGCCGACCACCCAGGCCACCGGCCCGCGCAGATCGGTGTCGAATACCGCGGCATCGGCATGCGATGAAGTCGCCAGCAGCGGCACCGCGAGGCGCGGCGCCAGCGACTCAAGCGTGCAGTGCTCGACGATATTCAGGTGAAAGTTGGCACCCATGCCGGCACGCAGCGTCTTGACCGACCAGGCAAAGGCACAGCCGGTGGCAAGGAAGGCATGCTCGATGCCGGCGGCGGCGGCACTGCGCAGGATCGACCCGACATTGCCGGCATCCTGCACCCCGTCCAGGATGATGCAGTCTTGTTCGATGCGCGCCGGCAGGTGCCCGACCGGCGTCTCGATCACCAGCATCAGGTCGATGCCATTGACTACGCCGCTGATCTGCGTGAACAGTGCATCGGCCAGCACCACCACGCGCTCGGCCTCGATCAGCGCCAGCACCGGCGCCACCTCGGCGTGGTCGTAGTGCCGTTCCGACACCACGCAGGTGACGGGCTGGCCGCGCGCGGCCACATAGGCCTGCGCCAGGTGCACGCCGTCGAGCAGCGACTGCCCTGCTTTGCGGCGCTGGTGCGTGGAAGTGGCCAGGGCCTTCAGATGCTTGAATAGCGCGTTGTCGCGCGAGGTGACGTGCTTCACGATGCGGGAATTGTCGGGATGCGCCGGTTGCGCCTCAGGGCGCGATCGTGACCGATACCGGGGCGCTGGCCCCGGTGACTTCGATGACTTCGGTAACTTCGGCCACCGCGGTGAACATGGGCCGCTGCTCCAGCGCCTCGCGCACGGGCGCAAATGTACGGCGGTGGTGCGGCGTGGCGCCGAACTCAGCCAGCGCAGCCAGATGCTGCGGCGTGCCATAGCCGACGTGCGAATCGAAGCCGTACTGCGGATAGCGCTCGTGCAGCACCCTCAGCTCGCGGTCGCGCGCCACCTTGGCCAGGATCGACGCCGCCGAGATCGCCTTGACCAGCGCATCGCCCTGGACAATGGCTTCGACCGGGAACGGCACCTGCGGGCAACGATTGCCATCCACCTGCACCAGGTCCGGCACGATGCCACTGGCGGCCAGCCCCTGCACGGCACGCTGCATTGCCAGCATGCTGGCGTGCAGGATGTTGAGCGTATCGATCTCCTCGACCGTGGCGAAGGCGATATGCCAGCCCAGCGCGCGTTCGCAGATCTTTTCGTAGAGCTGCTCGCGCTTGGCGGCAGTCAGGATCTTGGAGTCGGCCAACCCGCGAATCGGACGCTTCGGGTCCAGTATCACCGCGGCGGCATAGACCGGCCCGGCCAGCGGGCCGCGGCCCGCCTCGTCAACGCCGCACAGGCGCTGCACGGCGGCAGCGGCCGGGGCGAGATCGAGGCCCATCTGGGGAGAAGCGGCGTTGCGGCGCGCCATCAGACGGTCCCCCGGCTGTGCATCAGGTCCACCACCACATCGGCGGCCAGTTGCGCGGTATTGCACTTAAGCGTCTCGTGCATGCGGGTGAAATGCTCGTAGAGGAAGGCGGTGTTGCCCTCGTCGTTGAGCTGCAGCAGCGTTTCGCGGGCCAGCGCCTCGGGCGTGGCATCGTCCTGCAGCAGTTCCGGCACGACGAAGCGCCCTGAAAGGATATTAGGCAATCCCACGTACGGCAGGTAACCCTGCCGCTTCATGATCTGCGCGGTCAGCCAGGGCACCTTGTACGAGATCACCATGGGCTTCTTGTACAGCGCCGCCTCCAGCGTGGCGGTGCCGCTGGCCAGCAGCACCACGTCGGCTGCTTCCATCGCCTGGTGCGACTTGCCGTCGACGATGGTCAGGCGCAGTTCGGGATACTGCGCGTGCAGTGCTTCGATAATGGCGCGCAGCGGCGCACTCGCCGCCGGCAGCACGAACGCCAGGTTCGGGTCCATGCGCTGCATTTGCGCCATCGCCGCAAAGAAGGTGGCGCCAAGGTTGCGCACCTCGGACTGGCGGCTGCCCGGCAGCACCGCTACCACCCGGTGCCCGGCGGGCAGGCCGAGCTCGGCGCGCGCACCGGCGACGTCAGGCACCATCGGGATCACATCGGCCAGCGGATGGCCCACGTAGGTGGCGGGAATGCCGGCCTTGGCGTAGATCTCGGGCTCGAACGGGAACAGGCACAGGATGTGGTCCACCGCACGCGCGATGGTGCGGATGCGCCCGCCGCGCCAGGCCCAGATCGACGGGCTGACAAAATGCACCACCGGGATGCCGGCACGGCGCAGCGGCACTTCCAGCCCGAAATTGAAGTCCGGGGCGTCAACCCCGATAAAGCACTGCGGCGGATTGGCCAGCAGCCAGTCGCGCACCGCGCGCCGCGTGGCCAGGATCTCGCGCAGCGAGCCCAGGACCTCGACATAGCCATTGACCGACAGTGTCTCCATCGGCCAGCGCGAGGTGAAGCCCTGCGCCATCATGCGCTTGCCGCCGATGCCGGCGTACTCCACCGTATCGCCCAGGCGGGACTGCAGCCCGCCCATCATCAACGATGCCAGCAGGTCGCCTGAGGCCTCGCCGGCCACCATGGCGATGGTGCCGCGCTTGTCCGCGGCACTACCGTTGCCCGTGGGCAAGCCACCCCGAATTGCGGCGTCGACCATTGCGGTCCGGCCTCAGCGTACGATGCCGCGCTGGGTGGCGGCAAGGAAGTCGACAAACGCTTGCAGCGGCGCTGCCGTGCCTGCATCAGCCTGGCCCAGCAAGGCCACGATCTCGTTGCGCGCCTCGTCGAAGCTGAGGTCGGACTTGTAAAGCAGCTTGTAGGCCTGGCGCAGCGCGGCGATCTGGCCCGCGTCGAAGCCACGGCGGCGCAGCCCCTCGACATTGACGCCGTGCGGCGTGGCCTTGTTGCCGCTCTTGTCGCTGGCGGCGATCACGAACGGCGGCACGTCCTGCACCAGCGCCGAGGCGCCACCCAGCATCGCATGGGCGCCGATGCGCACGTACTGGTGCACGCCGCTCATGCCGCCCAGGATCGCCCAGTCGCCCACTTCAACGTGGCCGGCAATCTGCGCGTTGCTGGAAAACACGGTGTGGTTGCCGACCGTGCAGTCATGCGCGATATGCACGTAGGCCATGATCCAGTTGTCGTTGCCGAGGCTGGTCAGGCCGCGGTCCTGCACCGTGCCGGTGTGGATCGTGGTGAATTCGCGGATGGTGTTGCGGTCGCCGATCTCGAGCCGGGTCGGCTCGTTGCGGTACTTCATGTCCTGCGGCACGCCGCCGACCGATGCGTAAGGGCCGATCGTGTTGCCCTCGCCGATCGTGGTGTAACCCTCGACCGTCGTATGCGAGCCGATCCGGGTACCGCTGCCGATCCGCACATTGGCGCCAACGATGGAGAACGGGCCGACGGTCACGTCGGATGCCAGCTCTGCCTTCGGGTCAACCAGTGCGGTGGGATGGATTTGCGTCATACGTCTGTCCTCTGGTGTGTCTGGTGAAGGATGGGCCCATGCGCGGGGCAAAGGTTCCCGTCCGGGCCGCTCGCACCCGTCAAACGGGGCGCGGCGGACGGCCTGCGGCGGTGCCGCGGGCCGTGCTCGGCCTCACTCGGCCTGCTTCACGGTGCACATCAGCTCGGCCTCGCAGGCCACCTTGTCGTCCACCGTGGCGAACGCCTTGAACTTCCAGATGCCGCGGATATAGCGTTCGACTGTCACGTTCATGTGCAGCTGGTCGCCCGGGTACACCACCTGCTTGAAGCGGGCCCCGTCGATGCCGACAAAGTAGTACAGTGCGTCTTCCTTGCGCTCCATGTCGGCGCCGAAGGTCAGCAGGCCGGCCGACTGCGCCAGCGCTTCCAGGATCATCACCCCAGGCATCACCGGATGGCCCGGGAAATGGCCCTGGAAGAACGGCTCGTTCATGGTGACGTTCTTCAGCGTCTTGATGCGCTTCTGCGGATCGAACTCCAGCACGCGGTCGACCAGCAGCATCGGATATCGATGCGGCAGCAGCTTGAGGATCTTGCGAATGTCGATGTCGGCTGCGGTCATGATGATTTCTCTTAGTCTTGTGAGGGTTGGGACCCGGCGGCTTGGCCGCGCAGGCGGCGTTCCAGCGCCACCACCCGTTCGCGCAGCCTGGTCAGGCCGCGCACGATGGCTGCATTGCGTTCCCACTCGCCGTGCGGCAGGAACGGGAAGACGCTGGTGAAATGCCCCCCGGGCTTGGTAATGGATTTGGTGATCGAGGTGCCGCCCGACACCGTGGTGCGGTCGGCAATATTCAGGTGGCCGGAAAAATTGGCGGCTCCGCCGATCACGCAGAAGCGCCCGATGCGCGTGCTGCCCGATACCGCGGCGCAGCCTGCGATGACCGTATGGGCCCCGACGCGCACGTTATGCGCGATCTGGACCTGGTTGTCGATCTTGCAGCCGTCCTCGATCACGGTGTCGGCCATGGCGCCGCGATCGATTGCCGTATTGGCGCCGACCTCCACGTCATTGCCCAGCACCGCTCGTCCCGTTTGCGGGATCTTGACGTATTCCACGCCGGTTGCGCTGATGTCCGGCGCAAAGCCAAAGCCGTCCGCGCCGATCACCACGCCGCTGTGCAGGATGGCGCGGGCGCCGACCACGCAATGGTGGTAGACCGAAACATTGGCATAGAGCAGCGAATCGTCGCCGATCTCTGACTGCGCGCCGACATAGCCGTTGGCCAGGATGCGCACCCGCTCGCCCAGGCGCGCGCCGCGCTCGATGACCACGTTGGGGCCGATGTAGCACGAAGCCGGCACCACCGCGTCGGGCGCCACGGTCGCGCGCGGATCGATGCCGGTGCGGGTATCGGTGTTGGCGGCGCGGTCGAAACGCTGCGCCACGCGGGCAAAGCATACGTAGGGATTGCGCGCCACCAGCCAGTTGCGGCCGTCCGCCCTGCCCTCGGCGCGAACGCGCTCGAGGTCGGCTGCCGAGACAATCACGGCGCCGGCCTGCGAATCCAGCGCCTGCTGCACGTAGAGCGGATTGGACAGGAACGAGAGCTCGCCCGGTCCGGCCTGGTCCAGGGGAGCCAGGCCGACGATCGCCAGGTCGAGGTCACCCACAACCTGCGCGCCGTTCTCGGTGGCGAGCTGACCCAGTGTGGGTGTCTGCATGGCGGTACTTCCTAAAAAAACGAAAGACGAAAGAACGTGAGAACCGGTGCGCCTTAGCGGGCGCCGGCGTTCAGCGCCTTCATCACGTCGTCGGTGATGTCGATGCGCGGGTTCACGTACACCGCTTCCTGCACGATCAGGTCGTACTTGCGCTGCTCGGCCAGCTGGCGGATCACGCGGTTGGCGCGCTCCAGCACCTGTGCCAGTTCTTCATTGCGGCGCTGGTTCAGGTCCTCGCGGAACTCGCGCTGCTTGCGCTGGAACTCGCGGTCCATGTCAGCCACTTCGCGCTGCCGGCGCTGGCGGTCGGAGTCGGCCAGCACGGCCGTGTCCTTGTCGAGCTTGTCGGCCATGCCCTTGATCTTCTGGGCCATGTCCTGCAGCTCGCGGTCGCGCTTGGAGAATTCCTGCTCCAGCTTGACCTGCGCAGCCTTGGCCGGCTGCGAGTCGCGCAGGATGCGTTCGGAGTTCACGGCGGCAATGCGCGCCTCCTGGGCCGAGGCCGGCACCGCGGCGCAGATGGCAGCCGTGGCGAGCGCGGCGGCGCCCAGGGATTTGACCAGTTTGGATGTTGTAATCATTTGAAACAGATCCTTTATCAGAATCAGAATGCCGTGCCGATCTGGAACTGGAAGCGCTGGACCTTGTCATTGGTGTCGCGCTTGAGCGGGAAGCCCATGCTGATCTTCAGCGGGCCAATCGGCGACAACCACGACATGCCAAAGCCGGTCGAGTACTTCAGCTCGCTGAAGCTCAGCGGCTGCCCTTCCTGGTAGACATTACCGAAGTCAAAGAACGTGAACAGGCGCAGCGTGCGGTCCACGCCCGAGCCCGGCAGCGGGAAGATGAACTCGACGTTGCCGATCATCTTCGAGGCACCGCCCACCGGGTTGCCGTTCTGGTCCTTCGGGCCCAGCGTGCTGGTCTGGTAGCCGCGCACCGAGCCGATACCACCGGCGTAGAAGTACTTGAACACCGGGAACGGGGTGTTGCCGTAGCCGTGGCCGTAAGCGACTTCGCCGTTCAGTGCCAGCGTGAAGGACTTCGAGATCGGATAGAAGTACTGCTGCTGCACGCTGGCGCGGTAGTACTGCGTATCGCCGCCCGGCAGGCCGACTTCCAGGTTGGCCTGGGTGTACGGGCCCTTGGTCGGCACCAGCGCGCTGTCGCGGCGGTCACGTGCCCAGCCGATGGTGAACGGGAAGTTGTTGATGCCGTCGCCGCTCTGCTTGCCGATCTTGTTCAGCCAGTCGGTGTACTGGCTCGGCGTGTTGACCGAGGTATACACCTGGGTCCGTTCATAGCCGATGCCGAAGAACACCGTATCGACTTCCGAGAACGGCACGCCGAACTTGAAGCCACCGCCGGCGGACACGATCTTGTAGTCCTGGTCACCGGTGTAGTACAGCGGGCGCGAAGTACGGTAGTAGATGTCGGTCGAGCGGCTGATGCCGTCCACCGTGAAATACGGGTCGTACTGCGTCAGCGCGATGGTACGGAACGACTTGGCGGTGTTCACGTCCAGGCCCAGGCTGGTGCCGGAGCCGAACACGTTGTCCTGGCGCAGGCCGGCCTGCAGCACCAGCTTGTCGGTGGACGAGAAGCCCACGCCCAGGCTGATCTGGCCGGTCGGCTTTTCAGTCACGTTGACGTTCACATCGACCTGGTCGGGCGCGCCCGGCACGTCTTCGGTGGTGATGTTGGTGTCGGTGAAGTAGCCGGTACGGTTGATACGGGCTTGCGACTGCGTGAGCTTCTCGCTGTCGAACCACGAGCTTTCCATCTGGCGCATCTCGCGGCGCACCACTTCGTCGCGGGTCTTGCTGTTGCCCACCACGTTGACGCGGCGCACATAGACGCGGCGGCCCGGGTCGACCATCAGGGTCAGCGCGACTTCACGCTTTTCCTTGTCGATCTGCGGTTGCGGGTTGATGGTGGTGAACGCGTAGCCGTACGTGCCCAGCAGGTCAGTGATGGCCTTGGTGCTCTGCGTCAGCTTCTCGGACGAGAAAATATCGCCCTTCTTCAGCTGCAGCAGTTTTTCCATTTCCTCCTGCTTGCCCAGCAGCTCGCCCGCCAGGCGCACGTCGGACACCTTGTACTGGTCGCCTTCCTTGATGTTCAGCGTCAGGAAGATGTCTTTCTTGTCCGGCGTGATCGACACCTGGGTCGATTCGATCGCGAACTCCAGGTAGCCGCGGTTCAGGTAGAACGAGCGCAGCGCTTCCAGGTCGGCGGTCAGCTTCTGCTTGGAATACAGGTCGTTCTTGGTGTACCAGGACAGCCAGTTCGGCGTGGACAGCTGCATCTCGTCGCGCAGCGCGCTTTCCTTGAAAGCCTTGTTGCCGACGATATTGATCTGCCGGATCTTGGCGACCGGACCCTCTTCGACGTTGAATACCACCGAGACGCGGTTGCGGTCCACCGGCGTGATCGTGGTCTGCACGTCGGCGGCATAGTAGCCGCGCGCGACGTACTGGCGCTTGAGCTCCTGCTCGGCCTTGTCGATCAGTGCCTTGTCGTAGTAACGGGCTTCGGCTACGCCAACGGCACGCAGCGAACGGCGCATCGTGTCCTTGTCGAATTCCTTGATGCCGACGAATTCGAGCTGCGAGATCGCCGGCCGCTCTTCGACCTGGACCACCAGCACGCCTTCCTCGGCGCGGATCTGCACGTCCTTGAAGAAGCCGGTATTGTAGAGGGCACGGATGGCATCGGCGCCCTTGTCGTCGGTGAAGGTTTCACCGACGCGCACCGGCAGGTAGCCGAACACGGTACCCGGCTCGACGCGTTGCAGGCCCTCAACGCGGATGTCCTTGACGACGAACGGATCGGCAGCCCAGCCCGCCGGGCTCCAGGCTGCAATAACGGCACTCGCCAGCAAGCCCAGCGAAATGCGCTTATGTCTGATCAATGTTGATCCCCTCTTTGATTCCATCCAGGATTGCGCTCCGATGCCTTATTGGACTGCGCCTGGCAAATGGCGTCCCTGGCGACGGTGCCCGACGACACCACCGCCCCCTTGCCGACACACGTTTCTAGCCGTTCGCCAGAAACATTCGGCTGACGTCATTGAACAAAGCGAGCGAAGTCAGGAGCAAGATGCAGGCGATGCCAACCTTCTGCAGCATTGCCTGCCAGTGGTCTGGGACGGGCCGGCCAGTCAAAAATTCCACGCAATAATACAGCAAATGCCCCCCATCCAGAACCGGAATGGGTAACAAATTGAGTACTCCAAGGCTTACGCTGACCAGTGCCAGGAAGCTGACAAAGGCCTGCAGGCCAAGGTTTGCGGCACGCCCCGCGTAGTCCGCCACGGTCAGCGGACCGCTCAGGTTCTGCAGCGAAGCCTGCCCCACCAGCATCTTGCCCAGCAGCTTGAGCGAGAGCGCGCTGGTGTCCCAGACCTGGCCGGCCGCGCGCGCCAGTGCCTGGTCCGGCCGGTAGCGCACGGTTTCCATCTGCACCGCCTGACTGAGCGCCGCGCCGAGCTTGCCCGCCGGCGCCGGGGTGGCGCCGCTCGCGTCCTTGGCGCCATCACGCGCCACGGCGGTGTCGAGCGTCACCGGCATGTCCAGGCGCTTGCCGTCGCGCTCGATGCCCAGTGTCACGGTCTGGCCGGGCTGGCTGCGCACCGCCTTGATCAGCGCGCTGGCCTGCGTGAGCGGGCTGCCCTGCCAGGCAACGATGCGGTCGCCCTGTTTCAGTCCGGCGCGCTCGGCGGCCGAGTCCGGCAGCACCTCGGTAATCGTCACCGGCCCGCCTTTCAGGTTCAGGCCCAGCGTGGCCAGCGGATCCTGTTCGGGATTGCCGCCGGTATTGGGCAGGCGCGGCAGCGTGACGTCGCGCTCAGTCCCGTCGGCGCCCCGCACGCGCAGCACGGCGCGCGTATCGCCAAAGCCCTCGGCGAATACGGCCATGCGCAGGTCATTCCAGGAGCGCACCGCTTCGGTATGGCCATTGGCGGTCAGCGACAGCACCCGGTCGCCTTCGCGCACGCCGGCCTGCGCCGCCATGGTGCCGGCCGCGGGCGCGGCCACCACCGGCACGGGTTCGCGCATGCCGCCGGCAAAGAGCGCGAAATACAGCACGATTGCCAGCGCAAAATTGGCCAGCGGGCCAGCCGCCACGATCACGAAGCGCTTGCCGACCGGCTGGCGGTTGAAAGCCCGCGGCAGGTCGGCCGGGTCGATCGGCGTATCGCGCTCGGGGTCGACCTCGCGCTCGTCCAGCATCTTGACGTAGCCGCCCAGCGGGATCGCCGCCACCGTCCATTCAGTCCGGTCGCGGCTCTTCGAAATCCAGCGCACCAAGGGCCGCCCGAAGCCGATCGAGAAACGCAGCACCTTCACGCCGCAGGCGCGCGCGGCGAGGTAGTGCCCCATTTCGTGCACATAGATCAGCACGCACAGGGCAACGATGAAAGCGAGTACGGTTTGCATGGAGTCGGGACGTCAGTAACGATGGCTGGACGGGCGCGCCGGACCCCGGGGGACCCGGGGCCGCCGCAGCCGCTATTGTCGCAGATGCGGCAAGCCGCCCCGCCGCATCAGCGGTTCGCAGCCAGGGCGGCCACGCCGGCGCGTGCCGCCTCGCGCGCCAGCGCGTCGGCTGACAGCACCGCTTCGAGCGTATCGGCAGGCCCTTGAGGTGCCACCTCCAGCACCTGCAGGACGATGCCGGCAATGTCCGTGAAGCGCACTTTGCCGCCCAGGAATGCCTCGACCGCCACCTCGTTGGCCGCATTGAGTGCGGCCGGCGCCACTCCGCCGGCGCGCAGTGCATCGAAAGCCAGGCCCAGGCACGGGAAGCGCACTAGGTCCGGCTTCTCGAAGTGCAAGCCTCCGGCCACCGTCAGGTCCAGCGGCGTCACGCCCGCGTCGATCCGTTCCGGATACGCCAGGCCATAGGCGATCGGCGTGCGCATGTCCGGGTTGCCCAGCTGCGCCAGCACCGAGCCATCGGTGTAGGCCACCATCGAATGCACGATGCTCTGCGGATGGATCAGGACCTCGATGCGCTCGGCGGGGGCACCGAACAGCCAGTGCGCCTCGATGACCTCGAGGCCCTTGTTCATCATGGTGGCGGAGTCGACCGAGATCTTGCGGCCCATGACCCAGTTGGGATGGGCGCAGGCCTGGTCGGGGGAAATATCGTGCAGCGTGGCCGGGTCGCGCGTGCGGAACGGCCCGCCCGACGCGGTCAGCAGCACCTTGGCGACGCCCCGGCCGTAGCGCGGATCGTCGGCCGGCAGGCACTGGAAGATGGCATTGTGCTCGCTGTCGATCGGCAGCAGCGTGGCGCCGTGCTCGCGCACCGCATCCATGAAGATGCGGCCCGACATCACCAGCGCTTCCTTGTTGGCCAGCAGCACGCGCTTGCCGGCACGCGCTGCCGCCAGCGTCGGGCGCAGGCCGGCGGCGCCGACGATGGCGGCCATCACCGCATCGGTCTGCGCATCGGCGGCCACGGATTCCAGCGCGGCTTCGCCGTGGCTGACCTCGGTCTTCACACCGGCCCCGCGCAGCAGCGTTTCCAGTTCGCGCGCTGCCTCTGCGGTCCCTACCACGGCGCGGGCCGGGCGGAATTCAATGCACTGGTCAGCCAGCTTGCGCACCTGCCGGTGGGCAGTCAGCGCATGCACCGCATAGCGGTCGGCATGGCGCCTGATGACATCGAGCGTGCTTTCGCCAATGGAGCCGGTGGCGCCCAGGATGGTAATGCGATGCATAGCAGACGGCTTCAGAGAAAAATCAGCATCAGGGCCGCCAGCGGGAACACTGGCAGCAAGGCGTCGATCCGGTCCAGCACGCCACCATGGCCGGGCAGCAGCCGGCTGCTGTCCTTCTTGCCAACCTGGCGCTTGAGCAGCGATTCGAACAGATCGCCGACCACGCTCGCCGCGACCAGCAGCGTGGTCAGCACCGCCACGTAGGCCAGGCCGCCACGATCTCCCATCGCGGAGAACCACGTCGGTGCAAAGGCATGGGTGGCGGCGAGCGCCAGGCCGATCACCAGCGCCAGCAGCCAGCCGCCGATGGCGCCCTCCCAGGACTTGCCCGGGCTGATGCCAGGCGCCAGCTTGCGCCGGCCGATGGCCTTGCCGGTGAAATACGCGCCGATATCGGCCGCCCACACCAGCACGGCCGCGGTCAGCAGCACGCCGATGCCGGCGCCGCGCAGGATCATGGTGGCATGGGCGAACGCGGGCAGCATCACCAGCCCCAGCACCGCGCCCAGGGCGGTAAACGACGGCGTCGCGGTGCGCACGCCGCGCGCCAGAAGCACCACCGCGATGCCCCAGCAGACTACCGCGGCTTCCAGCAGCCAGGTGATGGCGTGGCGCAGCGGCAGGTCATGCCAGGCAATGGCCGCGATCAGGCACGCCAGCGCATAGACATAAGGCCACGGCCCGCGCAGCCCGATCAGGCGGCCGAATTCCCAGCCGGCCAGCAGCACGATCACGGCCACCAGCCCGGCCAGTGCCGCGGGCGGCGCCAGGAACAGGATTGGCAGGATCAGCAGCAACAGGCACAGGGCGGTGATGACGCGGGTGAGGAGCATGCGCTGCAGTCCCGTGAGAGGTTGGAGTTGCCAGGGTCAGGCGGTACCCGATAGTCCCGGGGCGACCAGCTGTGCGCTGGTGCGGCCGAAACGGCGTTCGCGCTGGCGGTACGAGGCGAAGGCCTTGTCCAGTTCCGCGGCGTCGAAATCCGGCCAGAAAACGTCGGTGAAATACAGCTCGGAATACGCCAGCTGCCACAGCAGGAAATTGCTGATGCGCTGTTCGCCGCCGGTACGGATGAAGAGATCCGGCTCCGGCGCATAGGCCATCGCCAGGTGCGGCGCCAGCAGAGATTCGTCGATCGAGGCCGGGTCGAGCATGGGCGAGCGCGCCAGCATCTTGCGCATGGCCTGCAGCAGGTCCCAGCGGCCGCCGTAGTTGGCGGCGATGGTCACGGTCAGGCCGGTGTTGCCGGCCGTGCGCGCCTCGGCATCGCGGATCATCTGCTGGATGCGGGGGCTGAAGCGGTCCAGGTCGCCCACCACCCGCAAGCGGATGTTGTTGGCGTGCATCTTCACCACTTCGCGCCGCAGGGCCATCATGAACAGCCGCATCAGGAACGAGACCTCGTCCGCCGGGCGCCGCCAGTTCTCGGAACTGAAGGCGAACAGCGTCAGGAACTGCACGCCGCGGGCGGCGCTGGCTTCCACCACCGCACGCACCGCGTCCAGCCCCCGGGTGTGCCCGGCAACGCGCGGCAGGTGCCGCTGGGTCGCCCAGCGGCCGTTGCCGTCCATGATGATGGCAACGTGGCGGGGGACGTAGGAGGTATCGGGTACGTCGAGCGTTGAACTGATGTGCTGCATGATGGCAGACGGTCGTTGACTGCCCCGGCCATGCCGGGACGGGGTCAGACCGTCATGATCTCCTTCTCTTTCTCGGCGACCATCTTGTCGATCTCGGCCACGTACTTGTCGGTCAGCTTCTGCACTTCGTCCTGGCCGCGGCGCTCGTCGTCCTCGGAGATGGTCTTGTCCTTGACCAGCTTCTTGAACTGCTCGTTGGCATCGCGGCGCAGGTTGCGCACGGCAATCTTGGCGCCCTCGGCCTCGCTCTTGACGACCTTGGTCAGCTCCTTGCGGCGCTCTTCGGTCAGTGCGGGCATCGGCACGCGGATCACTTCACCCATGGTGGCCGGGTTCAGGCCCAGGTCGCAGTCGCGGATGGCCTTCTCGACCGCGCCCACCATCTTCTTTTCCCAGGGCTGCACCGTGATGGTACGCGCATCGGCCAGGCCGACTGCCGCGACCTGGCTGATGGGAACCATCGAGCCGTAGTAGTCCACCTGAACATGGTCGAGCAGGCCGGTGTGGGCACGGCCGGTGCGGATCTTCGCCAGATCGGCCTTGAAGGCTTCGATCGACTTCTGCATTTTTTGCTCGACGCTCTTCTTTGTGTCGGCGACGCTCATTTTTACCTCCGGAAATCAGCCAACCATGATCCCCCTGGCGGGGATCGAAAATGAATCATTCTACTCTTTGCCCGGCCGGATACCAGCGTTGCAGCGCGGCATCCGGCGCCGGACTCACACATGCACCAGGGTACCCTCGTCCTCGCCCAGGATCACCCGCTTGAGCGCGCCCGGCTTGACGATCGAGAACACCTTGATCGGCAGCTTCTGGTCACGGCACAGCGCAAAGGCGGTGGCGTCCATCACCTGCAGGTTGCGGGAGATGGCCTCGTCGAAGGTGATGGTGGTGTAGCGCGTGGCGCTGGGGTCCTTCTTCGGGTCGGCGGTGTACACGCCGTCCACCTTGGTGGCCTTGAGCACGATTTCCGCCCCGATCTCGGAGCCGCGCAGCGCGGCGGCGGTGTCGGTGGTGAAGAACGGGTTGCCGGTGCCGGCGGCGAAGATCACCACCTTGCCCTCTTCCAGCTGGCGGATCGCGCGCGGGCGGATATAGGGCTCGACCACCTGGTCCATGCGCAGCGCGGACTGCACGCGGCCTTCGATATTGGCGTGGCGCATCGCGTCCTGCAGCGCCAGTGCGTTCATCATGGTGGCCAGCATGCCCATGTAGTCCGCGGTGGCGCGGTCCATGCCGGCGGCCCCGCCGGCGACGCCGCGGAAGATGTTGCCGCCGCCGATGACCACCGCGACCTGCACGCCGAGCTTCACGATCTCGGCAATGTCGTTCACCATCGCCTCGATGGTGGAGCGGTTGATGCCGAAGGCATCTTCGCCCATCAGGGCTTCACCGGACAGTTTCAGAAGGACGCGCTTGTAGGCTGGCATGTTCACCCTCGGACAGGAGCAAATCGCTCGGTTGAGACGATCTTGAGACGTATGTTTTGGCACCGGCGGCACGGATCCTCGTGCCGCCGGCGGAAGAAAGCCGGTTTTCGGGGTGCCCCGGACTGCCGGACCACCACGGAAACTGGCTGCTGCGGCGCAACGCGGCATGCGCCGCGTCACACTACTTATGCAGAGGGGCACCTTACGGCGCCCCTGCGGCATTATAGGCGCCCGGACCCGCCCGAACGGGCAGTCCGCGGCGCCCCGGACATCAGCCCTTCTGGGCAGCGGCCACCTGGGCGGCCACTTCAGCGGCGAAGTCGTCCTGCTTCTTCTCGATGCCTTCGCCCACCACGAACAGGGTGAAACCCTTCACGGTCGTGTTGGCGGCCTTCAGCATCTGCTCAACCGTCTGCTTGTCGTTCTTCACGAACGGCTGGTTGAACAGCGAGACTTCCTTCAGGTACTTCTGCACCGAACCCTCGACCATCTTGGCGACGATTTCGGCCGGCTTGCCCGACTCGGCAGCCTTCTGCTCGGCAATGCTGCGCTCCTTGGCGATCAGGTCGGCGGGGACCTGCTCGGCGGACAGCGACACCGGCTTCATCGCGGCCACGTGCATGGCCACGTCCTTGGCGGCGGCTTCGTCGCCATCGAACTCGACCATCACGCCGATGCGGGTGCCGTGCAGGTACGACACCAGCTTGCCGCCGTTGGCGTAGCGGGCAAAGCGGCGGATCGTCAGGTTCTCGCCGATCTTGCCGATCAGGGCGGCGCGGGTGGCTTCAACGCTCACGCCGTCGATTTCCTGCGCCGACAGGGCGGCCACGTCGGCCGGGTTCTGCTTGGCGATCAGTTCGGCAACCTTGGCCGAGAAAGCCAGGAAGTCGTCATTCTTGGAGACGAAATCGGTCTCGCAGTTCAGTTCGACCAGCACGCCGGTGGTGCCGTCGATGAACGATGCGACCACGCCTTCAGCGGTCACGCGCGACGCGGCCTTGCTGGCCTTGTTGCCCAGTTTGACGCGCAGCAGCTCTTCGGCCTTGTCCAGGTCGCCGCCGGCCTCGGTCAGGGCCTTCTTGCATTCCATCATCGGCGCGTCGGTCTTCGCGCGCAGTTCTGCAACCATGCTTGCGGTAATTGCCGCCATTTGTCACTCCTTGAATGGTTCACGCCGGCTGCCGGCAGTCGCCTGCGGCACCCGGTCGGTGGGTCTACAGCGCACCCGCGGCAGATACTGCCTGCGGCGGATGACAACAATTCAAATTCAAAAAAAGGGGGCGCCAGATGTGCCCCCTTTTTATTGCCCTTCTTGCCCGGCTGCCGGCGTACCCCGGCTTTCGCCTTGCGCGCAGCCCGTGGTGACGGGCGGCAAGCGTTGCTTGTCTGTCGTGCGGTGACGATGCGCGCTAGCGGGTTCCTTTCCGGCAATCAGGCGGCGGGCAATCAGCCTTCCTGCACTTCGACGAATTCGTCGTCGCCGCCGCGAGCGGCTTCAACCACTTCCTGCACAGCGTTGGCACGGCCTTCCAGGATCGCGTCGGCCACTCCGCGCACGTACAGGGCCACGGCCTTG
This sequence comes from Cupriavidus sp. GW821-FHT07C08, assembly GCF_059419025.1. Taxonomy (NCBI): domain Bacteria; kingdom Pseudomonadati; phylum Pseudomonadota; class Betaproteobacteria; order Burkholderiales; family Burkholderiaceae; genus Cupriavidus; species Cupriavidus sp. GW821-FHT07C08. The sequence continues at coordinate 277,143 of NZ_JBWKQZ010000001.1, forward strand.
CTCGAGTCGTCGTTGCCCGGGATCACGTAGTCGATGCCTTCCGGCGAGTGGTTGGTATCAACCACGCCGATCACCGGCACGCCCAGCTTGTTGGCTTCGGTCACGGCAATCTTGTGGTAGCCGACGTCGACCACGAAGATCGCGTCAGGCACGCCGCCCATGTCCTTGATGCCGCCGATCGACTTTTCCAGCTTCAGCATCTCGCGCTCGAACATCAGCGCTTCCTTCTTGCTCATGGTGTCCAGCGCGCCGGCTTCCTTGGCGGCTTCCATGTCCTTCAGGCGCTTGATCGAGATCTTGACCGTCTTGAAGTTGGTCAGCATGCCGCCGAGCCAGCGGGCGTCGACGTAGGGCATGCCGGCACGGCCAGCTTCTTCAGCCAGGATTTCGCGCGACTGGCGCTTGGTGCCCACGAAAAGGATGGTGCCGCGATTGGCTGCCAGCTGACGCACGTACTTCATTGCGTCCTGGAACATCGGCAACGTCTTTTCGAGGTTGATGATGTGGATCTTGTTGCGATGGCCGAAGATGAAGGGGGCCATCTTCGGGTTCCAGAAGCGGGTCTGGTGGCCGAAGTGGCAACCGGCTTCCAGCATTTCGCGCATGGTAACGGACATGTAAATCTCCAAAGGGTTAGGTCTGAAGCCCGCCCCGACATTCCTGAAAAGGAACACCCCGGATAGGCGGGCCAGCGATTTCAAACAGCAACAGGAATATCCTGCAAAATTCCGGCCTGGCGCACGCAATGCTGCGCCGCAACCAAGTCAGCCCGCTATTGTAGCAACAAAAGTGCGGCCCGCTCAAGCCGCCCGGTGCCCTGGCGCCCTGCGGACTCAGCCCGCGACGGCCGCGCTCAGGCTGCGATCCGGCCCCGATGGTGCGATAATCCTACATTGACCTTTCGATTTCGGCGCGGCCAGTGGCCTCGCCATCACTTTTTTGGCGACGCAGCATGAGCATTCACCTGAACACCGCCGAAGACATCGCCCAGATGCGCGTGGCTTGCCGCCTTGGGTCCGAGGTCCTCGACTACATCACGCCCTTCGTCCAGCCAGGTATCACCACCGGCGAAATCGACCGCCTGTGCCACGCCTACATGCGTGAAGTGCAAGGCACCGTGTCGGCATGCCTGAACTATGCCCCTCCCGGCTATCCGCCCTTCCCCGGCGCGATCTGCACCTCGGTCAACGACGTAATCTGCCATGGCATTCCGGGCGAACGCGTGCTCAAGAACGGTGACGCGATCAACCTGGACATCACGGTCATCACCAAGGAAGGCTACTACGGCGACAACAGCCGCATGTTCATCGTCGGCGAGGGCTCGATCCTGGCCAAGCGCCTGTCGCAGGTGACCTATGAATGCATGTGGAAGGGTATCGCGCAGGTTCGCCACGGCGCCCGCCTGGGCGACATCGGCCACGCCATCCAGGTACACGCCGAAGCCGCCGGCTATAGCGTGGTGCGCGAGTACTGCGGCCACGGCATCGGCAAGAACTTCCACGAAGACCCGCAGATCCTGCACTACGGCCGCCCGGGCACCGGCGCCGAGATCAAGGCCGGCATGATCTTCACCATTGAGCCGATGATCAACGCCGGCAAGCGCGATATCCGCACCATGCCCGACCAGTGGACGGTCAAGACCCGCGACCGCAGCCTGTCGGCTCAGTGGGAGCACACCGTGCTGGTCACGGAAACCGGCTACGAGGTCCTCACGGTATCGGCCGGGAGCCCGGCACCGCCGGCCTTTATCACCGATTCCGTCGCGGCCTGAGGCCGCACCGAAGCCAGGGGCGCCTGACCGGGCGCCTTTCTTTTTCCAGCCGTGCCCACCAACCCGCTCCCCGAGCCCGCCATCTCCATGGACACCACGCCGGAACTGCTGCTTGCCGCGCGCGTGCGCGACAAGCTCAAAGCCGACAAGCAGGCGCTGTTTGCCGACTTCAACCTCAGCGCCAACGTCGGCACGCTGATCACGCGGCTGCGCCGCGCTGTCGACGCCGCGCTGGTGGAAGCCTGGCGCGGCCTGGAGATGCCCGCGGGCGCAGCGCTGGTGGCGGTGGGCGGCTATGGCCGCGGCGAGCTGCTGCCGTACTCCGACGTCGACGTGCTGCTGTTGCTGCCGGCCGAGCCCGACCAGGACACCACCGGGCGCCTGGAGCGGTTTATCGGCCTGTGCTGGGACCTTGGGCTGGAGATCGGCTCTTCGGTGCGCACTGTGGACGATTGCATCCGCGAGTCGCGCCAGGACGTCACCATCCAGACCTCGCTACTGGAAGCGCGGCTGCTGACCGGTAGCCGCAAGCTGTTCGAGTCGATGCGCACGCGCTACCTCGCCGACCTGGACCCGGCCGCATTCTTCCAGGCCAAGCTGCTGGAAATGCGCCAGCGCCACGCCAAATACCAGGACACGCCCTACGCGCTCGAGCCCAACTGCAAGGAAAGCCCGGGCGGCCTGCGCGACCTGCAGGTGATCCTGTGGATGACCAAGGCGGCGGGCCTGGGCGACAGCTGGAAAGAACTGTTCGAGCGCGGCCTGCTGACGCAGCGCGAAGCGCAGGAGCTGGCGCGCAACGAGCGCCTGCTCAAGACCATCCGCGCGCGCCTGCACCTGGTGGCTGGCCGGCGCCAGGACGTGTTGGTATTCGACCTGCAGACCGCGCTGGCGGAGTCCTTCGGCTATCGCCAGACCACCAACAAGCGCGCCAGCGAACAGCTGATGCGCCGCTACTACTGGGCGGCCAAGGCGGTCACGCAGCTCAACAGCGTGCTGCTGCTGAACATCGAGGCGATGCTGTTCCCGAGCGAGTCTCAGGTGACGCGCGTGCTCAACGAACGCTTTGTCGAGCGCCAGGGCATGCTGGAGATCACCAGCGACGACGTCTATGAACGCGACCCGCATGCGATCCTGGAAACTTTCCTGCTGTACCAGCGCACGCCCGGCGTGAAGGGACTGTCGCCGCGCACGTTGCGCGGGCTGTACAACGCGCGCACCGTGATGAACGCGGGCTGGCGCAACGATCCGGAGAACCGCCGCCTGTTCCTGGCCATCATGCAGGAGCCGCAGGGCATCACCCACGCGCTGCGCCTGTTGAACCAGACCAGCGTGCTGGGCCGCTACCTGATCAACTTCCGGCGCATCGTCGGCCAGATGCAGCACGACCTGTTCCACGTCTACACCGTGGACCAGCACATCCTGATGGTGGTGCGCAACATGCGCCGCTTCGCCATCGTCGAGCACACCCACGAGTTCCCGTTCTGCAGCCAGCTGATGGCCAGCTTCGACAAGCCGTGGGTGCTGTCGGTGGCAGCGCTGTTCCACGACATTGCCAAGGGCCGCGGCGGCGACCACTCGAAGCTTGGCACCGTCGATGCGCGCCGCTTCTGCAAGCTGCACGGCATTGCGCGCGAAGACGCCGACCTGATCTGCTGGCTGGTCGAGCACCACCTGACCATGAGCCACGTGGCGCAGAAGCAGGACCTGACCGATCCCGACGTGATCCACGCCTTTGCCCGCGTGGTCGGCAGCGAACGCTACCTGACCGCGCTCTACCTGCTGACCGTGGCCGACATCCGCGGCACCAGCCCCAAGGTATGGAACGCGTGGAAGGGCAAGCTGCTGGAAGACCTGTACCACATCACGCTGCGCGTGCTGGGCGGCGCGCGCGTGGATTCGCATTCGCTGTGGTCGCAGCGCAAGGAGGACACTATCTCCGAGCTGCGCCTGAAGGCCTTCGACCCGGCGCTGGGCAAGTCTCTGTGGGCGCAGCTCGACGTGGCCTTCTTCCTGCGCCACGATTCGCACGATATCGCCTGGCTCACGCGCCACCTGTACAACAAGGTGGACAGCCCCACGCCGGTGGTCAAGGCACGCGTCTCCCCCGCCGGCGAAGGCCTGCAGGTGGCGGTCTACGTCAAGGACCAGCCCGACCTGTTCGCGCGCATCTGCGGCTACTTCGAGCGCAAGGCGTTCTCGATCCAGGACGCCAAGATCCACACCACGCGCCACGGCTACGCGCTGGACACATTCCAGGTCACCGACCCGGGCATGGCCGGCGACGGCGGCAACTATCGCGACATCATCGCGCTGGTCGAGCACGAACTGTGCGAGCGGCTGCGCCTGCAAGGCGCACTGCCCGAACCCACGCAGGGGCGGCTGTCGCGCCAGTCGCGCAGCTTCCCGATCAAGCCGCGCGTGGACCTGCGCCCGGACGAGCGCGGCCAGTATTACCTGCTGTCGCTGTCCGCCAATGACCGCACCGGCCTGCTGTACGCCATCGCCCGCGTACTGGCACGGCATCGCGTATCCGTCCACACGGCACGCATCAACACCCTGGGCGAACGCGTCGAAGACGTGTTCCTGGTCGACGGCAGCCGCCTGGCTGCCGACAACCGATTGCAGATTCAGCTTGAACAGGACTTGCTCGCCGCCCTCGCCATCTGAGGCGGGCGGGCAGCATCAACATATGACCGACAGCAATTCGCCGAAGCGCAAGACGCTAGGTATCAAGGCCGCCAGCGACACCGGCACGGCCGCGCGCAAGACCGGCACCCGCCCCGTGCGCGTGTCCGACCTGAACCGCAAGCGCGTGCAAGCCGTCTCCGAAGGCATCAAGCGCGCCCAGGAGCGCGCCGGCGGCAAGACCGGCGGCCGTCCGGCCCAAGGCGAGCCGCAGGCCGGCGCAGCCCAGCCGCGCAAGCCGCGCGCGCCGCGTCCCGCTGACGGCGAACGCCAGGCACGCCCGCGCCGCCCGGAAGGTGGCGAGGCGCGTCCGCGCCGCTTCGGCGATGACGAAAGCCGTCCCCGCCGTTATGGCGATGACCGGGGCGAGGCACGTCCGCGCCGTTTCGAAGGCGGCGAAGCGCGCCCGCCGCGGCGCTTTGGCGACGACGACAACCGCCCGCGCCGCACTGGCGACGATCGCGGTGAGGCACGTCCGCGCCGCTTCGAACCCGGCGAAGCGCGCCCGCCGCGCCGCTTTGGCGACGACGACAACCGCCCGCGCCGCACGGGTGACGATCGCGGCGAGGCACGTCCGCGCCGTTTCGAGGGTGGTGATTCGCGCCCGCCGCGCCGCTTTGCCGACGACGACAACCGCCCGCGCCGCACTGGCGACGATCGCAGCGAGGCACGTCCGCGCCGTTTCGAAGGCGGCGAAGCGCGCCCGCCGCGCCGTTTCGAGGGCGGTGATTCGCGTCCGCCGCGCCGTGCTGGCGAGGACAACAACCGTCCCCGCCGTTTCGAAGGCGCCGAATCGCGTCCGCGCCGCGTTGGCGATGACGAGAACCGTCCCCGCCGCTTCGAAGGGACCGACTCTCGCCCGCGCCGCTATGGCGACGACGAGAACCGTCCCCGCCGCTTCGAAGGCGCCGACGCGCGTCCGCGCCGTTATGGCGATGACGACCAGCGCCCGCGCCCCGCGCCGTCGGGCGAGCGCCGCCGTGAAGGCACCGCGCCGGCACGCCGCTTCAGCGACGCAGCCGACCGCATCCGCACCGCCGGCCCGGCACGCCAGCAGGCGCCGGCCGCGCGCCAGGAAAAGCCCGCACCCGCCCGCGCCGAGTCCAGCCACGACGACGGCCTGGTGCGCCTGTCCAAGCGCATGTCCGAACTGGGCCTGTGCTCGCGCCGCGAGGCTGACGAATGGATCCCGCACGGCTGGGTGCTGGTCGACGGCAAGCCCGTGACCGAACTGGGCAGCCGTATCCGCCCCGACGCCGAGATCGAGATCATGCAGGAAGCGCGCTCCGAACAAGGCGAGCGTGTCACGGTGCTGCTGAACAAGCCGGTGGGCTACGTCTCCGGCCAGGCCGAAGACGGCTACGAGCCGGCCGCGGTGCTGTTCGCCCCCGAGAACCAGTGGGAAGGCGACCCCACGCGCAAGCGCTTTGCCCCATGGCAACGCAAGAGCCTGGCCCCGGCGGGCCGCCTTGATATCGACTCAACCGGCCTGCTGGTGCTGACGCAGGACGGCCGCGTCGCGCGCGCGCTGATCGGCGAGGATTCGACCGTCGAGAAGGAATACCTAGTGCGCGTGGTCTGGCACTCGCCGCATGGCGTGGTCGAGCGCAATATCAGCGCGGAATTCCCGGCCGATGATCTCGAGCTGCTGCGCCACGGGCTGTCGCTGGATGGCGTGCCGCTCAAGCCGGCTAAGGTCAGCTGGCAGAACGAGGAGCAGCTGCGCTTCGTGCTGCGCGAAGGCCGCAAGCGCCAGATCCGTCGGATGTGCGAACAGGTTGGGCTGCAGGTGGTGGGCCTCAAACGCGTGCGCATGGGACGCGTGGTGCTGGGGGATCTGCCGCCGGGCAAATGGCGGTTCCTGGGGCAGTTTGAGAAGTTCTGATTCCGGAATATTCCGACCCAAAAAAACCGGTCCCCAGGACCGGTTTTTTTGCGCCCTTGCGCGGGTTCGATACCGCGCCGCACCGCTCGTCAATCGTCGTTATTCGGCGGCAGATCCGGAAACAACACCTCTGTAAACCCAAACTGCCTGAAGTCCTTGATCCGCATCGGATACAGGATCCCCTGCAAGTGGTCGCACTCATGCTGCACCACCCGCGCATGGAAGCCTTCAGCCACGCGCTCTATGCGGTTGCCCATCAGGTCGTAGCCGCTGTACTTCAGCCGCAGATGGCGCGGCACCACGCCGCGCAGGCCGGGGACAGACAGGCAGCCTTCCCAGCCGTCCTCCATCTCGTCGGACTCCATTTCCAGCACCGGGTTGATCAGCACGGTCTTGGGCACGGTGGGCGCGTCCGGGTAACGCGGGTTGCGGTCGAAGCCGAAGATCACCACCTGCAGGTCCACGCCGATCTGCGGCGCGGCCAGGCCGGCGCCGTTGGCGTGGTCCATGGTGTCGAACATGTCTTCGATCAGCGTGCGCAGCTCCGGCGTATTGAAGCGCTCCACCGGCCGCGCCACCTGCAGCAGGCGCGGATCGCCCATCTTGAGAATCTCGCGGATCATGGTTGTTTCCCCGGTTATTCCTGTGCCGGCGCGGCGCCGGCCTCTGCCAGCAGCGCCAGCATGCCGGCCTCGTCCAGCACCGGCACGCCCAGCGCCTCGGCCTTGTCGAGCTTGCTGCCGGCCTCGGCGCCCGCGACCACGTAGTCGGTCTTCTTCGATACCGAACCCGCCACCTTGGCGCCGGCGGCTTCCAGCAGTTCCTTGGCGTCCTCGCGCGACATGGTGGGCAGCGTGCCGGTCAGCACGAAGGTCTTGCCCGACAGCGGCGCCGGGGCCTTGGCCACCGGCTCGCTTTCCGCCCAGTGTACGCCTGCGGCGCGCAGTTGTTCGATGACCTCGACGTTGTGCGGCTCGGCAAAGAAGTGCGCGATCGACTGCGCCACCACCGGGCCGACGTCGTTCACTTCCAGCAGCGCGGCTTCGTCGGCTGCCATCAGCGCATCGAGCTTGCCGAAGTGCCGGGCCAGGTCCTTGGCGGTGGCTTCGCCCACATGGCGGATGCCCAGCGCGAAGATAAAGCGGTTCATGGTGGTCTCGCGCGACGCGTCGATCGCCGCCACCAGGTTAGCCGCCGACTTGTCGGCCATGCGCTCCAGCGCGGCCAGCTTGGCCACGCCCAGCTTGAACAGATCCGCCGGCGTGCGCACGATGCCCTGGTCGACCAGTTGCTCGACCAGTTTGTCGCCCAGGCCTTCGATATCCATGGCGCGCCGCTGCGCGAAATGCAGCAGCGCCTGCTTGCGCTGCGCGGCGCAGATCAGGCCGCCGGTGCAGCGGGCGATGGCTTCGTCTTCCAGCTTTTCGATATGCGAGCCGCACACCGGGCAGGCGGTCGGCATCACGAAGGCGCGCGCGTCGGCGGGGCGGCGCTCGGTCACCACGCCGACCACTTCCGGGATCACGTCGCCGGCACGGCGCACGATCACGGTGTCGCCGATATGCACGTCCTTGCGGCGGATCTCGTCCTCGTTATGCAGCGTGGCATTGGTCACGGTCACGCCGCCGACGAAGACCGGCTTGAGCCGCGCCACCGGCGTGATCGCGCCGGTGCGGCCGACCTGCACTTCGATGTCTTCGACGATGGTGGTCATTTCCTGCGCCGGGAACTTGTGCGCCAGCGCAAAGCGCGGCGCGCGCGAGACAAAGCCCAGGCGCTCCTGCTCGGCGAGTGCGTTGACCTTGTAGACCACACCATCGATGTCATACGGCAGCGCGTCGCGGCGCTGGCCGATATCGCGATAGAAATCCAGCAGCCCCTGCGCGCCCTTCACCACCGCGCGGTCCTTGCACACCGGCAGACCCAGCGCGGCAAAGCCGTCGAGCATCACGCTGTGGGTGGGCGGACGGTCCACGCCCTGCAGCTCGCCCAGGCCGTAGGCGAAGAACGACAGCGGCCGCTTGGCGGTGATGCGCGGATCGAGCTGGCGCAGGCTGCCCGCGGCGGCGTTGCGCGGGTTGACGAAGGTCTTCTCGCCGGCCTCGGCCTGGCGTTCGTTGAGCTTGTCGAAGTCGCCGCGGTACATGAAGACTTCGCCGCGCACTTCAAGCACGGCGGGAGCCTGGCCGCGCAGCTTCAGCGGAATCGCCTTGATGGTGCGCACGTTGACCGTGACATCTTCGCCGGTCTCGCCGTCGCCGCGGGTGGCGGCCTGCACCAGGCGGCCATCCTCATAGCGCAGCGACATGGCCAGGCCGTCGAACTTCAGCTCGCAGGCGTACTCGACCGCGTCGGCGGCGCTGAACAGGTCCTGCTCGCCGGCGGCGGGCGCGGCGCGGCCCAGGCCTTGCGCGCAGCGGCGGTCGAAGCTCAGTACGTCTTCATCCGCAAAGCCGTTGTTGAGCGACAGCATCGGCACGCGGTGGCGCACCGAGTCGAAGGCCGACAGCGGCTCGCCGCCCACGCGCTGGGTGGGCGAGTCCGGCGTCTGCAGTTCGGGATGCTCAAGCTCCAGCGCCTGCAACTCGCTGAACAGCGCGTCGTACTCGGCGTCGGGAATGGTCGGCGCGTCCAGCACGTAGTACTGGTAGTTGTGGCGATCCAGCTCGTCGCGCAGCCAGGCCACGCGCTTGGCGGCAGCTTCGGGCGGCAAGGGGCCGGCGGGCGCGGAGGCATCTGCCTGCGCGCCGCGGTGTGTTGCGGTCATGGCAGGCTCCGGCTAGATACTGAACAAGCGCTGCGCCACCAACGAACCGGCCGGCATGCCGCGCGCTTCCAGCTTGTTGTACAGCGTTTCAAGCTGGCTGAAGATGGCGACGAACGAGGCCTCGGTCAGCGGCCGCATATTGTCGTCGACCAGTTGCGCGCCCATGCGCTGGGCCAGCGTGTGGCCGTACTCGCACACGGTCTTGAACGGCTTGGCGGCCTGGTCGGCCACCGGCACGTCGAGCAGCAGCGTGATCTGGCGGCCGGCCTTGACGGTCAGGTCGTCGCGCAGGAAGTTGGTGTCGCCGAACTGCAGCGTGAACAGCGGACGCTGCACGCCCTCGGCGTTGGCCTGGTAGCGGATAAAGCGGGTGCCGTCGCGCGACAGCACCAGCCCGTCCTGCGTGGCCACGTTCTGCACGTACGCCGCCGACCACGGCGCGCCATCCGAGATCACGTTGACGCCCAGCTGCACGTCGCAGCCGGCGGCAAAGCCATCCAGCTCGCGCGCATTGGCGACGGTCTCGCTCATGTCCGGCAGGTCGGCCGAAGCATCGAGCGACTCGGCCAGCGACTCTACCGCGGTGATGAATTCCGAGAACTCCAGCGCGTTGAGCGGGCCGCCGCGGTTGGCCAGTTGCACGCCGACCTGCAGGTCTTCGTACTGGTGGCCGGCGGCGACCGGCTCCCATGCATTGGCTTCGGTGCGCAGGCCCTCGATATGGACCTGCTTGGTGCCGGCGCGGCGCAGCCGGCCGGTCAGCGGCAGGATGCGGTCACCGGAGGCCTTGCGCTCCAGGTGCAGGGGCACGATGCAGTCGATCAGCGGATCGATCAGGGCCGGCGTGGGCTGGCCATCGGGCACGGCGGCCACCGGAGCCGGGGCCGGCGCGGGTGCAGTCGCGGGAACCGGGGCCGGAGTGGCCTCGGCTTCGGCCTCGTCCTCGGTGGCCTCGGCATGCGTCGCGGCGATCGAGACGGACACTTCCTCGGCGACGACTTCGTCGGCATCCGCGGTGCTTGCGGCAGCCGCAGCCGCCGCAGCCGCGTGGTTATTGCCCGTCGCCACCGCGGCACCGGCCGTGGCCGTCGCCGGGGATAGCGTCGGCTCACGCCGCGGTGCCTGCTCGGCAGCGGCTTCGTGCAGGCGCGCGGCGGTTTCCGGCGCGGTGCTCTGGCCGACCACCGGCTCGCGCATCGGCGGCAGGTCGTCTTCGGGGCTGAGCTCGCGCGGGCGGCGCGCCTTGCGGATCTGCCACTGGTTGTAGCCGAACACCAGTACTACGAAAACCAGTCCCGCGACGATCAGCGCGGTCTGCAGGTCCATGTTCAGTTTCATGCTGCCTCCGCCATCGAAACCGCCGCGTCCATATCCACGGCCACGATACGCGAAACGCCCTGCTCCTGCATGGTCACGCCAATGAGTTGATGAGCCATTTCCATGGCAATCTTGTTATGTGAGATGAAAACGAATTGAGTCTTGTCCGACATGCGCGCCACCATATTGGCGTAGCGTTCGGTGTTGGCGTCGTCCAGCGGCGCGTCCACCTCGTCCAGCAGGCAGAACGGTGCCGGGTTGAGCTGGAACATGGCAAACACCAGCGCGATCGCGGTCAGCGCCTTCTCGCCGCCCGACAGCAGGTGGATGGTCGAGTTCTTCTTGCCCGGGGGCTGCGCCATCACCTGCACGCCGGCGTCGAGGATCTCCTCGCCGGTCATGATCAGGCGCGCCTGGCCGCCACCGAACAGCGACGGGAACAGCTCGCCGAAATGATGGTTGACCTGGTCGAAGGTGCCCTGCAGCAGCGCGCGGGTTTCCTGATCGATCTTGGCGATCGCGTCTTCCAGCGTGTTGATGGCGTCGTTCAGGTCGGCCGACTGCGCATCGAGGAAGGTCTTGCGCTCGCGCGCCGCGGCCAGCTCGTCGAGCGCGGCCATGTTGACCGGGCCGAGCGCGTTGATGGCGTTGTTGATGCGCGTGACTTCGCCCTGCAGATACGACGGCTTCAGGTCGCCGGTCAGCTTGTCGGCCAGCGCGGCCTCGTCCACCTCAGCCGTGGTCAGTTGCTCGCTGAACTGCTCCTGGTTCAGGCGCGCGGCCTGTTCCTTGAGTTGCAGCTCGGTGATGCGGTCGCGCAGCGGCTGCAGGCTGCGCTCGGCGGCCAGGCGCTGCTCGTCGTGCTGGCGCAACTGTGCCGACAGCGCATCGAGTTCGGTGCGCGCGATGGTGAGCTTTTCTTCCTTCTCGGCGCGGCGCTCCAGCGCTTCCTGCAGGCCGGTATGGGCGGTCTGCTCGTTGATGGTCTCAAGCTCGGCGCGGGCGTTTTCCAGGGATTCGGCAATGCGTTCGGCCTGGTCGGCGGCCACCTGGATATTGCGGCGCAGCTCGTCGATGCGGCTGGCCAGGTTGCGCTCGGCAAAGAGGGCTTCCTGCGCGGCGCGCTCGAAGTCGCGCAGCTGGTGGCGCGCGCCCGAGAGCTTGCTGTCCAGCGCCTCGAAGGCCATCTGCTGGTCTTCGTGGGTGGCCTGCATCTCTGCCAGCGCGGCGTCGTGCTGCTCGAAGCTGGCTTCGGATTCGGCGCGGATGGCGCGCTGCTCTTCGATCTGTGCGTGGATCTCGTCCAGTTCCTCGCGGATCTGGCCGCTCCGGGCAGAGTAGCGCTCCATCGCCTGCGACAGCTTGAGCACGTCCATCTGCAACGCGTGCACGCGGCGGGTAGCCTGCTCGGCGCGCGCCCGGGCATCGCCGAGCCCCTGGCTGGCCTGGGTGTAGGCCGCTTCGGCACGCACCGCCTGGGTCTTGGCTTCGTCGGACAGCAGCAGCTGCGCGCGCGCTTGCTTCTGCAGGTTTTCGATTTCCTGCTCGCGCGCCAGCATGCCGGCCTGCTCGGAATCGGCGGCGTAGATCTGGATGGCGTTGCGGCCCACCAGGTGGCCCTCGGCCACGACGAACGACGCGCCGTCAGGCAGCGTGTTGCGCGCGGCCAGCGCCTGCGCCATGTCGGTGGCGACATAGATATCGGCCAGCCAGTCCTGCATCACGGCGCGGATGCCGGGCTCGGTGATCTGCACCAGCGACATCAGCGGGCGCAGGCCGGCAGGCGTTTCCAGCGGGCGGGCGGCGGCCGGCGGCGAGTAAAACGCCAGCTTGGCCGGCGGCGCGTCGGACAGGAAGGCCTTGACCCAGTCCAGGTTCGACACTTCCAGCGCGGCCAGCTTCTCGCGCAGCACGGATTCGAGCGCGTTTTCCCAGCCCGGCTCGATATGGACCTTCTTCCACAGGCGCGGCAGCTCGGCCAGCTCATGCTTGGCCAGCCACGGCTGCACCTTGCCGTCGGTCTGCACGTTCTCCTGCAGCTGGCGCAGCGCCGACAGGCGCGCCTCCAGCGTGGCGATGGCGGAGGCTTCGCTGTGCACGCGCGCCTGCGCTGCGCGGCGCGCTTCGTCCAGGCGCGGCACGCTCTCTTCGGCATCGGCCAGCACGGCCTGGGCTTCCTCGACCAGCGCTTCCTGCTCGGCCAGCTCGGCGCGGGCCTGCTCCAGGCGGGTTTCGTCGGGGCGGTCCAGGCCCTTTTCTTCCGCCGACAGGCGTTCGCGGCGCTGTTCCAGCTGCTGCAGCATCTGGTCGGCGCTGCGCTGCTGCGCGGCTTCGAGCTTCAGGGCCTGCTCGGCCTGCATGATGCCGGCGCGCTGCTCGTTGAGCAGCTGCTGCGCGTCGCGCCATTGCGCTTCCAGCGTCGGCAGTTCGTCGTTCTTATGGGCGACGGCTTCCTGCGCCTCGACCGTGCGGCCTTCGGCCACGGCCAGGTTTTCTTCGGCCTGCGCCAGCTCGTCGGTGGCCTGTTCGGCCTTGCCCTGCCACTGCTCGCGCTGCCCGGTCAGCGCGGCGATCTGGGCCTGCACGCGATTGCGCGATTCCACCACGTAGCGGATCTCGGCTTCGAGCTTGCTGACTTCGGCATTGGCCTCATACAGCGCGCCCTGCGCGGCGTGCATGCCATCGGACGCCCCGTAGTGCGCGGCGCGCATGGTTTCGAGCTCGGCTTCGACATGGCGCAGCTGCGCGGTCTGCGCTTCCAGGTCGATCTGGGCCTGCTCGATGGCGCGCTGGTGGCGTTCCTGCTCTTGCTGGGCCTCGCGCTTGCGCAGCAGCCACAGCAGGTGCTGCTTCTCTTCGCCGTCGGCGTGCAGCGTTTTGAAGCGCTGCGCCACCTCAGCCTGGCCTTCCAGTTTTTCGAGGTTGCTGCCGAGTTCGCGCAGGATGTCTTCGACGCGGGTCAGGTTCTCGCGCGTGTCGGACAGGCGGTTTTCGGTCTCGCGGCGGCGTTCCTTGTACTTGGACACGCCCGCGGCTTCTTCCAGGAAGATGCGCATGTCATCGGGCTTGGCCTCGATGATGCGCGAGATCATGCCCTGCCCGATGATGGCGTAGGCGCGCGGGCCCAGGCCCGTGCCCAGGAAGATGTCCTGGATGTCGCGCCGGCGCACCGGCTGGTTGTTGATGTAGTAGGACGAAGTGCCGTCGCGGGTCAGCACGCGCTTGACCGCGACTTCGGCGTACTGGCTCCACTGGCCGGCGGCGCGGCCCTCGGCGTTGTCGAACACCAGTTCGACACTCGCCCGGCCGGCCTGCTTGCGCGCGGTGGAGCCGTTGAAGATGACGTCCTGCATGGATTCGCCACGCAGCTCTGATGCACGTGACTCACCCAGCACCCAGCGCACCGCATCGATGATGTTCGATTTGCCGCAGCCGTTGGGACCTACGATGCCGACCAGTTGGCCGGGCACTTGAAAATTGGTGGGATCGACAAATGACTTGAAGCCCGCCAGCTTGATCGAGGATAGTCGCACGGTTTCTCGTGTGGTATCGGCCACTCCGGTATGGGAACCGGGGTCGGCCTGGTATCGGGGCTATTGCACTGTTCAGAAAGCCGGGCTGCGCGGGAGCCGGCGCGGCGTGACGCCAGCACCTCAAAATACCCCTCGGGCCCGAGAATTGGGGCTAATCATACCATCGCAGATGCCTTCGCCGGCCCGTTTGGCAGTCGCCCCGGCGTCATATCCCATGGCCGATTTCCCTTGCTATTCCGCCCCTTACAAGCGATTCCACATGCACTTTGACAGGCGCCGCAGGCGCTGTCAGTCATCCGTGCCGGCCAACCGTTGGGAAACTTATTAGGGTAAATGCTAGTCTCTGATCTGTCGGCGTGACTTCGGATGCCCTCCGGGTCGCGCACCCATGAACGCACCCCTCGCAGCCCTTGGCCAACCAGGAGGACAGAGCATGAGTGAACCGTCAGCGGCCGCCCGGCCGTGGTCTGTCAGCGACATCAACTACCAGGCGATCGACGTGGAACGCGTACGCGGCGACCGCGACCTGTTCTACCTGCTGGTGTCAGCCTCGTTCATCGAGAGCGGGTCCGACACCTATGCCGGCAACCTTGCCACCTATTACGCCCGGGTGCCCGACGCGGCCGACTGGCTTGCCGAGCACTGGGAGGCCGAGGAACTGCAGCACGGGCTGGCGCTGCGGCGCTATGTCGAGCATGTCTGGCCGGAATTCGACTGGGAGCGCGGCTATGCGCGCTTCTTCGACGAGTACAGCAAGACCTGCTCAATCGACCAGTTCGAGCCGACCGAGGCCCTGGAAATGGCGGCCCGATGCGTGGTGGAAACCGGCACCGCCGCCTACTACCGCGCGCTGGAACAGGCCAGCGACGAACCGGTGCTGCGCGACCTCACGCGGCGCATCTCCAACGACGAGGTGCGGCACTACAAGCACTTCTACCAGTACTTCAACCGCTTTGCGGCATCCGAGCGGCTGGGCCGGCTGCGCGTGCTGGGCGCGCTGGCGCGCCGCCTGCTGGAGATCAAGAACGAGGACGCCGCGATCGCGTTGCGCAATGTGCTGCGCATGGAGCGCGGCGCAGAGGCCGTGTCCGAAACCGAGGTGCGCGCGCTCAATGCGCGCGTGTCCGGCGTGATCCGGCGCAACATCCCCATCGAAATGACCGTGAAGATGCTGCTGCGGCCGCTGCACCTGCACCGCGGCGTGGAGCGCGCGGTGCGGGCGCCGCTGGTGGCAGTGGTGTCGCGGGTCATGCTGCACTGAACCGCGCATCGGGTTGGTCAGTTACATGCCGCTGCCTCGGCGCCTGCTGGGGCCGACGCCGGCGCGCGGCTGCGGTGCACCAGCCCCGACAAGGCCCCGGCCGCCACGATGCACAGGCCGCCGGCCGCTTCCTTCCAGCTCAGCACCTCGGTCGCCAGCCACCACGCCGATACCGCCGCGATCACGATCTCGAACAGCATCAGCAGCGACACGCGGTTGGCCGGCAGCCGCTGCAGCCCGTATTGCACCACCGAGTTGCTGACTACCAGCACCGCCGCCAGGCCCAGCACCAGCATGCCCACGCTCACCTGCGCGCCCGGGACGATGGCCACCGACGGGCCATCCAGCAGCAGCGCGGCCGGCACGCCCACCACCGTGCAGCCCAGGTAGACCACGACCGTGCGCACGCGTGCGTCCATATCCGGGAAGCGCTGGCCGGCGCGGCGCGACAGCACATTGTTGACGGCAAAGCCCATGCCGCCGATCAGGCCCGACCATTCCGCGGCAGAGCCTGGCAGCGGCACGCCGACCTCGGGCGTCCACAGCATCAGCCCGGCGCCGAACAGGGCCAGTGCCACCAGCGACAGCCCTGCCGCCGACAGCCGCTCGCCCAGGAACAGCCGGGCAAACAGCGCGGTCCAGACCGGGGTCAGGTAGAACAGCAGCAGCACGCGCATCACATGGCCGTTGACACTGCCCCAGACGAAGCCGGCGTTGGTCACTCCCGCCGCCAGCCCGATGGCGACGAACAGCCAGTGCGGGCGCAGGCCGGCCAGGTGCCGGCGGAAGGCCAGCAGCGACAGCACGGCCGCGACCGAGCTGACCAGCGCCGCGGCGTGCATGCCGCCCAGGCCCCAGCCCGCCAGCACGCGGTACGGGAACCAGGCGATGCCCCAGACCGAGGCGCCGATCAGGATGGAAAGCGATGCCTTGACCGCATGGCGGTCGGCCGGCGCATGCTGCGCCGCAACAGTATTTGTGCTCATAAAGGGAATCCGTGCGAGGCGAGCCGGGCCGCCGGCCGGTGACAGCAGGCAGCGTCCGGACGGCGCCGGCGGCATCACCAGGGCGTGATGCCCGCCATCCGTGCTCGCGGCCGGCCGCGCGGGCCGGGCCGGCGCACGGAAACCCGCGCCGTTCCTCTATAATGCGTCGTTTTAACCGGCCCCGACTGACACCGTGAATCCGCGCCTCGACCTGCTCCAGCCCTACCCGTTCGAGAAACTGCGGGTGCTCTTTGCGCAGGTAAAGCCTGCCGACAAGCCGGCCATCAGCTTTGGCATCGGTGAGCCCAAGCATCCGACGCCTAAATTCATCAAGCAAGCGCTGGCAGAGTCGCTCGCGGGGCTGGCGAATTATCCCACAACGGCAGGTTCCGATGCACTACGGCAGTGCATCGCCAGCTGGCTGGAACGCCGCTACGGCCTGCCCAAGGTCAACGCCGCCACCGAAGTGCTGCCGGTGACCGGCTCGCGCGAGGCGCTGTTCGCCTTTGCCCAGACCGTGGTCGACGGCACCCGTCCGGGCGCGCTGGTGCTGTGCCCCAACCCGTTCTACCAGATCTACGAAGGCGCGGCGCTGCTGGCCGGCGCCACCCCGGTATTCGCCAACAGCGATCCGGCGCGCAACTTCGCCCCGGCCTTCGACCGCATTGCCGACGATGTCTGGCAGAAGGTGCAACTGCTGTTCGTATGCACGCCCGGCAATCCGACCGGCGCGGTGCTGTCGCTGGAAGACTGGAAGCAGCTGTTTGCGCTGTCGGACCGCTACGGCTTTGTGATCGCCTCGGACGAGTGCTACTCGGAGATCTATTTCGACGAAGGCCGCGCCCCGCTGGGAGCGCTGGAAGCCGCGCACAAGCTGGGCCGTGGCTTTGACCGGCTGGTGATGTTCTCGAGCCTGTCCAAGCGCTCCAACGTGCCGGGCCTGCGCTCGGGCTTCGTCGCCGGCGATGCCGCGCTGCTGAAGAAATTCCTGCTATACCGTACCTACCATGGTGGCGCCATGAACCCGGCGGTGCAGAGCGCCAGCATCGCCGCCTGGAACGATGAATCGCATGTGCGCGAAAACCGCGCCGCCTACGTGCGCAAGTTCAGCGAAGTCACGCCGATGCTGGCCGAGGTGCTGGACGTGGCGCTGCCCGATGCCGGCTTCTACCTGTGGGCCGATGTCTCGCGCACCGGCCTCACCGATACCGAATTCGCCGCGCGCCTGCTGGCCGAGCAGAACGTGACCGTGCTGCCCGGCAGCTACCTGGCGCGCGAGGCCGACGGCATCAACCCGGGTGCGAACCGCGTGCGCATGGCGCTGGTGGCGACACCCGAGGAATGCCTGGAAGGTGCGCGCCGGATCGTTGAATTCTGCCGCGCGCTCGGCTGAGCGCCAACCCATGACCGTGGCGCAGCCTGACCGCTGCGCCTTTATCCGATAACCACTGAAGAAACGCATATGACGCAAGCTCTGCAAGCCCTGATCGACCAGGCCTGGGAAGACCGCACCAGCCTGTCGCCCAAGTCCGCCCCCAACGACATCCGCGAGGCCGTCGCCAACGTCATCAGCCAGCTCGATGCCGGCGCGCTGCGCGTGGCCGAGAAGCAAGGCAAGGATTGGATCGTCAACCAGTGGGTCAAGAAGGCCGTGCTGCTGTCGTTCCGCCTGGAAGACAACGCGCCGATGAGCGCCGGCGGCTTTGCCCAGTTCTACGACAAGGTGCCGACCAAGTTCGCCAACTGGAGCGCCGACGACTTCGCCAAGGCCGGCTTCCGCGTGGTGCCGCCGGCCGTGGCCCGCCGCGGTTCGTTCATCGCCAAGAACGCTGTGCTGATGCCGTCGTACGTCAACATCGGCGCCTACGTCGATGAAGGCACCATGGTCGACACCTGGGCCACGGTCGGTTCGTGCGCGCAGATCGGCAAGAACGTCCACCTGTCGGGCGGCGTGGGCATTGGCGGCGTGCTGGAGCCGCTGCAGGCCAACCCGGTCATCATCGAAGACAACTGCTTTATCGGCGCGCGCTCGGAAGTGGTTGAAGGCGTGATCGTGGAAGAGAACTCGGTGATCTCGATGGGCGTGTACCTGGGCCAGTCGACCAAGATCTATGACCGCGAAACCGGCGAGATCCACTATGGCCGCGTGCCGGCGGGCTCGGTGGTGGTGGCTGGCAACCTGCCGTCCAAGGATGGCAAGTACAGCCTGTACTGCGCCGTGATCGTGAAGAAGGTCGACGCGCAGACCCGCGCCAAGACCAGCCTGAACGACCTGCTGCGCGGCGACTGAGCGCGCCTGGCGCGGCCCGCAACGGCTGCGCCGCCCCGCCCCGGGGTCCGGCCCCGGGGCAGTATTTCCGTTGTCACCCCGCCTGGCCAGGCTGACATGCCTTCCCTCCGCAAGCGACTCATGGCCCTGGATCCCACCACCGTCAGTACCGTGCTCTCCCTGCTGCCCACCATTCTCGAGCAGGCCAACAAGACCATCGAGAAACTGAAGAAGAACAAGCGCAAGGATGGAACGCCGGAAGGCGCGGTGGCCGACACGCGTGATCCCGCCGCCCGCATTGCCGAGCTGGAAGCCGCTGCCGTGCAGCAGGCCGAGGCCGTCAAGCTGCTGGCCGAGCAACATGCCATCACCATCGACGCGCTGCGCAAGGAAGCCGCCCGGCTGGACCGCCGCCTGCGCCTGATGACCGCGGTGGCCATGGGCGGCGTGGCGCTGGGCCTGGGCGGCCTGGTGATCGCGCTGAACCTGCTGTTCCGCTGAATCCAATCCATCAAGACTAGCCATGACCGTCCTGCTCTACGGCATTCCCAACTGCGATACCGTCAAGAAAGCCCGCACCTGGCTGGATGCCAATGGCGTGGCCTACAGCTTCCACGACTTCAAGAAGCAGGGCGTGGATGAAGCCATGCTGCGCGGCTGGCTGAAGCATGTACCGCTGGCGACGCTGCTCAACCGCAAGGGCACGACCTGGCGCGCGCTGTCGGACGCCGACAAGGCCCGCGCCGAACAGGAAGCCGGCGCGATCGCGCTGATGCAGCAAAGCCCGTCGCTGATCAAGCGCCCGGTGCTGGCCCATGATGGCAAGGTGATGGTCGGTTTCTCCGCCGACCAGTACGCCGGCCAGTTCTGATTTCCATTTCCGTAGTCCGATGACCGCCACCCTCGCCGCCACCCTCGCCCTCACCGAAGACCTGATCCGCCGCCGCTCCGTCACGCCCGCCGACGAAGGCTGCCAGGCCATCCTGGAAACCCGCCTGAAGGCGCTCGGCTTTGACTGCGAAGCGCTCGTCAGCGGCCCCGACGATTTCCGCGTGACCAACCTGTGGGCGGTCAAGCGCGGCACGCAGGGCAAGGACGGCAAGCTGCTGGTCTTTGCCGGCCATACCGACGTGGTGCCGACCGGCCCGCTGGAGCAGTGGCATTCGGACCCGTTCGAACCGACGCACCGCGACGGCAAGCTGTACGGCCGCGGCGCCGCCGACATGAAGACCTCGATCGCCGGCTTCGTGGTGGCGGTGGAAGAGTTCGTCAAGGCGCACCCTGCGCATGCCGGCTCGATCGCCTTCCTGATCACCAGCGACGAGGAAGGCC
The DNA here is from genome assembly GCF_059419025.1 of Cupriavidus sp. GW821-FHT07C08. NCBI lineage: Bacteria > Pseudomonadati > Pseudomonadota > Betaproteobacteria > Burkholderiales > Burkholderiaceae > Cupriavidus > Cupriavidus sp. GW821-FHT07C08. Next base: position 296,952 of record NZ_JBWKQZ010000001.1, read on the forward strand.
CGGCGCACGACGGCACCATCAAGGTGGTCGAGGCACTGTCCGCGCGCGGCGAGCGCCTGGACTACTGCGTGATCGGCGAGCCGACCTCGGTCGACACGCTCGGCGACATGGTCAAGAACGGCCGCCGCGGCTCGCTGTCGGGCAAGCTCACGGTCAAGGGCATCCAGTGCCACATCGCCTACCCGCACCTGGGCCGCAACCCGATCCACGAAGCCGCGCCGGCGCTGGCCGAGCTGGCCGCCGAGGTCTGGGACCAGGGCAATGAATACTTCCCGCCGACCAGCTGGCAGATGTCGAACATCCACGGCGGCACCGGCGCCACCAACGTGATCCCGGGCCACGTCACCATCGACTTCAACTTCCGCTTCTCGACCGCCAGCACGCCTGAAGGCCTGAAGGCGCGCGTGCATGCGATCCTGGACCGCCACCAGCTGGAATACGCGCTGGACTGGACCCTGGGCGGCGAGCCCTTCCTGACCCCGCGCGGCGAGCTGTCCGACGCGCTGTCGTCGGCGATCGAGGCCGAGACCGGCGTCAAGACCGAGCTGTCGACCACCGGCGGCACTTCTGACGGGCGCTTTATCGCCAGGATCTGCCCGCAGGTGATCGAGTTCGGCCCGCCCAACGCCAGCATCCACAAGATCGACGAGCACGTTGAAGTGCGCTTCATCGAGCCGCTGAAGAACGTTTACCGCGGCGTACTGGAACGTCTCGTCGCCTGATTTTTTTCGCCGAAAGACACCCATACATGGCAACGCCCTCTCCCCTGCGCACCGTGCGCGACCTGCTGCGTCTCGCAGTCTCGCGCTTTACCGCCGCGCGCCTGTCCTTCGGCCACGGCAGCGCCAATGCCTATGACGAAGCCGCCTACCTGGTGCTGCATACGCTGAACCTGCCGCTCGACACGCTCGACCCCTTCCTGGACGCGCGCCTGCTGCCCGAGGAAGTCGATGCCGTGCTCAAGGTCATCGACCGCCGCGTCAATGAGCGCGTGCCGGCCGCCTACATCACGCACGAGGCCTTTATGCACGGCCTGCGCTTCTACGTCGATTCACGCGTGATCGTGCCGCGCAGCTTTATCGGCGAACTGCTGCAGGACGGGCTGGAGCCCTGGGTCGGCGAGACCGACAGCATCGGCCCAGTGCTGGAGCTGTGCACCGGTTCCGGCTGCCTGCCGATCGTGGCCGCGCACGTCTGGCCGAACGCGAAGATCGACGCCGTCGACATCTCGCCCGACGCGCTCGCCGTGGCACGCCGCAACGTGGCCGACTACAAGATGGACGACCGCATCCAGCTGTATGAAGGCGACCTGTACGCGCCGCTGCCGCATGGCGCCACCTACGACGTGATCCTGACCAACCCGCCCTACGTCAACGAAGGCTCGATGCAGGCGCTGCCGCCGGAATACCTGGCCGAGCCGCGCATCGCCCTGGCCGGCGGCGACGACGGCATGGACGTGGTGCGGCGGATCATCGCCGGCGCCAAGGCGCACCTGAACCCGGGCGGCGTGCTGGTGGTGGAGATCGGCAACGAGCACGCCAACGTGGAAGCTGCGTTCCCCGAGCTGGAAATCGTCTGGCTGCCGGTCAGCGCGGGCGATGAGCAGGTGTTCTTGCTGACGTATGACGCGCTGCCGGGGTAGTTTGTTACGGTAGGGGAGCAATTCAAACCGGACTGTCGGTCTGCCAGTGCCTCCCCTCACCCCCTGCCCCTCTCCCACAAGCGGGAGAAGGGAGCAAACCGGCGGAACGCCGGCGTGGTTGGTAGAACCACCGTTTTTCGCTGACCGATTGGGTGCTCCCTCTCCCGCTTGCGGGAGAGGGCTGGGGTGAGGGCCGGCGTTTCGACGAAGTGCTGCGCAAACTGGGCGAACACCGGCCATCCCCCGGCCATGAATACCGCGCCCGCTCTACACTCGGTGCAGATACCCGCCAACCATAGCGCCTTCGCCCCGCAGCCAGTGCGGCGGCAAACCCTGAAGCCGTGACCCCCAGCAACGCCCGCCTCCCCGCATCGCCCGACGCCCTGCCCGCCCATGCCCCGGCAGCGCACGCCGCGCGCGGTATCGCCCTGCTGACATTCGCCTTTGCGCTCAGCCAGTTCTTCCGCTCCTGCCTGGCGGTGATGGCGCCCGAGCTGCAGCAAGATTTCGGGCTGTCGCCGGCGGGCTTTGGCGCACTGTCTTCGTCGTTCTTCCTGGCCTTTGCCGTGGCGCAGATTCCCGTGGGCATTGCCTTCGACCGCTACGGCGTGGGCCGGCCGACCGCGCTGCTGCTGGCGGTGGGCGCCGTGTCGTCGATCCTGTTCGTGCTGGCGCCCAACGGCGCGGCGGCCACGCTGGCGCAGGTGGGGCTGGGGCTGGCGTGCGCGCCGGTCTTCATGGGCCTGCTGCATTTCGCCTCCGAGCAGCTGTCCGAGCGCGACTACACCCGCGTGGTCAGCCGCTCCAATGCCATGGGCATGATCGGCGCGCTGTGTGCCACGGCGCCGCTGGGCTGGGCCATCTCGCTGATCGGCTGGCGCCCGTCGATGGCGGTATCGGCGCTGGGCATGGTCGTGGCCTGCTATGGCGTGTGGCGCTTCGTGCGCGACCAGGGCCATGCCGAGGCCCGCAGCGCGTCGTGGCCGGCGATGCTGTCGGAAAGCCTGCAGTTGCTGAAGCTGGCGCCGCTGTGGACGCTGATTCCGCTGTGCGTGGCGATGTCCGCCGGCACCGCCTTCCGCAATGCCTGGAGCGGCCCCTACCTGGCCGACGTGTTCGGCCTGGGCTCGGCGCCGCGCGGGGTGGCGCTGGCGCTGCTGAGCCTGGCCGGCTTCCTGACCGCCTTCCTGCTGCCGGTGCTGGTACGCCGCAACACGCTCAAGACCGCCATCGCCGGCTGGTCGTGCTTTGCCATGTCGGCCTCGTTCCTGCTGGCGTTATGGCCGGACAGCGGCATCGGCTACGGCGTGGCGATGATGGCGCTGCTGTCGACCATCGGCATGCTGCACCCGCTGGTGATGGCGCAGGGCCGCGGGCTGGTCCCGCCGTCGCGGCGCGGGCGCGGGCTGGGCCTGCTCAACACCTTTGTGTTCCTGGGATCGGCGCTGACGTCATGGGGCTACGGGCTGATCGCCAATGCCGGCCATGTGCGTGGCTGGCCGCTGCCCTCCACCTATGCGGCGATCTTCCTGTCCGCGGGCCTGCTGATTGCCGCCGCACTGGTGCCCTACTTCTTCAGCCAGCCGCATCCCACCAGTCATTAGCCAGACTCAGGCCGCGGCAAGCGCCCGCACCATGTCGGCGATGATGGTGAAGCGGATCACGCGCAGGCAGGCCAGTTCGCCGGCAAACCCGCCGGTGAGCGCCGGGCGCTCCCGCGCCATGGCCGCGTTCTGTTGCTCGGCCTGCACATAGAGCGCCTGCGCGGCCGGCCCGATGCCGCGCAGCATGGCGTCCAGCCGCCGCTCGGCGGTCACGCCAGTCAGGCCCAGCGCGCGCCCTGCCTCCAGCACCAGCGCGCGCGAGAAATCGCTGTAGAACTCCACCCCCAGCACCGGCCAGGCAAAGCGGTGCGCCTGCGGCCAGCCGGTCTTGTCATAGGTGCGGGTGGCGTAAGCCGCCTCGCTGAGCAGGTCGTAGAACGGCGCCAGCGCAATGCCGGCATCGGACACCAGGAAGCTCAGGTTCTTCAGGTGCGCATCCGAATTGCCCACCAGGATGTTGAACACCAGCCAGTCGAACAGCCGTGCCCGCGCCACCGCCGGCGCGCGGCACAGCGTTGCCAGTTGCGCCAGCCGCCCGACGCTGCCCTGGTCGTACTTGAAGGTGCGCGGCAGGTTCAGCAGCTGGCAGGCATCGATCGCATGCAGCCGCTGCCACTGCCCTTGCTGCGTGAGGTGGCGATCGAAACGGTCGATCAGGTAGACCGGCGACGGCACATAGCGCCGGTGCACCGGCGGCACCTCCAGCTTCAGCCGCGCGGCCAGCGACATCACGAACCACTCGTTGATGACCGAATGCGGATAGATCTCCTGCATCTGGTGCGTCGGCTTGAGGATATGCGTGGACGGCGTATCCGCGCCGGGCTCGAACAGCGCGCCGTCCTGCAGCACCACCGCCAGCTTGTGTTGGGCGCCGGCCAGCGACATGCGCTTGACCGCGCCATGTGTAAGCGGCACGCTGGGCAGGCTGTGGATGCGGGCGTCGAGCGCGGCGTCGCTCAAGGGGCGCAGGGCTGGCGCCGTGGCCGGCCCGCGGCCGGGCGGCAGCAGCGTCAGCGAGCCCGCCGATTCCGCCCCATAGTGCGCCAGCAGGGCAAAGGCATCGGCCTCGTTGCGGATGCTGGCATCGCGTGCCAGCAGCGCACGCTGGCCGTCTTCGGGCAGCAGGTTGTCGAAGTACCACTGCACCGGCCTCATCGTGCTGCCATCGGCGAGCGCCTCCGGCTGCAGCGGCAGCGCCGGGCTCAGCGCGAAGGCGTGCGGGTTGCCCAGCCACGCCGCGTCATAGCGGAACGACCAGGCATCGCTGGCCTCATGTAGCTCGCCCACCGGCGTGCCGTTGATGCTGGCGACCAGTACACGCTCAGCCATGCTGGTCGCCTCCCTTGACCGCTGCGCGCCGGTTGCGGCTGCGCGCCTGGCGCTGCCTGAGCTTGGCGAGCTCGGCCGCTACCAGCGGCGCCGCCGCCTCCGGCATGTCGACCACCACGCGCAGGCCAAGCCCTTCCAGCACCTGGAACAGCTTGCCCCACTGGATGCCTTCGGCGCCGTTCTCTACGCGCACCATGAAGTTCTCGCTGACGCCGATGGCGCCTGCGGCATCGTCCTGGCGCAGGCCTTGCGCCTTGCGGGCAGCGCGCACGAAGGCGCCGATATCGCCGGGTTCGGTGAGGGTCACTGGCACAAAAATCTCCTTGATTGCAAAGACTTTAGTGTTTCCGGGCAAGAAAATCAAGAAATCTCCCTGATTGCAAAGATTCAACCCTCTGAACACGGCCAACCGGCAAAATCTCCCCATTCGCAAAGATTATTGCTGTAGCCGGCCGCCGGGCACAACCATTTCGCACCGGTGCCGCCCTACCGCTTCGCTTGTAAAAAGCCAGACTTATCGATTTAAGAATTCCGCTGGCGGGCTTACACCTTTACCGTTTGTGACACCAACATCCCAGCCCGACCTGGCGACAAGGGACAACGGCTGCGCCCGCGGCCGGCACAACAAGGAGACAAGCTGATGGCATCCCTGATCGCATCCCGGCGCCCCGCCCTGGGCCGCCGTGCATGGCTGGCCGGCATGCTGGCCACGGCCGCCATGGTCACCACCGCCGCCTTGCCGTCCGGCGCCAGCGCCGAGACCTGGCCATCGCGCCCGATCCAGCTGCTGATCCCCTACCCGCCGGGCGGCAGCGCCGACCTGCTGGCGCGCCCGGTCGCCGCCAGGCTGCAGGAGCGCCTGGGCCAGCCCGTGGTGCTGGACTACCGGCCCGGCGCCGGCGGCACCATCGCCAGCCAGGCGCTGGCGCGGGCCAAGCCCGACGGCTACACCCTGATCATGGTGCTGGCGGCCCATGCCATCAATGCCAGCCTGTACCCGAAGCTGCCCTATGACACACGCAAGGACTTCGCGCCGGTCTCGCTGGTGGCCAACCTGCCGATGATCCTGGCCGGGAGCCCTTCGCTGCAGGCCACCAACGTGAAGGAGCTGATTGCCGAGGCCAAGGCCGCCCCCGGCAAGCTGACCTTCGCCTCGGCCGGCAACGGCAATACCGGCCACCTGGCGGGTGAATTGTTCGATTCCGTCGCGGGCATCAAGATGACCCACGTTCCGTACAAGGGCAGCGCGCAGGTGGTGACGGCAATGCTGTCGGGCGAGGTCCAGCTGACCTTCGACAGCATCTCCACCACCCTGCCGCACGTGAAGAGCGGCAAGCTGCGCGCACTGGCCGTGACCGGCAGCCAGCGCGCCGCGGTCGCGCCCGAGGTGCCGACGCTGGCCGAGGCCGGCGTGCCGGGCATCAGCATCACCGGCTGGTACGCGGTGCTGGCACCGGCCGGCACGCCGCAGCCCGTGATCGACCGGCTCAGCACCGAGATTGCCACGGTGCTGCGCCAGCCCGAACTGAAGGCCACGCTGGCCGCCAACGGCTATGAGCCGGTGGGCTCGACGCCCGCCGCGCTGCGCACCCATATCGACGCCGAGATCAACCGCTGGAGCAAGGTGGTGAAGGACTCCGGCGCACAGATCCAGTAAGTCTGCTTCGATCCATCATCGCTCTTCGGGTGCGCCACGCTGGCACCCGCATCCCCTTGCCGAACATGACCCAACCGACCCCACCGACCCCACTTCAACGCCCCTTCACCACCATGTCCGTGCTCGTGCGCGAGCACGCCACGCAGCGCCCCACGCAGCGCGCCCTGATGCATGGCGAGCGCGCGCTCGACTATGCCGGTCTCGATGCCGCCATGGACCGCATCGCCGCGGCGCTGGCCCGCGACGGCGTGCGCCCCGGCGAAGCCATCGCCATCTGCGCGTCGTCCTCGATCGAATACGCCGCGGTGTACCTGGGCGCGGTGCGCGCCGGCGTGGTGGTGGCGCCGCTGGCGCCGTCATCCACGCCGGACAGCCTGGCCGGCATGGTTGCCGACGCGGGCGCGCGCATCCTGTTCACGGATGCCACCGTGGCCGACGTGCTGCAGCCCGTGCGCGACCAACTGGCCGCCACGCCCATCGTCACGCTGGACGGCAGCGACGCAGGCCAGCCGTACCAGGCCTGGCTGGCACCCGCCGGCACGCCGGTGACCGAGCCCGGGATCCGCCCGGAGATGCCGCTCAACATCATCTATTCCTCCGGCACCACCGGCACCCCCAAGGGCATCGTGCAGTCGCACGGCATGCGCTGGGCCCATGTGTCGCGCGGCGCCGCCACCGGCTACGGCACGCATGCGATCACGCTGCTGTCGACGCCGCTGTATTCCAACACCACGCTGGCCAGCTTCTTCCCGACCATCGGCCTGGGCGGCACGGCGATCCTGATGACCAAGTTCGATGCGGGCCAGTACCTGGCGCTGGCGCAGCAGCATCGCGCCACGCACACCATGCTGGTGCCGGTGCAATACCAGCGGCTGCTGGCGCATCCGGAATTCGACCGCCATGACCTGTCGTCCTTCCAGCAGAAGTTCTGCACCAGCGCGCCGTTCAGCCCCGCCCTGAAGGCCGAAGTGCTGCGGCGCTGGCCGGGCGCGCTGACCGAGCTGTACGGCATGACCGAAGGCGGCGGCGGCTGCCTGCTGTTCGCCGACCAGTTCCCCGACAAGCTGCATACCGTGGGGCGCCCCGCCACCGGTGCCGACGTGCGCATCATCGACGACGAGGGCCGCGAGCTGCCGCCCGGCAGCACCGGCGAAGTGGTGGGCCGTTCGGCGGCGATGATGAACGGCTACCACAACCAGCCGGAGAAAACCGCTGAGACCGAATGGCACGACGCGCAGGGCCAGCGCTTTATCCGCACCGGAGATATCGGCCGCTTCGACGAAGACGGCTTCCTGGTGCTGATGGACCGCAAGAAGGACATGATCATCTCCGGCGGCTTCAACATCTACCCGAGCGATCTCGAGGCGGTGGTGCGCGAACACCCGGCGGTGGCCGACGTATCGGTGGTGGGCGTGCCGTCGGAGCGCTGGGGCGAGACCCCGGTGGCCTTCGTCGCGCTGCGCGCCGGCGGCGGCGCCACGGCGCAGGACGTGCTGGCCTGGGCCAACCAGCACCTGGGCAAGACCCAGCGGCTGGCCGCGATCCATGAGGTGGAGAGCCTGCCGCGCAGCGCCATCGGCAAGGTGCTCAAGCGCGAACTGCGCGACCGCATCACTGGCGCCTGACGCGCTGCGCACGGCACACGCGCAAAAAGTTGGCGCGGGTGCTTGCACAATCGAAAAGGCGTCTCTATAATTCGCGCCTTCGCTAGGCTCGTAGCTCAGCTGGTTAGAGCACCACCTTGACATGGTGGGGGTCGTTGGTTCGAGTCCAATCGAGCCTACCAACGCACAACGGAACACGGACGGTACGCATCGCGCACCGTCCGTTTTTCTTTTCCGGCGCCGGTTTCAAGTGCCGATGCCGAACTCCGCCAGCACCGCTTCGGTATGCTGGCCCAGCGCCGGCGCATTCCCTGCCGGCCGTTCCGATCCTGCCATGCCTGGCAGGTTGGCCCACGGCACTTCGCCCACCCCTGCCAGCGGCAGTCGGCCGAACACGCCCGCCTGCGCGCATTGCGCGCTATCCAGCAGGTCCCGCGCATGGCCCACGCGCGCGAACAGCACATCGTGCTCGGTCAGCAGCGCCTCCCAGTGCGCCAGCGGCTGTGCGGCAATGGCCTGCGCCACGCGCCGGACCAACGCCGCCGCGCGCGGCAAACGGCCGGCGCTGGTGTGCAGCGCCGGATCGGCCAGCCAGTCGTCGAAGCCCAGCAGCGTTGCCAGCCGTACAAACATGGCGTCGTTGAGCATGCTGAGGTACAGCCGGCCATCGGCCGCATCGAACAGCCCGGTGGGCGCATTGGCCACGGCCAGCTCAGCATCGGGGAACATGGCGTCATCCACCATCAGGTAGGACTGCAGCGCGGCACTGGTCTCCAGCAGTGACAGCCGCACGTGCCGGCCGCGGCCGTTGCGCGCGGCCTTGTACAGCGCTGCCGACGCATGCTGGGCCGCATAGAGCCCGGTGCTCAGGTCGACCATGTAGAAGGCGATGCGGCGCGGCTGGCCGGCACTGTCGCGGTTCAGGTGCATCAGGCCGCTGAAGGCCTGCATGGTGGTGTCCACCGCAGGCATGTTCGCCATCGGGCCGGCATGGCCGTAGCCCGAGATCGAGACATAGACCAGCGCCGGGTTGCGCGCGGCCAGTGCCTCGTAGCCAACGCCCATGCGCTCGGCCACGCCGGGGCGGAAATTCTGGATCACCACGTCGGCCTGCTGCGCCAGCCTGGCGATGGCGGCCCGGCCGCTGCCGCTGCGCGCGTCCAGCAGTACGCTCTCCTTGCCCGCGTTGCAGGCGACCGCAATCGCGGTCTGGCCGGCGCGGATGCGCCCCATCTGCCGCGACCAGTCGCCGCCCGGCGGCTCCACCTTGATCACGCGCGCGCCCTGCTGGCGCAGGATCAGGCCGCAGTACGGGCCGGCGATGCCCTGGCTCAGGTCTAGCACGGTCAGGCCGTCGAACATGGCATCGTCAGTTGCCGCTTGTGCTTGGTGCATGTCGTGCTCTCCGTTCAGATATCCAGCATGACCTTGCCGATGGCGCGGCGCGACATCGTGGTGTCGACGGCGTTGAGCCAGTCGTTCAGCGGGAAGTGCTGCAGCACGGGCGGCGCCAGCTTGCCGCTGGCTGCCGCCTGCATGATCTCGGCCACCATCGCCTGCACCGGCTGCGCAAAGCGCCGGCGCTCGTCGGTCAGGCCCCAGCCGATGTAGTAGCCGTAGTTGAAGCCGATCAGGCTCAGGTTCTTCACCAGCAGCAGGTTGGCCGGCACCTCCGGGATGCGCCCGCTGGCATAGCCGATCGACAGCAGCCGCGCGCCCGGCGCCGCGCAGCGCAGCGAGGCGTCGAAGAGATCGCCGCCGACCGGGTCGAACACCACGTCGGCACCGCCCGCGGGGCACAGCGCCTTGACCGCTGCCGCCAGCGTGGCCGCGTCGGACGGCAGCGCATGCGCAGCGCCGTTGCGCAGCGCCGCCTCGCGCTTGGCCTCGGTGCTGGCGGTGGCGATCACGCGCGCGCCCATCAGCCGGCCCACCTGCACCGCGGCCGTGCCCAGCGCGCCGCTGGCGCCATGGACCAGCATGGTTTCTCCCGGCTGCAGCGCGGCGCGCCAGGCCAGCGCGGCCCAGACCGTGCCATAGGTGACGGGCAGCGCGGCCGCCTGGGCCAGCTCCAGCCCGTCAGGCACCGGATAGACCGTGTCGGCCATGGCCACCACTTCCTCGGCGAAGCCGCCCCAGTCCAGCGCCGCTGCCACGCGCTGGCCCGGGTGCAGGCGAGTCACATCAGGCGCCACCTCGATGATCTCGCCCGCGACCTCGGTGCCTGGGGTGAACGGCAGCGGCGGCTTGCGCTGGTACTTGCCGGACACAAACAGGCTCAGCGCAAAGCCCACCCCGGCATGGCGCACGCGGATGCGCACCTGGCCCGGTGCCAGCGGCTGGCGCGGGAGGCGTCGCAGTGCCAGCTCGCTCCAGTGGCACCAGCGGGAGCAGACCAGCCCCAGGTAATCTTTTGCTTGCATCGGCACTCCTGTCATTCGAGCGTGATGCCGACATCGCTGATGATGCGGCTCCATTTGTCGCGGTCGTTCTTCATCACCGTGGCGAAGGCTTCCGGCGTGCTGCCGATCGGCACCAGGTTCAGGTCCTGCATCTTCTTCGCGATTTCCGGCAGGCGCACGATGCGCGCGACCTCGCGCGACAAGGCATCGACCCGTGCCTTGGGCACGCCGGCGGGGAACAGCAGGCCCATCCACGCATCGGGCTCGAAGCCCTTGTAGCCGGCCTCCCGGAAGGTCGGCACCTTGGGCAGCAGCGCCGAACGCTCCGCGCCGGCGATCGCCACCGGCACCAGCTTGCCGCCCTGCAGCAGCGGCATGGCCGTGCCCACGGCAATAAAGCCCAGCTTCACATGGCCGGCTGCCAGGTCGGTGGCCAGCGGCGCGCCGCCCTTGTAGGCGACGTGCTCCATCTGCAGCCCGGCCTCGCGCTTGAGCAGCTCACCCAGGATATGGCCGGTCGTGCCCGCGCCATACGACCCATACGGATACTTGCCGGGATTGGCCTTGAGCAGTGCCACCACCTCCGGCAGCGTGCGCGCCGGGAAGTCCGGCGACACCGCCAGGATGGTGGACGAGATCGCCACCTCGCTGACCGGCGTGAAGTCCGCGATCGGGTCATAGCCGATACCCCGATACAGCGACGGATTCTGCACGTGCGCGGTGAAGGTCAACAGCGCGGTGTAACCATCCTTTGCCGCGCGGGCGACGTACTTGGTGCCCGTGGTGGTGCCCGCGCCAGGCTTGTTGTCGACGATGACCGGCTGGCCCCAGCTCCTGGTCAGCTCCTGCCCGATCAGCCGCGCCACGGCATCGTTCACATTGCCCGCCACCGACGGCACCACGATGGTCAGCGGGCGCGACGGGTAGGGTTCGGCAGAGGCGGGATCGGCGGCGCAGACTGCCGCCGGGATGGCCGCCAGCAGCATGGCGGCTGCGGCTGCGCGCAGCCGTGCGGAACGGTGTTGCATCGGTGTGTCTCCTGTCCTGGCTCCCTTCTGTGGTGCCCGCGGGAGTGCGGTGCGCGAGGGATGCCAACGCAGTCTAGGCCAGCACCCCGCCTGGCGTGATTCCCGCGCGGCGCGGGTCAAGTCCTGCCAGGCATGGCGCAGCGCCGCATTGCCCTACCCCTCCCCGCTGACACGGCCAAGGCGGTGAGCGGCGCTACAATGCCCCGCACCACCCCTGCGCCACCCGGCACCATCACGCCCCATGCGATTCGAGGATCTTGAAGCCTTCCTGGTTGTCATCGAGCAAGGCAACCTGCACCGCGCCGCCGACACCCTCGGCATGACTCAGTCCGGCCTGTCCAAAACGCTGGCGCGGCTGGAAGGCGAAGCCGGCATGCCCTTGTTCGAGCGCACCCCGCGCGGGCTGGTGCCGACCAGCGTGGGCCGCACCTTGGTCGCCCATGCGCGCCGGATCTCGCTGGCCGCGGGCGACATGCGCAACGAACTGGCCGAGCAGCGCGCGGCGCGCGCCGGCACGGTGCGCCTGGGCGCCATCCCCTACCTGCTGCCGTCGCTGCTGTCGCCGCTGCTGGCCCGCTTCTTCCTGAGCCGTCCGCTGGCCACGTTTTCGATCGAGACCCACCTGAGCGCGCGCCTGATGGCGATGCTGCAAAACGGCGAGGCCGACCTGATCCTGGGCGCGCGCCCGACCAGCCTGCCGCCGGACATTGCCTGGCTGCCGCTCGGTCCGCTGACCATGCAGATCGTGTCCCGCACCGGCCATCCGCGCCGCGAGGCCTTCCGCACGCTGGCCGACCTGAGCGGCGAGCGCTGGGTGGTGCCGGCCAGTTCGCTCTACCTGCGCCAGTGGCTGGAGGAACGGTTTACCTCGGTCGGGCTGCCGCCGCCGCGCGTGGCGGTGGAAAGCACGGCGTCGCCGGTGGCCTTCGGCGAGCTGCTGCGGCACTCGGACCTGCTCGGCATCATGCCGCCGCGCATGCTGCACCAGGCCGAGGGCCAGGGGCTGGCCGCGATCGAGGCGCCGGGCATGTCGTGGCAGCATGAGCTGGCCGTGCTGTGGCGCGCCGATGGCTACCTGTCGCCGATCTGCCAGGACTTCCGCGATGCGGTGGTGACGTGGTGCGAGGAAATGGAGCTGTGAGGGCCAGGATGCTCAGGGCACCCACCAGTAGCGGGTGATATGGAAGAACACCGGCGCGGCGAACACCACTGAGTCCAGCCGATCCAGCATGCCGCCGTGGCCCTGGATCATATGACCCCAGTCCTTGATGCCGCGGTCGCGCTTGATCGCCGACATCACCAGCCCGCCCAGGAAGCCCATCAGCGCAATCACCAGCGCAATCGCGCCGGCCTGCCACGGCGAGAACGGCGTGATCCACCACAGCGCCGCGCCCAGCGCGGTGGCACTGGCCACGCCGCCGACAAACCCCTCGACGGTCTTGGACGGCGACAGCAGCGGCGCGATCTTGTGCTTGCCGCACAGCTTGCCCCACACATACTGCAGCACGTCGCTGCCCTGCACCACGATCACCAGGAAGGCGATCAGCAGCAGGTTGCGGCCTTCGAAACCCGGGATCGGCAGCGTCAGCAGCGCCGGCACGTGCGAGATGCAGAACACGCACACCATCACCGCCCACTGCACCCCGGCGCAGCGCTCCAGGAAGCGCGTGGTCTCGGACGACAGCACGGCCAGGATCGGCAGGATCAGGAAGGCATAGACCGGGATCAGGATCGAGAACATGCCGTACCAGCCGATATAGACCAGCACGTACTGCAGCGGCAGGAACACGAAGAAGGCGGCGACAATGGCGTGATGGTCGCCGCGCCGCGTGGTGATGATGGTGACGAACTCGCGCAGCGCGAAGAACGACAGCAGGTAGAACAGCACGATCACCGCGGTGCGCCCCAGCGCAAAGGCCGCGCCCATGATGCCGATCATCCACCACCAGGCCCAGACGCGCTGCGCCAGGTTGTCGATCACCGCGTGCTGGCCGCCGCCCGCCACCCGCCAGCGCAGCAGCGCGGTCACGGTGGAGGCCAGCAGCAGCACGCCGAACAGGCCGCCGAACAGCAGCCAGGTCTCGGGGCTCCAGTGCAAAGTGGGCATGGCGGTCATTCCAGCTCCGGGGCAAGCGCGAGCAGGCCGTCGCGGCAGCGCGCAAGGAAGGCTTCCTTGCTGTCCTCGGCGGCCAGCAGCACCGGCTGGCCAAAGGTCACGGTGCACAGCAGCGGCACCGGCACGACTTCGCCCTTGGGCATCACGCGGTTGAGGTTGTCGATCCACACCGGCACGAACTCCACCCCGGGGCAGGCCCGCGCCAGGTGGTAGATGCCGCTCTTGAATGGCAGCAGGCGCGCGTCGGTGGTATTGCGCGTGCCTTCGGGAAACAGGATCAGCGAGTCGCCGGATGCCAGCGCGCCGTGCATCAGCGCCACCGGGTCGCTGCCCGGTTCGCTGCGGGTGCGGTCGATCAGCAGCGCGTGGAATACGTCGCGGCCGATAAAGCGCCGCAGCGGCGAGCGCTCCCAGTAATCGGCACCGGCCACCGGGCGCGTGACCGTACGCAGGTCGGGCGGCAGGCAGCCCCAGATCAGCACGAAGTCGCCGTGGCTGCTGTGGTTGGCAAAGTAGACGCGCTGCACCGCAGCGGGGATGCAGCCCTGCCAGTTGGCGCGCATGCCGGTCAGCAGCCGCGCGAAGGCGATGATGGCGCGCGCGGTCGCGCGGGCAAGCCACATGGTTGGTTACCTCAGGATCAGGGTCAGCAAGGCCAGCGCCAGCTGGCACACCGTCAGCGCGGCGCTGGCGCGCACCAGCCGCAGCGCGCCGCGGGCGCGGTCCGGCAACGGACGGCCGGCGCGTTGCGCCGGCATCCAGCCCAGTTCAAGCAGCGCGGCGTCCAATCCCGCCAGGTCGGGCTGGTCCTGCCGCCCGGCCGCGAGCGCATCGAACAGCCGGCGGTCGATGGCAACGCGCAGCAGCAGCCAGAGCTGGGGCAGCGCCAGCAGCAGCGACGCGGCCGCCAGCGCGCGCGGGACCGGTGTGGCCACCCCTAGCCATGCCGTGGCGACGGCGAAAGCCAGCCCGGCCCCGCCGATCCACACCGCGCCCGACAGCGCGCCGGTGACGGCGTGCGCGATCCAGGCATCAGTGCGTTGCGTGAACTCAGCGTCCATCGTCGGGCTCCGGCATGGCAGGACGGTCCAGGCAGCTTTGCAGCGCCTCGGCATGTTCGCGCCCGAGCACCACCGCCGGCCGATACTGGCGCAGCGCCGCCAGCGCAGCGCCGGCGTCGCGCAGTCCCTGCCGGCGCGCCAGCCATGCGGCCGCAACCAGCGCACTGCGCGAATAGCCGAGCGCGCAGCTGACCAGCACGCGGCGGCCCTGCCGGTGCCAGGCGTCGAGTTGAGCCACGGCCTGGTCCAACTGCTCCGGCGTCGGCACGGTCAGGTCCAGCACCGGCACGCAACGATACGCAAGCGCCGGGCCGGTGGCTGCGCGCGGCAGTTCAGCCGTCAGGTCGAGCACGGCATCCGCCCCGATCGCGCGCAGTTCGGCGCGGGTCGGGAAGCGGCCCACCCAGATGCCGTCTGCGATGGCACTGGGCTGCGGCGCGCGCCGCGTCCACCAGCGCGAATTGAGGAAGGCGCCCAGCAGGTAAGGCGCCAGCACCCAGCGCGCGCCCGGCGCCATCGACCCGTCACGGACCTTCTGGAACCACGCCGGCGCGGCCAGCGCGTAGATCCTGGCGACGCAGGCCAGCGCCAGCGCGGCCCACAGCAGCAGGAACGCCAGCGTCACCGACGCGCCCACCGCCAGCACCGCGCACAGCAACACCACCAGCGCGCCCACGGTGTAGCGGCGTGACAGCTGGCGCGTGCGCGCATCCGGCGCGCCGGCCGCGTCCGCGGGCAGTTGCATCGGGAACAGGTAAACGCACAGCCAGCCCACCAGCGCGCCGGTGGGCACATCGATCAGGTGGTGCTGCCAGGTGGTCAGCACCGAGACCCCGATCAGCGCAAACCAGCCGTGCAGCAGCCAGCGCCAGCCGCCGCGCAGGTGCGCCGCAAAGGCAACCCACAGGATCACCAGCAGGCTGATATGCAGCGACGGCGCCTGGTTGAACGGCAGGTCGAAACCGCCCAGCAGCGTGAACAGCTGGCCCGGCAGGCCGTCGGCCTCGGGCCGGGCAAAGCTGAAGCGCAGCGGGAAAGCGATAAAGCATGCCACCGACACCAGCTGCGCCAGCACCAGCCGCTTGACGTGCGAGAGCAGCGCCGCGCGCGTGCGCCACAGGAAGAAGGAAATGCCGTACAGCAGGTCGATCGACCAGTACGGCAGGATGGTCCACGGCAGGAACGGGATCCCCCGCTCCCATTCGAAATAGACCGCCGGCACGTTGGCGCGCTGGCTCGCCAGCCAGTTGGCAAAGCCGTAGCTGGAGAAAAAGAACGCGCCGGCCAGCGCCAGCAACAGGCAGGCCACTCCCCAGGGCCGCTGCCCCGCCGGCCGCTCCGGACGCGCCCCGGCGCCAGCCTCCGTCGGCACCGTGCTCATGCGCCGCGCCTGCGCGCCAGGCTGACGGTGAAGATGCCCCACGGGTCGATGCGCTGGGTCACCTTGTCGAAGCCCGCGGCCCGCACCAGTTCGTCCATCTCGGCCTGCGAGCGGCGGCGCATCACCCAGGCGGCGCCGGCGCGGTGGCTGGTGAGCGCGCGCGCGATGAATTCCAGCTGCGGATGCCAGGGCTGGCCGGTGTAGACCAGGTAGCCGCCGGGCGGCACCGCGCGCGCCAGGCCATCGAGCGAGCGCCGCACCATCGCGTTGTCGGGGAACAGTTCGTACAGGCCGGAAACCACCGCCAGTGTCGGCGCCGGTGCCAGCGCCGCCAGGCTGTCGCCGTCGAAGGCATCGCCCTGCTCGAAGCGGGCCACGTCCGCCAGGCCCTTGGCGGCGATCAGGGCGCGGCCCTGCTCGACGTTCAGCGGGCTGTAGTCGCGCAACAGGATCGACTCGACCGCGCCCGCGCCGCCATCCAGCGCGCCCAGGGCCTCAAGCACATAGCGCCCGTGCCCGGCGGCGATGTCGACGATCCGCACCGGCATGCCGGCCGCCCGCAGCCGCCGCACGGCGTCGGCGATCAGCGCCTCGGCGTGGACCTTGCGCTGGCGGATGCCGCGCCAGCCGATCGCGTCCAGGTACTGCTGGTCGGCCAGCCGGCCCAGCTTGCCGCGGCCCGAGGGGGCGTTGCGGTAAACATAGTCGAGCGTCGAGCCCGAGTCGAAGCCGGTCTCATGGCCCAGCCGCACCCCGTCCGACAGCATTCCGCCCAGCTTCAGGTTGGCCCGCGCCGCACGCCAGTACCAGGCGGCCAGCCCGGCCGGCGCCGACGCCAGGCGGTCGGATTCCTCACGGAACGGGCCGATCTGGTCGGCATCGAGCAAGGAGCGCGGCGCCGATGGCGTGTCGAATTCACGCAGGATAAAGCGGCGCGCGGCATCGACCGCCAGCTTGCGGTCGCGCTCGCCGAGCGTGTCGTGATAGAAGCCGTCCAGCACGATGCGCTCCTTGGTGCGCGAACCCAGGCGCTCATAGAAGCGGTCCTGCGGCCCGCGATGCACGACCCAGTCGGCGCCGGAGATCAGCAGCTGCGTCGGCACCGTGATCGCCGCGGCATCGGCCACGATGCGCTCCGCGGTCTCGTACAGGTCCAGCAGGATATTGACCGCGATCGGGCGCGTGATCAGCGGATCGCTGTCGTAGCTGGCGATGCGCTCGGGATCGTGCGTCAGGAACTTGGCCTTGACGTAGCTGTTGACGAAGAACTTGCCGCGCAGGCGCTGCATCAGCTTCAGTCCCGGCCGCGCAAAGGGCACGTAGAGCTTGACCCTGAACGCCGGCGAGGCCAGCACCAGCGCGCGGATCGGCGGCGCGTAGTCGTGCACCCAGGTGGAGGCCAGCACGGCGCCCACGCTCTGCGCGATCACCGCGGTGCGTTCCAGCGTGATGCCGTGGACCTCGGCGATATGGGTGGTGAAGGTCTGGATATCGCGCACCGAGTCCGCCAGGCTGGGGCTGTAGCCGCGCTCGCCGGGCGAACGGCCGTGTCCGCGCGCATCCCAGGCAAAGATCTCGTAGCCGGGCAGGTTCAGTTCATCGGCCAGGTGGGCGACCCGGCCGGAATGCTCGTGGCCGCGATGGAACAGCACCACGGCGCCGCGCGCCGGGCCCTCCACGGCCGGCCAGTGCCGATAGAACAGCGTCTGGCGGTCATGCGTCTCGAATTGACGCTCTTGCGGCTGGCGGGTCGACGCTCGGTCCATCGCGCTACTCCACAGTGCGGGACTGGGCCTCGGCGACACCGCGGCGCACCCGGTTGGCAATCGTGAACAGCGACAGCAGCGACAGCACCAGCCACAGCCAGCTGGCGGCCGCGCCAAAGCCCAGGCCGACACCGGCCCACAGCGCGATCGCGCCGACCGCGACGGCGCGGTCGCTCTTGCCCAGCGGGCCGTCGTAGCGCCGGCTGGCCCCGGCCAGCGGGCCGATCAGCCCGGCGGCCTCGACGATCACCGCCAGCAGCGCGAAGGTGCCGACCTGGCCCAGGCTGAAGCCCGGCAGCGCGGCCAGCGGCAGGATCAGTGCCAGGTCCGAGGCAATGTCGCCAAGCTCGTTCAGGTAGGCACCCAATACGCTCTGCTGGCCGTGCTCGCGCGCAAGCATGCCGTCGACGGCGTTGAGCGCCATGCGCAGGAACAACCAAAGGGGGAACAGCAGGAACAGCGCCGGGGACTCGGCCACCAACATGCCCAGCGTGGCCAGCACGCCCACCGCCAGGGAGCCGGCCGCGGCGGCCAGCGTTACCTGGTTGGCAGTCACGCCGCGCTGCGCCAGGTCTTGCACCATGGGGCGCAACCAGGCCTGGAACCTGGGCTTCAGTTCATAGAGGGTCATCGCACCGGCCTCCCTGCCGAGCTGATGCCGGAAGCGACGCCGTGCGCCAGGCCGCGGCGACGCGCAGGATCATGCGCCCCGGCCCGCCCCGACCTCTTCCGTCTTGTTCTTGGTTATTTTCTGACTGCGGCCCGGTTGCGGCACGTGCCGGCCAAGGCATGGCGGCAGTGCCTAGCTCAGCACTCTACCGCCAACATCGAGACATTACCAGAAGGCGCTTGCTGCCAGATGCCGTTGCCGGCTAGGCGGAAGCAATGGTGTCCCGCACTGCGTCGGTCACCTGCGCCACCACGCCCTCGCGCCAGTCGTCGGCATCGCCATAGAAGGCACGCCACATCGCCTGGCGGACCAGCGCGCGCTGGTTTTCGTCGGCTTCCGGGTGCTGGTGCAGCCAGTGGTCGCCGCGCAGCGCCTCCAGCACCTCGCCCACCGGCAGCGTGCCGAACTCAAGCGCGATGCCGGCATAGTCCGTGGTGGGCAGGGTCTGCAGCACCGCGTGCCAGGCCAGCCCGGTGAGGTTGGCCGAGGTCGACGAGCCATCGTAGATCGAGGTCACCCGCTCGCCCCAGATCGCGCGCGTGCGCGTGAGCGATTCCGGCGTGTCCGGGCCCATGTGGATGGGCTCGCCATAGCCCCAGGGGCCCAGCCCGGTATGGACGTCGATCCAGCGCAGTGCCTCGCGCCCGGCGCCGAAGCGCGCCAGGATGCGGCACAGCGTGTAGTTGCTCCAGGTGGCCTTGTCGCCGCCGTAGAACATGCCGCCCGGATCCTGGTACTGGCCGCGGCTGACCGCGGCCTGGTACCACGGCATGCCGCGCTCGGCCACGGCCTTCATCAGCTGCGCCTGGTCGGTGTCGGACGGCGGCCATTGCGCCGGCACCAGCAGCGGCGCGATCTCGGCGTAGGCTTCGTTGTGCGGCAGCGGCTGCGTGAAGTCCATGAAATTGCGGTTCAGGTCGACGTTGTCCTCGTTGACCCGGCGCAGGTGGGAAAAACCGTAGGGATTGATCGCATGCACCAGCAGCAGGCTGGTGTCGGCTGCGGCGCAATCGGCAAGCAGCGCGGCGTCGTGCAGCATCGTCACCTGCGCACCGGAGCCGGCAAAGCCTTCGGCGCCGTGCGTGCCCGAGGTCACCATGAGGCAGCGGCTGGCGTCGGCCGGGCCGGCCAGCGCCACATCGATCGCGAGGTCCTCGCCGGCACTGCCGCGCTTGGTCGGATGCGGGAACTGCGCCAGCGCGGCCCCGGCCGCGCGCGCGGCGTCAAGGAACTTCTGGCGGGCTTCGGCGTAGCTGCGAGAAAAATGGCTCATGGCGTGACCGGCGGATGCGATGCAGGCATTAGACGCCAAATCCGCAGGTCTTGCCACCCGCCGCTAGAACAGCGATCCGGATGCATACCCGGGCGATGCCGGCGCGGGCTCCGTCCCCGAACCCCAGATGCCAGGCGCGGTGAACGCCTGCGGATGCATCTCGATCCCGGCCGCGGCCAGCTGGCCGGTGGTCAGCACCAGGTGACGGGCCAGCCAGTCGTGCAGGCTGCGCAGGAAGCGGATGTTGTCGACGCTGTTGGACCCCGCGATCAGCCATTCCAGCTTGATATGCGCGGTATAGACGTCCAGCAGGTTGGTGGCGCGCAGCCGCGGCGGCGTGGACGGGCTGCGCTCGATCGCCAGGATGCGGCGCACCTGCGCCATGCCGATGTCGCCGGTGCGCTGGTACTGCTCGTAGACGCCCTCGAGCGCCGGGAAGCGCACTGTCGGCTGCACGCGCGGCACCGCGGCCACCTTCTCCATACGCAGCACCAGGTAGCGGATCGCGGCGGCGCGCTCGGCGGCCTGTGCCTGGGCGGGATCACGCCGGCGGGCCGCGGGCGCCACCTCGGGCAAGGCCGTGCGCGGCACCACATCGCGCTCGGTGTAGTCCGGCACCTGCCGCAGCAGGCCCGGATGCGGCACCGCGGCACGCGCGCAGTCGTCGCCAAAGGGATATTCATGCCCTGCGCCGTCGCGCAGGATATAAGCCTGCCCGGCCGGAAAGCCATGGTGGCGGCGGCTTGCGCCCCGCGCATGGCAGCGCGTGGCGGGGTCGACGAAGTCCTTGCGTACGGGGATCCAGCCCCCGTCGTGTGCCTGGGTCATGCGATGCGGGTCATGCCTGGTTTGCTAGACCCGCCATTGTCGCCGATCTGCGCGATCGCCCCGGCGAATCTGCCCTGCCCTACTTCAGCATGAACGACATCGCCGACAGGCAATTCAGCATGCGCACCGCCGCCTGGACCGAATCGGTCTGGAAGGACAGCGTCACCCCGTCGCGGCGCTCCAGCGTCGGCCACTGGCAGAACAGGTCTGCATGCGCGGGCGTCAGGGTCTGCAGGGTGCAAGTCACCGGTGCGGCGATGCGCAGGCATTGCGCCTGCGCGCGCTCGCGCACCGCGCTTGCCGCCGCCGCGGCAATGGCCTCGCGCGCCGCCGCCGGCGACAGCGAGGTGCCGCTGCCGAAGCCGCTCGCGGACTTGGTCTCGACATAGCGCACCCACGGCATCAGCGCATGGGTTTCCTGCACGAAGACATCGTCGCCGCTGGCCATCAGCACCGGCGCGCCGAACTCTCCGGCCAGCGCGGCGTACAGCCCCGCCTCGCCCAGTTCCTTGCCGTTGAGCCAGACCCGCGCAAAGGCGCCGCTGTTGATGGTGTGCGCCAGCACGCCGCGGCTCTGGGCGCGGCCGTGGTAGCCGATCATCAGCACGCCGTCGACACCGGCCTCGACGCCGGCCATCATGCCAAGGTAGCGCGGCTTGCCCAGCACCACCCGCGCGCGCGGATCGAGCTGGTCCGGCAGCAGGTTGCGGAAGCCGCCGTGCGAATCGTTGACCAGCACCTCGGTGGCCCCGCCGGCAAAGGCGCCTTCGACCGCGGCATTGGCTTCGCCCGTCATCCAGGCCCGGGCGCGTTCGTATTCGCCGTTGCCGGGGCGCGTCTGCTCAGCGTGGAAGACACCAGCCACGCCTTCGATATCAGTGGAAACAAGAATTTTCATCAGGCGGTTCGGCCCAGTTCGGGCATCACGTCCAGCAGTGCGCGCCGGCCGTGGCCGTCGCGGCCCTGCACCGGTGCGGCATGCCACAGGGCATGCAGGATGGCTTGCTCGACGCTGTCGGCCGCGGCGCGGAACAGCGGGTCGAGATGGGTTTCATGCAGCATGGCGACGGCCGGCATCGGCCGGGCGGCGTCGTGCGGCACGGTATACGCGGTCGAGAACGCGAGTGCGATATCGCCCGAGCCATGCCCGAACACCGAGCCGGTACGCGCCAGCCCGGCGCCGGCGCGCAGCGACAGCCGGCGCAACTGGCGCGCGTCCAGCGGGGCGTCGGTGGCGAGGATCATGATGATCGATCCTTTTTCCGGTTGCGCCGCGGTGTCGGGCTGCGCCAGGCGCTGCACCAGTTCCGGACCGGCCAGACGGCCGGCCACGGTCAACGATTCCGGCGTGCCGAAATTGGCCAGCACCAGCGCGCCCACGCAATAGCCACCGGCCAGGCGTGAAGCGGTGCCGATGCCGCCCTTGACGCCGAACGCCGACATGCCGCGCCCGGCACCGACCGCGCCCTGCGCAACGTCCTGACCGGCACGGGCCAGGGCCGCCTCATAATGGCTGCCCTCCACCGCCATGCGCTGGATATCGTTCAGGTAGCCGTCATTGCACTCGAACACCAGCGGATTGACGGTCGGCAGCGCGCGGCCGATCTCCGGGTTGGCCGCCACCGCCGCACGGATCTGCGCCTGCGCCACCGCGCCGACCGAAAAGGTATTGGTCAGCGCCAGCGGCGTTTCCAGCACGCCCAGTTCGTCCACCTGCACCAGCCCGATGCTCTTGCCAAAGCCGTTGAGCACGGTAGCCGCTGCGGGCACCTTGTCGCGGTAGGGATCGCCGCCATGCGGACGGATCACGGTGACACCGGTCTGCACGGCGCCGTCCGCCAGCGTGCAATGGCCGACGGTCACGCCGGCCACGTCGGCAATGCTGTCCAGCGGACCTGCCGGCAGGCTGCCGACATGCGGCACGCCCGTTGTCGATGCGGTCATGTTCAGCGGCTCAGGTTCAACGGCGGTCGATCTTGGGGTCGAGCGCGTCGCGCAGGCCGTCGCCCAGCAGGTTGAAGGCCAGCACGGTCAGGAAGATCGCCAGGCTCGGGAAGATCGCCACGTGCGGCGCGGTCACCATGTCGGCGCGGGCTTCGTTGAGCATCGCGCCCCACTCCGGCGTAGGCGGCTGCGCGCCCAGCCCCAGGAACGACAGGCTGGCCGCGGTGATGATCGAGGTGCCGATGCGCATCGAGAAATACACCACGATCGACGACACCGTGCCCGGCAGGATATGCCGCATCAGGATGGTCCAGTCCGACGCGCCGATGCTGCGCGCAGCCTCGATGTAGGTCAGCCGCTTGAGCATCAGCGTATTGCCCCGCACCAGCCGCGCGAACGCGGGGATGCTGAAGATGGCCACGGCGAAGATCACGTTGGTCATGCCGTTGCCGAGGATCGCGACGATGCCGATCGCCAGCAGGATGCCCGGGAAGGCGAAGAGCACGTCGGAAATGCGCATCACGATGCGGTCCCACCAGCCTTCGTAGTAGCCCGCCAGCAGGCCCAGCACGGTGCCGATCAGCGCGCCGATGATCACCGACAGGAAGCCCGCCGCCAGCGAGATGCGCGCGCCGGCCAGGATGCGGCTGAAGATGTCGCGTCCGAGCGAATCGACTCCCATCCAGTGCGCGGCCGACGGGCCGGCGTTGAGCGCGTCGTAGTCGAAGAAGTTCTCCGGGTCGTACGGCACGATGTGCGGCGCCACGATGGCAATCACCACCAGCACCAGCACGAAGGCACCGGCGCCCAGCGCCAGGTGCTGCTTGCGGAATTTGCGCCAGAACTCGGTCCAGGGCGTGCGCACGGCCTCCGGCACGGGGGCGGTGGCGGGTGCCGCTTCAGTTGCGGCGGGCGTGGAAAGCTCAGTCATGCCGGCCTCACTTGTAGCGGATGGTTGGGTTGATCACGGTGTAGAGCATGTCCACCACCAGGTTGATCAGGATGAATTCGAGCGAGAACAGCAGCACCTCGGCCTGGATCACCGGGTAGTCGCGCATCTCGACGGCATCGACCAGCAGGCGCCCCAGGCCCGGCCAGTTGAACACCTTCTCGACCACGATCGAGCCACCCAGCAGGAAGCCGAACTGCAGGCCCATCATCGTCACCACCGGGATCATGGCGTTGCGCAGGCCGTGCTTGGTCACCACCAGCGTCTCGCGCACGCCCTTGGCACGGGCGGTGCGGATAAAGTCTTCCTGCAAGACCTCGACGAACGAGGCCCGGGTGAAGCGCGCCATCACCGCCGCCACCGCAGCGCCCAGCGTGATCGACGGCAACACATAGTGCTTCCAGGTGTCGGCGCCGATCGACGGCAGCCAGCCCAGTTGCACCGAGAACACCTCCATCAACAGCATGCCCAGCGCGAAGGCGGGAAACGAAATCCCCGACACCGCCAGCGTCATGCCGAAGCGGTCCGGCCAGCGGTTGCGCCACACGGCCGAGCCGATGCCGATCACCATGCCGAACACCACTGCCCAGGCCATCGACGTCACCGTCAGCAGCAGCGTGGGCATGAAGCGGTCGCCGATCTCCTCGCTCACCGGGCGCTTGGTTCGCAGCGAATGGCCGAACTCGCCGCGGACCGCATTGGAGAAGAAGTTGACGAACTGTTCGTGCATGGGCCGGTCCAGCCCAAGGTCCTTGCGCACCAGTTCGACCGTGGCCGAGTCGGCCTCCGGGCCCGCCGCCAGCCGCGCCGGATCACCCGGCAGCAGGTGGACGAACAGGAACACCAGCACTGCCACGATCAGCAGCGTGGGGATCACGCCCAGCACACGTTTGAGGAAGTAATTCAGCATGACACACCAAGAGGAAAGGCCGCGGGCCGCCCGCCTGCGAACCCCGCGTCGCGGGCAGGCGGCCGTCTGTCGGCTTACTGCTTTACTGCTTACTGCTCTGGGATGGGACAGCGTGGATCGGGCACCTGGGTACTGCCGGCGCCCGACCATCTACCCATTACTGCTTGATATCAATCTCGTCGAAATTGAACGAGCCGTCCGGCATCACGTAGGCACCGGTCAGCCGCTTGCTGCGTGCGAACAGCACCTTCTCGGTCACCAGGAAGGCCCACGGCGCATCCTTCCAGATGCGTTCCTGGGCGTCCTTGTACAGGCGCGCCTTTTCGCCACGATCGGTGGTGCGCAGCGCGCCCGCGATATCGGCGTCGACCTGGTCGTTCTTGTAGTACGCGGTATTCAGCAGCTTGGGCGGCATCGATTCCGAAGCCAGCAGCGGACGCAGCGCCCAGTCCGATTCACCGGTCGACGACGACCAGCCGATGTAGTAGATGCGCACGCCGGCATCTTCCGGCTTCGGCACGCTCTCGACCTTCTCCACGCGCTGGCCGGCCTCGAGCGCCTGCACCGAGGCCTTGATGCCGACCTGCTGCAGTTGCTGCTGCACGAACTGGATCACCTTCTGCGCGGTGGTGTGGTTGTAGGCCGACCACAGCGTGGTCTCGAAGCCGTTGGGGTAGCCGGCTTCCTTCAGCAGCGCGCGCGCCTTGGCCGGGTCATACGGCCACGGGCCCAGCTTCTCGGCATAGTCCACGCCCGGCGGCACCACGCCTTCGGCCGGCACCGCGTAGCCCGCAAAGGCGACCTTGGCCAGCGCGTCCTTGTTGATGGCGTAGTTGATCGCCTGGCGCACCTTGGGGTCGTTGAACGGCTTGACCATGGTGTTCATGGACAGGTAGCGCTGGATGATCGACGGCGATGCGATCAGATCCACCTTGGGGCTGTTCTTCAGCACCGCGGCCTGCTCGAACGGGATGCTGAAGGCGAAGTCGGCCTCGCCGGTCTGCATGATCGCGGCGCGGGTGTTGTTGTCCACCACCGGCTTCCAGGTGATGGTGTCGATCTTCGGGTAGCCGGTCTTCCAGAAGCCGGCGAACTTCTTGCCCTTCAGATGGTCGGGCTGCTTCCATTCAACGAACTCGAACGGGCCGGTCCCCACCGGGTGGAAGGCAATGTCCTTGCCGTACTTCTGCAGCGCGGCCGGCGAGATCATCACCGCCGACGGGTGCGCCAGCACGTTGATGAACGGCGAGAACGGCTCCTTCAGCGTGACCTTGACGGTATTGGCATCGACCACGTCGGTCTTGGCGACACGGTTGAACAGCGTGTAGCGCTTGAGCTTGTTGGCCGGGTTGGTCACGCGGTCCAGGTTGGCCTTGACGGCGGCGGCATCGAAGGTGGTGCCGTCGTGGAACTTGATGCCCTTCTTCAGCTTGAAGGTGTAGGTCAGGCCATCCTTGCTGACCTCGTAGCTGTCTGCCAGCACATTGACCAGCTTCATGTCCTTGTCCAGGCCGAACAGGCCCTGGTAGAAGCTCTTCCCGACCGCTTGCGACAGCGTGTCGTTCGAATCGTACGGATCCAGCGAGGTGAAGGTCGAACTCACCGCCATCACGGCATCCTTGGCGGCAAAAACAGGGGCCGAAGCCAGCATGCCCAGCGCGCCGGCGGCAAAGGCGCCGGCCATCCATCGGGGCGAAACCCGGGGCGAAACCATACGTGCAGACATCGTCGAATCTCCTTGGTAACTTCTTGACTTCGAAGACTTCAATAAGCGCCGCCGACGGCATGCCGGGCGACATAATGGCCGACCGACCCGCTTCCGGCGACCTGGACCAGCGGCTGCACCACCGGTTCGTCGCCGACCACGCGGATCGGGCTGGGGATCTCGTCGTTGAGCGGCTCGCGCCGCAGGTGGCGCCGCGCCGGGTCGGCGATCGGCACCGCCGACATCAGCTTTTTCGTGTACGGGTGCTGCGGGTTCTCGAAGATCGCGCGGCGCGGGCCGATCTCGACGATCTGGCCCAGGTACATCACCGCCACGCGGTGGCTCACGCGCTCCACCACCGCCATGTCGTGCGAGATGAACAGGAAGGCGATGCCAAGCTCGCGCTGCAGGTCCAGCATCAGGTTGACGATCTGCGCCTGGATCGACACGTCCAGCGCGGACACCGATTCATCGGCCACCACCACCTTGGGGTTCAGCGCGAGCGCGCGCGCAATGCAGATGCGCTGGCGCTGGCCGCCGGAGAACTCGTGCGGGTAGCGCGCCGCGTGCGACGGGTCCAGCCCCACCTTGTCGAGCAGCCAGGCCACGCGCTGCTCGGCCTCCTTGCCGCTGGCGACCTTGTGCACCAGCAGCGGCTCCATGATCGAATAACCCACCGGCACGCGCGGATCGAGCGAGGCGAACGGGTCCTGGAAGATGAACTGGATATTGCGGCGCAGGGTCTGCAGCGCCGGCCCTTCCATCTTGCTGATGTTCTGCCCGGCAAACTCGATGGTGCCGCTCTGGCTTTCCACCAGGCGCAGCAGCGAACGGCCCGTGGTGGACTTGCCGCAGCCGGACTCTCCCACCAGCGCCAGCGTCTCGCCGGGATAGAGGTCGAAGCTGACTTGCTCGACCGCATGCACGCGCCGCGTGACGCGGCCGAACAGGCCGCCGGGCACGTCGAAGCGCGTCACCAGGTCCTGCACGCGCAGGATGGGAGCAACGCCCGGGGTAACGGTGTCCTGCGGCGCGACCGGCTCAGGGTTGGCGCTGTCCAGCTGCAGCAGCGGGAACTTGGCCGGCAGGTCGGTGCCGCTCATGGCGCCAAGGCGCGGCACCGCCGACAGCAGCGCGCGCGTGTACGGATGGGCGGGGGCACGGAACACATCGTCCGAGGTGCCCTCTTCGACCTTCTCGCCGCGGTACATCACCAGCACGCGGTCGGCGACCTCGGCCACCACGCCCATGTCGTGGGTGATGAAGACCACGCCCATGTGCATCTCGGCCTGCAGGCCGCGGATCAGCTGCAGGATCTCGGCCTGGATGGTCACGTCCAGCGCCGTGGTGGGCTCGTCGGCAATCAGCAGCGCCGGCTTGCACGACAGCGCCATCGCGATCATCACGCGCTGGCGCATGCCGCCGGAGAGCTGGTGCGGATAGCGCTCCAGCACGCGGCGCGCCTCGGGGATGCGCACCAGCTCCAGCATGCGCAGCGCTTCGGCACGCGCCGCGGCGCGGCTCTTGCCCTGGTGCAGCCGGATCGATTCGGCGATCTGCTCGCCCACCGGGAACACCGGGTTGAGCGAGGTCATCGGCTCCTGGAAAATCATCGCCACGTCGGCACCGCGTACGCTGCGCAGCGTGGCGTTATCCGCGCGCGCCAGGTCGAGCACCTCGCCGCCGCGCCGACGCAGCGCCATGCTGCCGGAGACGATCTTGCCGCCGCCATGTTCGACCAGGCGCATCAGCGCCAGCGAAGTGACCGACTTGCCCGAACCCGACTCGCCCACCACCGCCAGCGTCTCGCCGCGGTCGACATGGAAGGACAGGTTGCGCACGGCCTCGACGGTGCGCTCGGACGTGGCAAAGCGCACGGTCAGCCCGTTCACCGAGACGACGCGCTCGGGCGGCAGGACGATGCCGGATGCGGAAGCGTGCGATTGCGCAGGGGTAGTGGCCACTGGAACTCCTTGTATTGCTGCTTGATGCTCGGACTTGCAGGTGCGGTGCAGGTCAGCCGTAGATCGACACGTTCACCGCCTCGCCCACCCGGGCGAAACCGCGGTACATGCCTTCGGTGTTGAACGGCAGCGTGACGTTGCCGGCGCGGTCCACCGCGATCAGGCCGCCGCGGCCGTTGATGGCGCGCAGTTTTTCCATCACCACGCGCCGGGCCGAATCCTCGAGCGAGAGGCCGGCGTAGCGCATCTGCGCGGACACGTCGTACGCGGCCACGGTGCGGATGAACATTTCGCCGGTGCCGGTCGCCGACACGGCCGCGACGTCATCGGCATAGCAGCCCGCGCCGATCACCGGCGTATCGCCAACGCGGCCCACGCGCTTGTTGGTGACGCCGCCGGTGGAGGTGGCAGCAGCCAGGTTGCCACAGCTGTCGCATGCGACCGCGCCGACGGTGCCGAACTTGCTGTCGGGATCGATCGGATCGGCCGCGCTGGCCTTGCCCTGCGCGGCCAGCGCGGCGGCGTCGTGGTCTAGCAGCGCCATGCCTGCGGTGCCGCGGGCGCGCTGCCACTGATCGTGGCGAGCCTGCGTGAAGTAGTAGTCCGGCGCCACCAGTTCCAGGCCCTGCGCTTCGGCAAACGCCTCGGCGCCGGCGCCGGCAAAGAGCACGTGTTCGCTGTGGTCCAGCACGGCGCGCGCAGCCAGCACCGGGTTGCGCAGGCGCGTGACGCAGGCCACGGCGCCGGCTTCCAGCGTGGCGCCGTCCATCACCGCGGCATCAAGCTCATAGGTGCCGGCATGGGTCAGCACGGCGCCCTTGCCGGCGTTGAACAGCGGGCACTCTTCCAGCAGGCGCACGGCCTCGGTGACCGCGTCGAGCGCGCTGCCGCCCTCGGCCAGGATGCGCTGGCCGGCTTGCAGCACGTGTTGCAGCGCTTCGATGTATTCGCGTTCGCGGGTGGCGTCCATCGCCGCGCGGGTGATAGTGCCGGCGCCGCCGTGGATGGCAATGACTGCTGGTTGCATGTGGATGCTCAGGACTTGCGGGTGTTGGAGGATCGGCCGCGCTTGGCGCCAGCCGTGAGTTCGGTGGGCTGCGGGGTGCCGGGCGCGGCACGGCCGGCGGACTCCGCGGCCGGCGCGCCGTACAGCCACGGCAGCAGGAATTCAGTCATTTCGGCAGCGGCCTTGACCGGGCGCTCGGCCCGGTGCGCCACCGCGCCGCACAGCGCCTCGATCAGCGCCAGCACGGTGGCATCGGAGTTGGCCGAGAGCCGGTTGCCGGCCTGCGCGTAGAGCGCGATATCGGCCAGCGGCGCCAGCGGCGAGGTCGGCCCGTCGGTCAGCGCCAGCACCTGGCCGCCGTGCGACTTGGCCCGCTCGGCCAGTTCGATGGTGTCCGTGACGTAGCGCGGGAAGGCAATCACGATCAGCAGGTCGCTTGGCTGCTGCTTGAACAGCTGCCGCGCCGCATGCGAGGCGCCGCCGGCGCCCGCCACCGAGGTCACCATGCGGCAGTGCATTTCCAGCCCGTGCTGCAGCAGGCCCGCCAGGAAACCGCTGGCGCCGAAACCGGCCACGTAGACACGCTGCGCCGCCAGGATCGCCGAGACCGCGCGCTCGCAGGCCTCCGGGTCGATGCCGCGGCGCGTGGCTTCCGCGTTGGCCGCGGCATCTTCCAGCGAGGCGGCGAAGACTTCGGCCGCGGTCGCGGGCCGCTCCAGCTCGCTGCGCAGCCGCTCCACCGGGGCCAGCGTGGCTTCGAAGCCGCGCACCAGCTCGGCCCGGAACTGCGGATAGCCGTCGAACCCCAGCGCCCGCGCAAAGCGGTTGGCCGTGGCCACCGACACCTCCACCGCCGCGGCAAATTCGTCGATGCGCATGGTTGCCGCGCGGAACAGATTGGCCAGCACGTATTCCGCCATGCGGCGGTGTGCCGGCGTCAGCGTCGGCAGGCTGCGCGCAATACGGTCTGAGATCGAATGGCCTTTTGGCATGGTGGAAGCGGTTGGTCTGGACGTCGTCTGATGCACGCCGTTTTCGTGAAAATGAATTTACACGCAACGCACGAACAAGAAAATAGAGTTTTGCGAGACCAAGGGTAATCCCTTAATCGCCGAGGCACGAAGGCACATTGGCGGTGCACGTTGCCGGGCTGTCTTGCACCGCCACGGCGTGCGGCGCACCGGAAACGCTACAATGCCGGCCAGCGCACCAGGCCCGGCGGTTGCCCGCTTTCTCCGCGCTTTTTCTGTTTTTCACTCAGGCATTTCCCCCTCTCGTGATCCGAATCGACCAGCTAGTCCTCCAGCGCGGCACCAAGGTGCTGTTCGACCACACCAGCGTGACGCTCAACCCGGGCGAGCGCGTGGGCCTTGTCGGCGCCAACGGCAGCGGCAAGTCGACGCTGTTCGCGCTGCTGCGCGGTGAACTGCATCCGGACGGGGGCGATGTCATCGTGCCGGCGCAGTGGCGCGTCGCGCACGTGGCGCAGGAAACGCCTGCGGTCAGCCGCACCGCCGTGGATTACGTGATCGATGGCGACACCCGCCTGCGCGAGATTGAAGCCGCCATCGCCGCCGCACAGGCCAGCGGCGACGGCAGCGCCGAGGGCGAAGCCCACGCCGCCTTTGCCGACGCCGACGGCTACACCGCCCCGGCGCGCGCCGAGGCCCTGCTGCTGGGCCTGGGCTTCACGCTGGCGCAGGTGTCGCAGCCGGTGGCCTCGTTCTCCGGCGGCTGGCGCATGCGCCTGAACCTGGCGCAGGCGCTGATGTGCCCCTCCGACCTGCTGCTGCTCGACGAACCGACCAACCACCTGGACCTGGACGCCATCGTCTGGCTGGAAGACTGGCTGGCGCGCTATCCCGGCACGCTGGTGATGATTTCGCACGACCGCGAATTCCTCGACGCGATCTGCAACGTCACCGTGCATATCGAGAACCAGCAGCTGCGCCGCTATGGCGGCAACTACACACTGTTCGAGACCCTGCGCCTGCAGCAGATGGCGCAGCAGCAGTCCGCCTACGTGCGCCAGCAGAAGGAAATCGCGCACCTGGAATCGTTCATCACGCGCTTCAAGGCCAAGGCGACCAAGGCGCGCCAGGCACAGAGCCGCGTCAAGGCGCTGGAAAAGATGGAGCGGCTGGCGCCGGTGCACGTGGCCGCCGGCTTCGCCTTCGAGTTCCGCGAACCCGACGCCGCGCCCAACCCGATGATGGTGCTCGACGGCGTCGACTGCGGATATGCCGAGGCCGAGCCGCCCGTCACCATCCTGCACAACCTGGCGCTGTCGATCCAGAACGGCCAGCGCATCGGCCTCTTGGGCGCCAACGGCCAGGGCAAGTCCACGCTGGTCAAGACCCTGGCCGGCACGCAGGACCCGCTCACGGGCAAGCTGCGCCTGGGCAAGGGCCTGCAGATCGGCTACTTCGCCCAGCACCAGCTGGAGACGCTGCGCGACCACGACTCGCCGCTGCAGCACCTGGCACGCCTGGCGCCCGACACCCGCGAGCAGGAACTGCGCGACTTCCTCGGCAGCTTCAACTTCCGCGGCGACATCGCCACCGCGCCGATCGAGCCCTTCTCAGGCGGCGAAAAGGCTCGTCTGGCCCTGGCGCTGATCGTCTGGCAGAAGCCCAACCTGCTGCTGCTGGACGAGCCGACCAACCACCTGGACCTCGATACCCGCGAGGCGCTGACCATGGCGCTGGCGCAGTTCGAAGGCACGCTGATCCTGGTCTCGCACGACCGCCACCTGCTGCGCGCCACCGCCGACCAGTTCATGCTGGTGGCCGACGGCACCATCAAGCCGTTCGACGGCGACCTGGACGACTACCGGGACTGGCTGCTGCAACAGGCCGCGGCCAAGCGCAATGCCGCCACCGCCGCGCACCTGGCAGAGAACGCCGGCGATGCCGCCGCGGCGGTCAACCGCAAGGACCAGCGCCGCGCGGAGGCCGACGAGCGCCAGCGGCTGTCGGCACTGCGCAAGCCGCTGACCAAGGAACTGGAAAAGGTGGAAAAGCGCATGGCGGTGCTGCAGACCGCCAAGGAGGAGATCGACCAGTTCATGGCCAATGAAAGCAGCTATGCCGAAGCCAACAAGACGAAGCTGATGGAGATGCTCAAGCGCCAGGGCGAGGTCAATGGCGAGCTGGAGACGCTTGAGGAGAAGTGGCTGGAGTTGCAGGAGCAGATCGAGCAGATCGCGTAATCTGGTTCGACTCCCCTCCCTCGCACCACCGCAAACAAGAAACGGCGCCAATGGCGCCGTTTCTTACGTCGATGGCTTGCTCTCGACTCAGCGGAAATTCTTCTCGCGCCGGATCAACCCCACCGCCAGCGTCAGCGTCAGGATAAACAGCCAGATCAGCGACCATGCCGGCACCGACAGCCCCAGCACCGGCGGCAGCGGCGCGGTGCACAGGCCATCGGCGTAGAACACCTGCGGCAGCGCCTTGGCAGTCGGCAGCGCGTTGACCCAGTTCTCCAGCGGGTCGATGCCGCAGCTGGCCTTGGGATTGAGCAGCAGCGACACGTGGTAGACCGCCACTGCAATGCCGGCGATGCCGGACAGCATGCCCAGGCCCTGCCACAGCGAGCGCGTGTTCTGCGCCACCGCGGCCAGCAGCGAGAAGATGCCGATGCCGATAAAGGCGAAGCGCTGCATCACGCAGAGCGGGCAAGGCTGGTAGCCCTTTTCAAACTGCAGGTAGAGCGCAACGCCGACCAGGCCGAAGGAAACGAGGGCGATCAGCAGGAAATAGGCGCGTGAGTTGGCTTGCATAGTGGGTGATCAGGTAATCCGGTAAGCGGTGCCGTCAGTGGATGGCGCGGCATTGCTGCGCATTATTACCTATTTTGCAGCGCCTGCAGTTGGCGTCACACGCAGCGCAAGCCCCCTGCCCTGTGGCGGATTGACGCAGGGGTGCTACGCGCCGGCTGCCTGCCACGCCGTGCGCGGCAAACGGTACAGGCAATGGGGCCGCAACGGATGCCCTGGCGGCAATGCGGGATGCTCGAAGCCCACGGCATCCTCGCGCATGCCGAGCCTCTCCATGACCGCCCGCGAGCGGGCATTGGCGAGTGTCGTGAAGGACACGATCTCATCCAGCCCCAGCCGCTCAAAGCCCCAGGCAAGCGCGCCGCGTGCCGCCTCGGTCGCGTAGCCGCTGCCCCAGGCGTGCCGCGCCAGGCGCCAGGCGATCTCCACGCAAGGCGCGAACGGCAGCGCCGCGGTGGGCTCGTGCAGTCCGACAAACCCCAGGAAATCGCCGTCCGCCTTGCGCTCCGCTACCCAGACGCCCCATCCCTTCGCTGCGATCAGGCTGCGGCAGTGGTCGGCCATCGCATCGCTTTCAACACGCGTCAGCGGCGCAGGGAAATAGCGCATCACCTGCGCATCGGCATTCAGCGCGGCAAACGGAGCATAGTCCGCCTCGCGCCACTGGCGCAGCCGCAGGCGTTCGGCCTCGAAGGCGATGCCGTCGTCCATGGCTCAGTCCAGATGGCGCACGCGGTCGATGGCCTGCTCGATGCGTTCCACCGCGATCACTTCGAGCCCGTCGATCTTTTGCTTGGGCGCGTTCGCCTTGGGAATCACGGCGATCGTAAAGCCCAGCTTGGCGGCTTCCTTCAGGCGCTCCTGCCCGCGCGGGCTGGGGCGGATCTCGCCGGCCAGGCCGACTTCGCCGAACACCACCAGGCCGCGCGGCAGCGGCTTGTTGCGCATCGATGAATGGATCGACAGCAGCACCGCGAGGTCGGCGGCGGGCTCGGTGATCTTGACGCCGCCCACCGCGTTCAGGAATACGTCCTGGTCAAAGCAGGCAATGCCCGCGTGCCGGTGCAGCACCGCCAGCAGCAGCGCCAGCCGGTTCTGCTCAAGGCCCACCGCCAGCCGGCGCGGGTTGGGTACATGGGCGGTATCGACCAGCGCCTGGATCTCGACCAGCAGCGGACGCGTGCCCTCCTGCGTCACCAGCACGCACGAGCCCGGCACGGTCTCTTCGTGCTGCGACAGGAACAGCGCCGACGGATTGCTGATGCCGCGCAGGCCGCGCTCGGTCATGGCAAACACGCCCAGCTCATTGACCGCGCCGAAGCGGTTCTTGAAGGCGCGGATCAGCCGGTGCGACGAATGGGTATCGCCCTCGAAATACAGCACCGTATCGACGATATGCTCCAGCACGCGCGGACCCGCCAGGCTGCCTTCCTTGGTCACATGGCCGACCAGGATGATGGTGATGCCGCTGCTCTTGGCAATGCGCGTCAGCTGCGCCGCGCATTCGCGCACCTGAGCGACCGAGCCCGGCGCGGAGGTCAGCGCCTCGGAGTACAGCGTCTGGATCGAGTCGATCACCGCGACTTCGGGCCTTTCCACTTCCAGCGTGGCCTGGATCTTCTCCAGCTGGATTTCGGCAAGCAACCCCAGCGACGGGCTTTCCACGCCCAGCCGCTGCGC
This sequence comes from Cupriavidus sp. GW821-FHT07C08, assembly GCF_059419025.1. NCBI lineage: Bacteria > Pseudomonadati > Pseudomonadota > Betaproteobacteria > Burkholderiales > Burkholderiaceae > Cupriavidus > Cupriavidus sp. GW821-FHT07C08. Next base: position 331,252 of record NZ_JBWKQZ010000001.1, read on the forward strand.
GCGCAGCGCGATCTGCGCACCGGATTCTTCGCCGCTGACATAGAGCACGCGGCGCTGGCCCGCAAGGTTGGCCAGGGCCTGCAGCAGCAGCGTGGACTTGCCGATGCCGGGATCGCCGCCGATCAGCACCACGCCGCCAGACACCAGGCCGCCGCCCAGCACGCGGTCGAATTCATCGATGCCGCTGGAGAAGCGCGGCACGTCAGCGGCATCGATCTCCGACAGCTTGCGCACCGTGGCCGAGGCGGCCAGCGGCTGGAAGCGCTTGTTCGCGGCGGACTCGGCCACCGTCTCAACCAGCGTGTTCCACTGCTGGCAATGCGGGCACTGGCCGGCCCAGCGCGGCGTGGTGCCGCCGCATTCGGTACACGTATAGACAGTCTTGGTCTTGGCCAACGGATGTCCTTGGAGGAAAAAACGAGCCGGGCCCACAAGTGGCCCGGCCGGCAGATGGTAAGTGCGCGGGCCTGCGCCCGCACCAACGCCCCGGATCAGGCCACGGCAGGCGCGGCGCTGTCCGAAGCCGTGATCGTCGCCACCGAGGTCGGCACGCGCGGCGCCAGTGCGCACATCAGCTCATAGCCCACCGTGCCGCTGGCCTGCGCCACCTCGTCGATCGGCAGGCCCTGGCCCCACAGCGTGACCGGGCTGCCGACCTTGGCCTTCGGGCACGGGGTCAGGTCCACGCACAGCATGTCCATCGACACGCGCCCGACCAGTTCGGTGCGCACGCCATCGACCAGCACCGGCGCACGTTGCTCGCCCCAGCCCGACGCGTGGCGCGGGTAGCCGTCGGCATAGCCGCACGCCACCACGCCGATGCGCATCGGCCGCTCGGCGGTGAACAAGGAGCCGTAGCCGACGGTATCGCCCGGCTGCAGGTCCTGCACCGAGATAAGTTCGCTGTGCAGCGACATGGCGGGCTGCAGGCCGGTGCCGGCAATATCGGCATCGCTCCCGGTCGGCGAGGCGCCGTACAGGATGATGCCGGGGCGCACCCAGGCGCGGTGCGCCTGCGGGTGCCACAGCACCGCGGCCGAGTTCGACAGGCTGGCCTCGCCCGGCAGGTTGGCCGTGGCGGCATCGAACGCCTCGATCTGGTGGGCGACACCTCGGGCACTATCCGCATCGGAAAAATGCGTCATATGGACGATACTGCCCACACAGGGCATGGCGCGGGCGCGCTCCCAGGCGGTACGGTAATCCGCCGGATGGAAGCCGAGCCGGTTCATGCCGGTGTTGAGCTTGAGCTGGATGGCCAGCGGCCCCTTGGCGCGTGCGCTTTCCAGCATGCGCAGCTGCTCGTCGCAATGGATCGCGGTGGTCAGGCGGTATTGTTCGATGACGGCAACATCCTGCGGCTGGAAGAAGCCCTCCAGCAGCAGGATCGGGCCCTGCCAGCCAAGGTCACGCAGCAGCACGGCCTCGTTCAGGTCCAGCAGGCCGAAGCCGTCGGCACCCCGCAGCGCAGCAAAGACGCGGCGGATGCCGTGGCCGTAGGCATTGGCCTTGACCACCGCCCAGATGCGCGAATCCGGCGCCTTGCGGCGGATGATGTCGAGATTGTTGGCCAGGGCGGGTTGATGGATGACAGCGTGGATGGGTCTTGGCATGGGAGTCACATCTCAGGAAGCGGACGAGCAGGCAGGCGGCGCTGGCGGCATGGGCGGCCGGCGCGGGCGCTGGAAGGACGGCTCTGTCTCAGTATCGATGGCGCAAACGTCACCTGTCGGTGTACAGCAGCATGTTGCGGCGACTGGCATGCGGGAATGTGCGGAATTGGCACGCCCTTGTATCCCAGTCACCATATCGGTTCGACCACGCACCAGATCAGGGAAGACCCGGTCGGCTGGTCGCGATCGCAGTCGTTATTTGAACACATTCGGATGCCGTTGCCGGGGGTCATTGGGGAATCGGCACGGCAATCCGCTGTCAAAAAGAGCCCTTGCCGGGGTTCGGGAATGTCATGTTTTCGTGATATAAAGCCGGACGCTCCGGCCATGTTCTAAAAGCGAAGCATTATGTCAATGACTGTCAGGCAAGCCTCAAGACGCCGCAGCGCAGCACCTCAGACACAATTCGACACGGCCGCGGCACAAGGTTCCCTGCAAACCATGGCCTCCCCGGTGGGCGCTAGCCTGCCCAGCCTGAGCGGAGTTCGCGATGGAGAAAAAGTCGACAGCATGAAGAAGGGTTTTTACACCATCATGGCCGCGCAGTTTTTTTCTTCGCTGGCCGACAACGCCTTACTGATCGCCGCGATCGCCCTTCTCACCGAATTGCATTCCCCGCAGTGGATGACCCCGCTGCTCAAGCTGTTCTTCGTTCTTTCCTACGTCGTCCTCGCCGCCTTCGTCGGCGCCTTTGCCGACTCCATGCCCAAGGGGCGGGTGATGCTCATCACCAACGCCATCAAGGTGGTCGGCTGCGCCATCATGATGTTCGGGCTGCACCCGTTGCTGGCGTATGGCGTGGTGGGATTCGGCGCGGCCGCGTACTCGCCGGCCAAGTACGGCATCCTGACCGAACTGCTGCCGCCAGAGAAACTGGTGATGGCCAATGGCTGGATCGAGGGGCTGACGGTGGGTTCGATCATCCTGGGCACCGTGGTGGGTGGCGCGCTGATCTCGGTGCATATCTCCAGCCTCCTGCTGCGCTTTGACGTCCCCCTCATCAACACCGGCATCGACACCCCGGCCGAAGCCGCGATGGTGGTGATCATGCTGTTCTACGTGGTCGCCTCAGTCTTCAACCTGTTTATCCCCGATACCGGCGCCCGCTATCCGGCGCAGGAAAAGAACCCGATCAGGCTGATCGCAGAGTTCGGCGACTGCTTCGTGGCGCTGTGGCGCGACAAGCTGGGCCAGATCTCGCTGGCGGTGACCACGCTGTTCTGGGGCGTGGGCGCCACGCTGCAGTTCATCGTGCTGAAGTGGGCCGAGAAGTCGCTGGGGCTGAACCTGTCCCAGGGCGCGCTGCTGCAGGCCGTGGTGGCCGTGGGCGTGGCCGTGGGCGCGATCCTGGCCGCGGCGCGCATCCCGCTGCGCAAGTCGCTGTCGGTGCTGCCCTTTGGCGTGGCCATGGGCGCCACCGTGATGATCATGGCGTTCTACACCAAGGATGCGATGCCCCATGTCACGCTGGACGTGCTGGGCATGCATATGCCGCTGTACATGGCCATCGCCTATGTGTTCCTGATGGTGGTGGGCGCCATGTCGGGCTACTTCGTGGTGCCGATGAACGCGCTGCTGCAGCACCGCGGGCACGTGCTGCTGTCGGCCGGCCACTCCATCGCGGTGCAGAACTTCAATGAGAACGTCTCGGTGCTGCTGATGCTGTGCCTGTACGCGCTGCTGATCAAGCTGAACGTGCCGATTGGCGTGGTCATCATCGCGCTGGGCCTGTTTATCTGCGTGACCATGTGGCTGGTGCTCAAGCTGCACAAGTACAACGTGCGCACCTTCAACTCACTGGCGATGATCGGCGAGGACAAGCACCACTAGGGTCTGTCCCGCGCCCTGCCTGCACCCGGCGCGGGCGGCTCAGGGCGTGTCGCCCGGCGCGGCCTGCTGCCCTGGCCTGGACGGCTCCGCCGCCCGCGCCAGCGCCCGCTCTTCCCACCCCGGCGGCACCACGAACCCGCGCGAGCATTCGCGCCACCAGCCCGGCGCCTCTGGCCCGGCCGGCTCCAGTTCACACAGCATCACAGGCGATTCGCGCCGCCAGCCGTGATCATGGCGCGGGTCGGCAAAGCGCTGCGCCAGCATCGCATGCAGTGCGCCGACATCTTCCGTGCCGGATTCTGGCACCAGCGCGCCCGATAACCACCCGGTACGCGGCAGGCGGCACCAGCGCAAGCCGGGCCGCGCGGCTGCGCGGGCGGCCCAGCCGTCGAGCGTGGACCACCAGCCGTGCAGATGGTCTGGCGCGATGCCCAGCGCATCCAGCCCCGGCGGCATCCGGCCATCGCGATAAAACAGCCACCCCAGCAGGTAGACCTCGCTGCGGTCCACCGTATGTCCCAGCAGGGCCTGTGCCTCCGCGGTGCAGCCAAGTGGGAGCTGGCGGTGCACGATGTGGCCCAGCTTGTCGCCAAGGCGGTCGACCAGGTTCGGGCCGACGAAATCCTGCGCCCGCGGCACCTGGCTGACGCCAGGCGCCATCAGGTAGAACTTGGCCGCCATCTCCCAGTGGACCACCGCGCCCGACGCCTGCTCGCGCCAGATAAAGTCCAGCTCGCCCAGCGTGCGGATACCCTGCCGCCCTGCGCGCCGCACCGGCACGTTGGCAGCCAGCAGCGACAGCCCCTGCATATGGCGCAGCGCGAAATGCAGCAGCCGCTCGGCATGGCGGCCCAGGCGCAGGCTGCGGCTGGCGGGGTCCTGGTCGGGATCGTCGGCGGAGGGGGCGGCGTGGCCGTCAGCCAGTTCGTCGATGGTGGCGGGCAGCGTGGCGGGGTCCGCGGCTTCCAGCCAGCGCTGCCAGGCGGCCAGCGTGCCGGCGGGCCAGCGTGCCGGGGCCGCGCCCGGCACCGCCGCCAGCAGCGGCGGCGAGAGCGTGGTCCAGGCCAGGTCGCGCGTGCGCGCCGACGCGGCGCGGCGCCACAGCGGCGGGCCCGACGGCCTGTTGCCGTCGCCGCCGCGGGTCAGGGAGAGATCAGGCCCCAGCTCCCGCACGGTCATGAACCTCCCTGGCCAGGCACAGGTCTTCCCAGGCGCGCGCCTTGTCGGTCAGGGTGCGCAGCAGGTAAGCCGGATGGTAGGTCACCACCACGGGGATGCCTTCATAGCTATGTACGGTGCCGCGCAGCTTGCCGATGGGCGTGGTGGTGCGCAGCAGCGACTGCGCCGCAAAGCGGCCCAGCACCACGATCACCCTGGGCTTCACCAGCGCGATCTGGCGGCGCAGGAACGGCTCGCACTGCGCCACTTCCTCGGGCTCCGGGTTGCGGTTGCCGGGCGGGCGGCACTTGAGCACGTTGGCGATAAACACATTGCGCCCGCGCGCCAGCCCGAGCGAGCCGAGCATATTGTCGAGCAGCTTGCCGGCCTGGCCCACGAAGGGCTCGCCCTGCAGGTCTTCGTTCTCGCCGGGGGCTTCGCCCACCAGCATCCATTCGGCCTGGCGGTCGCCCACGCCGAACACGGTATTGGTGCGGTTCTGGCACAGGCCGCAGGCGGTGCAGCTTGCCACGGCGGCGTCCAGCGCCGGCCATTCCATGCTGGCGATGGCAGCTTCGCGCCCCGCTTGCGCCGAGCCGGGTTCCGGACCGGCGGGGACCAGGGCAGGCGCAACCGGTGTCCGGGAGACAGGCGGCGCCACCGGCGCCGGCACCGGCATGGCGGGTTCCGCAACCACTGCGGCAAACTCGGCCACAGGCGCCTCGGCAACAGGCATCGCTGCCTGCGCCACGGCCGCCTCCGGCGCGGCGTCTGCCTGCGCATCCGCGCGCTCGCGCGGCACCCATTCGGTCGGGATGCCCAGGACTTCCAGGAACTGTGCGCGGCGGCTCATGCCCTGCCCTCCGTGCCTTCATTGGCGGCGGCCGCCGCCGGCCAGCTGCGGCGCAGCACCAGCGCGTCCTCGCGCTTGCTGCCCAGGGCCGGGTAATAGCCCTTGCGGCGCCCGATCTCGGCAAATCCCGCCGCCTGGTACAGCGCGATCGCCCCGGTATTGGACGGCCGCACTTCCAGCAGCATGGTATGGATGCGGTGCGCGTGCGCGGTGGCCAGCACCACCGCCAGCATCAGCCGCCCCAGCCCCTGGCGCTGGCGCCGCGGCTCGACGGTGATATTGAGCAGGTGCATTTCATCGACCACCGGCATCAGCACGGCATAGGCCACCAGCGTGCCCACCGGGTCGCGCAGCGTCAGGCCGAGATGCCCGGACTTGACCGAGTTCTCGAAATTGCCGCGGGTCCACGGATGGCTGTAGGCACGCGCCTCGATGCCCGCCACGGCCTCCAGGTCAAGCGCGCTCATGCGGCCCAGCGCCCAGCCGTCCGGCAGCGCCGGCATGGCGGGCACGGCCGGCCACTCGTTGCGGTGATCGAGCGGATAGGCTGCACTCACGATGCGCTCCCGGCCTGGGCCGCGGCACGGGCGGCAGCGGCGGCTTCGCGTTCGGCGATGGTCTGCGCGACCTTGTCGCGCAGGTAGATCGGCATGGCCTGGTCAGCGTCGATGGCCTCGCCGCGCGCCAGTGCGCGCAGCGCAATCGCGACCATCGGCTGCGCATGGGGCATCGCCTCCGGCAGCACGCGCGCGGCACGCGCCAGGCCCGCCAGCCGCTCGCCGAAGACGGTGGCTGCGTTGCCGGCCAGCCAGAATTCGCCGGCGGGCAGCGGCACGGTTTCCGGCGCGCTGACCTGCATAGGCGTGACTTCCGCCCATTCCCGCGCGCTGGCATGCCAGCGGAAAGCAGCGGAATAGGCTTCATCCATGCGCGCGTCCAGCGCCACCAGCACCGCGGTATCGTCCGGCAGCGCCGGGGTGGCGGCCCGCGCGCGCTCGGCGCAGGTCATCAGGGTATTGACCGGAACCACCGGCAGCCCGGCGCCGAAGGCCAGCCCCTGCGCCACGCCGCAGGCAGTGCGCAGGCCGGTAAACGAGCCCGGGCCGGCGCCAAAGGCAATCGCAGCGCAGTCCGCCAGCGCGATGCCGGCTTCGGCCAGCAGCTCGCCGGCAGCCGGCAGCACGCGTGCCGACGAGCGTGCGCCAGTGTGCTCATGGCGCACCAGGCACTCGACTCCGGCACCCGGCACCGCACGTCCGAGCGCAACCGAGCACCACTCCGTAGAAGTTTCAACAGCAAGAATCCAGGACATGGCGCGATTGTATCCGGTGACGCCCGGAATCGAGGGCTTCTTCGGTTTTATACGGACGGCGCGGCGGCGCCGGGCGGCTATCATCGGCCTGCACTTTCGCAATCCAGACAGCACCTACGGAGGAACCCCCATGAGCGACCTGCAGGCACGCTTCGACCAGGCCCAGATCGACGTCAAGCAACTGAGCGAGCGCCCCAGCAATATGTCCCTGCTGCGCCTGTACGCCCTGTTCAAGCAAGGCAGCGAAGGCGATGCCCACGGCGACAAGCCTGGCATGACCGACTTTGTCGGCCGCTACAAGTTTGAAGCCTGGGAAGCCCTGCGCGGCACCGCGCGCGAACAGGCGATGGAGCAGTACATCGCGCTGGTGGAAGAACTGCGCAGCGGCGCAGCCAGCTAAGCCGGCGCAGCCAGGCCCGGCGGCTTCAGGCCGCCGGCACCGGCCGCGGCCGGATCCGCCACGCCGCGAACATCGCGCTGGCGATCACCACGCCCACCGCCAGGAAGGTTTCATCGAAGGCCCGGATGCGCGCTGCCTGCACGGCGGCGTCGCCGGCCTGGCCCAGCACCGCGCCGTGCTCCGCCAGCCGCCATTGCAGCCCCACGCCGGCCAGGCTCACGCCGATGGCGCCGCCCAGCTGGCGCAGGAAGTTGATGCAGCTCGAGCCCTGCGCGATCAGCGTGAAGTCCACCCCCCGCATTGCCCCCAGCGTCAGCGACGGCAGGATGCAGCCCAGCCCGATCCGCCCCAGCACCGCCAGTGCCACCAGCACCAGATAAGGCGTGGCGCGCGAGCCCAGCGCCATCAGCAGGAACGACAGCGACAGCAGCGCCAGCCCGAACGACACCTGGACATGCGGCGCGATCTTGTGGGTGAAACGCCCCGATACGGCAATCGTCAGCGCCAGCACCACGCCCGCCGGGAACAGCACCAGGCCCGCGCGCGACGGCGTGTATTCCAGCGCCATCTGCATATAGATCGGCAGCAGGTAGGTCGAGCCGAACAGCCCCGCGCCGTAGATAAAGGCCACCACCGCCCCGGCCGCGAACTGCCGGTAGCTGTAGAGCCGCAGGTTCATCAGCGGATAGGCCGCGCGCAGCTGCCACAGCACGAACGCCACCAGCATCAGCACGCCAAAGCCCGACAACGCCAGGCCCGCCAGCACGCTCTCGCGCATCTCGACCACGCCGTTGAGCAGGCTGACCGTGGCAATGCCGGCCAGGCCCAGGCCGCGCCAGTCCAGCGGCTGGCGCTCGCCCATCATGATCGAGTCCACCGCCATGAAGCGCCGCGCCATCAGCACGCCAATCAGCGTCAGCGGCACCACCACGAAGAAGATCGAGCGCCAGCCGAAGGCCTCGACCAGGAAACCACCCAGGCTGGGCCCCAGCGCCGGCGCCAGCACCACGCCAAAGCCGAACATGCTGATCGCCTTGCCCTGCTCACGCTCTTCGAAGACGCGCAGGATCAGGATATTGGGCAGCGGCTGCATGATGCCCGCGGCAATGCCTTCGGCCACGCGCATCGCGATCATCACGCCGTAGGTCGGTGAAAAGCCGCCGAAGAACCCGCCCGCGCCCAGCAGCAGCGAGGCCCCCAGGAAGGTGCGGCGCAGCCCGTAGCGATTCAGCAGCCAGGGCGTCAGCAGCATCGACAGCGTCATCGCGATCATGAAGCTGGCCGCCACCCATTGCGCGCGCTCCTGCCCCAGCACGAAGTGCCGGCTCAGGTCCGGAATCGCTACGTTGATGATGGTGGACGAGACGATCGACGAGATCGTGCCCAGCATCAGCGTCACCAGCACCAGCCAGCGCAGCCGCTCGCCGTAGCGCTCACGCAGCGCCAGCCGGGTCGGCAGACCCGGCCGCTGGCCGGAACCCTCCGGCGTGGCGGAGCCCTCGCTCACCCCAGCCGTCCGGTGTCAGCGATCTCGCGGATCTTGCGCACGGTGTCGATATCGGACTCGTGGTAGGCGGATTTGACGATCTCGGCGTAGCGGTCATCGCCGCTGGCGTCGACCGCCGGCATGGTGGTGTTGTAGACAAAGCGCAGCAGCAGCGCGCCCGGGCCCGGGGTCTCGATCGCCATGGTGAGCGTGCCGCCGGCATGCTCGGCCGTGGCCGCGGTTTCATAGCGCACCTGCCGGCGCGGCTCGAACACCACATGATCCTGGATCGACGCCTCGCCAAAATGCAGCACGCGATCGATCCAGTTGTCGCCGCGGCCGACTACCTCGGCGCGGTCCAGCCCCAGCACGAAGAGTTCGGGCGACTCGGCGCGCAGCACCAGCCCTTGCCAGAGCTGGTCAGGCGTCAGCGGATCCAGTTGAGGATTGCCCGGATCGTTGATCTCAACCAAGTGCTCGAAACGCAACTTCATTCTCCGTGTCTGCAATGATTCGATATTATGAAGTCTCCGCGTGTTCGGGAGACCTTTTTGTCTGCGCGGTGCAACATGGCTTGACACGGGCCCATTGCCCTTTATCGACCAAAATCCACGCCAACTGGAGTCCCGCATGAGCGCCGCGCCGCTGGCCGAAACCGATCCCCTGGAGATCCTTGTCTACGCCGACTCGTTGTCATGGGGCATCGTGCCCGGCACGCGCCGGCGCCTGCCGTTCCCGGTGCGCTGGCCCGGCCGGCTGGAGCTGGGCCTGAACGCCGACGGCGGCACCCCGGTGCGCATCATCGAAGACTGCCTGAACGGCCGCCGCACGGTCTGGGACGATCCCTTCAAACCCGGCCGCAACGGCCTGCAGGGGCTGGCGCAGCGCATTGAAATCCACTCGCCGCTGGCACTGGTGGTCCTGATGCTGGGCAACAACGATTTTCAGTCGATGCACCCGCACAACGCCTGGCACGCCGCCCAGGGCATCGCCACGCTGGTGCAGGCCATCCGTAGCGCGCCGATCGAGCCTGGCATGCCGGTGCCGCCGGTGCTGGTCGTCACCCCACCCCCGATCCTCACCCCGCGCGGCCCGCTGGCGCCCAAGTTTGCCGGCGGCGAACATAAGTGGACGGGCCTGCCGCAAGCCGTGGCCGAGGCCTGCACGCAACTGGGCTGTCCGCTGTTCGACGCCGGCACCGTGATCCAGAGCAGCGAGGTCGACGGCGTGCACCTGGATGCCGACGCGCACCTGGCACTTGGCGACGCGCTGCGCCCGGTCGTGCGGCAGTTGTTGCGCGGCTAGCGCGCCGTTCCTGGCACCTGCTTGCGGCCGGCTGAAACATCACTCCTGACAGCAGGTGTCAGGAGACCCGGCGCACAATGCGGCCGCTCTCACACGGAACGCCGCCAGGAGGCTGTCATGGAGTTGCTGATCAATATCGATGTCGACGATCTGCCGCGCGGCATCGACTTCTACGCGCAGGGGCTTGGCCTGAGGCTGAACCGCAAGCTGTTCGACGGCACCGTTGCCGAAATGCTGGGCGGCAATACCCCGATCTACCTGCTCGCCAAGCCCGCCGGCACCCGCCCCACCCGCGCCGACACCCGGCTCGACTACCGCCGCCACTGGACCCCGGTCCACCTCGACTTTGTCGTCGCCAACCTGGAACAGGCCATCGAACGCGCGCTGGAAGCCGGCGCCGAGATCGAGGACTGGCCGCAGGACTTTGACTGGGGGCGGCAGGCAACGCTGTCAGACCCGTTCGGGCATGGGTTGTGTTTTATCGAGTGGAAGGGTCAGGGGTATGGGGCGGTGGCCGGCTGAGCCAGTGGCGCCGGCGGTGCGCTAGTTTTCGGACTATTCGCGTTTTCCTGACGTCGCCAGGATGTCACATTTCCATGCGGCATCGCGCTTGCCTGTTTCCTTGACGCCCCCGTTGTAATAACATTGTGCTGCCACCAAAACTGGTCACCACCATGAGGGACAAGAAATGAAAGCGACGATCCGCAAGATGGGCAACTCACAAGGTGTCCTGATCCCCAAGGCAATCCTGGCGCAGCTAGGTCTGGAGAATGAAGTGGAAATGGAAATCGTAAATGACGCGCTGGTGCTCCGGCGCCCCAAGCAAGCACCGCGGCAAGGCTGGGCGGAAGCCAGCCAGGCCATCGCCGCGGCCGCTGACGACGCCCTGGTTTTGGGCGACTTCCCCAACACCGACGACGCGGAGCTGAAATGGTAGCGCGCGGCGACGTCTGGCTGGTTGCGCTTGACCCGACCGTCGGCAGCGAGATCGAGAAGACACGCCCCTGCGTCATCCTCTCGCCGCCGGAAATGCACGACTACCTGCGCACCGTCACCGTGGCGCCAATGACCACCGGCAGCAGGCCGGCACCGTTTCGCGTGCCGGTGACCTTCCAGCGCAAGACTGGCCTGATCCTGCTGGACCAACTCCGGACCGTGGACAAGTCCCGGCTGGTCAAACGGGCCGGCGGCCTGAGCGACAGGATCGTTGAAGACACCTTGCGGACATTGCGCGAAGTCTTTGCGGACTGAGCCGTGACACAGAAGCATTTAATGCCGGCAATCTGGCGTCATTTGGATTCATAAGCATATGAAAAAGAAATAGACGCCAGATTCATTCCCGCTGCGCCATCTGGACGCAATTGCGTTAATCTGTGGCCCTCGCCCCGGTCAGGCGATCCCTGCCCAGGCGACAGTCTCACTCGCCACATAACCAGAATATCTCCAGAACTCCTATGCGCAGCACGTCTCTCATCAAGCGTCTGGCGGTCGCAGTGTCCGCCCTTGGTTTTATCGCCGCCGGCAGCGCGTCGGCCCAGGAACAGACCATCCGCGTCGGTACCGTCAGCGGCCCTGACGCCGAGGTCTGGCAAGTCGTCCAGAAGGTGGCCAAGCGCAATGGCCTGAACGTGAAGGTCGTTGAGTTCAACGACTATGTGCAGCCCAACGCCGCACTGGATGCCGGCGACCTGGACGCCAACAGCTTCCAGCACCAGCCCTACCTGGACAGCCAGGTGAAGCAGCGCGGCTACAAGATGCAGAGCGTGGGCTACACCTATATCTCGCCGCTGGGTATCTACGCGAAGAACCTGAAGTCGCCGAAGGACCTGCCGCAAGGCGCCAAGGTGGCCGTGCCCAACGACCCGTCCAATGAGAACCGCGCGCTGCTGCTGCTCCAGTCGCAAGGCGTGATCAAGCTGAAGGCAGGCGCCGGCACCAACGGTGTCAACGCCACCCCGCTGGACGTGGCCGAGAACCCGAAGAAGCTGAAGCTCGTGGAACTGGATGCCGCCCAGCTGGCCCGCGCCCTGCCCGATGTCAGCGCCGCCGTGATCAATACCAACTACGCGCTCGCCGCCGGCCTGCAGCCGACCAAGGACGCGATCGCACTGGAAGACATCCACAGCCCGTACGCCAACATCATCGTCGTGCGCACGCAGGACAAGGACAAGCCGTGGGTCAAGAAGCTGGTGGCAGCGTACCAGTCTGAAGACGTGCGCCAGTTCATGAAGGCACAGTACAAGGGCGCGATGGTGCCGTCGTTCTGATTGCCCGTGGCACATCCGGATCGCCGTAGCGCAGTCCGGCCAGCGATGCTGCGCATGCCCGCCGGCGGTGCTTGCAAATTTGTGAACCTTCGGTAAAATGCGCCGCTCACCTTGCCCAGGTGGCGGAATTGGTAGACGCACTAGGTTCAGGTCCTAGCGGTGGCAACACTGTGGAGGTTCGAGTCCTCTCCTGGGCACCAATATTTAGAAAGGCTCGCGCAAGCGAGCCTTTCTTCGTTTCAGCCCGTATTAAAGCGGCTCAGCGTTTTTCCGGCTGCCCCAGGACCGGGGGCGCCGGCGGCGGCAGCGGCGTGGCAACCGGCTCCAGCCCGGTCGTTCGCACGATCGTGGCTGCCGCCGGGGACGCCAGGAACTTTACAAACCGCGAAGCCGCCGCGCTCTGGTGGCCCGCCACCCTCCCGGCGGAGAAGAAAACCCGCTGCTGCAGTTCAGCTGGCAGCGGGCCGACGAAATCCAGCTCCTTGAACGGCAGCAGCTCGCTGACTTGCTGGAAGCCGATTTCCGCATCGCCTCGGGCCACCACGGCGCCGACGCGCTCGCTGTTGATCTTGCGGGCCTTGTCCTTGATCTGGTCCGCGACGCCGAGCCGCTGGAACAATTCACCGGACAGATAAGTCCCGCTGGCGCTGGCTGAATACGCAATCGATTTAGCGTTGAGCAAGGTCTGCTTCAGGCCCTCCACGGTGCTGATATCGGGCTTGGGCGTGCCCTTGCGGACCGACATGCCGATCAGCGACTGAGCCAGGTCCACCCGGCTGCCCGCTGCCACCTTGCCCTCCGCTATCAGCTTGTCGAGACCCGAGTCCGCCAGGATCACCACATCAAAGGTCTCGCCGCGTGCCAGCCGGCTGGGGATGGAATCGGGTGCATTGCCCATCGACGCGCCATAGGCGGTGATGATCCGGTCCTGCGTGGCGGCTTCATACAGCGGCACCAGTTGCTGGTATGCCGCAGTGAAACCGCCCGAGGTAATCACACGGATATCGTCTGCCCAGGCGGGCGCGGCCAGCCATACCAGGAAAACCAGTGCGGCCTTTCTGGCGGCCAGGGCGGTCAGCTTCATTTCGTCTCCAAGATTTCGTTGCTGGCGCCGTAAGAGCGCCAGTCTTCTTCGTTCTTCTGCATTGCCAGAGTATTCGCATAACACTATTCTGTGAATTGCAATGTTCTGATGATTTCATGCATGTCACGCATCAATTTCGCACTTGAGGATTTGCAGGCATTTATCGCCACGGCGGAGAAAGGCAGTTTCCGGGTGGCCGCCGAGGCCCTGCATATCTCGCAACCCGCGCTGAGCCGCAGGATCGACAAGCTTGAAAAGACGCTCGGCTCACGCCTGCTCGAGCGCACCACCCGCCGCGTGGAAATGACACACGTCGGCAGGCAGTTCCTGGAGGAAGCGCGGACTGCGCTGGATATTCTCGACAGCGCCGTGTTCCGCCTTGGTGACGAAGCTGCGCTCCGGCGCGGGCTGGTGACGGTGGCGGCGATACCGTCTGCCGCGGCGCATCTGCTGCCGGATGCCATCAGCGTGTTTGCAGCGCGTCATCCTGGCGTGCGCGTGCGCGTGATCGACGAAAGCGCCAACGCGGCGCTGTCCAGCGTGCTGTCGGGCGAATCGGACTTTGGGCTCAACTTCATGGGTTCCCAGGAACCCAATATCGAGTTCCGCCCGATCCGTACCGAGCCCTATCTGCTGGTGTTGCGGCGCGACCATCCCTGGGCCGATCGCAAGTCGGTCGCATGGGCGGACCTGGCGGGGCAGCGCATGGCCGGCGTGTCCAGGCAAAGCGGCAATCGCGCCCTGATCGAGAATGCCATCGCCCATCTTGAACAGCGCCCGACCATCTATTACGAAGCCAACCACGTGGTTGGCGTGCTGGCGCTGGTGGAAGCCGGCCTCGGCATGGCCGTGCTGCCGGGCCTGGCACTGCCACGCGATCATCCCCGCCTGTGCGCCATCGCGCTGACCGAGCCTGCCGTGGACCGTGTCCTGGCGCTGATACGCCGTCGCGACCGGGCGTTGCAGCCTGCGGCCAAGGTGCTGTTTGACATCCTCACCTCTGACGCTGAAATGTCCGCCGATTGACCAGCAACAGTGGCCCACTGCATCTCAACTGGATTTCTTGCGCCAAAGCCGGCCGAGGGACTTGCAAAATCCGCAGCGCGCTGTAAAATCCGGCGCTCACCTTGCCCAGGTGGCGGAATTGGTAGACGCACTAGGTTCAGGTCCTAGCGGTGGCAACACTGTGGAGGTTCGAGTCCTCTCCTGGGCACCAATATTTAGAAAGGCTCACGCAAGCGAGCCTTTCTTCGTTTCAGCCCGGGAAGGGAAGTCCTTGAGGACTTCCCGCGAGGACGAGAAAAGGCAACGCTTGCAAGCGTTGCCCGGAGTCGCGCCTGGGTGACCGAGTCCTCTCCTGGGCACCAAGGTTTCAAAGCGAAAAGCCCGCACGAAAGTGCGGGCTTTTTGTTTTGCCTCGACGGACTCGTCATTCATCCGCGCACAGCTTTGCCGCCGTCTGGTCCAGCTGCGCCTTCACCATTGCCAACAGCGAATACACGTTGTGGCAACCCTCCGAACGCTCGCTCTCGATTTCAACCAGCAACAGCAGAGCACTGAGGCCAGCGCTGATTTGCTCAAGGGAGTCGATCGTGCCGGCCGGCACGATATGCCGGGATCCTGCAGGGTGATGGGTAGACATTTGCATCGCGCTTTTCTCCTTTTGAGAACGCCCGCCTGCCTAAGTATGAAGAAGGTGGCGGGCCAGACAACGGGGGTGACATTGCCGGTGCAACAGTGACGGAAAACCGGCCAGCCATAAGGCTGCCCCGCCCGGCCCGCCGTGGAAAACGGCCTGCTCGCGGATTTTTTATCTGGTCATTGTTGCTTTGCCGGGTTGTCACCCCCGCTCACCGAACCCTTCGGTGAGGCTTGCAGTTTCCCGCCCCCGCGATAGTGCGACGATAAGACGTTTCGCATTCGCCACTCCGCCATCGATCGCGTAGTATTCCTATCCAAAGGCGCGGCCGGGCCGCCTGACAAAAATCACTACGGAGAACTACCGTGGGCAAACTGCAAGAGCGTCGCCATTTCCTCGGAGCCGCGCTGGGCGGCCTGCTTATCCCCGCCCTGCCCGCCTGCGGCGGCGGCAATGACGATCCGCCCAACCCTCCCGAGCCAGTTCCCGAATCCCGGATCACCCAGGCCATTGCCCAGCTCGACAAGCTGGCCGCCAACCTGATGGCCAGTTCCCGCGTGCCGGGCATGGCCGTCGCCGTGGTGCGCGGCAACCAGACCGTTTACGCCAAAGGCTTCGGCCGCCGGCTGGTGACCGACCCCGCGCCGGTCGATGCCGACACCGTGTTCCAGCTGGCATCGGTGTCGAAATCCGTCGGCGCCACCGTGGTGGCACGCCAGGTCGGCCGTGGCGGCATCGGCTGGGATACGCCGGTGCGCGCGCACCTGCCCTGGTTTGCGCTGTCCGACGCCGAGGTCACGCAGGCCGTCACCATCGGCGACCTCTACGCCCACCGCTCCGGCCTGCCCGACCACGGCGGCGACCTCCTTGAAGACATGGGGTACGACCGCCGGCAAGTATTGACGCGACTGCGCTACCTGCCGCTGCATCCGTTCCACGCGGTCTACGCCTACACCAACTTTGGCCTGACCGCCGCCGCCGAGGCGGTCGCCACCGCGGCCGGGATCGACTGGGCCGCGCTGTCCGAGCAAGCCATCTACCAACCCCTGGGCATGACCCGCACCAGTTCGCGCTACGCCGACTTTGCAGCACGCGACAATCGCGCCCTGGGCCACGTCAGAGTCAATGGCAACTGGGTGCAAGGCGCTGGCCGGATGCCGGATGCGCAATCTCCCGCCGGCGGCGTCAGTGCCTCGGTCAACGACATGGCGAAATGGCTGGCGATGCTGCTCGCCAAGGGCGAGTTCGCCGGGCAACGCGTGGTCGACGCCGCCGCGCTGGCCCCCACGCTGAGCCAGCAGATGCAGAGCAGCCCGCCCGTCGACGGACGCCCTGCCGGCTACTACGGCTATGGCTTCAATGTCGGCACCACCGAGCTTGGCCTGACCTCCTACAACCACTCCGGCGCCTTCGTGTCCGGCGCGGCCACCAACTTCACCGCGTTGCCGGCGCTCAACCTGGCCATCGTGACGCTGACCAACGCGCAGCCCATCGGCGTTCCGGAAACCCTGAGCGCACAGTTCTTCGACCTGGTGCAATTCGGCACCATCCGCCGCGACTGGGGCAAGATCTACGGCGACGCATTCGCGCCGCTGCTGGCGCCGGAAGGCCGGCTGGTCGGCCAGCCGCGCCCCGCCAATCCGCTGCCGGCGCGCGCACTGTCAGCGTACACCGGCACCTACCAGAACGACTACTACGGCCCGCTGCAGGTCGCCGACCAGGGCGGCACGCTGGTGATGACGCTGGGCGCCACCCCGCTGGTGCTGCCGCTGAGCCACTGGGACGGAGACGTCTTCACCTTTACGCTCGACAACGAGAACGCCACGCCCGGCACGATCTCGCAGGCGGCGTTCTCCAGCGACCGCGTGTGGCTGGAGTATTACGACCACGAAGGCTTGGGCATGTTTGTCCGCTAGTACTGCAAGTTGCCGGGCCAATTCAACCAGGAGAATGACGCATGAGTAGCTGGCTGGCAAAGGCCGTTGGCGCGCTTGGCTGCGCCCTGGCGTTCCTGGCAGGTCCGGCGTGCGCCGCGGATCCGGCGACCCTGACCATTTCGGCAGGCACGCAGCAGCGCAGCTGGACCCGCGACGAACTGCTGCGCGATCCGCGCCTGGCCGAGGTGACGGTGGATGACGACAACCTGAAGCGCCGCCTCACGTTCAAGGCCATCCCCCTGACAGCCCTGCTGCGGGGCATGCCGGTCAACGACAGCGCCAGTGCCACGACCGCGGCCAGCGATGGCTATGTTGCCCACTTGCCGATGCGCCTGTTGCTGGCCGAGCGCGCCGACGGCCCACGCGCGTGGCTGGCGGTCGAGAATCCCGCCGCGCCGTGGCCAAGGCTCAAGGACCAGGACATCGGCCCGTTCCGCCTGATCTGGACCGTGCCATCCGGGCGCGCCGCCGCGGCGATCAACGAGAGTCACTGGACCTACAGCATCGTGCGCATCGACATCACCGCGTCGCCCGCCGAGCGCTATGCAGCCATCCGGCCCGCCGCTGGCCAGCCTGCCGATGGACCGGTCATGCGCGGCTTCGCAACCTTCCAGCGCGTCTGCTTCTCGTGCCACTCACTCAACCGGGTCGGCGATGCCAACCTCGGCCCCGACCTGAACGTGCCGTACAACCCGGTGGAGTACCTGGGCGACGACAAGCTGGCCAAGCTGATCCGTGACCCGCAGTCATTGCGCTGGTGGCCTAACTCGCGCATGTCGGCCATCGACGAACAGACGCTGTCCAACGCGGACTTGAAGGACCTGCTGGCGTACCTACGTCATATGGCCGGACGCAAGGCGGCTGCGCCAGCTCACGCAACGCGATAGCGCCGAATGACCTCCGGATCCGGGTCGATGCCCAGGCCCGGGCCAGCGGGTACCGCGATCATGCCATCGCGCGGCACCACGGCATCGCCAAGCACTTGCGCGTCCATGTCGAAGTAGCGCCATTCGATCATGGCCGCGGCATCCCCCAGCGCTGCCGTGGCGTGAATGCTGGCCAGCAGCCCCGGACCGTCATAGAAGGTATGGACCATCACTTGCGTGTTGTGCGCCTCGGCCAGCGCAAAGACGTTGCGCAAGGCGCTGATGCCACCCATCTTGGCCGGGCTGGGTTGCACCACATCGACGGCGCCCACGCTGAGCAGGTGCTGGAACTCCATCAGCGTGGTGGCATTCTCGCCGGCGGCGACCGGGATGGCGCACTGCTGGCGCAGGGCGGCCAGTCCGGCGTAGTTCTCCGGCGGCCACAGGGGCTCTTCCAGCCACCGTAGCGACAAGGGTTCCAGCGCGCGCGCCATGTCGATGGCCTCATGGAGCGGCCACGGGCAGTTCGTATCCAGCGTGATCTCGATATCCGGGCCTGCCACTTCGCGCGCGGCGCGGATGACCGTCAGGTCGACCTCATGCAGCTTCAGGCTCCGGTAGCCATCGGCGATGGCCCGCCTGACGTTGACCGCCATCGTTGCGGGATCGGCATACCGGATCAGGCTGGCATAGGCAGGCAGGCGGTCCCGCCGCGCGCCGCCGAGCAGCTGGTGAACGGGCAACCCGGCCGCTTTGCCGCAAAGGTCCCACAGGGCGATATCGAGCGCGGACAGCCCGTAGAAGATGGCCCCGCTGCGCCCGAAGACATGGAACCTGCGCTGCAGGTCCAGGCCGATGGCGTCGATCTGGGTTGCGTCCCGGCCGATGCAGGCAGGTGCCAGCATCTGTTCGATGGCAGCCTTGACCGCCGGAATCCCCACGAATCCGAAGGTCTCGCCCCAGCCGACCAGCCCGTCGTCGGTCGTCACCTTGAGCAGCAGCGAGTCGGCGGCCTGCATCCCGGCGCCGCCCCAGACGCCCGCGGCGGAAACGCCGCCCACCGTGAACGGAACGCGCAGGACGATGGCTTCGATGCTTGCGATCTTCATGGCGCGCCCTCCTTCCGCTACCCGCAGTCCGCCCGTGCATCGCATAAGGCGATGCCGGGCAGAGTTCAATATAGGCGAGAAGGCAAGGAATCGAATGACCGCTGGTCACCTACTCGATCGTCACCTTCCCGTCCTTCACCAGCCTGGCGAACTTGACCGTCTCGTCCTGGATCCTCTTGGCAAACTCCTGCGGGGTGCTCGCCATCGGCTCGGCCCCGACCGCCGCCATGCGCTGCTGGAAGTCCGGCGATTTCACGATCTTGACGATCTCGGCATTCAGCCGCGTCACGATGGGCGCCGGCGTGGCGGCCGGCGCCAGCACGCCAAACCAGGTGCCGATATCAAAGCCCTTCAGCCCCGCCTCTTCCAGCGTCGGCACATCAGGCAGGACGCTGGACCGCCGCGCGGTGGTCACGGCCAGGGCGCGCAGCTTGCCCGATTTGATGTGCTGCAGCACCGGCGTCAGGGTATCGAACGACATCGTCACCTGCCCGCCGAGCAGATCGGTCGTCAGCGGGCCGCTACCCTTGTAAGGCACGTGCAGCAGCGGCGCACCCGTAGCGGCCTGGAACTGGGTGCCGATCAGGTGCTGTGCGGTGCCGTTGCCATTGGAGCCATAGGCAAACTCCGGCGATGCCTTCTTCGCCAGGGCCACCAGTTCACTGACGTTCTTCGCCGGCGTCTTCGCAGCATTGATGACCAGCACGTTGGGCACCATGGCGACCGTGGCGATGGGCGCCAGGTCCTTCTGGAAGCTGTAGGGCAGCTTCTTGTAGACGCTGCTGGCGATGGTATGGTGCACCGCGCCCATCAGCAGGGTGTAGCCGTCGGGCTTGCCCTTGGCGACGTAGTCCGCGCCCACGGTGGCCCCGGCGCCGGGCCGGTTCTCGACGATCACGGGCTGGCCCAGGCTTTTCGACAACTGGTCGCCCAGCGCGCGCGCCAGCACGTCGGTGGTGCCGCCGGAAGGGAACGGCACCACCAGGGTGATCGGCTTGGCCGGCCACTCCTGCGCCAGGCATGCGCCGCTGAGGATAAAGCCGGCAGCCAGCACGGCCGCCGCGGAAATACGACGTACGAGTTCAGTACCACGCATGATTTGTCTCCTGAATATTCTATGTTTCCCGCCAGCTTCGGCGGGTTGACGCTCTAATTCACCTGCGAAATTGCCTGCCTCCCCGCAAAGGTGGCCGCGCACCCCAGCTCGGCCTCAATAAACAGCAGCCGGTTGTACTTGGCCACGCGGTCGGAGCGGCTCAGCGAGCCGGTCTTGATCTGCGTGGCCGCGGTGCATACGCTCAGGTCGGCGATGGTGGTGTCTTCCGTCTCGCCGGAGCGGTGCGACATCACCGATGCGTAGCCGGCCCGCTCCGCCACCGTGATGGCCTGCAGGGTCTCGGTCAGCGTGCCGATCTGGTTCGGCTTGATCAGGATGGCGTTGGCCAAGCCTTGCGCGATGCCTTCCTCGAGGATCGCGGCATTGGTCACGAACAGGTCGTCGCCCACCAGCTGCACGCGCCCGCCCAGGCGCTCGGTCAGCAGACGCCACCCTTGCCAGTCCTGCTCCGCCATGCCGTCCTCGATGGTGACGATGGGGTACTGGCGCACCCAGCTGTCCAGCAGGTCGACAAAGCCGTGCGCGTCATAGCTGCAGCCTTCCGACTGCAAGGCATAGCGGCCGCCGTCATAGAACTCGGAGCTGGCTACGTCCAGGCCCAGTGCAATGTCACGGCCGGGCCGGAAGCCGGCGGCTTCGATGGCCTGCATGATGACCTCGAGCGCATGCTCGTTCGACGCCAGGTCCGGCGCAAATCCGCCTTCATCGCCCACCGCCGTGGCTAAGCCGCGCGCCTTCAGCACGCCCTTGAGCGTATGGAACACTTCCGCGCCCCAGCGCAATGCCTCGGAGAAGCTTGGCGCGCCAACCGGCAGGATCATGAACTCCTGCATATCGACGCTGTTGTCGGCATGCGCACCACCGTTGACGATATTCATCATCGGCAGCGGCAGGCGGTTCTCTGGCCTGCCGGCGCCAACCGAACGGTACAGCGGCAAGCCGGCCGAAGCCGCTGCCGCCTTGGCGCTGGCCAGCGAAACGGCCAGCAGCGCGTTGGCGCCAAGGCGCGACTTCTCTGGCGTTCCATCGAGGCGGATCAGGCAGGCATCCACCTCGGCCTGGTCCGCGGCGTCCAGGCCGTTGAGCGCTCGCGCGATATCGACGTTGACGTGCTGCACCGCCTTCTGCACCCCCTTGCCGAAATAGCGTCGCTTGTCGCCGTCACGCAATTCCAGCGCTTCACGCGATCCCGTGGATGCACCGGACGGCGTGGCAGCGAAGCCCTCCGCGCCATCGGCCAGCACCACCTGGGCCGCCACCGTCGGGTTGCCCCGGGAATCGAGCAGCTCGTAGCCGCGGATTTCCCTGATTGCAGTCATGTGGATCCCCTTACTGGACCTGCGCGATGCGCAGCAGGTTGGTGGTGCCGGCCACGGTGAACGGCAGGCCGGCCGAGATGACGATCTGCTGCCCGGCCACGCCGAACTGCTCTTTCAGCACGGTGCGGCTGGCCAGTTCGGTCATCTCCAGCACATCGACCACTTCATGACAGAGCACCGCATGCACGCCCCAGGCCAGCGCCAGCCGGCGCGCGGTGGCCACGCGCGGCGTCATGCCCAGGATCGGCACTTCGGGCCGTTCGCGCGCCATGCGCAGCGCGGAGTAGCCTGAGCTGGTGTAGGTGACCGCGGCAGGCACGCGCAGCAGGTTCGCCACGTGCCGGACGGCATAGCCGATGGCGTCGGCGGCTTCCGCGCGCGGCTCCGAATGCGAGGCCTGGATGGCTTCGTGGTAGTGCGGGTCCGCTTCGGTGCGCGTGATGATGCTGTCCATCATCTGCACGGCTTCGACCGGATAGCTGCCCGAGGCCGATTCGGCGGACAGCATCACGGCGTCGGCGCCGTCGTAGATGGCGGTCGCCACATCGGAGGCCTCCGCGCGCGTCGGCACCGGCGCGCTGACCATCGACTCCAGCATCTGGGTGGCAACGATCACCGGCTTGCCGGCCTTGCGGCAGGCGCGTACGATGCGCTTCTGCAGCGATGGCACCTGTTCCGCCGGCATTTCAACGCCCAGGTCGCCGCGTGCGACCATGACCGCATCCGACGCCGCCACGATCGCTTCCAGGCTCTGGATGGCTGCGGGCTTCTCCAGCTTGGCGACAATGCCGGCGCGGCCGTCCACGATCTGCCTGATCTCTTCGATATCCTCGGCGCGCTGCACGAACGACAGCGCAATCCAGTCCACGCCCAGCGACAGGCCAAAGTCCAGGTCGCACCGGTCCTTCCCGGTCATCGCCGACAGGGGCAGCACCACGCCCGGCACGTTGACGCCCTTGCGGTCGGACAGCGTGCCGCCGTTGATCACGGTGGTTTCGGCGTACTCCGGACCGCACCGCTCCACGCGCAGGCGCACGCGCCCATCGTCGACCAGCAGTTCCGCGCCCGGCTGCAGCGCCGCGAAGATCTCCGGATGCGGCAGGCTGACCCGGTCAACCGAGCCCGGCACGCTGGCATCCAGGTCCAGCCGGAATGCCGCCTGTGCGGCCAGTTTCACCGGGCCATCGGCAAAGGTGCCGATGCGCAGCTTGGGTCCTTGCAGGTCCAGCAGCACGCCGATGGGGCGGCCGCGCTCCTGCTCGATGGCGCGGATGCTGTGCAGCCGCTGCTGGTGGTCGGCATGGGTGCCGTGGCTGAAGTTGAGCCGGAACACATCGGCACCGGCGTCAAACAGGCGCTCGATGGTGGCCGGGTCTGTACTGGCGGGACCGAGCGTGGCCACGATCTTGGCGTTGCGAAGGCGTCTCATGCGGATGCTCCAGATGCGCGCGTCAGCAAGATCGCGCGAAAGTCGTTGACATTGGTGAGCGTGGGACCGGTAACTACGGCATCCCCCAGCGCCTCGAAAAATCCATGGCCGTCGTTGGCGGCCAGCGCATCCTGCGGGCGCAGGCCGGCGCGCCAGGCACGTTCCAGCGTGTCGGTACCAAGCACGGCCCCTGCGATCTCTTCCTGGCCGTCGACACCATCGGTGTCGCCCGCGATCGCATGAATGCCGGGTTCGCCGCGCAGCGTTAGCGCCAGCGACAACAGGAACTCCACGTTCCTGCCGCCCCTGCCCGCGCCGCGCACGGTGACCGTGGTCTCGCCACCGGACAGCAGCACGCACGGCGCGGCAAACGGCTGGCCATGCCTGGCGGCTTCCAGCGCGATACCGCCCAGGACCTTGCCGACATCGCGGGCTTCGCCTTCGATGGCGTCGCCCAACATGTGCACGGCATAGCCGGCCTCGCGGCCCACCTGCGCAGCCGCTTCCAGCGCCAGCCGGGGCGTGGCGATGAACTCGGTGCGGATGCGCGGCAAGCGCGGGTCGCCGGGCTTGAGCGTCTCTGCGGCGTCGGACGCCAGCACCGCCATCACGTTGGGCGGCAGGTCGATCGCACACCGTTTGACGATGGCCAGCGCATCGGCGCGCGTGGTCGGGTCTGGCACGGTCGGACCCGAGGCGATATCGATCGGGTCATCGCCCGGCACATCGGAAATCAGCAGGTTCAGCACCCGCGCCGGATAGCAGGCCGCGGCCAGCCGGCCGCCCTTGATGGCGGACAGGTGCCGGCGCACGCAATTCATCTCCGAAATCGTGGCGCCGGATTTGAGCAGCGCGCGATTGACGCGTTGCTTGTCGTCAAGCGTGATGCCGGCAAGCGGCAGTGGCAGCAGCGACGACCCGCCGCCCGAGACCAGGCAGATCACCAGGTCGTCCTCGCCCAGGCCCGCCACCAGCTCCAGCATGCGCTGCGAAGCGGCCAGCCCGGCGTCGTCCGGCACAGGGTGCGCGGCCTCCACGATCTCGATGCGCGAACACGGCGCCGCATAGCCGTAGCGGGTGACCACCAGGCCTTCAAGCGGCCAGGGCCATGCCGCCTCCAGCGCGTTCGCCATGGCTGCCGACGCTTTGCCGGCGCCAACGACGATGGTGCGTCCGCGCGGCGGCGGCGGCGGCAGGTGCCGCGCCAGGGTCCTGGCAGGCTGCGCGGCGGCGACCGCCGCTTCGAACATGCGCTGCAGCAGCACGGTGGGCTCGGAATATGGCTTGCTCACGTCGGCCCCTTAGTGCATCAGATTGGCGTGGGCATCCGCCGCGGCGGCGATGCGTGCGCGTAGCGGGGTTTCGTCCTGGCCCGGCGGCACCCCATCGGCTTCGTCTTCGAGCTTGCCGTCCAGTGCATCGGCCAGTTGCCGGCGGTCCACCGCCCCAACCCATCGTGCAATGGCCAGCGTGCCCACGGCATTGCCGATCGTGTTGGTGATGGCGCGCGCCTCGGACATGAAGCGGTCGACACCGAGCAGCAGCACCATGCCGGCAACAGGGATCTTGCCCAGGGACGCCAGCGTTGCCGCCAGCGTGATAAAGCCGGAGCCGGTCACGCCCGCCGAACCCTTGGAGGTCAGCAGCAGCACGCCAAGCACCACCAGCTGGTCCGTCATGGTCAGCGGCGTATTGGTCGCCTGGGCCACGAAGATCGCGGCCATGGTGTAGTAGATGCACTGCCCGTCCGGGTTGAAGGTCAGGCCGGAAGGCACCACCAGCCCCACCACTGGCTTGCTGACGCCGGCGTTTTCCAGCTTGCGCATCAGCTGCGGCACCACCGACTCCGACGAGCTGGTGCCGAGCACGGTGAACAGCTCATCGCGGATGTACTTCAGGAACTTCCACAGGCTGAATCCGGACAGCCGCGCCACGCCCCCCAGCACGATCACCACAAACAGGAAGCAGGTGATGTACATCGTGCCCATCAGCTTGCCCAGGGAGACCACCGAGCCCAGGCCGTACTTGCCCACGGTAAAGGCCATCGCGCCGAACGCCGCGATCGGCGCCAGCCGCATGATCATCCCCACGACAGTGAAGATGCCGTGCGTAAAGGAGTCCAGGAAATCCACCACCGGCCTGGCGCGCGCTCCGATATGTGACAACGCAATGCCGAACAACGTGGCAAAGACCAGGATCTGCAGGATGTCGTTCTTGGCCAGCGCGTCGACGATGCTGGTCGGCACCAGGTTCATCATGAAGTCGATGAACGTGTGCGGTTTCTCCGCGGCATGCGTGTAGCCGGCGATGGCCTTGGTGTCCAGATGCGCCGGATCGATATTCATGCCATGGCCCGGCTGGACCACGTTGACGACGAGCAGGCCCAGAGCCAGCGCAAATGTCGACAACACCTCAAAGTAGATCAGGGCCCGCACGCCGACGCGGCCGAGCTCCTTCATGTTCTCCATGCGCGCGATGCCGAGCACCACCGTCGCAAAGATGATGGGCGCGAACACCATCTTGATCAGCTTGATGAACACGTCGCCAAGCGGCTTCAGGTCACTCGCGATATCGGGCGCCCACACGCCCAGGGCAACGCCGGCGCCAACGCCTAGCAATACCTGGACATAGAGCTTGCCAAGCAGCCTATGAATCATTGCTGTCTCCTGCTGTGTCTTTAAGGCAAAGCGCTCCCCGGCGCAGCTCTCAACGGCTGCTCCTCATGCCCGGAAGGCTGTACGGGCCGTGCAGGCCCGCAGGATGCGCCCCGGCCTGGCCGGGACGCGCGGCTGGCGTGGCCTGGCGCTCAGGCCGCCTTCGCCTCTTTGCCGCCGGCGAGGAGGTCGCACACGGCCTTGGTCACTTCAGCGGTGGTCGCCTTGCCGCCCAGGTCGCCGGTATGCAGCGCCGGGTTGGCGGTCACGGCTTCGACGGCCTGCATCACGCGCTGCGCCGCCTCGTTCTCGTAGAGGTGTTCCAGCAGCATGACCACCGACCAGAAGGTGCCGACCGGGTTGGCCAGGCCTTTGCCCATGATGTCGAAGGCCGAGCCGTGGATGGGCTCGAACATCGACGGGTAGCGGCGCTCCGGATCGATATTGCCGGTCGGGGCGATGCCCAGGCTGCCGGCCAGCGCGGCGGCCAGGTCGCTCAGGATGTCGGCATGCAGGTTGGTGGCGACGATGGTGTCCAGCGAGGCCGGGCGGTTCACCATGCGCGCCGTGGCTGCATCGACCAGTTCCTTGTCCCAGGTGACGTCCGGGAATTCCCTGGCCACCTGCACAGCAACTTCGTCCCACATCACCATGGCGTGGCGCTGCGCGTTGGACTTGGTGATCACCGTCAGCAGCTTGCGGGGACGCGACTGGGCCAGCTTGAAGGCAAAGCGCAGGATGCGCTCCACCCCCACACGGGTCATCATGCTGACGTCGGTGGCTGCCTCGATCGGGTGGCCCTGGTGCACGCGGCCGCCCACGCCCGAGTATTCGCCTTCCGAGTTCTCGCGCACGATTACCCAGTTCAGGTCCTCCGCGGCACAGCGCTTGAGCGGCGCATCGATGCCGGGCAGGATGCGCGTCGGGCGCACGTTGGCGTACTGGTCGAAGCCCTGGCAGATCTTCAGGCGCAGGCCCCACAGGGTGATGTGATCCGGGATATGCGGGTCGCCGGCCGAGCCGAACAGGATGGCATCCTTGTCGCGCAGCGCGTCCAGGCCGTCGGCCGGCATCATCACGCCGTGCTGGCGATAGTAGTCGCCGCCCCAGTCGAAGTCTTCGAATTCAAAGCGGAAGCCTGCGCCGGCAGACGCCAGCGCCTCCATCACTTCACGGCCGGCCGGCACCACCTCCTTGCCAATGCCATCGCCGGGGATCGTTGCAATGCGGTACGTCTTCATCTGTGTCTCCTGGTCTGAATCGCGTTGAGTGCGTAGAGCGGATTCTGGGCCGTGGACAAGGTATTGGATCGCTTGTAGAGTTAAACCATTCTTAACCTGAAATTAAAGATGGAATGGCGTCATCGTCCGGTATTCAGCCTTCCGAGCTGGGCTTTTTCACCTCAGTCGCCACCGCAGGCAGCCTGAGCGCGGCCGCACGCGGCCTCGGAATCACAACGGCCGCGGTCAGCAAGCGGCTGGCGCAGATGGAGGCGCGCATCGGCATGCCGCTGGTGACGCGCACCACGCGGCGCATGAGCCTGACGCCGGAGGGCGAGGTCTATCTGGAGCACGCACGGCGCATCCTCAGCGACATCGACGACCTGGACCAGATCCTGACCCGCTCAAAGGGCCGGCCGAGCGGCCTCTTGCGGGTCAATGCCACGCTGGGGTTCGGGCGCATGCATGTGGCGCCAGTGATTTCCGAGTATGTCGCCGCCTACCCGGAGGTGGACGTCCAGCTCCAGCTCTCCGCCGACCCGCCGCCGCTGACCGAAGACGCCTTCGATGTCTGCATCCGCTTCGGCCAGCCGCCCGACGCCCGCATCGTGGCCAGGAAGCTGGCGCCGAACCGGCGCCTGCTGTGCGCCTCGCCCAAATACCTGCGCAGCCACGGCACGCCGCATACGCCCGCGGACCTGCGCCTGCACAACTGCATCGGCATCCGCCAAGGCAGCGACGCCTATGGCGTATGGCGCCTGACCTCAGGCAAGGGGGCGAAGGCGCGGACCGAATCGGTCCATGTGCGCGGCAACCTCACCACCAATGACGGCGAAATCGCGGTGAACTGGGCGCTGGAAGGCCACGGCATCGTGATGCGCGCCGAGTGGGATATCGAGCGATTCCTGCGCAGCGGGCGCCTGGTGCAGGTATTGCCGCAATACGTGACGCCGGAGGCAGACATCTACGCCGTCTACCAGCAGCGGCACCAGCTGTCGTCCCGGATCCGGCTGTTCGTGGAGTTCCTGGCGGCGAAGTTCAGTGAGTTTGGGAAGTAGCGGCGGCAAGCAGTCAAGCGTTCACGCAGGCGAAAGAAACGCAACGCCTATTGGCTCTCGATCCACTGAATCGCGAAGCGCATCAGCTCCTTGCCGTTGGGAATATCCAGCTTTTCCTTGATGTTGGCCTGGTGTGCCTCGATGGTCTTGACGCTGCGATTCAGCTTCGCGGCGATCTGGCGGGTGCTGAAGCCGAGTCCGATCAGGTGCAGGACTTCGAACTCCCGCTCCGAAAGGCTCGCGATCGAGCCCGTCGGGGTTTTTTGAGGAGCCTTCAGGGCCCGCGCCAGCTTTTCATGCATGGCGGCGCTCAGGTAGACATTGCCTGCCAGCACCTCGCGGATGGCGTTCACAATATGCTCCGTGGCCTCGAGTTTCATCAGATACCCGTTGGCGCCTGCCCGCAGTGCGCGTTCGGCAAACAGTGTTTCGTCATGCATGCTGAGGACAAGGATTGCCAGCTTTGGATAGTGTTGCCGGAGCGTCTTGACGAGATCCAGGCCGGAATTCGAGTGCAGGCTGAGGTCCACAATGGCCATGTCAGGCTGGCAGGTCATCAACGCCAGCGCATCTTCGGCACTGCCGGCCGCACAGCAGACGTGCAGGTCCTCATGCAGATTCAGCATTTGGCTTAACCCCTCCCGGATGATGGGGTGGTCATCCACGATCAGGATCTGGGTTGCGCGGCCCGGGCTAGATGGCTTCTGTTGCATGGCCCGGACTCTCTGGTATCGGATAACTGATGGCAACCGTGGTGCCACCCAGAGCATTGCGGGTGATCGTGCAGGAGCCGCCCAGGAGGCTCGCCCGGTGACGCAGGTTGTGAAGCCCCAGCCCCGAAGCACGCTCCATTCTTTCCGGGTCGACCCCCACCCCATCGTCACTGATGGAAAGGCGCTGCATCCCGCCTTCGCGCTCCAGGTCGATCCCGATGTGGTGTCCCCTGCTATATTTCAGCGCGTTATTCACGGCTTCCTGTGCCGCACGGTAAAGGTTGATCTGCATCGGCGGATCCAGCAAGTCCACGTCTGATCCGATGCGCAGCGTGCAGTCTATGCCGTCCAGCGCGCAGGTCGTCTGCGCCAGGCCTTGCAGTGCAACCGCAAGGCCACCAGATTCCATGGCGACCGGGTCCAGGCCATGGGCAATCTTGCGAGTCATCAAGGACGCCTGCTTCACCAGTCCGACGATGGTAGCCGCGTCCGCGGCGGCCGGGTGGCCATGCTTGTGCAGTGTTTGACTCAAGGTGGCGCAGTAGAAGCCCAGGCTGGTGAGGTGCTGCCCGAGGCCGTCATGCAGTTCCCGGCCGATGAGCCTCTGCTGCTGATCGCCGATCCGGATCAGTTCCTCTTCCAGCAGACGACGACGCGCCATCTCCTGCTTCAGCTCATGGTTTGCCCGCTCCAGGTCCCGGGTTCGCTCTTGCACGCGCCGCTCCAGTTCGATGTGGGATGCCTGCATCAGGCTATGGACACGCTTCTCCTGGGCATGTGCCGCTACCAGCAGCAGCCCGGTTACTGCCACGACGTTCGCGAAGGCGCACCATCTCACAAGGCTATCTGTTGGAGACTCTGCGGCAAAGGGACCGGTGCCGTTCGTGGTGCCCCAGATGGCCACGATTGAGACCATCAAGGTTGCGAAGGTGGTACCCAGGTGATCGAAGCGCAGAGCCGCCCAGATAATGAACGGAAGAATCGCCAGGGCTGAAGGATAGTAGCCGTGCCCGGCAAGTTCGGGAGCGCCGAAGATGAGGTAACTCGCCCAGAGGATGGCAGCGGCCAGTCCGCACGCTTCCACGGCCTGCTTTGCGGAGTGCACAGGGCCAGGACTCGCAAGCAAGCTGAGCAGGGGCGGCGCCACCACCAGCACCCCCATCATGTCACCGAGCCACCATTCCAGGACTGCCTTGCCGTACTCGGAAGCCGACACCCGGCCCGCGCCAAGGAGGGCGGTCGCGCCAATCAGGGCACTCACTGCCGTGCTGACCGTCGCCGCCAGGATGATGAAGGCCAGTACGTCCCTGATGCGGTCGAGGGTGATCTGGAATCGGGCCACGCGTGTCAACAAGAATGTGGCCGTCAAGGCCGCAGCCGTCGCGCCGACGCCAATCAGCGCGGCCATTGGTAGTGGCACGCCGACCGACATATTGGCAAAAAAGGAGCCAATGGCAATTCCGGGGGCAGCTGCGAAGCCCATGACAAGGAGCGCAACGAGGGCGATGCCGCTGGAAGGCCACACCAGGGACACTGCACCGCCCACTACTGCATAAGCCAGTCCCAGCTTTGCACTTGCGTAATACGCCAAAGCGACAAATCCGGTATGAACGAAAAGTCTGAGCCTTAAGTTGCGCGGGATAATAAACATTGTTCGCTTCAAACCCTCGGGAACAGACACTGTCACATCCAGTCATTTCTATCGTTAAACGGAATGACGACACTCTTGCGAAAGTGAATGTTCCATGCACCTGCGGCAAATCACGAGCCTGCACCGAATCGATGCAAGGCGAAGTGCTGCAAGACCATGGTGCCGCAACACTACTATGAATCTACTTCAGAACTCCCCCGCACGGTAAGCGTGGCCGGACGGATTCGATCGCCACCATGCAGTAATGCAGGGTGAGTCTGCCCTGCCCACCCGCTAGGGCAATCCCCTAGCCTCTTTTCGGAAAAAAGCCTTATTCATATGCTTGCTGTCAGGGCCTACATTTCATTGCACTTGTGCGAAGTTGCGACTCTCAAGCTGAAGCGAAAGAAGAATCGTTTCGGTGTTTTTGCAACGACCTGAAATGGAGGTAAGAAAAATGGTAAAGACAGTCATACTGCTCGCTGCGGCGAGTGCGGCGCTTAGTGCCGGAGTTGCCTATGCCGGCATCGGGGCGCGGGATGTCTACACTGACGGCGCCAGCACGATGGGGCCTCGAGACCCATATACCGATGGGGGAAAGACCACAAAGTTTGACGTCTATTCAGATGGGGCGAAAGTCACGGATAGACGCGACGCGTTCACCGATGGCTCGTGAATCACCAACCGCGATCGACTCGTTGGCGACAGCATGTAAGGAACTACAGAAAAAGGTCCCCTGAAAGAAATACGTGGCCGGCACTCAGCCTCCTCGGCCACATACCAGCAACTCCTCCGAGTCGCAGCCTCGGGGGATTTTTTTTGCAGGAAGCGGAGCGGCATCGCCGATGCCGCTGCAGCAGCCGACAAATGAACGCCGACCAATGGTCGTATGCAGCTTCCTCTTTCTGGCCAGCCACCGCACGAGAGAAGCCCCCGCTCCATCTCCATTTATTTCGTAGCTTGCGCGAGGGCCCTCAGCCTTCGACAGCAAATGCGGAATCGCACGGCATCCCCGCTCAACAGGCGTTCGCGAGAATCCTCCATTGCCGACACAACAATCCGGCTTATTGCCGCGTATACCTCGCAAACAGCTCAGTCATGTTTCAGCGCTCCCGAACGCCGTGCTTCGCACACAGTATCGCGCAATGCCAGGCAACTCCGCGCCTGCTCGTCGCCGCCGCGCTTTCACAGCAGGCGCTCCGCCTCCTCGATCAGGGCGGTGGGCGACAGCATGTCGCCACGCGCGAAACGCACCAGTGCGACGGATCGCACCAGCGGCGGATCGCCCGGGACGTGGGCAGTGAGCAGGTCGATGTCGTATGCCGGCCCCGCGCTGTCCGCCGCGAGCAGCACGTTCATGGCACTAAGCCGCAAGTGTCTTTGCTCGATGGAAAAGCAGGAGCCTGCGTCCGCCAGGACCTCGGCCAGGCATTCCAGTTGACGGTCAAGCGCCCCGGTTTCGGGGCCGAGCTGCGCAAGCTCCTGCTCGTTCGCGGCAATCTGCCCGCTCAGGCCGGCCTGCTCGCCGGGACTTGCGTCGGCGTCGCCGCCGAGCACCGAACGCATGCCGGTGCCTTGCTGCTGGAGCAGGCGCAGGCGCGCCACCAGCAGCGCCTGCTCGCGCGCGAGCACGTCGCGGCGCGACTTGCCGGCAGCGAAACGTGCCAGACCCTCCATGCTGAGCTGATCGAACATGCGCCGGACAATTTCCTCGCGCAGCGCTGCCTCGCTGCGAGCGATGATCCTGACCTTGTGATCGCCGAAACTGACGGTGGTTTGCGGCACTTCCGTGCGCATGACATCGCCTTCCAGCGCAACCCCGAGCGTGCGCCGCTCGGTCATCGCCATCCCCAGCACCGCAAACGCCTGCGGCGTGTCGGGCGACTGTTCGAAGAACGCTCGCAGTTCCGGAGAGCGGCTGAAGGCCAGCTGCACGTCACGCGGCGTGCCGAAGAAGGCGTGAATATAGGGATCATCACCCCACGCCTGCATGCTGGCCTCCCGCGGCGCGGGAAGACCCTGGACCAGTTCGCGCACGTAGTCCTGCGCTTGCTCGAGCGCAGGCCGAAGCCGCTGCTGGTAGCGTGACACCAGCCGCAAGCGCGGATAGATCCGGGTCACGCGCTCGGTCAGCTCGGCAATCTCTTGCTTGTCGTGCGCGTGGGCTTGCGCATTGCGCCGGCGCAACCACCCCAGGAAACCCATCGGCATGCTCCCACCCGGCGCCGCCTTACTCAGCGGGCCTGCTTGGGCGTGACAGAAATGGCAAGGGCTTCGGTGTAGACGGCCTGCACCTGGTCACCGCGTCGAACCGCCTTCAGTTGCTTCGGGTCCTCGACATGCACGTCCACCGTCTTGCCTCTTGGCCCCTTGAGCGTCACCATGCCGGTCTTGGCGTTGACGGCCACCACGTCGGCAGTGACCGTCACCTCGCGCCCGACCATGCCGCCGGGCTTGGCGCCAGGAGCGGCCCGGTCGGAGGTCTCGCGTTCGGTGCTGGAGCGCATGCCACTCTGCCTGGCGAGGGTCACTGACAAGGCTTGCGTGTACTCGACCGTGACCATGTCGCCCACGCGGAGCTGCTCGAAGTTGCGCACGTCCTCGCCGACCTGTACGTCCGTGACCTTGCCCTGCTTGTTCTTGAGCGAAATGGTGCGCGTGGCGGCATCGATGGCCACCACCGTGGCAGTGGCCTTGACCGTGCCGGTGGTCTTGGTTGCCCCCACGCCCGACACCGTGTCCACGCGAGTCTCGGGCTGTGCCAGCACCGGAAGAGTTGCCGCGGCAAGTACCGCCGCCACGATTAGCTTGCTGGGATGCATGACGTCTCCTCGAGCCCCGTCTGGTGGCATGCCGTCGTTCGGCGGCGCCGGCACGACGCTGGCGCTTCTACCGGAAAGGTCTATAAACCATAGCATACGAACGGTTATTCGCCTGCCCGCGCCCCTCACGCCACATTTTCGTTGGCGTTCACGGACTGGGCCCTGGTTCAGGTATCGACTACCCAGGCACGTGGGAGGCCTGCCAATGCATCAACCCAAGATCGTCGTGGTCGGCGCAGGACTGGTTGGCGGCTCGGCGGCCCTGTTTGCGGCCGTGGCCATCCCGAGCGCGGAGGTGGTCATCATCGATGTTGCCCGAATCCGGGCCGAAGGGCAGGCGCTGGACCTCGCCCACTCCGCCGCATTCTGGGGAAACAATCGTTTCTATGCGGGCGACTACGAGAACGCGCGCGACGCGGACGTTGTCGTCATCACCGCCGGCGTTGGCGTGAAGCCGGGGCAGACTCGCCTGGACCTGGCCAAGACCAATGCGGGCATCGCCGCCGAAATCGTGGATCGCATTGCGCCCCTGGCGCCGGATGCCATATACATCATCGCGACCAACCCCTGCGATGTGTTGGCCGGCGTCGTTTTTGAGCGCCTGCGCTGCGCGCGGGAGCGCGTCATCAGCACCGGCACCTCGCTCGACACCGGACGGCTGCGATCGCTACTGTCCGAGCGGCTGGGCGTCGTGGCGCCGGGGATTCACGCCTACGTTGTCGGCGAACACGGCGAATCCGCGGTCATCGCATGGTCGGGTGCAACGGTCTGCGGCATGCCCCTTGAAACCTTCCTGTCCAGGACCGGCAAGGAGCTGGGGCCAGCCAGCCGCGACCTGATCCTGCGCTCCGTGCACGAGGCGGCCAAGCTCATCAAGGAAGGCAAGGGCGCTACCCACTATGGCATCGCCAGTGCGATCGGGCGAATCTGCCAGGCCATCGTGCATAACGCCGACCTGATTCTCACGGTTGGCATCGTGCATCCCGAAGTCGAAGGCGTGCCAGAGGTGTGCGTGTCGCTGCCGATGGTGGTCAATGGCGGCGGAGCGCAGTTGCTGGCTTACCCGGAACTCACCCCCACCGAGCGCGAGGACCTGCGGCGCAGCGCGCGCATCGTCAAGGAGGCGACCGACAGCGTGCTGCTGGACCGGTAGGGACATCGCGCACGCTCCGGAGTACCGAACCACGCCGCCGTCAGGAGGCTGATCATGGATGTATCGCCCGCCAAGGCTCCACCGCCTGCAAGCTCGCCGGCCGCGAAACCAGCGGCCCCCGCAGGGCATCTCAAAGACCTCTGGAGATTTCTAGTCCCGGTGGGAATCGGCATCGTCCTCTGGTTCCTGCCGGCGCCAGCCGGCCTGGAGCTGAAGGCGTGGCACATGTTCGCGGTATTTGTCGCCACCATCGCCGGCATCATGACCGCCCCGCTGCCCATGGCGGCCGTCGCCATCATCGGCGCCACGGCCGGCGTGCTTGCTGGTGTCGTGTCCTTTGCCGACGTCACCAAATCCACGGGCACGGACCTGGTCTGGCTGGTGATGCTCGCCTTCTTCATTTCCCGAGGCGTGATCAAGACCGGGCTGGGGCGCCGCATTGCATTGCTGTTCATGCGGCTGCTGGGCAAGCGAACCGTGGGACTTGGTTATGGGCTGGCCCTGACCGAACTCATGATCTCGCCCGCCATGCCAAGCATCACCGCCCGCGCCGGCGGGGTGATGCTGCCGATTACCAAGGCGATAGCGGAAGTCCTCGGCAGCCATGCCGATGACCCGGAATCCCGCGGCAAGGTGGGAAGCTATCTGATTCTCTGCGCCTTCCACGCGAACATCATTACCGCAGGCATGTTCATCACGGCGATGGCTGGCAATCCCCTTGCGGTCAAGCTGGCCGCGGACCAGGGCGTCGCGATCAGCTGGCTCGACTGGGCAGTGGCCGCATCGGTTCCCGGCCTGGTGTGCCTGGCCATCATTCCGGTCGCCATGCTGTGGATAGTCCAGCCGCAGATCCGCCGGACACCCGATGCAACGGCCCTGGCCCAACGGGAACTCGTCGCCCTGGGCCCCATCTCCGCCAAGGAAATCATCATGGCGGCAATTTTCATTGGCTTGCTGGTGCTCTGGATCTTCGGTGAGGACCTGGCCATCGGCGCAACGCTGGCTGCGGCTCTCGGCGTCTCGCTGCTGTTCATCACCGGCGTGCTGACCTGGGACGACGCCCTGAACGAGAAGTCCGCCTGGGACACCATGATCTGGATCGGTCTGCTGATCATGCTGGCCTCCAAGCTCAATGAGTACGGCATGGTCTCCTGGTTCGGCAAGGAGTTCGGGGCGCACCTCGAGGGCTTCCACAGGCTGGCCGTCTATATGCTGGTGGCGGCGATCTATTGCTACGTTCACTACTTCTTCGCCAGCGCCACGGCACATATCAGCGCGCTCTTCCCCCTGTCCATGGCGCTGATGGTCGCGGCCGGCATCCCGCCTTTCACCGCCGCGGTCGCCCTCGGCGTCCTGAGCAATGTCAACGGTTGCCTGACCCAATATGGCATCGGCTCCGGACCGGTCATGTTCGGCGCGGGCTATGTCACCCAGGGGGAATGGTGGAAGGCTGGCTTTCTGATGAGCCTTATCTACATGTTCGTCTGGCTGGTAATCGGCCCGCTTTGGTGGCAGTTCCTCGGGCACGTCTGACACCGCACCGGGCAGGAAAATGAGCCAGCCCCCTGATCCGGGAGCTGGCTCCGGACGCCATCAAGTGCGCACTATGAGGCACTTTTATCCATTCCTTGATTGTGGGAACAACTCGCGCCAATCACGCATCCCTGCCCGACTGCCGGCGTCGCTAACAATAGCTTACATACACGGACATCCGGTTGAATTACCCTCCGCTGCCTGAACCTTGCCCGCCCGGGCCCACCAAACGAAAAACAGCCACATATGAAGAAGATCTACGCGTACCCGCTGATGGCAATGGCCATGCTGACTACCGCCTCGGGGGCCGCCTTTGCGCAGCATGTTGTCGGGGGGATGGGCGAGGAAGTCCGGATTGGTGCGTTCGCCGGTCCGACGCACGGCACCGACAGCAATCGCGGCATGCCCACCGGGCGCAGGTTCAATACGGCAAAGCCGGGCAGGCAAGCCGCCGACCCGCGTAGCGCACGTCCGATCAGCGCGCGCGGAGCTGCACCCACGCTCCCCGGCAAGCATTTGCCATAGCCGCGCGCATGCGTTCGCGATCATCCCTGATCGCCGACGCAACAACCCGCGCGCCCACGCTGCCCGCGCCTTGGACAAGCGAGAATCCACGCTGTTATATTGCGTGGATCGATCCTGGTGCAACCCTTATGGCACGCACGCTTTTGCCCGCCGCGCTGGCGGCATCGCTCTACGGCTGCGCCGGCGCCCCGTCCTTCAGCCTGTTCGGTGCCTATTTCCCGCTCTGGCTACTGAGCGCCGTGCTTGGCATTGCCGGGGCGGTTGTGTCCTATCGGATCTTCATCATGACGGGCTGGGCGGAAACGGTCCGCTACCAGCTTCTGGTCAATACGGCGATTGGCGTCATGATTGCTGAAATCGTCTGGCTACTGGGTACGGGACACATCCTATGAAAATGGCCGGCCTCCGCAAAAGCCCGCTGCGCGGCAAACTGATCGCCCTGGTCATCGTCCTGCTGGCCGCCCTGCTGTCCTTCTACGCCTACCATCGCACGCTTCGCTTCCCGGCATCGGACGATGCCTCGCTCGATGCCGACCTGGTCCACGTAGCGTCGCCGGTCGGCGGCCGGATTGCGCGCATCCACGTGGCGGAGAACCAGCTGGTGGCCAAGGGCGATGTCCTGTTCGAGATCGATCCGGTGCCGTATCAGCTGGCCGTGGCCCAGGCCAATGCCGACCTGGAGCTGGCGCAGGCAACCCTTGGCACGCGGCGGCGCACGATTGCCACCGAGCAGGCTACGGCAGCGGTGGCGTCAGACCAGATCGCACGGGCCGAGCAGAACTACGCGCTCACGGCGCGAACGGTGGAACGGTTGCGCCCGCTGGCTGCGGACGGATACGTGCCCAGGCAGCAGCTGGACCAGGCGCAGGTGGCGCAGCGCGACGCCGCGGTGACCCTGAAGCAGGCCAACGTGCAGCGCGCCGCCACGGCGCAGGCGGTCGGTGATGAAGCCGGCGCCATCGCCACCGTGCATGCGCGCGAGGCGGCACTGGCGATTGCGCGGCGCGCGCTTGACGACACCGTGGTGCGCGCCCCGCATGCCGGCCGCGTGAGCGGGCTGACGGTGCTGTCCGGCGAGGTCGTGCTGCCCAACCAGTCGCTGTTCCTGCTGGTGCATACCGGGGAATGGTTCGCGGTGGCGAACTTCCGCGAGACTTACCTGGCTGATATCCATGTCGGCGACTGTGCCACGGTCTACTCGATGATCGACCGGCGCCAGGCCATCCGCGGGAAGGTGGAAGGCATCGGTGTCGGCATCGCCGATACTGAACGCCTGAACCTGCCGCGTTCCCTGCCTTATGTCCAGCCGTCGGTGAACTGGGTACGCGTGGCCAAACGCTTCCCGGTGCGCATCAAGCTGGCAGATCCGCCGGAAGCGCTGGCCAGGGTGGGTGCGAGCGCAACCGTCGAGATCCGGCATGGCGCAGCCTGCAGCTGACAAGTTGCGCCTGGGCCTGGCGGATATCCGGGCCCTGCTGGCACCGCTCCCCGGCCGTGCGGCGGCTGCCACGCGCATCACGGTGGCCTGCACCCTGACGGTACTGGTGACCAGTATCTACGGCACCCCTGAAGCGGCCATCTCCGCTTATGTGATCTTCTTCATCAACCGGGCCGACCGCACCTCCAGCATCGTCATGAGCGTGGCTGCGCTGGTGCTGGTCAGCATGATCATCGGCCTGGTGATATGGCTCGCCGATTTCAGCGTCGACGACCCGCTGCGCCGCGTGGCGTGCATGGCGGTAGTGTCGGCGGCCGTACTGTTCCTGGCCTCGGCGAGCAAGCTGCGGCCGGTCGGCGCCATCGTGGCGATGATCATCGGCTTTGGGCTCGACGAACTCGGACTGGCGCCGTCTGGCGAAATCGCCACGCGTGCCCTGCTCTATGCCTGGCTCATGGTGGCGATTCCCCTCGGCGTCAATGTGGTGGTCAACCTGGTGCTGGGCCCGGCGCCGCGCCGGCTGGCGACCGACCGCCTGGCCCATTGCCTGCGGCTTGCTGCACGCAGCCTGCAGGCTCCCGATGGTGACCCCCAGGCGCTGCACGAGGCCTTGCGCGACGGGGTCCAGCCCGTCGCAGGCTGGCTGAAGCTGGCGAAGATCGAAGGCAGCGTCGACGCGCAGGATCTGCTGGCACTGCGTCAGGCCTCGTCATCGACCATGGCGATCCTGCTAGCGGCAGATGTCGCACGCCGGCAGCCCGGGGCGCAACTGCCGGCAGCCGTTGCGGAGCCCATCGCCACTACGCTCGACGACATGGCGCGCATGCTCGATGCCGGCGGCTATCCGGTGGAAATCGGGCTGAGCGTGCCCGGTCTTGCAGCGCTGCCGCCCGTGCAGGAAGCGGTTGCCGCGGAACTGGTCGGCGCCATCAACCGCTACGCGGAACCGGGCGAACCAGCGCCGCCAGAACAAGCCGACAAGGCGCATGGCGGCTTCCTCGATGCCGACGCGTTCTCGAATCCGGCCCATGTCCGCTACGCCCTCAAGACCACCGGCGCGGCAATGTTCTGCTACTTGCTGTAT
Source organism: Cupriavidus sp. GW821-FHT07C08 (assembly GCF_059419025.1). Taxonomy (NCBI): domain Bacteria; kingdom Pseudomonadati; phylum Pseudomonadota; class Betaproteobacteria; order Burkholderiales; family Burkholderiaceae; genus Cupriavidus; species Cupriavidus sp. GW821-FHT07C08. Next base: position 369,866 of record NZ_JBWKQZ010000001.1, read on the forward strand.
CAGCAGCTGAACTGGCCCGGCATTCATACCTGCTTTATCACCTGCTACCTGGTGTCGCTTGGCACCGCGGCGGAAACCGTGGAAAAGCTCACGCTGCGGCTCGCCGGCTGCCTTGTCGGCGCGGCGATCGGCACGGCAGCCATCGTCTACGTGGTGCCTTCACTCACCTCGGTGGGCGGGCTGATGCTGCTGGTGTTTGCCGGCACGTGGATTTCGGCATGGGTGGCGCAGGGCTCGCCGCGCATTGCCTACGCAGGCTTCCAGGTGGCCTTTGCGTTCTACCTGTGCGTCATCCAGGGTTCCGGACCGGGCTTTGACCTGACCATTGCGCGCGACCGGGTGATTGGCGTGGTGCTGGGCAATCTGGTTGTGTACCTGGTCTTCACGCGGATCTGGCCAGTCAGTATTGCCAGCCGCATCGAGGCGGCACTGGCGGCACTGGTCACGCAATGGCAGCAACTGACCGAGGCGCGCCGGTCCGATGGACGACGCAGCCATGCCGCGGCCGCCATGGCACGGCACGGCGAGATCACGCAGGACCTGATCTTGGCCAACTATGAACCCGCGTCGGTCGGCCCGGGGCGGGACTGGGTCGAAGACCGGCGCCGGCGCCTGGCCGCGCTCGATGCGATTGCGGGGCCCCTGTTCCTGCTCGCGGAGCGCTTTCCCGGCGACCCGGAAATTGCACGGCGATTGCACACGCTGCAGGCAACTGACGCCGTACCGCCAACCGCGCACGCTGCCAACGGCACCCACGATGCACAAGCCGACAAGGTCCGTCACGCCCTGCTGGCCCTGGTCGACCGGCGCCTGGCGGATTCGCCCGCCGAGGCACCGGCTGCGACCTCTTTAACTTCCATTCATGCGCAAACCTGATTCGCTGGCGATCCCGCTGACACTGGCCGCCGCCGTGACGCTGGCCGGCTGTGCCACCGCGTCGCTCGACCTGGCCCCGCCGGCCTCCGACCGGCCATGGCAGCCCGAGACCACCGCGTCCGGCGAGATCGTGCCGGGCGCGGCCAGCAAGCCGGCGCCGGCAGCCCGGCCATCCGACTACACGCTGCCGGCCAACACCGCGCTGGCGTCCGTGCCCCCGCCTGCCGCACTCGATACCACGCACGCTTACACGCTGCCCGAGCTGATCGACCTGGCCGAATCCACCAACCCGCTGACCCGGATTGCCTGGAACGACGCGCGCAATGCCGCACTGGCCGCCGGCATCGCCAGGAGCAGCTACCTGCCGTACATCTCCGCGGCGGCGATGGGCGGCTACCAGAACGGACACAGCGCCTCGTCCACGGCGCTGGGCACGCTGGGCGCAAACGCGTCGACGCATGGCGCGGTCTCGGTGCTGTCGCTGCAATGGCTGCTGTTCGATTTCGGCGAGCGCGCGGGAATTGTCGATGCCACTGAACAGGCATCGATTGCCGCGAACATCGGCTTCACCGCGACGCACCAGAAGATCATTCACGAAGTCAGCACGGCGTTCTACCGCTACCAGGCCGCGCGTTCGCGCGCGACCACCGTGCAGCAGGCGATGCGCAACGCCGATGCCGTGCTCGCCGCCGCCAAGGCACGCTACCAGCGCGGCATCGGCACCGTGGTGGAAGTCGCCCAGGCCACGCAGAATCGTGCGCAGACCAACCTCGCCACGGTGCAGGCGCAAGGGGCCGAGACCGATGCCTACCTGGCACTGGTCACGGCCATCGGCATCTCACCGCTTTCCAGGCCCCAAATTGCCGAGATGCCGGTGCGGCCCCTGTCGCCGGCCATGCGCAGCTCGATCGAGCAGATCGTTGAACGTGCGATTGCAAGCCGGCCGGACGTGCTGGCGGCCTATGCCATCGAACGCGCCAGCCAGGCCAAGGTCAGGGCGGCAGAGGCCGGCTTCATGCCCAAGGTGTTCATGTCGGCATTCACCTCGTACGCGTCCGGCGGCTCGTCAATCACGGCGATTCCGCCGATTGGCCAGCAGCCGCCCACGGTCAACCTGAACGGCTACCGTTACGGCGCCAGCGTGTTCCTGGGCGTGACCGTACCGATCTACGACGGCGGGGTGCGCTCCGCGGTGCTGGCACAGGCGCGCAACGACGCCGACAGCGCGTCGGCCAGGCTGACGCGCGCCAAGGAAGAGTCCGTGCGCCAGGTCGTGGTCAGCCAGAGCGCGCTCGAATCGAGCCTGGCCGCCTACGATGCGGCCAGGGCACTGGCCGAGGCCGCGCAGACCACCTATGACGCTGCCTTCGCCGCGTATAGCAAGGGCGTGGGGTCTGTCACCGAAGCCAACCTGGCGCAGAACCAGTTGCTGCTGGCGCGCAATGCGTCTGCCGACGCCTATAACGGGGCGCTCGCCGCTGCTGCGACATTGGCGCTGGCGACGGGGTCGGTCGGCGCGGTGCGCGATGGGGGTGGATGGCCGGTGCGGTAATACCGCCAGGGTGTACTGCTCAACCCTGCCGAGGCTGCACCGCCGCCGCAAGACCGGGCTTGCGCAGCATTTTCTCGACATCTCCCGCGTGCAGTTCCTCCAGCTGGATCAACTGCCGCGCATACTCTTCCAACGCGACGGAGCGCCCCTCGACCAGGCTTAGCAGTTCACGATACAGATCCAGGGCCTGCATCTCCGTCGCAAGCGATTCACGCAGGATCGCGCCGATATCGGTCGTGTGGCTGTCAAGAAGTCCGCCGATGCCAAGCGAGGGATAGGCGCCTAGGGTCGTGATCCATTCGCCGGCCTGGTGCGCGTGCAGCAGCGACTCATTCGCCTGCTCACGCAGCCACGACACGATGGGAATGCGGCCGAAGCCGAATATCAGGAACGAATAGTGCGTGTAGCGCACAACACCGGCGAGCTCAGCTTCGAGTATTCGATTGAGCACGCCGACGACCTTTTGCTGTTCGATTTCCGACATGGCAGATTCCTCCCTGAGGTAGGTTCGGACTGCAAGCCGGCGCCCGCAGCCGGGCGCCGCGCAATCCCCTCATTAGCGGTAGACGAGGACAGGGACCCGGCAATGGGTGAGCACTTTCTGGGTTTCACTGCCGACCAGCAGGCCCTCCAGGCCCCTGCGGCCGTGCGACGCCATGAAGATCACGTCACACCCGTGCCTCGCGGCGGCATCGATGATGCCCTTGTAAGGTACCGAGGTCGTCATATCCGTTTCGCATGTGACTCCCGCGGCCTTGGCTGCAGCGACAACCTCTTCCAGCCTGGCGCTTGCATGTGCGGCCTCCTGCTCCTCGAAGGCCTTGCGCCTGGGATGGCCGGAATCGCCGGACGCCACATAGGGATACTCTTCCATGCATGTATAGGCCGTCAGCCTGGCGCCACCGGCTTTGACAAAGCCAATGGCCGCGTCCATTGCCATTCTTGAAAGTTCTGAGCCATCGGTGGCCAGCAAAATGTGCTTGAACACGATTCTTCTCCTTGGGCGATTGATCCCGGCGGGCAGCGACAGCCCACTAGTCAGAGTTCAGTATGGACAAGAATCCGCCTCTCGCCACCCACGCAAATGCATCTGCGCACACGCCGAGGCGGCCGCAGCGCCCTCACCCATCGATCTTGAAGCCGATATCCTTGATGAACTGGCCCCAACGCGCATGATCGACCCGGATCTGCGCGGCGAAGGCTCTGGCGTGGCGGCAGATTCGGGCGCGGATTGGGCTCAGGCCGCCCCCCGGAGCGGCCCGAACCGCTCCACGTACAACCCCGCCACCCAATCGACAAACACCCGCACCCGCGGCGCCAGCTGCCGGTGGAACGGATACAGCGCTGACACCGGCAGGTCCGGGCAGGGCCAGGCCTCAAGCACCGGCACCAGCCGGCCCGCGCGCAGGTGCTCTGCCACGCGGAAGCGCGGCACCTGGATCAGGCCGCAGCCGGCCAGGGCCGAGCTGGTATAGCACTCGGCATCGCTCACCGAGATCCAGCCGCGCGCCTTGAACTCCTGCACCTCGCCATCGACGGTCAGCGTGAAGGGATAACGGTTGTCATGGTTGCGCGAGAAGAACCCCACGCCGATATGTTGCGCCAGTTCCGACGGGTGTTGCGGCGTGCCGTGCGCGGCCAGGTATCCGGGGCTGGCGCACAGCACCTCCGGCATATCCGCAAGACGCCGGGCCACCAGCGAGGAATCGCGCGGCCGGCCGGCACGCACCACGCAATCGATGCCCTCCCCGACCAGGTCGACCAGCCGGTCGCCGCTGCTGACGATCAGGTCGATATGCGGATAGCGCTCCCGGAACTCGCCGATGCGCGGCAGGATGATCATGGTGGCGTGGGTGCCATGCAGGTCCAGCCGCAGCGTGCCGCGCGGGTTGGCCACCTGCGTGCTGAGGGAGGTCTCGGCGTCTTCCAGGTCCTGCAGCACGCGCTTGCTGCGCTCATAGAACGCCTGGCCGTCCAGCGTGGGGCGCACCTGGCGCGTGGTGCGCTCCAGCAGGCGCGCACCGATGCGGGCCTCAAGTTCCTTGATGGCGTGCGTCGCGGTGGCCCGTGGCATGTCCAACGCGCTGGCGGCGCCGGTGAAGGAACCCAGTTCCACGATCCGGGTAAAGAGTTGCAGCGCGTCGAAGCGGTCCATGCGGGGGCTGTCATAGCGGAAGGGTCACTTCCGGATTGGAATCAGGTTCCCGGCCTGCGTCAAGCCGGATCTCCATTCGCTTGTCCAGGGTCAGTCCCTGAGCCCGGCCAGGTACCATGAATCAGCCAGGCATCGATTCTGCTAGCCTATATTTCATTCAATAGTCTTCTGCCGTTCTCCCGCGTGTCCCGTGGCGGGGCCATGTGGCGAGTATGCAATCCGGTTAGTGCTGGGAGATGGGATATGAGCGCCGTTCCTGAGTCGCGGGTCACCGGCACCACTTCGGCCCCAGGGAAACGCCCCGTCACTTCCACCCGGCACGTGTGGACCCGATACTGGGCCATTGCAAAACCTTACTGGTTCTCTCGGGAAAAATGGAAAGCCTCGGGCTTGCTGGTCCTGCTGATCCTGCTGCTGTTGGGCCAGACCCAGACCGAGGTACTGATCGTCAAGCAGACCGGTGAATTCACCTCGGCCCTGGCGGCGCAAGACGCGGATCGCTTCTGGGCCTCGATCACGAAGTGTCTTTATATCCTGATGGTGGCAGTTCCCATCTACGCTGTTTATTACTACTTGAGGAATAAGCTTGGCCTGCTCTGGAGGCGCTGGCTGACCAGTCACTATCTGGACCGGTATTTCAAAAGCCGGGTCTACTACAAGCTCAATTCAGATGCCGCGATCGACAACCCGGACCAGCGCATCGCAGAGGACATCAATACCTTCACGCGGCAATCCCTGTTTTTCCTTTCGATCGGCATCGGCGCGCTGCTGCAGCTCATTGCATTCAGCGCCGTCCTGTGGTCGATCTCCAGGGAGCTGGTCTACTTTCTTGTCATCTATGCCATCGCCGGCACATTCATCTCCATCTTCTTCTTCGGCCGCGTCCTGATCGGCCTGAACTTCTTCCAGCTAAGGCGGGAGGCGGATTTCCGCTTCAGCCTGATCCGGGTGCGTGAGAACGCCGAGTCCATCGCGTTCTATCGCGGCGAAGCGCTGGAGTCAACCCATGTGAGCGGCCGTTTCGGCAAGGCCTTCCAGAACTTCGACCGCCTCATCAAGTGGCAGCTGAGCCTGAACATGTTCCAGTATGCCTATGGCTTCCTGACCATCCTGCTGCCCAGTGCCATCGTCGCTTCACGCGTGCTTTCCGGCGAGCTTGAAGTCGGCAGCGCCATCCAGGCGGCCGGCGCGTTCGCCGCCATACTGAACGCGCTGACCGTGATCGTTGACAACTTTGAAGACCTGAGCCGGTTCGTGGCGGGGCTGGATCGACTGGACACATTCTCCATCGCGCTGACCGGGACGGCAGCAGCCTCCGTGAAGCCGGCCACCACGATCGAGTCCATCCATGACTCCCGCCTGGCGCTGGAACATGTCACCTTGCGCACGCCGAATCAAGAGCGAACGCTGGTCACCGACCTGACCCTGTCGGTCAACCCGGGAGAGGGCCTGCTCATCGTCGGCGCCAGCGGCGGCGGCAAGAGTTCCCTGATGCGCGCGATCGCCGGATTGTGGAACAACGGCACGGGATGCATCGTGCGGCCAATGCCGCAGGAAATGCTGTTCCTGCCGCAGCATCCCTACATGGTGGTCGGCAGCCTGCGCAGCCAGCTGCTGTACCCGAACCACATTGGCCAGCGGATCCCGGACGAGGAGCTTCTGAAGTTGTTGGAGATGGTCAACCTGAAGGACATCGCTGGCCGGTTTGGCGGCCTCGACACGGAAGTGGACTGGGGGAAAGTCCTGTCCCTTGGCGAGCAACAGCGGCTGACCATCGCTCGCGTACTGCTCTCAAAACCGCGCTATGTCATGCTGGACGAAGCGACCAGTGCCCTGGATATCCGCAATGAGGAAAGCATGTACCAGTTGCTGGCCGACCTGCAGGCGACGCTTGTCAGCGTCAGCCACCGCCCCACTCTGCTGAAATTCCACCACCAGGTCCTGGAACTGCCCGGGAACGGAAAGTGGTGGCTGCATCCGACCAGGGACTATCGCCTGGGGTGGTAGGCGTCCAGCTGCCTTGTAGCGGCCCCAACCATCATCGTGCTGTGCTAACGTCGCGCGAGGCACATTTGATGTGGAGGGCGTTTGCATGCAAGCGGGCATTGTCGAGGCCGGCTATGGCTCGGACCCGGTCGGTCTGGTCAGCGGTTTCCTGTTCGAACCCGGCGGACCGGTGCGCGAGATTGATTCCCGCGCCGCAGCGGCATGGCTGCAGCAGATGCCGTCAGTACCGCCGGACGCCGCGCACCATCGCCCCTTCCTGTGGCTGCACTTCAACCTGTCGCACAGCGCATGCGAACGCTGGATGAAGGGCCAGCTGGCCCTGCCGGACGAATTCTTCGAGGCCCTGCGGCAGGGTTCGCGCTCGACGCGGATCGAGCGCCTGGACGCCGCCCTGCTGGCCGTGGTCAACGACGTGATCTACAACTTCGGCGTCACGTCGACGGATATCTCCACGCTCTGGGCCCACGCCGACCACCGCTTGCTGGTGACGGCCCGCGCCAGGCCGCTGCGTTCCGTGGACCGGCTGCGCGAGGCGGTGCGGCGCGGCGAGGCATTCCGCTCGCCACTGGACCTTGTGGTGCACCTGTTGCGTGACCAGGCCGACGTGCTGGTGCAGATCGTGCGCGAGACCGGTGTGAACGTCGACCAGATCGAGGACCAGTTGCTGTCGCAGCGCCTGCACGGCAACCGCGCCGACCTGGGTTCGATGCGGCGCGGGCTGGTGCGGCTGCAACGGCTGCTGGCGCCCGAGCCCGGCGCCCTGTTCCGGCTGTTGAACCGGCCGCCGGCCTGGCTGCAGGAATCGGACTTGCAGGAGTTGCGTGAATCGACCGAGGAATTCTCGCTGGTACTCAACGACCTGGCCGCGCTGGTCGAACGCATCAAGCTGTTGCAGGAAGAAATTGCCGCCAAGCTCAACGAGCAAACCAACCGCACGCTGTTCACGCTGACGCTGGTGACTGTGCTGGCGCTTCCGATCAATATCGTGGCCGGCTTTTTCGGCATGAATGTGGGCGGCATTCCGCTGGCCGGACACCCGCACGGCTTTTGGGTACTGGTGGCGCTAGTGGCAAGTTTCACGGTACTGGCCGGGCGCTGGGCATTCCGCAAGCAGGCCGGGTAGGTAACGCTTGCGGGATGTACCATACTTCAGGCAGTGTCCCCTGGCTCTCAACCCCCTAACCTGAGGAACCCGGCCATGAAGCTACTTCGCATTGCTGCCCTGGCGTTCGTGCTTGCGGGATGCGCCATGAACCAGGGCGCGCCAGGCACTGCGCAGGCGTCGCGCACAGAAAGCTGCAAGATGACGTCGGAGCAGGAGATTTCGGCGTTGTTTGATCGATGGAATCGGTCATTGCAGACAGGCGATCCACACAAGGTGGTGGCCAACTATGCGGAACGGTCCATTCTTCTTCCGACGGTATCCAACAAGCCTCGCTTGACCGTCGCGGAGAAAGAGGACTATTTCCATCACTTCCTGCAAAACGGTCCATCCGGGAAGATCGACTTCCGCACCATTGAGCTGGGATGCAATTCCGCGGTGGATTCCGGGCTCTACACCTTCACCTTCGCACGAACGGGCGCCGTGGTGAAGGCCCGCTTTACCTACACCTATCACTGGGATGGCAAGCAATGGCTGATTACAAGCCATCACTCGTCGGCCATGCCGGAGAAGACGTAACTGAGGCCTGAGCCTCAGTTACCGGGGGCGAGGGCCCCGCCGCGCATTCACCTGGCGGCGCCTGGCCCAGCGCCTTTACTGCATGTGCTGCCCGCCGTTGATGGCGATATTGGACCCGGTCACGTAGGCCGCATCCTCCGAGCACAGGTAGGCAACCAGTGCTGCGACTTCTTCCGGCTTGCCGACCCGGCCGACCGGAATCTGCGGCAGGATCTTGGTCTCCATGATTTCCTTGGGCACGGCGTTGACCATCTTGGTGGCAAGGTAGCCCGGAGAGACGGTGTTGACGGTCACGCCCTTTCTTGCCACTTCCAGCGCCAGCGACTTGGTGAAGCCGTGCATCCCTGCCTTGGCGGCTGCATAGTTGGTCTGGCCAAAGGCGCCCTTGGATGCATTGACCGACGAGATATTGATGATGCGTCCCCAGCCGCGTTCGACCATGCCTTCGCAAAGCGGCTTGGTGAGATTGAACACCGAGTCGAGATTGGTCCGCATCACGGCATCCCAGTTCGGCTTGTCCATCTTCTTGAAGGCCATGTCGCGGGTAATGCCGGCGTTGTTCACCAGGATATCCACGCGACCTACGTCAGCCAGGATCTGCGCAGCGCAAGCCTGGCAGGCATCGTAGTCGGAGACATCCACCTCGTAGGCACGCATCTCGCGGCCGCTGGCGGCCATCGCGGCAAGCCAGTCCTGGGCGGTCGCATTGCCCGGCGAGTGCGTCACCACCACGGTGTGGCCTGCGTCGTGCAACTTGATGCTGATGGCTTCTCCCAGCCCACCCATACCACCTGTTACCAGTGCAATTCTCTTCATCATGCTGCCTGCTTCATTCTCGTAAAGTTGAAAGACCCCTGCCTTGCCGGGACGGGCGTTTGCCCTGACTATCCCGAGCACATTCCCACTGCCCTGGCGCGAAAATAGCGAGGGCGAGCCGGGCCGGATGATTCCGGACCCGGCTTGTATGCCGATGCGGGAAGATTGGCGTCGCAGTGCTGCACACCAGGAGAACTGATGCCCCTGGCCTGCAAGCCTGCGATCTCTGTTCAGCGCGCTGGCCCGGCCGGCACGGCCGGCCGCACGCCGTTACTGCTTCGAAGCGCGGGGCGCCGCCTGCTGGGCCGCGCCGGAGGCAGCTGCGGCGGTCTTGGCAAAGTTGGCCTTGGCGACTTCAGCCGTCTGCTTTGCGGCGTCCTGGAACGATTGAAAGGTGCTGCTGGCGGCCGCTACGCTCGATTGCAGCAGCGCGGTGATCGCTTCAGACCCGGCCGGCGCGTTCTTCACGAAGGTGTCGACGAAGGCTTGCACATTGCGGTTGTGCTGTTCGTACTGGCCCTCGACTGCCTTGGTCAGTTCCACCTGCGTGTTCGACGCGATTTCGTACACGTGGCGTGCATACGCAACCGCCTTCTCCGCGGCGGGCTGGGCCAGGTTGCTTTGCACGGCGAACACGTCACGCAGGTCCTTTCCGGCCAGCACCGCTTCGACATTGCCCTGGCCTTCGGCAAGCGTCGTCCTGACTGCCTGCAGGTTCAACTCGGTCAACTTCTGGAAGCCGTCAAAAGCCATGTTCGTCAGCGCGAACAGTTGGTTCAGACTGGACTTTTGCACTGCAGCAAATTGCTCGGGCATAAAAGGGGACATGCGAAATCTCCTGTGGATTGATCGAACGGATTCGCGCAAGAGTGATGCAAAGTGAATCCGCCACCGTATGGCTTGCGGATTGGCAGCGCCACCAATCCTGCAGCGCACCATCCGAGTGCGAATCCTAGAGGCTTTCCTCTAATTTGATCCCTAGGTATATACCCAAAAAGTCTTAAAAACATGACATTAAAAGTGCTATACACAGCACTTACGTTACATGTATTTACTTAGAAATGTTGCGGTGCATGACACGTGTGGGGCGCACCTCACCCCGGACGCTTGAAACGGATCGCCGAATACAACAACAAGGAGAAACGGAAATGGGATCGAGGCAACAGGATCGCGGCGCCCCGAGCTGACGGCACGCCTCATGTAGCAGCCTTCCTGAGCCGCAACGCATTGGTAATGACCGAGGCAGAACTCAGGCTCATCGCCAGCGCCGCAATCATCGGCGACAACAGCTGGCCCGTCATTGGATACAGAACGCCCGCCGCCAGCGGAACGCCCAAGGCGTTATAAATGAACGCAAAACCGAGGTTCTGCTTCATGTTCCGAATGGTCGCTTGCGAGAGTTTCCGGGCACGGGCAATGCCGCGCAAATCCCCTTTGACCAGCGTGACCTGAGCGCTGTTCATCGCGACATCAGTGCCCGTGCCCATGGCAATACCAACGTCCGCCTTCGCCAGCGCCGGCGCATCATTGATGCCGTCGCCCGCCATCGCCACCACCGCGCCTGCCTGTTGCAGGGAACTGACAAGTTCAAGCTTGTCCGCCGGCTTCACTTCGCCGTGGAACTCGTCAATGCCGAGTTTCCCGGCCACCGCCTTTGCCGTTGCAATCCCGTCACCGGTCGCCATCACGACACGGATACCTTCTTCCCTGAGATGCGCCAGCGCCTCCGGCGTGGTGGCCTTGACCGGGTCCGAGACGGCGAGCAGGCCAACAAGCGTGCCTTCGACGGCGAGATACATCACGCTGGCGCCTTGCGCACGCAGCGCATCAGCCTGCGCCACGAGCCGATCAATGGGAATTCCTTCAGCTTGCATGAGCGCCGTGTTTCCGATCGCGACCTTCCTGCCGCCCAGCTTGCCTCTTACCCCGATCCCGGAACTCGACTCGAAGCCCTCCGGCTTTTCCAACTGCAGGCCGCGCTCACGGGCTGCTTCAACAATCGCGGCAGCCAGAGGATGTTCGCTGCCCTGATCCAGGCTGGCAGCTAACCGCAGCACGTCCTCCTCGGCATAGCCGTTGGCGCCGATCGCGCGCTCAAAAACCGGCCGACCCTCGGTGAGCGTCCCGGTCTTGTCGACAATCAGGGTATCGACCTTGCGCAGGTTCTCGATTGCAGCGGCATCGCGGAACAGCACGCCGTTGGAAGCGCCCTTCCCGCTTGCGACCATGATGGACATCGGCGTGGCGAGACCCAGCGCGCACGGACATGCGATGATCAGCACCGCGACCGCATTGATCAGACCGAACACCCAGCTCGGCTCGGGGCCGAAGAGTCCCCACGCGACAAAAGTCAGCACCGCAATGCCGATGACACCGAGGACGAAGACGCCGGCAACCTTGTCGGCCATCCGCTGCATCGGCGCCTTCGATCGCTGCGCTTGCGCCACCATCTGGACTATCTGGGACAGCACGGTCTGGGAGCCGACCTTTTCGGATCGGATGACGAGGCTGCCCGACGTGTTCATCGTGGCGCCGATGACGCGGTCGCCGACGCGCTTGGTGGTCGGAATGGGCTCGCCGGTTATCATCGATTCGTCGACCGCGCTGGAGCCTTCCGTTACCACGCCATCAACCGGCACCTTCTCGCCGGGCCGCACGCGCAGCAGGTCGCCCACGTGGACATGGGTGAGCGGCACGTCCTCTTCGGCTCCGTCGGGGCCGATACGCCTCGCCGTCTTGGGCGCCAGTCCCAGCAGCGACTTGATGGCGGCGGAAGTCTGGGAGCGGGCCTTGAGTTCAAGCAACTGACCCAGCAGCGTGAGGGAAATGATCACCGCCGCTGCCTCGAAGTAGACACCGATGCGGCCATGCTCGGCAAACACCTGCGGAAATACGCCAGGTATGACGGTCGCAATGACGCTGTAGACATAGGCCGCACCTGTGCCGATTCCGATCAGCGTCCACATGTTCGGACTGCGGTTGACGATCGACTGGAAACACCGCACGAAGAACGGCCAGCCCGCCCACAGCACCACAGGCGTCGCCAATGCAAGCTCTACCCAGCTCTGGGTCGACACCTGCATCCAGCCAAGGCGATGCCCGAACATGGCCAGTACGAACACCACACCGGTGAGCGGTAGCGTCCTCCAGAAGCGGTGACGAAAATCCACCAGTTCGGGGTTCTCGCCTTCATCCAGGTCCGGCAACAATGGTTCCAGCGCCATGCCGCATTTTGGGCAGTTGCCCGGATGATCCTGGCGGATCTCCGGGTGCATGGGGCAGGTATAGATCGTTCCCTCGGCAGCTGGCTGCGCCGCCCCGGCTCCAGTGCCAGCCGGTTCATGAACATGGTCATGGTGATGCGCATGCTCGTGATGATGACCAGGACCGGACTGGTCCTGAGCCGAGGTATGTGCACCGGCGCTGTGGCGGCCAGGCTCGGTTGCATCGCGTTCGTTGCTTGTCCTGTTCATCCTGGCTTCCTTCAGTTGTTGGGCCGGGCATCCACTGCGTCATCCGGCTTGCCTTTTACCTTCATGACACGCTCCTTACGCGAAGATGACGGCCATTCGAGATGGGACGTCCATGTCACGCCTGATGACGCCAGCTTAGATGTTCCCATCGTTGGAAGGTCAAGGGCAAGGAGGCACGGTGGCAGGACTGTTCTCAAAGGCCAACGCGCTTGGGTCCGGGATGAGTTGGCCGCCACGCCAATGAGAAGTCGCCTTCAGGGGCGAGGTCACGCCGGCAAAGAGATGATTACGGTCGATATGGACGCGTACACCTTGAGCATTCGGCACGCCCCGCAAGAGGACACCGAGGTCTACGGTGCTCCATGCCGTGGAGATGGACAACGCCGAAAGAACCGGCGTTGGCGGCGAGGCAACCGCCTCGCCCTGTGCGTTTGGGGCTCCCGTCAGCGCGCCTTGTTCGCAAGCGCTTCTACGTCAGCGCGCAACCGCTCTTCCTGCTCCCGCAGTTCTGGCGTGAGTTCAGCACCGAAGTCCTCGACCTCAAACAGCGGGCGAATCTCGATTTCGGACTCGCTTTCCATGGGGTTGGGGCAGCGCCTGACCCATTCGACAGCCTCATCCATTGACTCGACCTGCCACAACCAGAATCCGGCAACGAGTTCGTTGGTTTGCGGAAACGGCCCATCCGTCACAGTCCGCTGATCGCCCGAAAAGCGCACCCGCTTTCCCCTTGCGCTCGGGTGCAAGCCCTCGCCCGCAAGCATGACGCCTGCCTTGACGAGCTCTTCATTGAACTTGCCCATTGCCGCAAGCAACTCCGTGCTTGGCATCTTGCCGCTTTCTGATTCGCTCGTGGCCTTCACCATCACCATGACACGCATTGTGTTCCTCCTTGACGGAATCGTTGGCGCCACAGAACACCGAAGCGGAGCCGCTGCGGCAGCGAGCGCCGGAACCAGGATCCAATCAGAATAGTTGAATTCGACAGCACCTGACTTGCGCCGACCGCGCCAGTGCCTCTACAGTTCGACCGATGAAGAATGAAACCGCCGTAGCAGCGCTCGCTGCACTTGCCCAGGATTCCCGATTGGCGATCTTCCGCTTGCTGGTCCAGGCCGGCGCGGACGGCGTCAGCGCGGGCCGGATCCGCGAAGCGCTGGGTGTGGCACCCGCGACGCTGTCCTTCCATCTGAAAGAACTGGTTCACGCCGGTCTCATCAAGAACACACAGGAAGGCAAGTTCGTGATCTATCGAGCGCAATTCGAGACGATGAACGCGCTCATTGCCTTCCTGACGGAACATTGCTGCGAAGGCAATCCGCAAGGCTGCGGCGTGCCGGATGTGGCATGCAAGCCGGCGGCCACCAAACGCCGCGGCGTCTCGACCGAGCCGGCCTGAGCCATGGCAGCCTGAGCATCACGGTCGCCGGGATCAGAGCGCCCTGGGGCGAGCGTCAGGCCTTGCGCCCCGCTTCATACCAGCCTTGGGTCCGATTGACGATGCCGACCACCAGCAGCATGACCGGCACTTCAATCAGCACCCCGACCACGGTTGCCAGCGCCGCCCCGGACTTGAAGCCGAACAGGCTGATCGCCGTCGCCACCGCCAGCTCGAAGAAATTGCTGGCGCCGATCAGCGAGGACGGGCCCGCCACGCAATGCGCCACACCCAGCTTCCGGTTCAGCAGGTACGCCAGGCCGGAATTCAGGAACACCTGGATCAGGATGGGCACCGCCAGCAGCGCGATCACCAGCGGTTGCTCGATGATGGCCTGGCCCTGGAAGGCGAACAGCAGCACCAGCGTCAACAGCAGCGCGGCGATGGAATACGGTCCGAGCTTGCCCACGACCCGCTGGAAATGCGCCAAGCCCTGGCTCAGCAGCAGCTTGCGCAGTAGCTGCGAGATCGCCACCGGCACCACGATATACAGCGCCACCGACGTCAGCAGCGTATCCCACGGCACCGTGATCGACGACAGGCCAAGCAGCAGCGCCACCACCGGCGCGAACGCCACCACCATGATGGCATCGTTCAGCGCCACCTGCGACAGCGTGAAATACGGGTCGCCCTTGCAGAGCTGGCTCCACACGAACACCATCGCCGTGCACGGTGCCGCAGCCAGCAGGATCAGCCCGGCGATATAGCTGTCGAGCTGCTCGGCGGGCAGCATGGGCGCAAACAGGTGCCGCACGAACAGCCAGCCCAGCAGCGCCATCGAGAACGGCTTGACCGCCCAGTTGATGAACAGCGTCACACCGATGCCGCGCCAGTGGGATTTCACCTGGCCCAGTGCGCCGAAGTCGATCTTCAGCAGCATCGGGATAATCATGATCCAGATGAGAATGCCGACCGGCAGGTTCACCTGGGCGTACTCCATGCTGCCGATCGCCTGGAACGCGCCCGGCATCGCCTGCCCCAGCGCAATCCCGACGATGATGCACAGGGCAACCCAGATGGTCAGGTAGCGTTCAAAGAAGCCGATGGCGGGCTTCGTCGAAATGGGGGCGTGGGTGGTTGCGTGCTGATTCATTGGAGTTCCGGCGCCTTCAGTTCTTCGCGATCGCGTTGAGCGCGTCCTGCAGCTGCGCATTGCTCATGCCTTCCAGCGGCAACGCCAGCAGTTGCAGCATGCGGTAGCCAATGGCCTCGCGCGTCAGCTCGAATGCCAGGCGCTTGCCTTCGTCGCCGCCCTGGGCGTTGGACGGATCGGCATAGCCCCAGTGCACCTTGACCGGGCTGCCAGGCCAATAGGGGCACTGCTCCGCCGCGGCGCTGTCGCAGACCGTGATCACGATCCGCATTTCCGGCGCATTGTCGCCGACGAATTCGTCCCAGCTCTTGCTGCGGTAGCCGCTCACGTCGACACCGGCATTGGTCAGCGCCTCCAGTGCGAACGGGTTCAGGCGCCCGCTCGGTGCGCTGCCGGCGCTGAAGGCGCGCACATCCTTGCCGAGCTTCCTGGCCCAATGGTTGAGCATCCCTTCACTCAGCACGCTGCGGGCGGAGTTATGGGTGCAGAGGATCAGAACGTTGGTGGTCATGGAGAGAAGGTGTGCTCAGCAGCACGACGAGTTGGAGTTCACCGCAATCCCGATCGGCTTGCCGCGCGGGGCACGCGGGGCACAACAGGCGGAGCCTTCGGCGGATGCCGCTTCGGCCTCGCCTTCGCCAAATACCGGGACGTTGCCCAGCGTATGGAAGTGCTCCCACGCAATGCCTTGCGGATCGGTGACCCAGTGCTTTTCGCTGCGTGCATAGCAGCAGGTGGTTTCACCCTGGTCCAGCAGCGCCATGTCGGCCGCCTCGGCGCGCGCTTTCAGTTCGGCAAGCTCGGCGGCGTCATCGGTCTGGAAACCGAGATGGTCGACGCCCGCCCCCTGGCCGCGCGTGGAGATCGCGAAGTTGATGCGCGGATCCTCGAGCATCCATTTGGCGTAGTCGCTCTCGACCCGCGTCGGTTCAGCGGCAAAGAGCTTCGAATAGAAGGCAATGCTCTTGCCAAGGTCGTCGACATGGACGTGAACGTGAAAGCGCTTCATTGGAACCTCTCCATCAGCAGTGACAGGAAACCGCCGCTTCCTCGACGCCTTCGCAGCAATTGGCGGTCAGGTAGCCGAGCAACGCATTCATATGCGCGAAAGCGGCACGATAGATCAGGTTGCGTCCGTCCCGCTCCTGCGTCACCAGGCCGGCGTGCGCCAGCTCCTTCAGGTGGAACGACAAGGTGGCTGCGGGCACGCCCAGCCGCTCGACCATCGCGCCGGGTGTCATGCCACCCGGGCCGGCGACGACCAGCATCCGAAAGACCTGGAGGCGCAGCCCGTGGGCCAGTGCTGCAAGGGAGCGGACAACATCATTCTCTTCCATATTTCTATAATACTGGAAATATAGGATTGATGCAATACCCGATCCGGCGAAGCGCTGCCGGCACCCTGCCCGCCATCCGCGTCGTTCCTGCGACAACCTGGCCCGCGATGCCCGCGTCCTAGTCCATCAGATCCGTGTACTCACCTTTCGCATAGGGCCGTGTGCGGTTCCACGGAGCGGGTTGCGGCAAGGCAGCGGCGGTCACCCGCGTGATCTTCTTCTGCGTGCCGCTGGCATTGCGCGACTGGACCAGCCGTGGATACTGGCCGGCCACGTCCCACTGGACCGTCACCTGTTCATCGCCGCGCTTTGCGCGGTACTCCTGCACACCGCCGCGCGCAGGGCCGCTTGCGCTCATGGTCCTGAGCGCTGCCGGATCCAGCAGGTGGTAGGCGGTCGCCCACGAGCCGTCGAAGCCGATGTTGCCGTATTCGGCCGGGCTGACTTCGAAGGTCTTGCGCATGGCGTCGCTGACCAGCCGCACCGACAGCTTGCCGGACGGCTGCCGCTCGATCCAGCGCGCGGCGGCCGACATGTCCATGTGCTTGTGGCCCTTGTCTGCCTTGGCGTGCTCGGCTTCGTCGTGGGCCCCGTGCGGGATCTCGCGCTCGATCCAGACCGTGCCGCCCTCGCGGTAGACACGTTCGGTGAAGTAGATGTCGCGGCGCACGCCGTCGGCCCCGAGCGCCGACAACTCATGCTGCACGCGCAGCGCCAGGGGGCCGGAGGCCTTGGCTGGCTCTGCCGCCATAGCAGTGAAGGCTGCCGAGACCAGCAGCAGTGCGAGGACGGGAGTGGCTTGCTTGGTTTTCATGAAATCCGTTCAGAAAGCGAAAATGCGCACGCCGGCAAACCGGCGCGCGCATGGCATCAAAAGACACTGTACTCAGTCGTGCAGCACGGCCGCGGCCGGCATCAGAGGCCCAGCGCGGACTTCACGACGCTGAAGACCTTGGTGTTGTCGATGGTGCCCTTGAGCGCGGCATTGCCCGGCCCCGTCGAGAACAGCATCACATCGCCGCCGCCGTGGGTTTCCGACCCCGGCGAGCCGAGGTTCACGCCGACTTCCTGCAGGTAGCCGTCGGCCGTGGTGTCCACCAGCGCGGGGTTGTCGCGCGGGGACTTGCGCGGACCGCCGCCGTTGCCGAACACCAGCGTGGTGTATGGCAGGCCGTCGGCCGCCGTGGCCGGCTGCTTGGTCTTGATGTCCGTCACCGTGCCCAGGATCGGGTTGCCGCGATGCGAGTAGCCGTTGATCGTCATCGTGTGGTCGTGGTCGGCGGTGACAACGATCATCGTGTTCGACAGGTCCACCATCGACAGCGCACGCTTGATGGCATCGTCAAACGCGATCGTGTCTTCCAGCGCGCGCTTGGCGTTGGTGCCATGCAGCGCATGGTCGATCCGGCCCCCCTCCACCATCAGGAAATAGCCGTTGCCGTTCTTCTGCAGGATGCGGATGGCCTTCTCGGTCATGTCGGCCAGGCTAGGCTCGTCGACATTGTTCTTGACGCGGTCCAGCTCGTAGTTGAGGTGGTCCATGTTGAACAGGCCGAGCAGCTTGCTGGTGGATGCCGGGTCCACGGCCTTGAACGCGGTGCCGGTGGTCACATAGGTGTAGCCCGGGAACTGCGTGGTCAGGTCGACGCCGTCCGTGCGCTTGCCACCCGCGGCGCTGGGCAGGAACTGGCGGCGGCCGCCGCCAAGCAGCACGTCCAGGCCCTCCTTGAGCGCCGTGTTGTAGCCGGCGTTGCCGGGCGTTGCCTGCGCGGCGATATTGTTCTCGCCGTCGCGATGGCAGACGTGCGAGAAGGTGGCCGCCGGCGTCGCGTGGGTCACGCGCGTAGTGGTCACCGCGCCGACCGACTTGCCGGCGGCCTTGGCCAGTTCCAGCACGGTCACGACCGGCGAGCCGTTGCCGCTGGGACAGGTGCTGTCACCGGCGCTGGTCACATAGGACTTGCCGGTGCCGTCGCTGGCCTTGGTATCGGCCGACATGGAGATGACTTCGTTGTTCATCTTCACGCCGGTCATGTAGGCCGCCATCGACGGCGCGCTGTCGGTGGTCTGCGCGTCGTTCGAATACGTCTTCACGCGCGCGGTGCGCTTGAGCGACTCCATGTTGAGCTTGCCCGTCTCGCCATACTTGTAGATGCGCGAAGCGGTGACAGTGGTCGGGCCCATGCCGTCGCCCAGGAAGAAGATGACATTCTTGGCCTCGCCCGCGGCTTGCGCAGGGAGGGCAATGCAGGCGCAGGCAGCCGCAACTGCGGACAGGCCGGTTCGAATAATGAGTTTCATGGCGTTATTTCGTCAGCGATAGTGGCTTAGAGGCCGATGGCCGTCTTGATCAGGCCGAACACCTCGGTGTTGTTCATCACACCGGTGAAGGATTCGGCTCCATTGCCCAGTGCGCCGATAAAGACATCGGTGCCGCCATGGGTCTCGCCACCTGCCGCCATCGGGATCGCGGCTTCCTGGTGATAGCTCTTGTCGTAGACCTGTGCATCGGTCAGCGCTGTGCGCGTGACCGGGCGGTTCTCGCCGTTGCCGAAACCGATGATGGTGAAGGGATTGCCGCCGGAGTCCGTGGACAGTGCGCCAGTCACGTAGTTCTTCAGCAGGCCCAGCACGCCGGGGTTGCTGTCGCTGGTGGGGCCGGTGCGCTTGGCGTAGCCATTCAGCACCAGCGTGTGGTCATGGTCGGCGGTGACGACGATCAGCGTGTTCTTCAGGCCCGGGTCGATCACGTTGAGCTTGTCGATGGCGGTCTTGATCGCGGTGTCGAAGGCCACGGTGTCCTGCAGCGCCTTGCGCGCGGTGGTTTCATGCAAGGCGTGGTCGATGCGGCCGCCTTCCACCATCAGGAAGAAGCCCTTCTTCTTCGCGGCGAGCACGTCGATGGCCTTGCTGGTCATCTCCGCCAGGCTCGGCTCGTCGCCGGGCACGCGGTCCAGGTCATAGGCCATATGGCTGGACGTGAACAGGCCTGCCACCTTCTTGGCGCTGGCGGCATCGATCTTGTCGAACTCGGCCTTGCTGGAGGCGTAGGTATAGCCGGCCTTCGTCAGCTCGCCAACCAGGTCGCGGCCGTCGGTGCGGGCGCCGCCCGCGGCCTTGCTCTGGAAGTGCTTGCGGCCGCCGCCGAAGATCACATCGACGCCGTCGCCGAGCGCGCTGTTGTAGCCGGCGCCGTTCGGCACCAGTTGCGCGGCGATGGTGTTCTCGGCATCGCGGTGGCAGACGTGCGCGTAGGTCGTGGCGGGGGTCGCGTGCGTGATGCGGGTGGTGGTGACCACGCCGGTGCCATAGCCTGCCGTCTTCATCTGCTCGAGCAGCGTCGGCACGCTCTGGCCGTTGCCGGAAGCCGGGCAGGTGCTGTCCGCGCCGGACAGGTAGTCCTTGCCGCTGGCATCAAAGGCACTGGTCTCCGGCGTCATCGAGATGACTTCGTTGTTCATCTTGACGCCGGTCATGTAGGCCGCCATCGACGGCGCGCTGTCGGTCACCTGCGCGTTGTTCGAATAGGTCCGGATGAACCCGCTCTCGGGCAGCGTGTCCATGGTCAGCTCACCATCCTCGCCGACCTTGTAGATCCGCGCCGCGGTCATGGTCGTCATGCCCATGCCGTCGCCAAGGAAGAACACGACGTTCTTGGTGGGCGCGGTGCTGCCGCCAGCCGGCGGCTGCGTGACCGACGCGTTGTTGTCATCATCGCTGCCGCACGACGCCACGGCCAGCGCCAGCAGCGGTGCCGCCAGTATTGAAAGACGCCTCATATTTCCTCCCCGTTGGTTTTGCCGGGAGGATGCACGACGAATATTTCGGCACCGTGACGCGTCACATGTGGACGGCAACGTTGCCACTGCAGTCAAACATCGGAAAGTGCAGCATCAGGCAGCTCGCCAAGATCGGCCTGTTGCAGGCGAACGGCCCACCTGTGCGGCGAGCTGCCGCAGTAGTGAAGCTGCCTGGTGGCGCTGAACACTGCTATATTGTCGCCAAAACAGGCACCGCACTCGTGGGTAGAACGCATCGCCGGCCATGGTTCGCCGGCTTCCTCCTCGTTGTCTTCCTGGCAGCCCAGCTGGCAGCGGCGGCGTACGCCTGTACCGGCAGCCGCTACCAGGCGGAACATAGCGGCACGATGGCGGCGATGACCGAGTCCTGTGCCGATATGGCCGCCAGCGACAGCCAGCAGGGCATCGACCAGAGCGGGCTTTGCCTGGCGCATTGCCAGGCCGATGCCAAGAACGCCGACCATGCTTCGCCGCAGCTTCCAGCCTTCATGCCGGTGCTGATGCGCGTGGTTGAGCCAACGCGCGTGGTCCTGGCGGAGGTTCGCGTTGCGCTGCGCGCCGAGGCAGAGGCGCGCGGTCCACCACCCCTCACCATCCTTCACTGCAGTTTCCAGACTTAGCTTCCGGTTCGACGTCACCTGGTGCTGCCCGCCTCCATGCGGGCAGCAGTCGTCGTTCCTGGAGGCTTTATGCTTTTTCTACGTCACCTGACCGTGGCGCTGCTCAGCGCGCCCGCAGTGGGCCTGGCGGCGCCGCAAGGCGCGCCCGGGCAATCCGCCCCTTCCCTCTCCCTTGAGGAAGCCGTCGCGATCGCAAGCGCCCATGCCGGCGACGCTGAATCGTCGCGCGGCGCCGTGGAGGCCGCCGGGCAAATGGCGGTAGCCGCCGGCCGCCTGCCGGATCCCGTGCTCAAGCTCGGCGTCAACAACGTGCCGGTCAACGGCTCTGACGCGTTCTCGCTGAGCCGGGATTCCATGACCATGCGCTCGATCTCAGTGATGCAGGAATTCACGCGCGCGGACAAGCGCCGCGCCAGGGCCGCGCGCTTCGAAGCCGAAGCCGCCGCTGCCGACGCGCAGCGTGCGGTGGGGCTGGCAGGCGTGCAGCGCAATGCGGTCAATGCCTGGCTCGACCGGTGGTATGCGGAGCAGGCCGGCGTGCTGCTCGGCCATCACAGCCATCCGCTTGAACTGGCACTGCAGGCCGCCACCGCGGCCTACCGCAGCGGGCGCGGCTCGCGTGCGGACGTGCTGGCGATGGAGCTGGAGATCCAGAAGCTGCACGACCGCGAGGACGAGAACCGCGCCGCACTGGCGACCGCCACGCTGAACCTGGAGCGCTGGGTCGGCGCCGCCGCGGGGCGCCCGCTGTCGGAGCGGCCACCGCTTGAAGTGCCGCCAGGCGCCCGGCAACTCGCCAGGGGCGAGTTCGAGGCCGTGCCCGAACTGTCGGCTGCGCAGCGCGACGTGGCACTGGCCGAATCGGAGATCCAGGTAGCAACGGAAGCCCGCAAGCCGGACGTGACGGTCGAGCTGATGTACAGCCAGCGCGGCTCGGCCTACTCGAACATGGGCTCGCTCAATGTCAGCTTCCCATTGCCGTGGGACCGGGGCAACCGCCAGGACCGCGAAATCAGTGCGCGGCTGGCGCAGGCCAATGACGCCCGGGCCAGGCTGGAAATGGTCCGGCGCAATACCCAGGCCATGGTCGGCGCCAGGCTGGCCGAGCTGCAGCGCAACCTTGACCGGCTGCGGCGCTACGACGACAAGACATTGCCGCTCGCCCGGGCACAGGCGGATGCGGCACTGACGGCCTACCGCGCCAGCACGGGCACCTTGGTGGCGGTCGCCGAAGCCAACCATCGCGCCATCGACACCGCCATGGATCGCCTGCTGCTTGAGGCAAAGACCGCGAAGCTGTGGGCGGACCTGAACTACCTGGTGCCGTTGCCTACCGCCCAGACCGAAGCCGCAGCGAGGGAAGCAAAATGAAGAAGCACGCCATTGCGGCAGCCGCCGGGCTGGTGGTCGTCTGCACCGCCCTCTACGGCGCCTACCACTTCGGGTTCACGCGCGGCACGCAAACCGCGCAATCGTCGGGCACGCCTGGCGCGGAATCCACCGTGCTCAAGGCCGGCGCCATCGATCCGAAGACCGGCAGGAAAATCCTGTACTGGCACGATCCCATGGTGCCGGGCCAGCGCTTCGACAAGCCGGGGAAGTCGCCCTTCATGGAGATGCAACTGGTGCCGGTCTACGCGGACGGCGATGGCAGTGGCAGCGGTGTCACCGTCGACAGCCATGTCGCACAAAACCTTGGCATTCGCACCGCCGAGGCAAAGCCTGGACGGCTGGCCGCGATGCTGCAGGTGCCAGGCAATGTCGCCATCGACGAACGCAGCGTGCAGATCATCCAGGCGCGCACCAACGCATTTGTGCAGCACGTCGCGGTCCGGGCGACCCTTGACCCGGTCCGGCGTGGCCAGGCGCTGGTCACCCTGTACTCGCCCGACTGGGTCGCTGCGCAAGAGGAATACCTGGCCGTGTCACGCATGGCAGGAAGTGAACACCTGGGCGACCTGCGCGGCGCGGCGCGGGCTCGCATGCTGCAGGCGGGCATGACGCCGGGCCAGGTCAGTGCGGTCGAGAGATCCGGAAAATTGCAGCCCGGCATTGCCATCGCCAGCCCGGTCGATGGCCTCGTGACCGAGGTGGCGGTGCGCGAGGGCATGACCGTGTCGCCGGGCATGACGCTGTTCCGCCTGGCTGATCTCAGCCAGGTCTGGGTGATTGCCGAGGTACCAGAGGGCCAGGCCGGCGCCATCCGGGCCGGCGCGGCGGCCACGGTACTGCAGGGCGGCACGGCCGGCCCCCTTGCCGGCAAGGTCGACGCCATCCTTCCCGACGTCAACCCGGCGACCCGCACCGTCAAGGCCCGCATCGTCCTGCCCAACCCCGGCAGGCGCCTGCTGCCGGGCATGTTTGTCAGGGTCAGCTTCGACAGTGGCGCACAACAGGAGGCATTGCTGATCCCGTCGGAGTCGGTCATCCGCACCGGCCAGCGCAATATCGTCATGGTCGATGCCGGCCAGGCAGGGTTCGTTGCCACCGAGATCAAGACCGGCCGCGAGGCCGATGGCATGGTCGAGGTGCTGGACGGACTGGCGCCGGGGCAGAAAGTGGTCACGTCCGGCCAGTTCCTGATCGACTCGGAAGCCAGCCTGCGCGGCAGCTCGGAACGGATGACGGCCACACCAGCAGCGTCTGCACCTGCCGCGCCGGCCGCAGAGCATGAGGGCACCGGCCGCATCGAAGCCGTGAACGGCAGCGAGAGCCTGACCATCTCGCACGGCCCGATCCCGTCGGCACAGTGGGGCGCGATGACCATGGACTTCGTCGCACCGCCAACTGGCCTGCCCAAGGGACTGAAGCCTGGCGACCGCATCCGCTTCCGCTTCCACCTGGACCGCGATGGTGCGGCCATGCTGTCGTCGGTCGAGCCCGCCAGCACCGCCCAGGGAGCCAGGCCATGATCGCGCGCCTTATCCTGGCCTCGATCCGCCACCGCTTCCTGGTCCTGCTAGCCACGGTGATGCTGACCGCATGGGGCCTGTGGGCGGTGCGGAGCACGCCGCTCGACGCCCTGCCCGACCTGTCCGATGTGCAGGTGATCATCCGCACGCCCTTCGCCGGCCAGGCGCCGCAGATCGTCGAGAACCAGGTCACGTATCCGCTGACCACCACCATGCTGTCGGTACCCGGCGCCAGAACGGTCCGGGGTTACTCCTTCTTCGGCGATTCGTTCGTCTATGTGCTGTTCGATGATGGTACCGACCTGTACTGGGCGCGCTCGCGGGTGCTGGAATACCTGAACCAGGTGCAGTCCCGCCTGCCCGCCGCGGCCAGGCCGGCGCTGGGGCCGGATGCCACCGGCGTCGGCTGGATCTACGAGTACGCGCTGGTGGACAAGACCGGCCAGCATGACCTCGGCCAGTTGCGTGCGCTGCAGGACTGGTTCCTGCGCTTCGAACTGAAATCGCTGCCCAATGTGGCCGAGGTCGCTTCGCTGGGCGGCATGGTGAAGCAGTACCAGGTGGTGCTGATGCCGGACCGGATGCGCGCCTACAACCTGTCGCAGGGCAAGGTGCTGGCGGCGCTCAAGGGCGCCAACCAGGAGGCCGGCGGGTCGGTGCTGGAAATGGGCGAGGCAGAGTATATGGTCCGCGCCAGCGGCTACCTGAAGACGCTCGACGATTTCCGGCAGATCCCGCTGGTGACCAGCGATGCCGGCATTCCGGTGCGGCTGGGCGATGTCGCCGTCGTGCAACTTGGCCCGGAGATGCGGCGCGGCATCGCCGAGCTTGACGGCCAGGGCGAGGTGGCCGGCGGCGTGATCGTGATGCGCTCAGGCAAGAACGCGCTGGAAACCATCGAGGCGGTCAAGGCGAAGCTCGCCACGCTGCAGAAGAGCCTGCCTGCCGGAGTGCAGATCGTCACTACCTACGACCGCTCCGCGCTGATCAAGCGCGCGGTGGAAAACCTGACGCACAAGCTGGTCGAAGAGTTCGCCGTGGTCGCGCTGGTGTGCCTGCTGTTCCTGTTCCACCTGCGTTCCGCGCTGGTGGCGATCGTGTCGCTGCCGCTGGGCGTGCTGGCCGCCTTCCTGCTGATGCGCTACCAGGGCATCAATGCCAACATCATGTCGCTGGGCGGCATTGCCATTGCCATCGGCGCCATGGTCGATGCCGCGGTCGTGATGATCGAGAACGCGCACAAGCAGCTGGAGCACTGGCATGCGGACCATCCCGGCCGGGCGCTGACAGGGAACGAGCGCTGGGGCGTGATCGGCCGGGCCGCCACCGAGGTCGGGCCCGCGCTGTTCTTCTCGCTGCTGATCATCACGCTGTCGTTTATCCCGGTCTTTACGCTGGAGGCGCAGGAGGGCCGGCTGTTCTCGCCGCTGGCCTTTACCAAGACCTATTCCATGGCCGCGGCGGCGGGCCTGTCGGTGACGCTGGTGCCGGTGCTGATGGGCTACCTGATCCGCGGCAGGATTCCTTCGGAGCAGTCCAACCCCTTGAACCGATGGCTGATCCGCGCCTATCGGCCGGTGCTGGCACGGGTGCTGGCCTACCCGAAGACCACCCTTGCGATCGCCGCGGTGCTGCTGGCCGCGACGGCCTGGCCGATGCTGCGTACCGGCGCCGAATTCATGCCGCCGCTTGACGAGGGCGACCTGCTCTATATGCCGTCGGCATTGCCAGGCCTTTCCGCCGGCAAGGCGGCGCAGCTGCTGCAACAGACCGACCGCCTGATCAGGACCGTGCCCGAGGTGGCGACCGTGTTCGGCAAGGCCGGCCGCGCCGATACCGCGACCGATCCGGCGCCCCTCGAGATGTTCGAGACCACCATCCAGTTCAAGCCGCGCGACCAATGGCGTGCCGGCATGACCACCGACAAGCTGGTGGAAGAGCTCGACCGCGTGGTCAAGGTGCCGGGCCTGTCCAATATCTGGGTGCCGCCGATCCGCAACCGCATCGACATGCTGGCCACCGGCATCAAGAGCCCGGTCGGCATCAAGGTGGCAGGCGCGGACCTGAAGGAGATCGATCGCCTGGCAACTCGCATCGAGGAAACCGTCAGGACAGTGCCGGGGGTGACGTCGGCGCTGGCCGAGCGGCTGACCGGCGGGCGCTATGTCGATATCGATATCGACCGCGTGGCGGCCGGCCGCTACGGGCTGAATATCGCGGATGTGCAGAGCGTGGTGTCGTCGGCCATCGGCGGCGACAATGTGGGCGAGGTCGTCGACGGGCTGGCGCGCTTCCCGATCAACGTCCGCTACCCGCGCGATTACCGCGACTCGGTGGAGCAACTTCGCAGCCTGCCCATCGTCACGGACAAGGGCCAGCAGATCGTGCTGTCCGACGTGGCGCGCATCCAGGTGGTGCAGGGAGCGCCGATGCTGCGCAGCGAAAACGCGCGCCTGTCAGGCTGGGTGTATGTCGACATCCGTGGGCGTGACCTGCGCTCGGCCGTCCGGGATATGCAGGCCGCCGTTGCGAAAGCGGTGCCGATGCCGGCTGGCTATTCGCTGAGCTGGTCGGGGCAGTTCGAATACCTGGAGCGGGCCGCCGCAAAGCTGAAGGTGG
The DNA here is from genome assembly GCF_059419025.1 of Cupriavidus sp. GW821-FHT07C08. Taxonomy (NCBI): domain Bacteria; kingdom Pseudomonadati; phylum Pseudomonadota; class Betaproteobacteria; order Burkholderiales; family Burkholderiaceae; genus Cupriavidus; species Cupriavidus sp. GW821-FHT07C08. Next base: position 396,245 of record NZ_JBWKQZ010000001.1, read on the forward strand.
TAGTGCCGTTCACGCTGCTGATCATCTTCGTGCTGCTGTACCTGGTGTTCGGCCGTCTCGATGAAGCCCTGCTCATCATGGGCACACTGCCGCTGGCGCTGATCGGCGGCTTCTGGCTGCTCTACCTGCTGAGCTACAACCTGTCGGTTGCCGGCGTGGTCGGCTTCATCGCGCTGGCGGGCGTGGCGGCGGAATTCGGCGTGATCATGCTGCTCTACCTGAAGCAGGCATGGACCGCGCGCGCGAACCAGGGCGATGCCAGCCTGTCCGCGCTGCTTGAAGCCATCCAGGAAGGCGCGGTGCTGCGCGTACGCCCCAAGGCAATGACCGTCGCCGTCATCCTTGCCGGGCTGGTGCCGATCATGTGGTCGCATGGCACCGGCTCCGAGGTCATGCAGCGCATTGCCGCGCCGATGGTGGGCGGCATGCTCACCGCGCCGTTGCTTTCGCTCTTCGTGGTGCCGGCGGTGTACTTGCTGATGCGCCGGCGCCAGACCAGACCTCAACTTGTTTCCGTCCACCCCTCACTTCAGAAGGACCCACAATGAAATCCATCAAGACACTCGCCCTCGCCCTTGCCTTGACCATCACGCCGGCCGCATTCGCAGCGGGCTCGATGGACGGCATGGACATGAAGCCGTCAGCACCCTCGCAGCAGGCGCCGCAACCCGTGGCGGCCGAAATCAAAAAGATCGATGCGCAGGCCGGCAAGGTCACGCTCAGGCACGGACCGATCGCCAACCTCGGCATGGGACCGATGACCATGGCGTTCCCCGTCAAGGACCGCGCATCGCTGAAGGACTTCAAGGAGGGCGAGGCGGTATCCGTGACCTTCGACAACGTTGATGGCAAGCCTACGGTCGTGGAAATGCGGCGCAAGTGAGGGTTACCGTCGCTGGAGGTGGTTGCGCGTTCGATGCGCAATCACTGCGTGCTCACGCTTTGGTGCCCAGGCGCTCCTTCAGGAACTCGATAAAGCGCTGTGTCTTTGCCGGCAGCAAGCGTGTTTCGGTCAGGGCATAGACCGGCGTCGGCCTGGTCTGCCAGCCAGGCAATATCCGGCGCAGGCGGCCGGCCGCCACGTCCTCTGCCGCCACCTCCTCGGCCAGCATGATCACGCCCAGGTCCAGCGTTGCCAGGCGGCGGAACATGCCAACGCTGTTGGCGTAGAACCGGCCCCCGACTTCCACCTCGACGGCCTCCTCACCGCTATGCAGCGCCCACTTGCCTGCCTTGGGAAAACCGATGCACTGATGCCGTACCAGGTCCGTGGGATGGGTCGGCTCGCCAGCGCGTTCCAGGTAGCCCGGTGAGGCATAGACCTGCACCGAAAGGCGCGCAAGCAGGCGGGCGATCAGGTTCGAGTCCGTGAGCTCGCCCATGCGGATGGCCACATCGAAGGGTTCGGCCACCAGGTCGACACGCCGGGGCGTGAGGTCGAAATCAAAGGTGATGCCCGGGTAGCGGGCAGCAAACTCGGCAATCAGGGGTGCCATGTAGATCATGGCGAAGTCGACCGGCAGCGACGCGCGCAGCACGCCGCTCGGCTGCGCCAGCATCTCCCCCAGTTGCTCGTGGGCGATCCGTGCTTCGTCCACGATGCGCTTGCAGCGCTCGTAGTAGATCTGCCCGGCCTCGGTCAGCTCGACCTTGCGCGTCGTGCGATGCAGCAGCCGCAGGCCAATGGCCTTCTCCAGCGCACTGATCCGCCTGGACAGTGTGGAGTTCGGCACACCGATGGCAGCGGCCGCGCCACGAAAGCTCCGCGTATGGGCAACCTCCACGAACAAGGCCATGTCATTGAGCAGTTCCATTTGGATTGCGCCATTTTTGGATCGATGATTGCCAATTTACCATCTTTATCTCGCCAATGAATTAATCGACGATACGTCCATGCGCTTCCCACTGTCGCCTTCGCCCCTACAGGAATTGACCATGAGCCAACTGTTCACCCCCGTCCACATCGGCCGCCATATCGCGCCGAACCGCCTCGTCATGGCGCCGATGACCCGCTCGCGCGCTGACGCCGACGGCGTCCCCAGCGACATGACCGTCACCTACTACGCCCAGCGCGCCAGCGCCGGCCTGATCATCACCGAAGGCGTGTTTCCATCCGCCATGGGCAAGGGTTACGTGAATACGCCCGGCATCGAAACCGAGGCGCAGGTTGCCGGTTGGAAGAAAGTGACCGATGCCGTGCACGCCCGCGGCGGCCGCATTTTCATGCAGCTGATGCATTGCGGCCGGATCTCGCATCCGTCGCTGCTTGATAGTGCAACGCCAGTGGCGCCCTCGCCCATCAAGCCCGAAGGCCAGGCATGGACGCCTGCCGGCCAGGTCGACTTCGTCACACCCCGCGAGCTGACCTTGGCCGAGATCGCCGGCGTCATTGACGAATATCGCCAGGCCACCCGCCGCGCCATCGACGCAGGCTTCGACGGCGTGGAGCTGCATGCGGCCTCCGGCTACCTGCCCGAGCAGTTCCTTTCGTCAGGCAGCAACCACCGGCAAGACCAGTACGGCGGCTCGGTCGAAGGCCGCGCCCGCTTTGTGCTGGAAGTGCTGGCCGCGATGGTGGCCGAGGCCGGCGCCGACCGGGTCGGCATCAAGATCTCGCCGGAGATGAACTACAACAGCATCACCGATGCCGCGCCCCAGGAGACCTACGCCTACCTCGTCGACAAGCTTCGCGGTCAGGGCCTGGCTTATCTGCATGTCGCGCTGTTCGGTGCAACGGTCGACTACCACGCCCTGCTGCGCCCGCGCTTCGACGGCACCTACCTGATCGGCGGCGGACTGACGCAGGACAGCGCCGCAGCCCTGCTGGCCGATGGCAAGGCCGACGCCACCGTCTTCGGCAGCGCCTTCCTCGCGAATCCCGACCTGCCGGAGCGCTTCCGCCAGGGCGCCGCGCTCAACGCGCCGGACCGCAACACGTTCTTTGCGCCGCCGACGGCCCAGGGATACATCGACTATCCGGCGCTGGCTGAAGCCGAAGGGGCTTGAAGCAAGGGGCGTTTGCCCCATTCACCATCAAGGAATGCATCATGAAGTTCGAACGATTCACTGCAGACACCGCCGCCCTGCTCCTGATCGACCATCAGGTAGGCACCATGGGCTGGGTGAAGTCCATTCCCTTTGACGAAATGAAGCGCAACGCGCTGGTGGTGGCCAAGACCGCGGCCATCCTGAAAGTCCCTGTCGTGATGACCTCCAGCATGGAGGAGTACGCCCAGGGACCGCTGATCAGCGAGCTGGCGGACATCTTTCCGGCTGAGTTCGCTGCGCGCATCAAGCGCGTTGGTGTTGTGAATGCCATGGACGATGAGAACTTCGCGGCGGCGGTGAAGGCTATCGGACGCAGGAAACTGATCATCGCTGGCGTGACCAATGACGTGTGCACGGTGTATCCGGCATTGAGCCTGGTGTCGCAAGGTTATGAAGTGCAAGTCGTCGCGGATGCCGGCGGATCGCCGAGCAAGATGGCTGACGAAATTGCCTTGCGGCGCATGGAGAAGAATGGTGTCACACTGACCAGCACCAACCAGTTGATTGCGGAACTGGCGGGAAGTTGGGCTACGCCGGAAGGCAGCCGCATTGTGCAAGAGGTGATTATGGGGGCTTTGCAGGGCTGATGGGGGGCGCCTATGTGGGCTGGGGGCACGATGCAATCAGCCCCGGCTGGTTGGACCGGGGCTGTCAGATTGATTAGTGCAGTTGGCGCTTCAGGTCAGCAAGTTCCGAATGCATCGAACTGACTGCATCCTTGACCTTTGCATCGAGACTGCCGGCCTGCTGGCAAGCGCGGTCTGCACGATCACCGATCCGTTCGAGATCATCGACCCACTGCCGGATCCGATCCTCATCCTTGGAAGACACGACCTTCGATGCCGATTTGCACTCCTTGTCGAGCTCATCCACCCAGTTCATCAAGTCTTGTGGAATCCCCGTATCGGCATGACAAGTCCGTGATGTCTCGCTGATGGTTTGCTGCAGATGACTAAAACGTTGCTGCATTTCACTGGCTTGCAACATGATGCCCCCTTCGTGAACATCAATCCACATGAATTCAGGCAGCAGATGATTGTGTGTTGCCTGTGCCATTGTCATTCGCCCGCATCAGTTGGCTGCCAATGAAGCTCCGTTGCGCAGCCTCGAAGCGCGCGAAGGGCACTTTTTCAGTCTAGGTCAAATTCAACCGCACGCTCCAATGTGATCCCCGGGGTTCCGCGGCATTACTAGGCATTAGCCGCGCCTCGCTATATCTTGAACTCAAGACAGTCCGGCGCTCGGGCTGAGCTACGGACATGCGTAAATTGCCGGAGGCTGACATGCTGGAAAAAAAGCGGTCTTACAAGGGATTCCACGTTGCCCTGTTCGTGCCGGAGGTGATTGAGCCAGGCAAGCCAGGCGGGCGAGTCCAGATCTCCACGCGCAATGAGGACATGGGCATCCGCTTTACGCCGGACTGGCCCCCGCCCGCAACGCTGCAGGAGGCAGAGGACTGGCTTTTTGCCTACGCCGCCGGGATCATCGATTGTGAACTGGCTGGCGGCTTCGGCATTGATCTCAGGAACGAGTAAGTCAGTCCGGCGACGAAAGATCTGCGGAAGCCGGTCGGCGCGTCTCCTGCGCCTGGCGGGGATGGCGGTGTTCGTGGAGATTCTGGCATGCCGTGCAGCGCGTGGCGGTCGGGTACGCTTGCAGGCGGGCGAAACGGATGGCCTGCTGGCAGTCAATACAGACGCCATACTGGCCGCTCCTCATCCGTGACCGGGCTGTTTCAATGTCAGCCAGTTGCATGCGATAGTGTTTCAGCATCGCGTCGCCCTGGCGCTGCACAGTCTTTTCGTCCGCCACTTCACCATCATCCAGGTGTTCACGTTGTGTTGGCGCCACAACAGGCGAATCCGCGGTTCCGGCGACGGCACGAATGCGCAACTCCTCAGCGTCCATTTGGGCCACCAACTTCGCCAACTCTTCCTTTGTCAGCCCTTCCATGACTGGCCTCCTGGGTAAACATCCTGCGGGTCGCACGTAAGCAGACCGTCCAGCGTAGCGCGTCTGGGCAATCGCACTTGGCGGGCACAGTTGTTGTATTGCCGCTCAGATGTGTCGCCACTTAGATCGAGGCTCCCGCAAGGGGCTGTAGCCATTTGCCGGCATGGCAAAAAGCACGTGCCCCTTGCGGGACCGGCACGGGTCACTGCCGTGCCGGTCCCTCAGTCACGAATACCTAACGGTGGCTGGCAGCCAGCGCGACGATAGCGCCTGTGGTAGCCGCGATGGCGGCCACGGTACCCATGCTTTGCCACGGATGCTCATGAACGTAGCGATCGGTCGTTGTCGCCCACTCGGAGACTTTGGCGCGGCTTTCTTCGCGCAGCGTAACGATGCGCTCCTGCAGCGCGCGCTGCCGGGCCTTGAGTGCATGGCGCTCAAGGCTGGTCCCTACGCCGGTTTCGGCTTTGACATCATGAAGAAGTGCCTGAACGTCGGCCATCAGCGTATCGACGTCGCGGGCCAATGCGTCCTTGCGCATAGAGAAATTAGATTGGATGTCGTTCATCTTGCCCTCCTGTTAGCGAAATCATCGCGGTGCGTCGCGCAGCACGATTGGCACTGTGTCAAATATAGGACTGGGCTGACAGCCCGGCATGACAAAGAGCAAAGAGCAAGCTACGACGAAGCCGTCCGGAAGGAGGCAAGAGGACCGTAGAACCAATGCGACGGAAGTATCGCCGCGCTTACGCCACGAAAGCCCTTTGTCGCTGAGGAGGGCTATCAGGTGCCGGATGCGGTACTGCCGACGCTGCCGCCCCCGTCCCGCCGGAACTGTACGCGGCGCTGCGCATGCAGGGAGTGGCGCGGCACCGGAGTCACGCCTTTCGCGTCCCTCGCCTTATCCGCTCCAAATATTTTCCTGAAGCGACCTCGATTCGCACCGTGTCCCCTTCCTTGACGAACTGAGGAACGAGAACTTCCATGCCGTTCTCCAGCGTGGCAGCCTTGAAGGTAGAGGATTCATGCTCGTGCAGGCCCGGCGGCGTGGACATGATGGTTACCTCGACCGCAGGGGGGAATGCGATGGTGACTGGCTCGCCCTCATAAAGCTGCACCGGGATTCGCATATTGGGACGAAGAAACTTCTGGTATGCGCCCATGGTTTCCGCAGGAAAACTGATCTGCTCGAAGGTGTCGGGATTCATGAAGAAAAAGGCGTCACCATCGGTGTACAGATATTCCATCTCCTGGTAATCAAGCGCGACCTCTTCGAGCTTGTTGCCCGGGTGTAACCGCAACTCCTTGATGTGACCAGTCTTAAGGCTCTTGAACTTGGCGAAAACTGCGCTCCCCTGTTGGCCGCCGCCGGCGTGGTACCCGGCGCTGGTAACGCTATGAAGTTCACCTTCAAGCATGATGACCATGCCCGACTTCAGTTCGGAAGCTTCGACCATTGGTGTCTCCGCGTGGGCGGCAGGATTTCGCCTTCAGCCTAGCACCGCAGCGCCCCTTCAACCAAGGGCCGGCGGCGACAGCGGTACGCGGAACGAGAAACTCGATGGCGCTGACCGCATTGGGAGAATTGCGCACCGGCGACAGCGGGATGCTGCAGCGCCGCATGCACTAGGCTGACAGCAGGAAACGCCAGCGACGAATGTGCGACGCCGTCTTGCCCTGGTTGCAGCGAGTAAAGGAATGGCAGCGTCCAGGCCTTTGGATTCGCATGGCCATCATCTATGATGTGATTCATGTAATCATCGTATTGCCATCTTGAGGCTCCCATGGAGCAAAAGACCGCTCGGCTTACGTTGCTCATCGATCCCAACAAGAAGGCCGCCTTCGAGCGCCTTTGCGCACAACAGGATCTGACTGCCTCGCAGGTGATACGGCGGCTTATCCGCGACTACCTCGCCCAGCATGGCGTCCAGTACGTGCCCAGCGGCGTGGACACGGACAAGGCGGAAGCCAAGGGCAAAGAGAGGCCACCGGTCGGCGCGTCGTCGCGGCGCGACGCGGCACCTCCTGCCAAGCGCCGTGCGACCCGTCGCGGAGCCTGATCCATGAGCAGCGTGCCCCCTCTCACGCAATGGCTCCATCTCGACTGGATGCTTGTTGTGGTTGGGGCCTGGCTGCTTATCGGCGTGGCAGGGGTCCTGGCGCTGCATCGGTTTGCCCTGGTATCCCACGTGCTGTTCCCCATCGGGGGACTGCTAGGGCTTGCGCTGTTCAGCCTGGCGCTGCACGCTGTGTCCGGCACGCCCGAGGCAGCCGTGCTGCCCATTGGCCTGCCATCGCTGCCGTTTCACGTCCGGCTCGACAGCCTGTCCGCCTACTTCCTGATGGTAATGGGGGGAGCGGCGGCTGGCATCTCCACGTTTGCGGCTGGCTACTTCCGCACGGGCGAAGGTACACCGCCAGGCCTGCTTTGTCTTGAATACCACCTGTTTCTTGCCAGCATGGCCGGGGTGATCCTGGCCGACGACGCCTACTCGTTCATGGTGATGTGGGAAACCATGGCCCTGGCTTCATTCTTCCTGGTGACCGCCAACCACCGCATCGCCGAAGTGCGCGCCGCCGGCTATCTCTACATCACGATGGCGCGCATCGGGGCGATTGCGATTCTGCTGTGCTTTGGCGTGCTGCAGGCCAATACCGGCGACTATACGTTTGCCAACATGCGCGCCCAGGCGCTGACGCCGTTCTGGGCCTCCGCCGGTTTCCTGCTCGCGTTGTTCGGATTCGGCGCCAAGGCCGGCATCCTGCCTCTGCACATCTGGCTGCCGGAGGCGCATCCGGCCGCGCCGTCACCGGTATCGGCAATGATGAGCGGCGTCATGCTCAACACTGCCATCTACGGCCTGTTGCGCGTATCTTTCGACCTGCTGCCGATGCGCCTGTGGTGGTGGGGCGGATTGCTGCTGGCGATTGGATTAGCCACCGCGCTGTTCGGCGTGGTCTTCGCAGCTGTTCAGACCGACATGAAGCGGCTGCTGGCTTATTCGTCGATCGAGAACATGGGCCTGCTCTTCGTTGCCATGGGGCTGACACTGCTGTTCTCGGCCTACGGCATGAAGCCGATGGCCGCCCTCGCCCTGACGGCCGCGCTCTACCATGTCGCCAGCCATGCATTCTTCAAAAGCCTGCTTTTTCTGGGAACCGGTAGCGTGCTGCATGCCACCACCGAGAGAAGCCTGGGCAAGCTAGGCGGACTGATTCGCTACATGCCATGGGTGGGCTGGCTGACACTGCTGGGCGTGCTGGCCAGCGCCGGGCTGCCGCCGCTTGGCGGTTTCGTCTCGGAGTGGCTGCTGCTGCAGAGCTTCCTGTTCACGCCTGGTCTGCCGGAACCGATACTGACCATGCTGATCCCGGTGGTCGCCGCGCTGATTGCGCTGGTGGCGGCACTGGCCGGTTACACCATGGTCAAGTTCTTCGGCGTGATCTTCCTCGGCCAGCCCCGTGAGCCCAGACTGGCCAACGCGCACGACGCCGGCCGTTGGGAGCGCGCGGGCATGCTGTGGCTGGCGCTGGGCTGCATCGCGCTTGGCCTGCTGCCGACGCAATTCGTCCAGTTGATCGATCCGGTGACGCAGCAACTGGTGGCGAGCGGACTCGGCGCCCGGACCGCGGCCAGCAGCTGGCTGCTGGCGCCGAACGGCCTGGCCCAGGCCAGCTACGGGCCGGTTATTTTCCTGTCAGGCATCCTGGCCAGCGTCGCGCTCGCCTACCTGCTGGTGCGCCGCTTCTACCACGGTCGGCTTCGCCGCAGCCCGCCCTGGGCTTGCGGCTTTCCCTGGGGCACCGCGCGCATGCAGGACACTGCCGAGGGGTTCGGGCAGCCGATCCGCCAGATCTTTGAACCGTTTTTCCTGATGCGCCGCGACCTGCCGACGCCATTCGATGAGCAGCCGCACTACCAGGTCACAGTGGCGGATCATTTTTGGCGCTGGATGTATGTCCCCGTGATCGATCTGGCGTCGTACCTGGCCCGGCTGATCGGCCTGATGCAACAGGGACGCATCTCGGTTTACCTGCTGTACAGCTTCCTGACCCTGGCCGCCACGCTGCTGGCCGTGATGTGAAGAGGGCCGCATGAACCTGACCGGGATCCTGTCACAGCTGCTTGAGATCGTGATCTCGATAGCGCTGGCGCCGCTGCTGACCGGCTGGGTCAATCAGTGGCGCGCCTGGCTGCAGAACAAGTCGGCACCCAGCCTCTGGCAGCCCTATCGCATGCTGCACAAGCTGTTCAACAAGGACTCGGTGGTCGCGGACAATGCCTCGCCGCTGTTCCGCGCCACGCCTTATGTGGTGTTCGGCTGCATGGCGCTGGCTTGCTCGATCGTCCCGACCGTGTCCACCGATCTGCCACTGGCACCGGCCGCCGACGCGATTGCCCTGGTCGGCCTGTTCGCGCTGGCGCGGGTTTTCATCTCGCTGGCGGCGATGGACGTCGGCACCGCTTTCGGGACCCTGGGAGCGCGGCGCGAGATGCTGATCGGCTTCCTGGCGGAACCGGCGCTGCTGATGGTGCTGTTCTCCGCCTCGCTGGTCTCCAAGTCGACCTCGCTCACCACCATCGTCGAGACGATTGCTCACCGGGACCTGGCCATCTATCCCGGCCTGGCGTTTGCCGGCGTGGCGTTCACCATGGTATCCCTGGCCGAGAACGCCCGCATACCGGTCGACAATCCCGCCACCCACCTCGAGCTGACGATGATCCACGAGGCGCTGATCCTGGAATATTCGGGGCGGCATCTGGCCCTCCTTGAGTGGGCGGCAAGCCTGAAGCTGTTCGCCTATTCCTGCATCGGCCTGGCGCTGTTTTTCCCATGGGGCGTTGCTGAAGCGCAAGCTCCCCTGGCCATGCTGCTGGCGCTGCCCGCGCTGCTGTTCAAGCTCATGGTGGGCGGGATCCTGCTGGCGGCGCTGGAGACGGCGAGCGCCAAGATGCGCATCTTCCGCGTGCCGGAGTTCCTGGCCACCGCCTTTCTGCTGGCGGTGATCGGCATGCTGGTCCACTTGCTGCTGGCACGCTGAACCCCGGAGGCCAGGCCAGTGACCGCACTCCTCACCCAGTTTGTCAACCTGCTCGGCGCGGTGCTGTTGATCCTCGCCTTCGCCATGATCTCGCAACGACGGATCCTGTCGCTGATCAACTTGTTCACGCTGCAGGGTGCGACCCTGGCCTTGGCCACGGCTGTCGTCGGCTACGTGACGGGCCAGCCGCACCTTTACCTGTCGGCCGGCCTGACCGTAATCCTCAAGGCGTTGCTCATCCCTTATCTGCTGCACCGCGTGATCGATCGTCTCCGGATCCGCAGGGACGTCGAGACGCTGATCAACATTCCCACCACGATGCTGATCGGCATCCTGGTCGTGATCTTCGCCTTCAACCTCACCATGCCGATCTCGCGGCTGTCGCTGAAGCTCGCCAGCGGCACGCTGGGCATCGCGCTGGCCTGCGTGCTGCTGTCCTTCCTGATGATGATCACGCGCTCCAAGGCGGTGCCGCAGGTCATCGGCTTCCTGGCGATGGAGAACGGCCTCTTCTTTGCGGCCACCGCCGCGACCTATGGCATGCCGATGGTGGTCGAGCTGGGCATCGCACTGGATGTGCTGATCGGCGTGCTGATCCTGGGCGTGTTCATGTTCCAGATCCGCGAGCAGTTCGACAGCCTGGACATCCGTCACCTTGAGAAGCTGAAGGAGGATTGAGTTGACCGCGCTGGCCTTTCTGCTTGGATTTCCGCTTGCCGGCGGGCTGGTGCTGGCGCTGACGGGACATCGCGAGCGCGCACGCGACATCAATGTCGCCTTCAGCCTGGGCACATTCCTCGCCGCCTGCGTGCTGACGGCGCAAATCGTCGCCGATGGTCCCATGCTGGCATGGGACCGGGAGTTCTACATCGATGCCCTGAACGTCTTCCTGGTTGCGCTGACCGCGTTCGTGGGGCTGACCACCTCGATTTTTTCGCGGCCGTACATGCGGGTGGAGTACGACCACGGCAAGATGACGCCGCCGCGGCTGCGTCTGTACCACAGCATGTACCAGCTCTTCACCTTCACCATGCTGCTGGCGCTGACGACCAACAATATGGGCATCGTGTGGGTTGCGATGGAGGCCGCCACGCTGACCACGGTGCTGCTGGTCAGCGTCTACCGCACCGCCGCGAGCCTCGAGGCCGCCTGGAAGTACTTCATCCTGTGCGGGGTGGGGATTGCCCAGGCGCTGTTCGGTACGGTGCTGCTGTACATGGCCGCCGAGCAGGTCATCGGCCCGGAGGGCGGGGCCCTGCTGTGGACCAACCTGGACGCGGTCAAGCGCCAGCTCGATCCCAACATCATCACGCTGGCATTTGCCTTCCTGTTTATCGGCTATGGCACCAAGGTAGGCCTGGTCCCACTGCACAACTGGCTGCCCGATGCCCACGCCGAGGGGCCAACCCCGGTATCCGCCGTGCTCTCCGGCCTGCTGCTCAATGTGGCGCTCTATGCCGTGCTGCGCTGCAAGGTGCTGACCGATGCGGCGCTGGGCAACCATCTGACCGGCCGCCTGATGATGGGGTTCGGCCTGCTATCGGTGGTCGCGGCTGTCTTCTTCCTGATCCGGCAGCGCGACATCAAGCGCATGTTCGCGTATTCGTCCATCGAGCACATGGGCATGATGACCTTCGCCTTCGGCATGGGCGGGCCGATCGCCAGCTATGCCGGCCTGCTGCACATGACGGTGCATTCGCTGGTCAAGTCAGCAATCTTCTTCGCCGTCGGCCACGCCGCGCAGAAGGCGGGCACGCAAGTCATGGACGATATTCGCGGGTTGATCCGTGTCAGTCCCACGGTCGGCTGGGGCCTGATGGTAGGAGTGCTCGCCATCCTGGGCATGCCCCCGTTCGGGGTCTTTGCCAGCGAGTTCCTGATCGTCACCACCGCCATGCGCGAACAGCCGTGGGCCACGCCCTTCCTGCTGTTGGCACTCGGGTTGGCGTTCGCCGCGGTGTTCAGCCGGGTGCAGCCGATGGTCTTCGGCGACACCACGCTCATGCCGCTGGCGCATCCGCCAGCGCTGGTCCCGGTGTTCACGCACCTCGCCCTGGGGCTGATGCTGGGCCTCTATATTCCGCCCTATCTCGACACCTGGTACCGGCAGGCAGCCGCAATGCTTGGGAGCTGAACCGATGACACTGTCCGATCCCGGCCTCAACCTGGAGCGGTTGCCCTCGCCGCTGCCAGTCTGGCATGGCCGGGTCGATCCAGACGGCTGGTCGGCCACGGCCCGCGCGGTGGCAGACGCTGGCGGGCGCCTCGTTGCGCTGTGGGGCGTTGATCGGAGTGCCATCGGCGGTGCGTTGACGGCATGCGTCACATACGCCACGCCGCGGGGGTTGATGTGGCTCGAACTGCGGCTGGATGGCATCGCGCCCGCCGTGCCGGACCTGGCCGGCGTATTCCCATGCGCGGGCCGGATGCAGCGTGCCATGACCGACCTGGTGGGTATCCCCGTGCAGGGCAGCCGCGATGGCCGGCCCTGGCTGGACCACGGCCTGTGGCCGGCAGGGGCGCGGCCGCTGCAAGGCGGCGCGCAGGTGGAAGCTGCCAAGGCCGGCAAACTGCCCGCTGACTATCCTTTCGTGCGCGTGGAGGGCGACGGCGTGCACGAGATCGCGGTCGGGCCGGTGCATGCCGGCATCATCGAACCCGGCCACTTCCGCTTTTCGGTGGTCGGCGAGAAGGTGCTGCGGCTAGAGGAACACCTGGGCTACACCCACAAGGGCATCGAGCGGCGTTTCACCGAACTGGCGCCGCCCGAGGGCTACCGGTTGGCCGGCCGGGTCTCGGGCGATTCCACCGTGGCCTATGCCTGGGCCTATTGCATGGCGCTGGAGTCCGCCTGGCGCTGCGCGCCTCCACCGCGGGCAGACTGGCTGCGCGCCCTGATGCTCGAGCGTGAGCGGGTGGCCAATCATCTGGGTGACCTGGGGGCACTGGGCAATGACGCAGGACTGGCCTTCGGCCTGGCGCAATTCTCGCGCCTGCGCGAAGACTGGCAGCGGTTGTCCGCAGAGGCTTTCGGTCACCGGCTGATGATGGACGCCGTGGTACCGGGCGGCGTTGCGCAAGACCTGGCACCAGCCATGGCTGAGCGCCTGGAACAGCAGTGCGACCACATCGAGCGGGAAGTACGCGTGCTGCGTGCGGTGTACGACGAACATGCTGGCCTGCAGGACCGATTTCTTGGAGCAGGCTGCGTCACGCCGCAGCTTGCCGCCCAGCTTGGGCTTACCGGCCTGGCCGGACGTGCCAGCGGTTGCGCCGCGGACCTGCGCTGCGACCATGCCTGGCGGCCCTACGATAGCGTCGCCGTGAAGATGGCCACGCACCGCGGCGGCGATGTCGCCGCCCGGGTGGCGGTGCGATTCGATGAGGTGCTGGAGTCGCTGCGACTGATCCGTGCCATCTGTGCAGGCCTGCCGGAGGGTGCCACGCGAATCGTTCCGCAAGCGCCCGCCGGCGCCGCCATCGGGGTCGGATGGGTGGAGGGCTGGCGTGGCGAAGTCCTGGTCGCGCTCGACCTTGCCGATGACAGCCGCATTCTGCGCTGCCATTGCCACGACCCGTCGTGGCAGAACTGGCCGGTGCTGGAACATGCCATCATCGGGAACATCGTGCCGGACTTTCCGCTGATCAACAAATCCTTCAACCTCAGCTATTCGGGGCACGATCTCTGATGTGGAAAATCCTCAGGCAGATCGCACATACCGGCATCGTTACTGAGCCTGCTCCGCGCGGCGCGGCGGACGAGGCCGCCTCCGTCCAGCGCATCCACCGGGAGCTGCTCGACATTCTCGGGCAGGCGCTGACGATCCGGCAGGTCGACGCCGGCTCCTGCAATGGCTGCGAACTGGAAATCCACGCACTCGGCAATCCTTACTACAACATCGAAGGCCTGGGCATCAAGTTCGTCGCAAGCCCGCGCCATGCCGACATGCTCCTGGTGACGGGACCCGTTTCGCGTCATATGGAGGAGGCCCTGCTGCGCACCTATGCGGCAACCCCGGAGCCGAAACTGGTGGTGGCGGTAGGCGACTGTGGCTGTACTGGCGGGATCTTCGGGGAGAGCTATGCGAGCTGCGGCCGCGTCGCCAATGTCATCCCGGTAGACATAACGGTGCCGGGCTGTCCACCGCCGCCGATAGAGATCCTGCGCGCAATACTAAGCGCCGTCCGGCAGACCGGTGCCACAAGACGCTAGTGATCCGGCCCTGGCAACAGCGGTGTGCACCTGAGCGTGGGCACCGGCTGGCCCCTTCCTGCATCACCCGCGTTCCTTCGCCACTGACCTTGGCGCTCCGAGCGTCGGCCGGGTGGCGTAGTCCACCTCGTACTGCTGCAAATAGTCGCGAATCATCTGGCGAACGACTTGGGATGGCGTCTGGTCCTGGGCGGCGCAGAGCGCCTCAAAGGCCTTTTTCTTCTCCGGATCGATCAATACGGTCAGGCGGGCGGTCTTGGATTCCATGCGTCTAACAATGTCATCATATAATAATGGCATTATAATAATATACATCTCCAAGATGCGCCGGCATGCCTTAGTAGATGCTGGCAGGGCGCGCGGTCCCGCGCAAACGAGTCTTCAGGGGGCACAACTTTTTGATGAGGGGCGCAGTGGTAGAAGTGACGATAGCGGTAACTGCCGGGAATGCATTTCAAGGGCGGAATTCCGCACGGCTGGCTTTCACGGCCAATCAATTTGAGTGCGAGATCCTGCTCACCAGTGGCCCCTGGGTTGCAAACGCCAAGCGCGTGATGGAGGTCATGCGCCTGTCCGCCCGGGTGGGAACGCACATCCGCATCCAGGCGGACGGAGCGGACGAAGCCGCCGCTGTCGTCACCATCGCGGCATTGTTGCGGGGAGAGGCGCTTCCCAAGGCGCTTTGATGGAATCCTGAGCTATGCATGCCGACCGCACCTCGTTCGACGCCTACCTGAAGTTCCTTGCCGAGGCGAGCCACGACGGTACGCCCAAGGTGTTGGAAACCCAGCACGCCCTGTCCCTGCATTTCGACGCGCTCGCGACCCAGAGCTTCATGTCGCGCAAGGATCCCGACAAGCTCGTGCTGGGCTATACCCGGACGATGATGGGATTCCTGCTGTTGCACCCAGTCCCGGCCAGGATCTCAATGATCGGCCTGGGTGGCGGTTCGCTTGCCAAGTACTGCTACCGGCATCTGCCCAACACCAAGATCGTGGCAATTGAAATTAATCCGGCGGTCATCGCCCTGCGCGAGCAATTCCAGATCCCGCCGGACGACGAACGACTTGAGGTGGTTTGCGCAGATGGCGCCGACTATGTTGCGAACCAGGATGCGCGACCGGACGTGATCCTGGTGGACGGGTTTCTGGCCGATGGCATGCCGGTGCAGCTGGGGACGGCAGACTTCTATGCCGCCTGTCATGCCCGCCTGGCCGATACCGGCGTGCTGGTCGCGAATTTTCTCGAAAGCGATCCCGATATCCCGCTTTACCTGGAGGAAGTCAGCACCGCGTTCGGCCAGTCGATGTCGATTTCTCTTTCCGAAGACAGTTCCAACTACACGCTGTTTGCCTGGAAAGGGGCGCACAAGCTGCCCTCCCTGGACGCGCTGATTGCACGAGCGCGCATCCTGGAAACCGCGCATTCGCTAAGCCTGACCGCGGCCGCTCGCCGCCTGAAACGCGGCGAGCGCCTTGCGTCGGATCGTGCGGCCTGGCCGAAGCTGGCAAGACCGCAGGTCCGGTATTGACACCGCCCCTCCCCCGCGCAAGCCTCCTTACCAACGCAACCATGCCTATCCTGTACTTGCGCAAGCTGACTGGGAAGGAGCGCAGTCCCGGCAGCAATCGGCAACTGGCCTGCTACCTGGCGTTTGTGGCCGGAGCAACCAACGCAGGCGGCTTCCTGGCCGTGCAGCAGTACACCTCGCACATGTCGGGCGTTGTGTCCGCCATGGCCGACAACCTGGCGCTTGGCAGTTTCTGGCTGATGTTGGACGGCCTTGGGGCCTTGCTGTCGTTCCTGGCGGGCGCCGCCTGCTCAGCGGTACTGATCAACTGGGCCCGGCGCGAGCGACTGCATAGCGAATACGCATTGCCGCTCATGCTGGAAGCCTTGTTGTTGGTGTGTTTTGGCCTGCTAGGCAGCAATCTCGAGCACCACGAATGGTTGTTCGTGCCGGCAACAGTCATGGTGCTCTGTTTCATCATGGGCTTGCAAAATGCCATGGTCACCAAGCTGTCGAATGCCGAGATCCGCACCACGCACGTGACCGGCATGGTCACCGACATCGGTATCGAACTGGGCAAGCTGTTCTATTGGAACCTGTCCAGGGCCGATTCGAGCAAGCCGCCGGTGCTCGCCAATCGGCATAAGCTACAGGTACTCATCACACTCGTCGTATTGTTCTTTGCCGGCGGCGTCATTGGCGCCCTGGGGTTCAAGCACGTCGGGTTCAGCGCCACGCTTGCGCTGGCAACCCTGTTGCTTGCCCTCGCTGCGGTTCCGGTGCTGGACGATGTGCGTCTGCATTTGTGGCGCCGGGATCTTCTGGCTCATTTGATCGCACGTTCCCGGCGTTGGGCTCGCGCAGTCAAGGAAGATGTGCACGCCGTCTGGCTGGCCGCTCAAGATCCCCGCACGCCATGGTATGCGAAAGCACTGGCCTTGCCAGTCGCCGCCTATGCCTTATCGCCCATTGACCTGTTTCCCGATTTCATTCCGGTGCTCGGCTATCTGGATGACGTGGTGGTGGTGCCGCTGGGCTTGTTGCTGGCAATACGGTGGATTCCGGTCGAGGTAATGCGCCAGCATCGCGCGGCGGCCGCGGCATCCGCCCACCGCCCCGTCAGCCACGTTGCGGCGCTGGTGATCGTGACGCTCTGGGCCGTTGCAGCGGTGTCGGCAATGATCTGGCTTGTGCAGCATCTGTCTGGGCGGGGAGGCACATGAAACGGCGGCCCGATCAGGCGCGGCCATCGGCCAGTCCCACAGCAAGGTCCCGGTCTGAGCTGACGACACGGCTCGATGGCTTCGTAGAGGGAAAGAGATGAGCGACGAACAGTATCACCGTGCCGTGGACCTGATCCACTTGCTCTATGCAGCACTGGCCGGCCTGATGACGCCCGGCGGCGGCGAGGAAGCCCGTGAGCTGGCCGAGAGCGCTATGCAAGAGGCGTCGGAATTCCTCAGACTACCGCCGGGGGCACGTTAGTTGAACTAGATCGCGGCGCACAGTTGGGTTGAATGTAGCGCGCATCCTACCTCGGCCAGCTCCTGACCGACTTTCTGATAACCGCACCAATGAATAGTCAAAAGATCAGATTTCTTCGCTCACGAATTCCCACATTTGAGTGCACCCCTGGATGTCATGACTGTTGTGGTCCTGTGACAACCTCAACGGAAGAAATGTCGAGGCTTCCCGTCAAAAGCGATGCCGAGCACGAAACTGCGCTGGCAAACCTGAGTTGCCCTCACCTTGATACCAAGGGATGCAGCGTGTATTCGGAGCGCCCGTTGATTTGTCGCTTGTTTGGAACGACCCCAAGGCTTGCCTGCCCGAACGGAAACCGGCCGGTCAGAATGATCGATCCGGAGATTGAACAAGAGATTCAGCGCTTCTTTCTAGAGACACGTCACGTGCTGGTCTGACTGAGGCATGAGGCTACGGGTGGCAGGCAACAACGCGACGCCAGGCGATTCGCTATCATAACGCCCCCTTGCGCAGGGGAGCCAACGCTGGCAGCCGGCAATGCCGCTGTCAAACATCCTCCCGAGAGAAGCTCCTTCCACACAGAGCTTGCCAATCATTCTAACGTTCCATAGAATGAAAAAATGAGAACGTTAAAGAACCACCTGTACGAGCAGGTCGCGCGCATCGGGAAAGCCGTAGCCAGCCCGAAACGTCTGGAGCTTATCGAGCTTATGTGCCAGGGTGAGAAAACCGTCGAGGTTCTGGCCGCCCAGGCAGAAATCAGCGTGAAGCTCGCCAGCGCTCATCTCAAGGAGCTGCGCCAGGCTCGTCTCGTCGAGACCCGCAAGGATGGGAAGTACGTCCAGTACCGTCTGGCCAGCACCAGCGTGGCCGACCTCTGGGTAACGCTTCGTTCAGCGGCCGAGGAGCGGCTAGTGGAATTGCAGGTGGCCCTGGCGTCAATCATCGAGCATGGCGACGACCTCGAAGGATTCGACCGTGCTGCCATCTTGAAGAAGGCCAGGGCCGGAGAAGTGCTGGTTCTCGATGTGCGCCCAGCAGAGGAGTTCGCCACGGCCCACTTGCCGCATGCTCGCTCCCTGCCGCTCGACGAACTCAGGAAGCGGCTTGCCGAGCTGCCCAAAGACATGCCCGTTGTCGCGTACTGCCGGGGCCCCTTCTGCCTGATGGCCAAGGACGCTGTCGAGCTCCTGCGCAAGAAGGGCTATCGCGCCTTCCACCTGACTGATGGCGTGGCCGAGTGGCGCGCTCACGGGCTGCCCATCGAGGAATAGGGTAAAGGAGACGCATGTCATGGCACGGAAAGCGCGGGCCGACTAGGCGCCAGTGTCCAGACACAGGAAACCGTCATGTTCTTCCGCCAACGTCCCACTGAAAACGCCACCCTTTCCTATTTCTTTGGATGTGCCGGCGTCGGCAAGGCTGTTGCCGTCGACATTGTGGCCGGCGACGAGGACTGGTTCATCTCCGAGGCGAGAAAGGCGGGCGTGGTGATAGCCCATGTCATCGACACTCATGTGCATGCCGACCATTACTCTGGCGGGCTCGCGCTGGCGCGTCGGGTCGGTGCACCGTACTACCTGCATGAGAGCAACAAGGCGCGGGTTTCATTCGACTTCACGCCGCTGCACGATGGGCAGCGACTGGAGGCAGGCAATGTGCTGCTCGACGTGCTGCACACTCCTGGCCACACACCCGACAGCGTGTGCCTGCTGGTGCGCGACTTGCGCCGGGGCGACGAGCCCTGGTTCGTCATCACCGGAGACACACTGTTCGTGGGAGCCGTCGGCCGGCCGGACCTGGCCGGGAGAGAACGCGAAATGGCCGCCCAACTGCACGATAGCTTGCATCGCAAGCTGTTGAATCTCCCTGCCGAGCTTGAGATTTATCCTGGACATCAAGCCGGCAGCGCCTGCGGCGCAGGCCTTTCTGGCAAGCCTGCATCGACCATCGGGTTCGAGAAACGCTTCAACCCGATGCTCGCAATGTCGCGCGATGCCTTTGTCGATGCGGTGGTTGCCGACATCCCGCAGCAACCGGAGAACATGGCTCGCATCATAGAGGTCAATCTGCGTGGCATTAAGCCCGAAGGTGCGCGCGATTGAAGCCGCTCTCGATTGACTTCGGCATACGTGCCAATCTTGGCCAGATTCTGCAGCAACTGCTGCAGGTGCTGTTCGTAGGCATGACCATTGGCATGATGCGCAACGTTGTACCGGCGCTCGCCGAGACCGAGTTCGGCGTGCCACGTGGGTCGTTCATGCTACTGGTGGCCTTCGTCGTGGCATTCGGCTTCGTCAAGGGTGCTATGAACTTCGTTGCGGGTCGCCTGGCGGAGCACATCGGCCGCAAACGAGTGCTGCTCATCGGATGGCTTGTAGCGCTACCGATTCCGCTGCTTATCTACTTCGCGCCATCGTGGAACTGGATTGTCCTGGCAACTACCTTGCTCGGTGTGAATCAGGGCCTGACCTGGTCAATGACCCAGACGGCCAAGCTCGACATTACGCGAGCCGACCAGCGCGGCCTGGTTATCGGGCTGAACGAATTCTCTGGCTACGTGGGTGTCGCCGTGGCAGGAGTGGTCACGGGCTATGCGGCTTCCATCTTGGGTCCGCGCGAAGGATTGCTGTGGTTCGGCGCTGTCGTCATTGGGCTGGCGACATTGCTCGCCTGGCTGGTGGTGATGGAGACGCTGCCCTGGGCCCGGGCTGAGGTCAAACGCCACACCGCCGGCACATCCGCGACAGTGCTTCACCCACGCTACCCGCCGGGCGTAAGCGAGCAACCATCGAGCAGCGAGATGTTCGTCCTGATGAGTTGGCGCGACCGTCGAATGGCCGCGCTCTGCCAGGCCGGGCTAGTGGAGAAGTTCGTTGACGCGCTGGTTTGGGCCTTGTTTCCCATCTACCTGCACCAGCAGGGAGTGAGCCTGCCCGGTATTGGCTGGATAGTGGGTGTCTACGGCTTTACCTGGGGCGGCGCCCAGCTATTCACCGGTAGATTCTCGGACAAGGTCGGCCGTCAGCGCCTCAATGTCGGGGGTATGTGGGTGTGTGGCGCTGGCGTGGCCCTGCTGCCGCTAGGCAGCGGCTCGGTTTGGTGGAGCACCTCGGCCGCCGTGACCGGGCTGGGCATGGCGATGTTGTACCCCAATCTGAGCGCTGCGGTAGCCGACATCGCACACCCCAGTTGGCGGGCGTCCGCCATTGGCATCTACCGCTTCTGGCGCGACCTCGGGTATGGCATCGGCGCGCTCTGCCTGGGCGCAGCTGCAGCGCTCGGTGGCCGCGTCGAGAGCGCATTCTGGTTCGTCGCCATCGCGATGGGACTGTCTGGCCTTGTACTGTATCACTGGGGAGAGGAGACGCATCCGCGTCTCAACCCAGCACGCTAATTTCAAGCCACACGTACAGCTTCTGCATGGAAGCGTACAAGAATATGTTTGATGAGAACCCCGCGAGCGATCTCGCCGGACAAAAGAACGCCAACCCGTATGGGTTGGCGTTTTGCTTGGGGTATTACTGGTATCAGAACTGGTTCATGGTGTTGTCTTTACCCGCCGCTTTCAGGGCCGCTTCGCCGCTGAAATACTCCTTGTGGTCGTCGCCGATGTCCGAGCCGGACATGTTCTGGTGCTTGACGCAGGCGATGCCCTGACGGATTTCCTTGCGCTGCACGCCAGCCACATAACCCAGCATGCCCTGGTCGCCGAAGTATTCCTTGGCCAGGTTGTCGGTCGACAGTGCGGCGGTGTGGTAGGTCGGCAGCGTAATCAGGTGGTGGAAGATACCTGCTTCGCGCGACGCGTCGGCCTGGAAGGTCCGGATCTTTTCGTCAGCGAGCTTCGCCAGTTCGGTCTGATCGTATTCCACGCTCATCAGCTGGGCGCGGTCATATGCCGACACATCCTTGCCCGCGGCCTTCATCGCGTCATACGCCTGCTGGCGGAAGTTCAGGGTCCAGTTGAACGACGGGCTGTTGTTGTACACCAGCTTGGCGTTCGGGATGACCTTGCGAATCTCGCTGACCATGCCGCCGATCTGGGCGATATGGGGCTTTTCGGTTTCGATCCACAGCAGGTCAGCGCCGTTTTGCAGTGCGGTGACGCAATCCAGTACGCAACGCGCTTCGCCCGTGCCGGCGCGGAACTGGAACAGGTTGCTAGGCAGGCGCTTGGGACGCAGCAGCTTGCCGTCGCGCTTGATGATGACGTCACCATTGCCCAGTTGGTCGGCCGACAACTCCTCGCAATCGAGGAAGGAATTGTACTGGTCGCCCAGGTCGCCCGGCGTGTTGGTCACGGCGATCTGCTTGGTCAGCCCGGCGCCCAGCGAATCGGTACGGGCCACGATGATGCCGTCGTCCACGCCCAGTTCCAGGAAGGCGTAGCGGATGGCGCGGATCTTGGCCAGGAAGTCTTCATGCGGCACGGTGACCTTGCCATCCTGGTGGCCGCACTGCTTCTCGTCGGACACCTGGTTTTCGATCTGAATGCAGCATGCGCCCGCTTCGATGAACTGCTTGGCCAGCAGGTACGTTGCTTCGGCGTTGCCGAAACCCGCGTCGATGTCCGCGATGATGGGCACGACGTGGGTGACGTGGTTGTCGATCTTCGCCTGGATGGCGGCCTTGGCAGGGCCTTGGGCAGCGTCCAGCTCGCGGAACAGGCCGCCCAGTTCACGGGCGTCGGCCTGGCGCAGGAAGGTGTACAGCTCGCGGATCAGCGCGCTGACGGAGGTTTTTTCGTGCATCGACTGGTCCGGCAGCGGGCCGAACTCAGAGCGCAGCGCGGCCACCATCCAGCCGGACAGGTAAAGGTAGCGACGCTCGGTGCTGTTGAAGTGCTTCTTGATGGAGATCATCTTCTGCTGCCCGATGAAGCCGTGCCAGCAGCCCAGCGACTGGGTGTACTTCGACGAGTCGGCATCGTAGGCGGCCATGTCGGCGCGCATGATCTTGGCAGTGTACTTGGCGATGTCCAGGCCAGTTTTGAACTTGTTCTGGGCACGCATGCGGGCGGCATACTCGGGATTGATGGCATTCCACGCGCTGCCGTGGTTCTCTTTCAAACCGGCAACTGCCTTGATGTCGTCTTGATACTGGGCCATGGGAATTTCCTAAGAAGAAAGCGCGTTTGAAAAAATAGTTGAGTGTGCTGGCGGATGTCGAGGCGAGCAGCGTGGGTTCATTGTAGGGCGTTCTTGATGCGTCGCGGCAAGGTCTTATATAAGACATAAGAGTTGATTTTTCCTTATTTTTCAAGGAGATAGACATCAAATTCCGCAATGTGGAAAGCATTTTCAAGGAACGAAAGATAGCGCCGGGGGAAACCCGGAGCAAATTTCACAATGTGAAACGCTCTTTCAGTTGCCGGAGGCAGGCCGAGCACGGATGGGATGGTCGTCAGAAACCGGCCAGAGTCGGTCAACAAAAATGGGATCGGGCTACCACCGCGATCCGGCCATCCAGTGGTTTTTGCGCACGCAGGTCTTCGAGATTTTCTTCGAGTAGGCACCCAGGCCGGGCATCGGCCTAGTGTGGCGCCTGCATGCCGAGATGCGACGCGCGCAGCGTCTGGCTGGGCAGCACGCCGAACAGCCGGCGGTACTGCATGGCGAACCGGCCGATGTCCCAGACCCCGAAGCGCATACAGATGCTCGTGACCGTCTCGCCTGCCTTGGCAGGCTTCAGCGCCTGGCCCGCGTGGTGCAAGCGGTGGAGCACCAGATACCGGTGGGGGCTGATGCCGACGTACCGGTTGAACACGTTGCGAATGGTACGTTCTGAGGCACTGGTAGCTGCGCACAGATCTTCAAGCAGGATGGGCGTGTGCCGCGCCGCTGCCAGCAAGTCCATGGCCTGGCTCAGGATGCGCCGGTGCCAAGCTTGGGCGCCCTGCTTGCGCTGACCCAGCGCCTGCTCTTCATCGATGATCGCCAGCCTGCCCAACTGCATCACCCGGCTGGCGAGCAGACCGCACGCAGCGAACTCCTCCGGCTCGCGTTCAACACCCTGCTGCCGCTAGCCGCGCGTAGCACCGACACTGCCAGGCACCAGAAGGCTACAACCGCGATGGCGCTAAGGTCTCGGAAGGCGTAAAGGACAACTGGTGGCGACAGGGCATGATGGGCGGGGTCAAGGCCCAATACGATTGCATCAAGGCGTTCTCGGAAACTGACTTCACCGAAGACCTGAAGGCGATCGACGTGCCGGTGCTGGTCATGCACGGCGACGACGACCAGATCGTGCCCATCGGGGCCTCGGCGCTGTTGAGCGAGGAGCTGCTGCGCAATGGCACCCTGAAGGCCTACAAGGGCCTGGCGCATGGCATGTGCACGACCCATCCGGATCTCATCAACAACGATCTGCTGGCGTTCGTGCAACGCTGACCAGTGTCGCAGAGGCACGATTGCCAGTGCCAGGGAGGACGATCATGACAGGCCCCGCCTACACCGGCGAGTCCACCGGGCTTCTGCTGGTGGATCCGTACAACGATTTCCTGAGCGAGGGCGGCAAGCTGAACGGCCTGGCCAAGCCGGTGGCGGACAAACTCGGGACGCTGGCAAATCTGCGTGCAGTGACCAGCGCGGCGCGTTCGCGCGGCATGCAGGTGTTCTACGTGCCGCACCATCGCGCCCGTCCGGACGAGCATCTCGGCTGGCAGCACGCCAGCCCCTACCAGCTCGGTGCCAGCCGCGCGCAGGTCTTTGCCGAAGGCACCTGGGGCGGGGACTGGCATCCTGATTTCCGCCCCATGGCCGGCGACGTGATTGTCCATGAGCACTGGGGCGGCAGCGGCTTCGCCAACACGGACCTGGATTTCCAGCTCAAGCAGCACGGCATCCGGCAGGTCATCCTGGTGGGCTTGCTGGCGAACACCTGCATCGAAGCCACGGGGCGGTTCGCGGCGGAACTTGGCTACCATGTGACCCTGGTGCGGGACGCGACCGCGGCATTCTCGCCGGAAGCCTTGCATGCCGCGCATGAGATCAACGGGCCCACGTTCGCGCATGCCATCGTGACCACCGCCGAATTGCTCGCCGCGCTGGGCGTGCGCTGACAGGGAATTGCGCTACATTGACGGCTGCCCGCATGGGCAAAACCCCCGCATAACAGGAGGCATCATGGGCGAGTACACATCGATCGACGTTGCGGACGGCAACTTCCGGGCCTACCTTGCCAGGCCGACATCCGCGGCAAGCGGCAAGGCCATTGTGGTGATCCAGGAGATCTTCGGTATCAACGACGACATGCGCGCCACCTGCGATCATTTCGCGCAACACGGTTTCACCGCCATCTGCCCGGATCTCTACTGGCGCCAGCAGCCGAACGTCGAACTCACCGACAAGAGCGATGCGGAATGGCAGAAGGCCCTGGCGCTCTACCAGGCCTTCGATGTCGATGCGGGCGTGGGCGACCTGGATGCGACCATCCAGTTCACGCGGCAGCTGGACGGCATTGCCGGCGGCGTGGGCACGGTCGGCTACTGCCTTGGCGGACTGCTGGCATTCCTGACCGCAGTCCGCACCAATGCCGAAGCGGCTGTCTCCTACTACGGCGTCGGCATCGACAAGCATCTCGGCGAGGCCGCGACGTTCACCACGCCGCTGCTGATGCATATCGCCGAGGAAGATGAATTCGTGCCGCCGGAAGCGCGGGCGCGGATCGTCGCGGCGCTGTCGGACAAGCCCAATGTCGAGATACACACGTATCCCGGCTGCATGCACGCCTTCGCGCGAAACCAGGGCGTCCACTATGTCGCCGACGCCGCCGAACGGGCCAATGCCCGGACGCTTTCATTCTTCCAGGCAATGCCATAGCCTGCGCCGCAACCACGCTCCGTCCGGCGGGACCGGGGACGGCGTCTAGCCGAAGTCGAGCCAGTCCTACCGCCGTCGATCCTACCGAGTAGACGCGGATGCGAGCCGGCAAGGCAGGTTTGTCCCGTTGCGGCAAAGATCCCGGGGACGGCGCCGTTGCGGTCCCGTTCCGGTTGTACCGTGTCGCGCATGAGGCGACGCGATTAGGCCCGTAGGCGACCTTCAGTCTCCAACGGGCGAAAACTATCTTGGCTTGGCGCCTGACCCGATGATGAGTTCAAGCTCGGTCTTGAAGCCTTCACCGACGTCGAACTGCTTAAGGCATTCATAAACCTCGTTCCAGGCCCTCAATCTCGCCGCGCCGTCGAGGTCCGCTACCACAGCCCGGTATGCCCCGGCGGCTTCCTGCATCAGTTGCAGAGCATCGGACGCGTTCGGCAAGACGAGCTGCGCTCGAACGTGCTGTGTTTTCACATCGCCAAGACCGCTGTCGTTCATCAGGCGTTCCATCACGCCATCGCCTCCCAGTGCGAAGATTCCAGGTTGTCCGGGCGCGGGAGGAGACTTGCCCGCGTGGCGTAGAAGGATCGCCATCGGCTGGGCCATAAAGGGATTGTTGGCCGGCGTCGTGAAGACTAGCGCCGCGAAACGCGCGCCAGGCTTGAGTGCGCGTCGGACAGATTCCAATGCCTCGCCAGGTGACGGGAAAAGCATCAACCCCAATCGGCACATCGCCGCGTCGAACGGCGCCAGTGTCTCGTCCAATTCGTCTGCTGCGCATTCCAGCGTTTCGATATTCTGAAGACCCGCACGAGCGGCATTTTGGCGGACATGCTCCAGCATGGTGCCCGATATATCACTGGCGACCACTTCGCCGCCGGCACCCACTCGCATCGCTGCCTGGATGCTCTGGCTGCCGGCACCGCAGGCAAGATCGAGAACGCGCATGCCCGGCCGGATACCGGCCATATCGATGAGCGTGTCCGTGGCGCCCGAAAGAGTGGTTGCGAACACATGCTCCCACGTCGCCCAGCCGGGGGCTGCCGACTCCCACGTATTGCGAAGATTGGATTTCACGCTGCTGTCGGTCATCTGGAGACTCCCTCAGGACGCCGCCTGTACAGGAGCATTGTAGTGCGCAAGCGATGCGTGTGGGCCCCGTCATCCAACGCCCGTAAGGTTGGCGGCTTCCACGCGGAAGGCTTATCTGCGCACATTTGGAGGCTGTGCGAGTGAGTGACCGCCTTCCTGAACGAATCCAACATGGCCTATGACCGAAACCGGGGCCGCAGCCGACGTCTGAACGCCGACCGACGGTATGAGTGAATGACGCTTCATGGCCGGAGTCGGTCAGCCGCGTTGCAAACAGACCCACTGTTGTTCGCGAATATCCAGAGGGAAAGACCGCAGCCGAAGCTGCAGCCTTCCATCCGGCCAGCGCATTTCTCATGCAGCGGCAACATCAGAAGCCAACTCACTCGTCCGGAGAAGCTCCTCCGCAGTCTGATCCAGCTGCGCTTTGAGCATCGCCACCAGACAATGCACGCCGTGGCACACCTCTGACCGTTCGCTTTCAACCTCCAGCAGGGACAGGACGCAGCCCAGGCCGGCGCTGACGCGTCCAAGCGAGTACAGGCAGTCTGGAATGGCGGCCAGGATGAAGTCTTGTTTCGATGCGGTTTGGTCTTGCATAGCGAGCTCCTAGGGAAGGTTGAAGGACCCGCCTGATGCACTCAGTTGGAGGGTGGCGGGCCTGACAGCGGGGGTAGCAATACCGGTAACCCAGAGGAAAAACCCGGCCAGCCTTATGGCTGCCCCGCCCGGCCCGCCATGAAATGGCGTGTGACGCGGAACGAGACCGTTTGAAACGGCACCCCTCTAAGGTTATTCGGGTTGCTACGCCCGGTCGCCGTGTTTCGGCGACGGGTCTAGTGTTGCCGGCCCTAATGTCTGTGGCGATAAGAGGATTCGCAATCGTCCCGATGGTTCTTCGTCAGCACTAGACATCGGCACGCGTATTTCATGCTGTACGATGGTCATTGAATTGGCATCCGCCATAGTTTCTACACCGCTGTTGCAAGAGGCGCGCTTCAGCGGCGAACAGGACATATTCGTCGCCTGTCCGACGTGACGGCAGCCCATCGCTGAACGCGACACAGGACTTTGCTTACCGCCCCCTCGACATGGACATCTCCACGCGCGACCTGCGCGCCTTCCTGGCCTTGATCGAAGCGCGCAACTTCACGCGCGCCGCCAGTGTGTTGGCGCTCTCGCAGCCGGCCTTCAGCGCCCTGATCGCGGCCCTGGAAAACCACGTAGGTGCGAAGCTGTTCGACCGCTCCACGCGTACCATCACGCTGACACCGGAAGGCAAGCTCTTTGCCGAACACGCGGCCCGGCTGCTGGCGGAGATCAACGATGCGGTCGGCAGCGTGCGCGACCATGCTTCGCTCAAGCGCGGCCGGACCACGGTTGCCGTGATACCGAGCCTTGCCGGCGGCTGGTTTCCGGACATCCTGCAGTCATTCGCGCGCCTGCACCCGAACGTCAGCGTGGTGCTGCGGGACGAGTTCTCGCACGAAGCGATCGCCGCCGCGCGCGACGGCGACGCGGACTTCGCCATCGCGACACCGGCAGAGCCCATGATGCCCGGCATGCGGCTCGCGCATTTCCACGCGGACCGCTTCTTGGTGATCTGCCCCAAGGGACATCCCCTCGCCACGCGCCGCACGCTCAAGCCAAGCGACCTGTTGCCCTATCCCTTCATTGCCGCACCGCGCGGCAGCGTCGCCATGGCGCGGCTTGCCGCCAGGATTGCGCCCGCGCGGCTGAATGTCGTGCACGAAGTCGAGCACCTGCATACGATGCTGGGCATGGTGCGTGCCGGTGTGGGCATCAGCGTCGCTCCCAACCTGGCGCTGCAGGCACTCGCGCTGCGCGATCAGGTTGCGATTCCGCTAGACCGCAGCCTGACGCGGGACATCTACCTGGTCACGCGCGAGCCGCCCAACTTCTCCGCCGCGGCGGCGGCGCTGTTCGACTTCATCCAGGACCATCCGCCCGACGCGGCGCCGCGCACGCGTAAGTGCTAGAACGGATGGGTCAGCAATCGGCGCAGCGTGCGGATGCCATCGATGTAGTTGCCCAGGCGCAGGTTCTCGTCGTGGCTGTGCTGGTTGTTGTCGGCGTTGACCAGCGGCAGCAGCACGCACGGGACGCCGAGTTCGCGCACCGCAATGCCGGTGGGAACCGAGCCGCCCATCATGCGGATGCACACCGGCGCTTCGCCATGCGCCGCGACCAGTGCTCCTTCCACCCAGCGGCACACGGGCTCGTCGGCCGGGGTACGCACCGCATGGGCCATACCGTTGAAGCGTGGCTGCACCAGGCGCGCCAGTTTTGGGTACCGGCGGCGATCATCCTCGGTGGGCTCGCCCTCGATCAGGTGGAAGCCCTGCGCCAGGACGTGCGCGCGCAGCAGCCCGAACAGCCGTTCCGGGTCTGTCTCCGGCACGGTGCGGACATCGAACGATGCCGTGGCTTGCGCGGGAATGATCGTGCGCGCCGCTGCCCCGACCTGAGCGGCAGCGATGCCCATCACGTTGAGCGTCGGGTACTGCAGCGCTTCCTGGTATGTCCCGCCCACGCGCTCCGGCTGCGCGATGCCGGCACGCGCGCGCAAGACACCGTCGTCGTCCGGCACGCTTTCGAGCTGGCGGCGGTCGGCGTCGGTCAACGCAATGCCGTCGTAGAACCCGTCCACCCGCACCCTGCCATCGTCGTCTTTCATCGACGCCAGCAACATTGCCAGGCGGAACACAGGGTTCGCCGCGTAGTTGCCGAACTGGCCGCTATGCAGGTCGCGGCGGGGGCCAAATACGGTCAGCGTGGTCATGAACGCGCCGCGATTGCCGAGGATCATGGTGGGGCGATTGCTGGCGTGCATCGAGCCGTCGAGCACCAGCATCGCGTCAGCCTTCAGGGCCTCGCGGTTGGCCGACACCACCGTCCCGAGGTTGGGCGCGCCGATCTCCTCTTCGCTGTCGAGCAGCACCTTGAGATGCACCGACGTGCCGCGCGCCTCTTCGGCCAGGCTGTCCAGCGCGGCCAGCAGCATCATGATGGGCCCTTTGTCATCCGCCACCGCGCGCGCCACGAGCCGCGCATCGCGATCGATCGCGTCGCCGGCAAGCGCATCGGAAGGATCGATGCATGCGACATCCGGCATCGACCAAGAGGGGCGCAGCGTTGGCTGCCACGGGCTGGGCTGGCTCCATGGCTGGTTAGCCACGGGCTGCGCATCCATATGCATGTAGCAGAGGATGGTCGGCGCTGCCGGATCCGGGCAGCGGCGCCCGGCCAGCAGCATGGGACGTTCGCCGTTTGGCAGCGACGTCACCGCGAAGCCGCGGCGCGCGAATGCCTGCGACAGCCAGTCGGCCGTCTTGCATACGTCCGCGGCATCGGCTGTCACATTCGGCAGCCTCAGGAGCGCGAGAAACTCGCGCCAGCTCGCGCGCGCGGCCTGTACGGCGCGCACATCTTCAGTCGCATAGTCCGGCGCGGCGCGCATAGTGGATTGAGCCGGCATAGCGTCACTCCATGCGGATGTTTGCATCCCGCGCCAACTGGCGGAACTGCGTGATCTCGGCGCGCGTCCTGCGCCGGAACTCCTCCGCGCCGCCAGACAGCGTTTCCAGGCCCTGCTTGGCCAGGACTTCGCGATACTCTGTGTCCCGCACGATCGCACGCAACTCCGCCTGCAGCCGGTCTACGATCGGCGCCGGGGTGCCCTTGGGCGCGACCAGCCCATACCAGAACGAGGCTCCGCCACTGGCGACGCCCACCTCGGCGAATGTCGGCACGTTGGGTAGCAATGGTGAACGCGTGGCCGAACTAATCGCCAGCGGACGCAGCTTGCCGGCATTGATATTCCCCTGCACGACCGCCACCGGATCGATACTCAGGTCGATCTGCCCGCCGATGACATCGGTTAAGACCTGCGCGCTGCCCTTGTATGGCACCGCCGTCATGTCCGCCTTGATGCTGCGGGCGATCATCGCGCCCACCAGGTGGGGTGCGGAGCCGGGACCGAAGGTTCCGTAGGTCACGCCAGCGCCTCCGGCATTGGCTTGCCTGGCGATATCGGCGAAGCTATGGATCTTGCCAGCGGCGCGCGTCGATACCACCACGGCGGTCTGCGCCACCATGCCGATCGGCGTCCAGGTCGTGTCGGGATTCAGCGGCAGGTCCTGCCGCAGCGCCGGCAGCACGGGGAAAGTGGTCGAACCCGAATACAGCAACGTCAGCCCATCCCGCGCAGCCTTGGCGACGAATTCGCTGCCAATCGCCGTCACCGCACCGGCACGGTTCTCGACGATCACGGGTTGGCCCAGGCGAGCCTGGAGCTTGGAGGCCAGCGCTCGCGCCGCGATGTCGGTCTTACCACCCGCACCGAACGGTACGACGATCCTGACCGGACGCTGGGGATAAGGGTCGGCATCAGAGGCGATAGCGGCAAGCGGGACGCCTGACAGGGAGATCAGAAGCGCAACGCCAAGGCGTCGACGCAGGGGGGCAACAAGCATGACGGGAACTCGTGGGGGGATCGGTCTTGCATGCACTCTACGATTCCGCAACTGAGCTGTGAAATCGATTGTTCAGGTCAAACTATTTGTTTTTCAGATCGAAAATCTGCGCCCTAACAGACTGCTGAATCACTATCACGCGGATTCTGATCGAAAGTGGCGGCGCTGAACCGGCCGCTATTCTCGGTCAGCAATGGGGCCTATCTCAATCCAGTGATGGCTGATCGTCGAAAAGGCTTGCGTGCGGCATGGCCCGCAACAATCTCACATGGGAGGGAGACTCCCAAAAGAAAAAAACCGCAGCCGAAGCTGCGGTTTTTTCATTCCTACAAGCACTCTACCCGCTCAAACTTCCTCATACAGCGGCAGCGTCAGGAACTCGGCAAAATCCTCCGACGTAGACATCTGCTCGAAAATCTCGGCAGCCCGGTCATACGTCTTGGTATCGCCACCCACCAGTGCCTTCACCTTGGCCAGCTCTTCCGGAATCAGCTTGCGCACCAGTTCAGCCGTCACCTTGGTGCCGTCTTCCAGCTTGCCCTTCGGCGAACGGATCCACTGCCACACCTGCGAGCGCGAGATCTCGGCGGTAGCGGCATCTTCCATCAGGTTGTGGATCGGCACGCAGCCGTTACCATCCAGCCAGGCGCCCAGGTAGTGGATGCCGACGTTGATGTTCATGCGCAGGCCGTGCTCGGTGATCGGCGTTTCCGGCTTGAAGTCGAGCAGGTCGGCGCCCTTCACTTGCACGTCCGGGCGTTGCTTGCCGAACTGGTTGGGCTTGTCGCCCAGCACTGCCACGAATTCCTTCATGGCCGGCTCGACCAGGCCCGGGTGGGCAACCCAGCCGCCGTCGTAGCCGTCGGTGGCGTCGCGGCGCTTGTCGCTGATGATGCCTTCCATGGCAATGGCGTTCTTCTCCGGATCGTTCTTGATCGGGATCAGCGCGCTCATGCCGCCCATGGCGGGAGCGCCACGGTGGTGGCAGGTCTTGAGCAGCAGCAGCGCGTAGGCGCGCATGAACGGCGCGGTCATGGTGACCTTGGCGCGGTCGGCCAGGCAGAAGTCCTTGTCGTTCTTGAACTTCTTGATGCACGAGAAGATGTAGTCCCAGCGGCCGGCGTTCAGGCCAGCGCTGTGCTCGCGCAGTTCATACAGGATTTCGTCCATCTCGAACGCCGCCAGGATCGTTTCGATCAGGACGGTGGCCTTGATGGTGCCTTGCGGCAGGCCGATTTCGTTCTGCGCCATCACGAAGATGTCGTTCCACAGGCGCGCTTCCAGATGGCTTTCCATCTTGGGCAGGTAGAAGAACGGGCCGGCGCCGCGGGCGATCTGCTCGCGGGCGTTGTGGAACAGGAACAGCGCGAAGTCGAAGATGCCACCCGAAATGCGCTTGCCGTCGATGGTGACGTGCTTCTCGTCCAGGTGCCAGCCGCGCGGACGCACTTGCAGGGTGGCGATCTTGTCGTTCAGCTTGTATTGCTTGCCCTTGGATTCCAGGGTCAGCGTGCGGCGCACGGCGGCCTTCAGGTTGACCTGGCCCTGCAGCTGGTTGTGCCAGTTGGGGGTGTTGGAATCCTCGAAGTCGGTCATGTAGCTGTCAGCGCCCGAGTTGAAGGCGTTGATGACCATCTTGGCCTCGACCGGGCCGGTGATTTCCACGCGGCGGCATTCCAGGGCCTGGGGGATCGGGGCAACTTTCCAGTCGCCTTCGCGGATGCTCTTGGTTTCTGGCAGGAAGTCAGGGATCTCACCGGCGTCCAGGCGCTTGGCGCGTTCCACGCGCGCGGCCAGCAGTTCCTGACGGCGCGGCTCAAAGGCGCGGTGCAGCTTGTCTACCAGGGCCAGGGCTTCCGGCGTGAGGATATCTTCGTAGGCCGGCAGGATCTCGCCGGTAATCTTCATGCCCGCGGGCAGCGTGATAGCCATCAGTCTTCTCCTGTGTTCGATAGCGATAAGGCTTGGTTGAAGGGACCCTGCTACACCGCCACGCCACGGGCGCGGACGAATTCCAGCAGGTCGTTCATGTCGTGCCCGGTGCCGGAGGGGGCTACGTCGAGCCGCTCCGCCGGATGGCCGGCACGGTTGATCCAGAACGTGGTGTAGCCGAACCAGGTGGCGCCGCAGGCGTCCCAGCCGTTGGACGAGACAAAGAGCATCTCTTCTGCGGGCAGGCTGAAGGCTTGCGGCCCCAGCGCGTAGGCGGCCGGCGCGGTCTTGTACTGGCGCACGGCGTCCACCGACAGCACGTGGTCGAACAGGCCATGCATGCCGGAGCTCTTGACCGAGATGTCCAGCATCTCGGCATTGCCGTTGGACAGGATGCCCAGCGGCAGCCCGGCGCGGCGCAGGCGCTTGAGCGCTCCCAGGTTCTCCGGGAACGCGGACAGGCACGCATATTCCTTGAGCAGCTGCGCTTCGGCGGCTTCATCCAGCGTCAGGTTCAGGCGCTCGGCGGCGTAGCGCAGCGCGTCCACGGTGATCGCCCAGAACGGCTTGTAGCGCGAGCCATCGGGGGCGGCCATGGTGCGGATGCGCGTGTAGTCGATCTGCCGGTCTCGCCACAGCAGCGCCAGCGCCTCGCCGCGGCCCGGGAACAGCTGTTCCGCGCGCGCGGTGACGGAATACACGTCGAACAGCGTGCCATAGGCATCGAAGACGACTGCGCGGATCTTGTTCATGAGGGCCTGGGCAACCTGCAACGGTACGGGCGACTGGGTGGATGGACGAGCAGACCACAGCTGCGTGGCTCTGTACACCATTGAATGCATCGAATTGTAGGGAGACGCTGCAGTGCGGCAAAGTGGTCGCGGGTCACTTGATCTTTTACTTTTACGCCACTAATCTTGGCTGACCAAAACAAGACTCCGCACCAAATCCTCCTCACTGCCGGCCATATGGACGCAACGCCACCGATTGCGTGACCGTGCCGGCACACAGCAGGTACATCAGGCAAACATTTGTGGACCATTTCAAACAACTGGAGACCTTTGTATCCGTCGCGTCGCGCGGCAGCCTTTCCGCGGCGGCGGCGGCTGAAGGCGTGGCGCCGGCCATCATCGGGCGGCGCATCGACGCGCTGGAGGAGCGCCTGGGCGTCAAGCTGCTGGTACGGACCACGCGCAAGATCAGCCTGACCTTTGAAGGCTCTGCCTTCCTGGAAGACTGCCAGCGCATCCTGAACGACCTGCACAACGCCGAGGCCAGCGTCTCTGCCGGCGGGGTCAAGGCCAGCGGGCACCTGCGCGTGACCGCCCCGGCGGGCTACGGCCGCAAGCATGTGGCGCCGCTGGTGCCGCTGTTTATTGAGTCGCACCCGGACGTTTCGATCACGCTGGACCTGTCTGACCGTGTGGTCGACCTGGTCAATGAAGGCTTCGACTGCGCCATCCGCCTGGGCGACCTGCCCGACTCCAGCCTGGTATCGATCCGGCTGGCCGAAACGCGCCGCGTGGTGGTGGCCTCGCCCGAATACCTGGCGCGCGCCGGGCGCCCCGGGGCTCCGGAAGACCTGCAGCGCCACAACTGCCTTGCCTTTGGCGCCAGCGCCAATGTGCAGCGCGGCTGGGTGTTCCAGGAGGAAGGCCGCGCGGTCACGGTCAAGGTGGGCGGCACCATGGAATGCAGCGACGGCGCGGTGCTGCATGAGTGGTGCCTGCAAGGCAACGGGCTGGCGTGGCGCTCCTGGTGGGAGGTGGGCAGCGAGATCGCCAGCGGGCGGCTGGTGACGGTACTGGATGAATTCCAGGCGCCGCCGATCGGCATCCACGCGGTGTTTCCGCAGCGCAAGCACCTGCCGCTGCGGGTGCGGCTGTTTATCGACCACCTGAAGAATACCTACGGCAACCCGTCCTACTGGCGCCGGGCCGAACAGGCCGCGGCCATGCCGGTTGCGGAGGTCCTGGCGGGCTGAAGGATGGGGTCCCTGCCAGTGTGCTGAGACACATTCATTGCAATTGATTCCGCGCAATGCCCTTCTCGGCACACTGACTACAATGGATTCGTGACAGGCGCTCCCGGCGCCCCGGCATGCGCCGATGCCAGCTGGCTGCCCTGCCCCGATCCCCTAGTCAGAAAAGGAGCCCCGCATGTTCCAACATATCCTGCTACCCACCGACGGCTCGGAACTCTCCAAGAAAGCCATCAACGGCGGACTGGAGCTCGCCAAGGCCATCGGCGCGCGCATCACAGCCTATGTCTGCCTGGAGGAGTACCCCTACACGCCGTTCAGCGAAATCGTGGTCGAGGCTCCGCAGGCCTTCAAGGACCGCATCGAGAACCAGGCCAAGCTGTACCTGAAAGAGGTCGAGAACCTGGCCACGGCGGCGGGCGTGACCTTCGATGCCGATATGTCGACCTTTGCAGTGCCCTACCTGGGCATCATCGACGCGGCCGAGCGCCATGGCTGCGACGTGATCTTCATGGCATCTCATGGCCGGCGCGGGTTGTCCGGCCTGCTGCTGGGCAGCGAGACGCAGAAGGTGCTGACACATACCGACATCCCGGTGATCGTCTACCGCTGACCCCCGGCGCGCAGCGCCAACAAAGCAAAACCGCCCCCACCGGCATGACCGGTGCGGGCGGTTTTTTGCTTGCGCAGGCCGCTTACGAAGCCTTGCTGATGCGCTGCTCGATGTGCTTGGCGCGGTCTTCCGAGCCCGGGTGCGACGAGAACATGCTGGACTTGCCGCCGTCCAGCTTGGCCAGCTTCTGGAACGCCGTCACCAGGCCACGCGTGTTGGCCTTGTTCTTGGTCAGCAGGTCGAAGGAATAGTCATCCGCCGCGCTTTCCTGCGACTGCGAGAACTGCGCGTTGATCAGCTGCTCGCCCAGTTCGCCCAGTTGCGACTGCGACAGCGCCGCCACCGCGCTGTTGCCGGCAGCTGCCGCCGCGCCGCGTGCGGCCGTGGCGGTGTAGGCGACCTGCATGGCCTTCTTGGTGTGGCCCAGCGCCACGTGGCCCAGCTCATGGCCCAGCACGCCACGCACTTCGTCGTCGGTCATCATGTCCATCAGGCCGCTGTAGACGCGCACGCAGCCGTTGGCCATGGCCCAGGCGTTGACGTCCTTGGTCATGTAGACCTTGGCGTTGACGTTGGGCACATCGCTGTTCTTCAGCCCGCTCATGATCTTGACCAGGCGCTTGCTGTAGGTGGTGTTGGCAGCAGCGATCTTGTTGGTCTTGTCCGATTCGGCGCAAGCCTGGTCGGACAGGCTCTTGACGTCGGCGTCAGACAGCGTGGCGGCCTTGGCCAGCGACGTGCCGGCGCTCATCACGCCATCGAGATTGGTGGGCATGCCGCCGGAACAGCCGGCCAGCAGTGCCGCCGCTACGGCGCAGGAAGCGAGCGAGAGAGATGCTTTCATGATGTTGTTCTTGGTGAGTAGCTCGGAAGTGCCGATAAAGGCCCCGGCACTTTAAGCCATCTTTCTTACGGCGGGAATCACCCAAATGCTGCAAGTCGCCAAAAATGACAATTTGTTGCATTCCAGCAGATTCGCGCCCGCCGCAGGCCCAGCGCTTCGATGCCGGCTCACGGCAATGCATCTCTTCGACCAGTTCTCCAATACAAAAAAACCCGCGCGGCGCGAACCGGGCGGGCTTTCAAATCTGGTTGCGGGGGCAGGACTTGAACCTGCGACCTTCGGGTTATGAGCCCGACGAGCTGCCAACTGCTCCACCCCGCGGGGCGCAATATACGCGAGTTGGCAGCATCTGGATACCCTTGAATGAGAAAAGCCGCTCCGGCCGGCGAGAGGAAGGGCCGGCTTTGCCTGATCCCTGCCGCGGCGGTCTTTGAGCCGAACTACGAGGCCGGGCCCAAATCGACGCGGTTCCGGGTCTGGCTGCCGGGCGAGCCAGCGTTTGGGATCGCCGGGCTGTGGCGGGATTGGCCGGACGGCAGGACGAAGATCAGTGGCCGACCCGCGCCCGGGCATGCGGCGCGAGCGCGGCGATCACTACCTGACCGGCGGCCACTACGGCGTGGTGAGTTGGGATCAGCCCAGCGGCGCGGACTCTGCAGCTGCTGGCCACGACAACGGCCGCTGGTCAGTAGCCGACCCTCGGCTGCCGGCGGCGAACCACAAGCTGGTCGCCATCATCCGCGCGCTGGTCGGCACCTGGCATCGCCCATTCACCGCGCTCGAACTGGCGACCATCCAGTCACTGATCGAGCCGGAGGAATACCTCGAGCTGGACGGCTTGAGCGACCAGGCCTGGCGCGAGCGCATCGGCAACGCAGTGCCGCCGGATGCTGCGCAGGCGATCGCCGAGGTGATGGGCACCACCCTGCTGCTGGCCGAGTCCCGCGAGACGTTCATGTTGTCGGCCACGCCGGTATGGGTGCGGCCGGTCGCGGCGGCGCTGTCGGTGACACAGCCTGCGGAGGTTATGTAATGGCCTATCTTCCGACCAAACCGGCCACGGCCACAAATGCGGAAACGAGTGCTATACCGAGAGCCCATTTCGAAATGCGCAGCGCTTGTCGCGCAGCCTCGGCTTGGTCCTGCGCCGCCCCCGCTGCCTGCTCCGTCGCCAAAAGCGCCCGTTCCTCGCGCAACTCCGCGCGCTGGCTGTCGATCCGATCGAGATACGCACGAGCGTTCTCTAAACGCCTATCGCCGAACGTGTGGCGCTCGACGTGCTGCCGGAATTCGTCCTCGCTGTGTTTAGCAATCCACTCGAGTATTTCGGCATCGGTTTCGAAGTTCGCCATGGCTTGCCTCCGATCGCTCCAAAGAAGCGTAGCACGCGAAGGAAGCAAGGCGGATAGGGATGGTGGGGTAAGCCTATTCCTCCACGCCAAGAATTACATCCACTGCGGCTCTGCCGGCAAGTTCGGCGACAAGGTATGCCCAACGCTGAGAGTATGGCCCGCCGAAGACCTTGATGCGCTTTCCAATGGCCGCGACTCCAGGCGGACTCATAGGTCCTTCAATCTCGAACCAGACGTTGAACATGTCCTTGGACACCTTTTGGACATCGACATGGATGTCGAATCCACGGTACTCGGTCACGCGCTCCACGGCGGTCTCCAGTCCTTTCAAGGCATCCTAGCATGACAAACTACCCCCTCGCCTGGCCAGCCGACTGGCCGCGGAAGAACGATGCGCAGCGCGCCGACGCACGCTTCGGCCGCAAGGACCGACGCACGGTCAACTACACGAACGGCGCCAGCTCATCGTACACCACCACCAAGGCGCTGCCCCGAAGAGGAGCTGTCATGAAGCGACTGATCGAAACCACCCTGGACGGCGAGGCCGGCTGCATCCTCTCAGACTGCGAGCAGTACCGGTACCGGCTTTGGCGACAGTGGGACGACAGCCGGCCGGCGCTGGGCTTCATCATGCTCAACCCGTCGACCGCCGACCACCAGGTCAACGACCCGACCATCACCAGGTGCATGCAGCGGGCGCAGGCCGGCAAGTACGGCCGACTGGAGGTGGTCAACCTGTTCCCGCTGCGCTCGACAGATCCGGATGGCCTGCTTGCGCATGCGGAGCCGCTCGGGCGCGAGGACACGGCCAACGGCGCGATCATGGACGCGATCGACCGATGCTCGCGGGTGATCTGCGCCTGGGGTGCGCACAAGGCCGCGCCGGCGCGCGCAGTCGAAGTGCTTCGAATCATCAGGATGTGCGGGCGCGGAAATCTGCTTTACCACCTCGGGCTGAACCAGGACGGCACCCCAAAGCACCCACTCTACGTCGCGGCGAAGACGCGCCCCGCGCGCTTCACAGTCAATAGCGCGTAGTTCCCGGATGCACAGGAACCCGGCCACGGTGACGGAAAAGGTCAAGGTGAAAGTGAAGCGCCGACGCCTGACGCTGGCCGAGTTCAACGCGATCCTACCCAGAGCGCCGGAAGCCGCAGACTGGCTGCCAAAATCGATGCTGCTGGCGCTGGTCTCGGGCCAGGATCGACCGACCGTGGCGCGCTGGGAACGCTCGTTCGTCAAGGGCAATGTTGCCGTCCTGCAGCGGTCCAAGACCGAGGTGCGGATTGCCATCCCGACAGCGCTTCGGATGAATGCCATTGGCATGTCGCTGGCAGACGTGATCGCGCGCTGCAAGTCGACGGGAGTGGTCAGCAAGTATCTGATCCACCATCTCAGATCCATTGGCAACTACGCCAACAATCGCGGCTTGGAGCCTATCAAAGTGAGCATCAATGCTGCGTAGGTTTTGAACGAATTTTGAACAAGTTTTGAACAGCTACCCGCTATCCCGCGCCAGCATTGGGAAATAAAAAAACGCGCCGTCCCTGAGAGAGAACGGCGCGGCGCCTAAATCAGAAAGCGTGATGGTCACACGCTTTCTTTAACCGCCGGACCCACGTTCCGGCGGGGGTGACCAGGAGAGTCAGGCCACTTTCTTGTCTTCGAAGAACTGCTCGTCTTCGGTCGAACCCTTCAGGGCGGTCGTCGACGACTGGCCGCCTTCGATGGTCTGGGTCACGGCATCGAAGTAGCCGGTGCCGACTTCGCGCTGGTGCTTGACCGCGGTGAAGCCCTTCTCGGCTGCCTTGAACTCGGCTTCCTGCAGTTCCACGAACGCGCTCATCTGGTTGCGGGCGTAGCCGTAGGCCAGGTTGAACATCGAGTAATTCAGCGAGTGGAAGCCAGCCAGCGTGATGAACTGGAACTTGTAGCCCATCGCGCCCAGTTCCCTCTGGAACTTGGCGATGGTGGCGTCGTCCAGGTTCTTCTTCCAGTTGAACGACGGCGAACAGTTGTAGGCCAGCATCTTGCCTGGGAACTTGGCGTGCACGGCTTCGGCAAACTTCTTGGCGAACTCGAGGTCCGGCTTGCCGGTTTCGCACCACACCAGGTCAGCGACTTCAGCATAGGCCAGGGCCCGCGAGATCGACTGCTCCAGGCCGTTGCGCACGCGGTAGAAACCTTCCACGGTGCGCTCGCCGGTGCAGAACGGCTTGTCGTTGTCGTCCACGTCCGAGGTCAGCAGGTCGGCGGCCTCGGCGTCGGTACGGGCGATCACCAGGGTCGGCACGCCCGAGACGTCGGCGGCCAGGCGGGCAGCGGTCAGCTTGGCGACGGCTTCGCGGGTCGGCAC
Source organism: Cupriavidus sp. GW821-FHT07C08 (assembly GCF_059419025.1). Classification (NCBI taxonomy): domain Bacteria; kingdom Pseudomonadati; phylum Pseudomonadota; class Betaproteobacteria; order Burkholderiales; family Burkholderiaceae; genus Cupriavidus; species Cupriavidus sp. GW821-FHT07C08. Next base: position 435,986 of record NZ_JBWKQZ010000001.1, read on the forward strand.
CAGCACCTTGCCGCCCATGTGGCCGCACTTCTTCACCGAAGCGAGCTGGTCTTCGAAGTGCACGCCGGCGGCGCCCGCTTCGATCATCGACTTCATCAGTTCGAACGCGTTCAGCACGCCGCCGAAGCCGGCTTCAGCGTCAGCCACGATCGGGGCGAAGAAGTCGGTGTCGCCCTTGCCTTCGCTCCACTGGATCTGGTCGGCGCGCTGGAAGGTGTTGTTGATGCGCTTGACGACTTGCGGCACCGAGTTGGCCGGGTACAGCGACTGGTCGGGGTACATTTCACCGGCCAGGTTGGCGTCGCCTGCGACTTGCCACCCCGACAGGTAGATGGCCTTCAGGCCGGCCTTCACTTGCTGCATGGCCTGGTTGCCGGTCAGCGCCCCCAGCGAGTTGACGAACGGCTCGGTGTGCAGCAGGTTCCAGAGCTTTTCGGAGCCACGGCGTGCCAGGGTGTGTTCGACCTGGACCGAACCACGCAGGCGCACCACGTCTTCGGCGGTGAAGTTGCGCTTGATACCCTTCCAGCGGGGATTGGTATCCCAGTCTTTCTGCAGGGCCTGGATCTGTTCTTGGCGGGTCATGGTCACTCTCCTGATGATGCGGGGATGGCTGGGATATCTTGATCACCTGGCCTGGGCTGGTCGCGGTGCTGCTGCGTGGGTCGCTGTTTTTCGCGGCTCAGGTCATGTGTCTTATATATGAGTGTAGAGAACCCTCCCGCGTTGCAACAACCTCGATCTGCAGTTGTCGCTTAGTTTTTTTCCATTAATAATTCAATGGCTTAGCGATTTTATTTCACGATGCGGGACATGATATTCCATCATGAGAAATGGTGTTGTGCTACGCAAACCATGTATTTTTGTGGCCCAAAATATCTTTCCACATCGTGAAAAATGCGCAGGATGCGCCCTCCGCTAGCGGAGGCGCGCGGCAAGCAACGCCGGTGCGGCCGGCTCCCCTTCCATATGCTCGATAAATTCCCGCACCATGGCGGCAAACCCCTGGGCGTCGGCCAGCGGCAGCCAATGGTGCGCGGGCACGGTGCGGCGCCAGAGTTGCGTGGTCCAGCGGTGCAGGTCTTCGGTCAGCGCCGGCTTCACATACCGGTCATGCAACGGCACGATCACCTGCACCGGCGCATGGGCATGACGCTGGCGCGGGGCGCGCAGCACGGGCAGGAAGTTGGCGCGGTACAAGCGCACACCGTGGCAGCCGTCGGCGGTTTGTGTGGGGCTGGGCCCTGTGCGCAGGTTCTCGGTCAGGCGCAGGTAGCGCGGCCACGCACGACCCAGCCACAGCCGCCAGGTCAGTTCAGGCAGCCACGGCAGGTGGAAGGCGCCGATATACCAGGATGCAGCCAGCTGCCTCAATGTCTTGCCCAACGCAGCCAGCGACCGCTGCCCGCGTAGTTCGCGCAGGCCGATTGCCGCGTGGTCCAGGCATGGGCCGGAGCAAGAGGTAAATGAGGCGATGCGCCCTTGCAGCCGTGCATCGGTGACGAATTCCCAGCTCTGGATCGACCCCCAATCGTGGCCCACCAGGTGCACGGGGCGCTGCGGCGAGACCGCGTCGATGACTGCGATGAAGTCATCGGCAAGCTTCTGCAGCCGGTAAGCGTCAGTCGCACGCGGCGCGGTTGAGTGCCCTGCCCCGCGCACGTCATAGGCCACCACATGGAAGCGCCCCGCCAACTGCGCCGCCACGCCGTGCCAGACCTCGCTGCTGTCGGGATAGCCGTGCACCAGGACGATGGTGGGCCGCCCTGGCCCGGGCTCACCCCAACTGGTGGCGGACAGCCGCACGTCGCCGGCGTGGATAAAGAACTGCTGGGGGAAGACCTGCGGCTGCAGGGATTGCGGAGCGTTCATGGCCGTCGATTCCATTGGTCGATGTCATCGTCGGCCATGCTACGCAAAAGCAAACGGCGCCGCGAATCGGCGCCGTCTGTTTGAAACGAGCCGGGGTTCAGGCCGCGGCCGTATCGCGTGCGCGGCGATAGGCCACCCAGTCGCCGCTGTCGATGCGCGGCAGCGTGGTCACGGCCGACTCGGCCACTGGATAGAGCAGGCAGGCAACCGGCTGCCCATCCTGCAACACGGCCCGTTCCTCGCGCACGAACAGCGTGGCCTGACCGGGATAGACCTCTTCGATCTCGTCGAGCACTGGCAACAGCGCGTCGGCAATCTCGTAGAGATCGCCCACGACCGGCCCGCCACTGGCGTCCAGCACCAGGCCGGGATAGGTGCCGAAGTCATAGAGCCTGCCGGCCACCGTACCCATGCCCAGCAGCGTGGGCGCGGCAATGCCGTGGCGCTGGGCGGCGGCGTTCAGGTCGTTGACCTCGCCGGCGCGCAGCGTGCCGTAGACAAAGACGCGCGGCATGCTCAGTTCCCCAGCCTTTCGTCCGAGACCAGCACGCCGTCGGCGTCGACGTAGATCCAGTTGCCCGGGCGCACCACGGCGCCGGGCATCAGCACCGTGACGTCGCTTTCGCCGACGTTGCGCTTCTGGCTTTTCTGCGGATGCACGGCCAGCGCGCGGATACCGATGTCGCACACGTCCAGCTCGGCGGTATCGCGGATGCAGCCGTTGACGACGATGCCGACCCAGCCGTTCTTCTCGGCCAGCAGGCCAAGGTTGCCACCCACCAGCGCGCAGCGCAGCGAGCCGCCGCCGTCGATCACCAGCACGCGGCCCTGCCCCGGCGCTTCCAGCGCGGCGCGCACCAGCGAGTTGTCTTCGAACACCTTGAGCGTGGCGGCGGGGCCGGCAAAGGCGCCCTGCTTGCCGAAGGCTCGGAACACCGGCGCCATCACGCGCAGGGTGCCGTCGGCAAGGCGGTCTTCATGCGCGTCGCACAGGTCGGTGGTGACGGGCTTCATCGATGGTCTCCTGATAGGTAAGAAAGTATCCGGTCGGGCCGCACCGGCTCATGGCTTCTGACTGGCCAGCGCCTGCGCGCGGATCGCGCTCAGCGTGGTGCGCGGCGTGATCACGTCCGGGTCCACCTGGATCTCGATCAGCGTCGAGACCGGCGCGGCCAATGCCTCGCGCAATGCCGGGGCAAAGGCTTCGGTCGTGGTCACGGTGGCGCCGCGCGCGCCATATGCGCGCGCCAGCGCGGCAAAATCGGGGTTGTGCAGCTCGGTGCCCGAGACATGGGTCGGGTATTCGCGTTCCTGGTGCATCCGGATGGTGCCGTACATGCCGTTATTGACGACGATGAAGATCACCGGCGCCTGGTATTGCATCGACGTAGCCAGTTCCTGGCCATTCATCAGGAAGCAGCCATCGCCGGCCAGCGCCACCACGGTGCGTTGCGGGAACGCGATCTTGGCGCCGACCGCCGCCGGCACGCCATAGCCCATCGCGCCGCTGGTCGGGGCCAGCTGGCCGCGGCCGCCGCTGGTGAACGGGCGATAGTGGAAATAGCGGTGCAGCCAGCCGGCGTAGTTGCCGGCGCCATTGGTCACGACCGCGTCGGCCGGTAGCAGCTGGTCCAGCGTGCGGATGACCTCGGCCATGTCGACGCCCTGCCCCGTAAACGGGGGTGGCTGCAGGTAGCGTTCGTAGTCGGCGTGCGCGGCTTCGGTCCACGCCTGCCAGCGCGGCGCGGCCGCGGGCTGCAGGCCGGCCACGCGCGCGGCGATGGCCGGCATCGAGGCCTGGATCATCAGGTCGGCCTGGTACACGCTGCCCAGTTCCTCGGCGCCGGCGTGCACGTGGATCAGCTTTTGCGCGGGCCGCGGCGCGGCGATCAGCGCGTAGCCGCCGGTGGTCATCTCGCCCAGGCGCGGGCCGATGGCCAGCACCAGGTCGGCATTGCGGACGCGCTCGGCCAGCGCCGGGTTGATGCCGATGCCGACATCGCCGGCGTAGTTGGGATGGCGGTTGTCGAACAGGTCCTGGCCGCGGAAGGCGCAGCCCACCGGCAGCGCGAAGCGCTCGGCAAAGGCCTGCAGGTCGGCGCAGGCCTGCGGCGTCCAGCCGCTGCCGCCGGCCAGCACGAAGGGGCGCTCGGCGGCGTTGAGCATCTCGGCCAGCCGCGCCAGGTCGGCCTCGCCGGGCCAGCTCATGACGCGCTGGTAGGCCTGCAGCTGCGGCACGGCGGCAGTCTGCGCCAGCATGTCCTCGGGCAGCGCCAGCACCACCGGGCCCGGGCGGCCCGAGGTGGCGGTCTGGTAGGCGCGCGCGATGTATTCGGGGATGCGTTCGACCCGGTCGATCTGCGCCACCCACTTGGCCATCTGGCCGAACATGCGGCGGTAGTCGATTTCCTGGAAGGCCTCGCGGTCCATGAAGTCGGTGCCGACCTGGCCGATGAACAGGATCATCGGCGTCGAGTCCTGGAAGGCAGTGTGCACGCCGATGCTGGCATTGGTGGCGCCCGGCCCGCGCGTGCAGAAGGCCAGCCCGGGGCGCCCGGTCAGCTTGCCGTAGGCCTCGGCCATGACGGCGGCCCCGCCCTCCTGGCGGCAGATGATGAAGCGCAACTGGTCGCGGCGGCGGTGGAAGCCGTCCAGCACGGCCAGGTAGCTTTCTCCCGGCACGCCGAAGGCCAGCTCGGCGCCGTGCGCCAGCAGCGCATCGACCAGGATATGGCCGCCCGGCAGCGGGGTGCCGTGTTCGGAATCGTCAGGCTGGGTGGCGTTGGCCGGCGTCATTGACATGAAAGCATCCTCAGGCAGTCGAGTTCGGAAGGCGGTGCTTGGGTGGCCCGGCCCGGGCTAGGCGGCCTCCGCCTGGCCCGCCGCCGCGCCGCGGCGCGAGCGGTTGCCGTTGCCCACCGTCACCGCGGTGAAGATCGACAGCAACTGGAAGCCGCCGATCATGAAGAACACCCAGGCCGGCAGCTTTGCATCCATCAGCGCACCGAAGAACAACGGGCCGCACGCCAGGCCGATATCCAGGCCCGAGTAGACCACGCCATAGACGCGCCCGGTGGCACCGGCGGGGGCGGCGGCGCGCACCAGCAGGTCGCGCGACGGCCCGGCGGTACCGGCGCCAAAGCCGATCACGCCCATCAGCACCGGCACCAGCAGCGCAGGCACCAGGTTCAGCCCGACCAGCACCGCCACCAGCCCCGCCACCGTGAAGCTCACCGCGATCAGCCGGTCATGGTTGCTGGTGCGGCTGGCGGCAAAGCCGCCGACGATCATGCCGCCCGCGCTGCACAGCATGTAGATGGTGTAGGAAGCGGTCGCCAGCGTGAACGGCATGCCGTACAGGTAGGTCAGCGCGGTCGGCGCAAAGCTCTGGATGCCGGCGGCGGAGAACGTGGTCAGCAGGAAGAAGGCCCAGCACACCCACACCTGCGGCAGGCGCAGGAAGCCCAGCACGCTGGCGCCGGATGTGGCCACGCCGGCCGCAGCCTTGGCCGCGGGCCGGCCCACGGCGCCCTGCACTTCGCGCGGGTCCAGCACATGGCGCAGCACCACCAGCACGGCCAGGACGATAAAGGCCACCGCCGAGGCCGCCGCCAGCGCAACGCGCCAGCTGGCCAGGTTGGCGATCGCCACCAGGAACAGCGGCGCCGCCGCCCAGCCCAGGTTGCCCGAAATGCCGTGCACCGAGAACGCGTGTCCCAGCCGGGGCTGCGACACATGCTTGTTCAGCAGCGTGAAGTCGGCCGGGTGGAATACGCCGTTGCCCAACCCCGCCACGGCCGCGCCGAAAAGCAGCGCGGCGTAGCCGGAACTGGTCGACAACAGCAAGGCCGCGGCCCCCAGGAAGGCCAGCCCGGCAAACAGCACCGGCCGCGCGCCGAAGCGGTCGACCACAAAGCCGGACGCGGTCTGCACCACCGCCGAGACCGCGAAGAACACCGTCATCAGCAGGCCCAGCTCGGCATAGCTCAGGCCGAATTCCGCCTTGATCCACGGGAACAGCGGAGCCAGCAACAGGTGGTAGAAGTGGGAAACCCCGTGGGCCAGGCCAACCAGCCCGATCACCTGGGCATCATGACGAAGAGGATTGCGCGTGGAATCGAGTGCGGCGGTGGACATGGCGCTGGTGGCAGGGGCTATGCGGCAGGACGGGAGGCGGCAGCCCAAAAAAATACGGGCCGAAGCCCGCATCATAGAGGAAAACCCCTGCCCTCTGCAGCCAGGTGGCGGCCACGCCTCCCGCCGACCGCGCTTACATCTGCTTGAACAGGTGCGCGTACTGTCGCGCCACCGGCAGCAGTTCGGGGCGGTCGCGCAGCCGCAGCGACAGCCGTCCCAGCGACTGATTAACCGCGCTGGCCACGCAGGTGATGTTGACCACGGTGCCGCGGTGGACCTGCCAGAAGCGCTCCGGGTCCAGCTGCTGCGTCAGCTCGCGCAGGCTGGTGCGGATCAGCGCTTCGCCGGCGCCGGAAACCACGTTGACGTACTTGTCGGTGGCCTCCAGGTAGATGACTTCGTCCACGGGGATGATGCGCACCTCCTGCCCCACCAGTGCCTTGATAAAGCGCAGGTACTGCCGCTGCGGTGCACCGCCCGGGCCCGGGGTGGCGTGCTCCAGCGATTCCAGGCGCGCCAGCAACTGGCCGAGCCGGTCCGTCTCCGCGATCGAGGCTTCGGTCTCGGTGTCTTCATCGTCGGCGGGGCCGGCCAGGCGGTCCTTCAGGCGCTGCACCGTGGCCTCAAGCCGCTCGCGCTGTACCGGTTTGAGCACATAGTCCACCGCGGCGCGCTCGAACGCCTCCAGCGCAAACTGATCGTAAGCGGTCACGAAGACCACCAGCGGCGGGGTGTCAAATTCAATCAGTTCGCGCGCCACGTCCATGCCGCTCATGCCCGGCATGCGGATATCCAGGAAGGCCACGCGCGGCTGGTACTCGCGCGCCGCCGCCAGCGCGGCCACGCCGTCGTGGACTACGGAAACGATACGGGCCTCGGGCCACAGCGACTTCAGTTCGGATTCCAGCACGCGCGCCAGCAGCGCTTCGTCATCGGCGATCAGAAGGGTCGGGGTCATGGGGGCGTTGGGGTGGTGGATGGGTCCTGGCAGTCAGCGGCACCGCCAGCCGTTCTTCTTGTCAGGCGTGCTGGCAGGCGAGGTGCGCTTCAGAGCCGTTGCATGGCCGGGGCCGATGCTGGCATGCCCTCCGGCACACTGGTGACGGTCTGGGTCAGGGTGGGCGCTTCGGCCGGGCGTTCCAGCGGCAGCGTCAGCCGCACCACCACGCCGCGCGGGGTGTTCTCTTCCATCTGCATGGAGGCCGCCGCGCCAAAGATGCGCGCCAGCCGCTCGCGCACATGGGTGATGCCCAGGCCCGAACCCTTGCCCGAGGCATGGCCGAAGCCCACGCCGGTATCGGCGATGATGACCTGCACCGCATTGTCGCCGGCGGCGCGCGCCGACAGCTGGATATGGCCGCCGATCATGCAGGGCTCGATGCCGTGCGTGACCGCGTTTTCCACCAGCGGCTGGATCAGCATGGGCGGGATCTCAACCTTCGCCAGTTCCCGCGGCAGGTCGATGTCGAACGAGAGCCGCTGGCCGAAGCGCATGCCCTGGATGTCCAGGTAGCTGCGCAGCAGCTCGAACTCCTGCCGCAGCGTGCATTGCTCGGCGCGGGTATGCGCCAGCGACATGCGCAGGAAACCGATCAGGCGCTGCAGCAGCTGGCGCGCGGCGGGTGGGTCGGTGGCGATGAGGCCGTCGAGGTTGGCCAGCGAGTTGAACAGGAAATGCGGTTCGATCTGCGCCTGCAGCGCCATCAGTTGTGCGCGCACCAGCTGCTTTTCGGCTTCCTCGCGCTGCAGGGCGTCCAGCGCGGCCTGGCGCTCGAGCGAGGCCAGCTTCTCGCGCGACCAGTAGAAATAGATCATCGAGGCCGCGGCCAGCATGCCCACCACCAGGCACATGCGCAGCATGCCGCCGGCTTCGTCGGCGGATTTGGGCGGCAGGTCCAGCGCCACGCGCGTGGCCCAGCTGCCGAACACCACGCCCGCGGGCACCGCGGCGGCGGCCAGCAGCAGGAAGGGCCAGCGGCGCGGCCGATCGTTCCACCAGATCACCACGCGCGGAATGTCGATCAGCACCCAGATCGACAGGCCGATCAGCTGGCTGTAGACAAAGTTGTGCCACAGGCTGCCGCCGGTCTGGAAGCCGTAGTTCAGGCTGATGGCGATCACCGAGTTCATGCACAGCACGAACAGCAGGTCGCGCCCGAGGATATTGAGCCGGGAGGGGATGGCGGTGGCGACGTTGGAGAAGCAGCGGTCCATGGCGTTCATGTTAGCGCGGACTGAGCCTGGCGCAATGCGGGAATGTGATGAGGCGGGCAGCGCGGAGTCACCTCAACCGCCCTGTCCGGCACGCCGGCCGGCCAGCGCGCGCCACCATTGGCCGGACAGCACATAGCGCGGGAATGTGATCCACTGCTCGGCCAGGATGCGGCCGGCGATGTCCGCCGGACCGGCAAAGGGTTCCGGCGCGTGGGCTTCCAGCCGGTGCCCGCGGCCCTGCAGGGCCATCGACATGCCCATGCACACCAGCCCCAGCGCCACCGCTGGCAGGCTCAGGCGCAGCAGGCCGTAGAGGCCCAGCACGGTGCCGGCCATGAACATCGGCACGGCCACGATATGCAGCAGCAGGTTGCGGGGATGCTGGTGGTTGCGGGCATAGCCGCGCCACTGCCAGCGCAGCAGCGGTTCGTCGTCGCGCATGATCGTCTCTGTCTCCCTTGTCCGGCCCTTGCAGACCGGCGGCCGCGCGCAAGCTTTGTTGCGCTGCGGTACACGTGCGGCGCTCGCCGGACAGCAAGCCGCGGGCACGTGCAAGGAATGTACCCCTCACCCGGGCACGAAGAAAGTCTCTTGCGACGAACGGCGGGCACGGGGCGCGAACGGCACCGTGCCGGGGCGGACGGCGGCTGTCAGGCGGCGCTCGGGTGCCCCCTGCGCCGCCTGGCGATGGCCACAGCCAGGCCGGAATCAGGCCGCCAGGGCCTGGCGCTCCTGCTCGGACAGCGCGCTGCTGACAGTGTCGGGCGACAGGTGTGGCGCGAACATGTTGATAAAGGCGTGCGCATAGCCGCGCAGGTAGGCGCCCCGCCGCACCGCCACGCTGGTGGTGTTGGGCGCGAACAGGTGGTCGGCCGAGATCCGCACCAGGCCGGAATCCTTGCGCTCGTCATAGGCCATCGAGGCAATGATGCCCACGCCCAGGTCCAGTTCGGCGTAGGTCTTGATCACGTCGGCGTCCAGCGCGGTCAGCACGATCTCCGGCTGCAGGCCGGCCTCGGCAAAGGCGCTGTCGATCTTGCGGCGGCCGGTGAAGCCGGCGTCATAGGTGATGAGCTGGAAGCCGGCCACGTCTTCGAGCGTCGGCTCCGGCAGGCGCGTGAGCGGATGGCCGGGCGAGACCACCAGCACGTGCTGCCAGCTGTAGGCCTCGAACGAGGTCAGCCCGGCCTCGGTGGCCAGCGCCTCGGTGGCGATGCCGATATCGGCCTGCCCCGTCAGCAGCAACTCAACGATATGCGTCGGCGACGCCTCCTGCAGTGCCAGCGTCACATGCGGGTATTCGCGGCGGAATGCCTGCACCACGCGCGGCAGTGCATAGCGTGCCTGGGTGTGGGTGGTGGCAACGGTCAGGCGGCCGGTATGGCGGCCGGCGTATTCGTCGCCGGCCTGGCGCAGGTTCTCGGCCTCCAGCAGCAGGCGTTCGACGATGCGCACGATCTCGCGGCCCGGCTCGGTCAGCCCGGTCAGGCGCTTGCCGTAGCGCTCGAAGATCTCCACGCCCAGCTCTTCTTCCAGCTCGCGGATCTGGCGCGACACGCCAGGTTGCGAGGTGTAGAGCGCGTTGGCGACCTCGGTCAGGTTGAACTGGCGGCGCACCGCCTCGCGGATGGAACGGAGTTGCTGGAAGTTCATGGAGTGGCCTTTTCTTGTTGGGTGGACGTGGTACGCGGCTGCGTGAACACCCGCAGCTGGCGCGGGCGTACCGCAAGCAACTCGCCTTCGCGGAAGCCCGCGTGGCGGAAGCGCTCCAGCGGCAGCGCGACTTCAATCACGTCCTGGTTGTCTTCACGTTCGAGTTCTAGCTGCGCCACCGGGCCCAGCGTCAGCGCGCGGCGCAGCGTCACGGCGATGCCGTCGGCGCCGGGCGAATAGCGTTCCAGGTCGAGGTCATGGGGGCGCACATAGGCCACCGCGTCGCCGGCGGTCTCATGGCCGCTGCCGACCACCGGCAGCACCGCCTCGCCGGTATGCAGCAGGCCGCCGCTCTCGCCCACTTCCAGCCGGCCGTGGAAGAGGTTCACGTTGCCGAGGAAGCCGAACACGAAGGGCGTGGCCGGATGGTTGTAGACGGCCTCGGGCGAGCCGTACTGCTCCACGTGGCCGCGGTTCATCAGCACCACCTGGTCGGCCACTTCCAGCGCCTCTTCCTGGTCATGGGTGACGAACACGCTGGTCACGTGCAGTTCATCGTGCAGGCGGCGCAGCCAGCGGCGCAGTTCCTTGCGCACCTTGGCGTCGAGCGCGCCGAACGGTTCGTCCAGCAGCAGCACGCGCGGCTCCACCGCCAGGGCGCGCGCCAGCGCGATACGCTGGCGCTGGCCACCGGAGAGCTGCGACGGGTAGCGGTCGGCCAGCCAGTCGAGTTGCACCAGTTCCAGCAGCGAACGCACCTTGTCGCGGATCTGCGCTTCGCTCGGGCGCTCCGCACGCGGCTTGACACGCAGTCCGAAGGCCACGTTCTCGAACACGCTCATATGCTTGAACAGCGCATAGTGCTGGAACACGAAACCCACCTGGCGCTGGCGCACATGCTGGTCCGAGGCATCGCGCCCGGCCAGCACGATCTGGCCCGCGTCGGCGCGCTCCAGGCCGGCGATGATGCGCAGAAGCGTGGTCTTGCCGCAGCCGGACGGCCCCAGCAGCGCGGTCAGCTCGCCCTCGTCGAAATCGAGCGAGACGTTGTCCAGCGCGACAAAGTCGCCAAAGCGCTTCTCTACGTTCTTGACCTGGATGCTCATGATGCTTGTCCTTGCAAACTTGCCAGCGGCCGCTCGGGTGCAGCCTCTTCGGTTTCCTTGCGGGCGCGGAATTCCACCAGCGTCTTGATGCCGAGCGTGACCAGCGCCAGCAGCGTCAGCAGCGAGGCCACCGCAAAGGCCGCCGCGAAGTTGTACTCGTTGTAGAGGATCTCCACATGCAGCGGCATGGTGTTGGTCAGCCCGCGGATATGGCCCGACACCACCGAGACCGCGCCGAACTCGCCCATCGCCCGCGCATTGCACAGGATCACGCCGTACAGCAGGCCCCAGCGGATATTGGGCAGCGTGATATGGCGGAAGGTCTGCCAGCCCGAGGCGCCCAGCACGATCGCGGCCTCTTCCTCTTCACTGCCCTGCGCCTGCATCAGCGGGATCAGCTCGCGCGCAACAAAGGGGAAGGTCACGAAGATGGTGGCCAGCACGATGCCCGGCACCGCGAACATGATCTTGATGTCGTGCGTTTCCAGCCACGGCCCCAGCCAGCCCTGCGCGCCGAACAGCAGCACGTAGACCAGGCCGGAGATCACCGGCGACACCGAGAACGGCAGGTCGATCAGCGTGATCAGCAGGTTCTTGCCGCGGAAGTCGAACTTGGCAATGGCCCACGCCGCCGCCACGCCGAACACCACGTTCAGTGGCACCGCGATCGCCGCCACTGTCAGCGTGAGCTGGATCGCGGCGAGTGCGTCGGGCTCGATCAACGCTTCCCAGTAGGTCTGCACGCCCTTGCGCAAGGCTTCATAAAAGACCGAGGCCAGCGGCACGAACAGGAACAGCGTGAGGAACAGCACTGCCACCGTGATCAGCGTGTAGCGCACCCACGGCGCCTCGCCGGTGGCGTCAAACCTGTGATGGGCCGGGGCGTTGCCTTGCCCGCCCAGGCGTCCCGCAACTGCGCCGGCCATGTCAGAACTCCTTGCCCGTGGCGGGCGCTTCAGGTGCCAGCGCGGCGCGCACACCGGATTGATGGCGGCGCGTCCAGGCCTGCAGCAGGTTGATCAGCAGCAGCAGCCCGAAGGAGATCACCAGCATCACCACTGCCACCGCGGTGGCGCCGGCGTAGTCGTATTGCTCCAGCTTGGAATAGATCATCAGCGGCGCGATCTCGGACACCATCGGCATGTTGCCGGAGATAAAGACCACCGAGCCGTACTCGCCGGTGGCGCGCGCGAACGACAGCGCAAACCCGGTCAGCAGCGCCGGCAGGATGGCGGGCAGGATCACGCGCTGGAAAGTCTGCAGGCGGTTGGCGCCGAGGCTGGCAGCGGCTTCTTCCAGCTCCTGCTCCACGTCTTCCAGCACCGGCTGCACCGTGCGCACCACGAACGGCAGGCCGATAAAGGTCAGCGCCACCACCACGCCCAGTGGCGTGAATGCGACCTTGATGCCAAGCGGCTCAAGATAGCGGCCGATCCAGCCATTGCCGGCAAACAGCGCCGTCAGCGCGATACCGGCCACGGCCGTGGGCAGTGCGAATGGCAGGTCCACCAGCGCATCGATCAGGCGCTTGCCCGGGAAGCGGTAGCGCACCAGCACCCAGGCCACCGCCAGCCCGAACACCGTATTGACGATGGCCGCCACCAGCGACGCGCCAAAGCTCAGCTGCAGCGACGCCACCACGCGCGGCGCCGTGACCGAGGTCCAGAACGCGTCCCACGTCATCGTGAACGTCTTCAGGAACGTGGCCGACAGCGGGATCAGGACGATCAGCGTCAGATAGAACAGCGTGAAGCCCAGCGACAGGCCGAAACCGGGCAGCACCGTAAAGCGCTGCCTGGACGGGCTGCGTGGCGCGCGCGTGGCGCCGGAGTCAGGGGCGCGGGGAGCGGCTGGCGGCGGATTGTCCGCCAGGGAAATGGATGGAGGCATGTCGTCTCGTCTGTGAGCGGTGCGCCGCCGGACCCTGATGGCTGGCCCCGGCGGGCCGTTCTTTATGACGCCAACGCATATTGCGCCGGCCTACGAGACAGATTCTGCAGAGTCGCCCTTATAAACAGAACGAATCTTTATGAATTTTCTTAGACGGTTTAGATATAAGGGACGGTAGACACCACCTCGATGCCCGACTCCCAGGCGGTGGTTGATTCACTTATGGAGCCAGCATCGCCTGCCTGCGCGATGCGCTGGACCAGCGTATCGAGCAGCGCGAGACCTTCAGGCCACTCGCCCATCCCGGAATCGGCATTGATGTGGCCCAGGCTGCCCGCATCGATCAGTTCACTGCCCCACAGCGTGCCCCAGCTGAAAGCGGTGCGCTGCGGCATCCAGGGGTCGTTGCGGCTGGCTACCAGGATGGTCGGAAACGGCAGCCGGTAGGACGGCAGCAGCGCCGCCACGCCAAATTTGTCCGGATCGGCCGGCGCCACCAGCAATGCGCCGGCAATGCCGACCGGATCCAGCGCCGCCTGGCGCAGCGATGCCAGGCAGCCAAAGCTGTGCGCCACCAGCACCGCGCCGCGCGCGGCCACGCGCTGGGCGCGCATCACGCCTTCGGAGACACGCTCGGCCCACAGCGGCAGGCTGGGGCGCGACCAGTCGTGCTGCTCCACCCGCTGCCAGTCCGGGAAGCGCTGCTCCCAGCGGCTCTGCCAGTGTCCCGGGCCGCTGCCGTGCAGCCCCGGCACGGTCAGCACCTGCAGGTGCCGCGGGATGTCCAGGCGCGTGCCATGACCGCCGGAGAGCCGGTTCGCTTGCGTCATACCACCTCCTTGTCCAATGCATGCGCGGCGCTCGCCAGGCCTGCGCGCAGCCCGGCCGCACTGACCGGCGCGCCGGCGAAGGCGCCCTGGCCCAGGCCGATGCCCGCGGCCTGCAGGCGCTCGATGCTTTCGGCGTTCTGCAGGCGCCGCCCGATCAGCGTTACGCCGGCGTTGGCCGCGCTGGCACGCAGGCCCGACAGCTGGCGGTCGGTCCAGGTGCGGCGCATGTCCAGCTTGAGCCAGTCCGGCAACGCGTGCGCCATCAGCGCACCGGCTTCCGCCGGATCCGACGCCTGCAGGCTTACCGCGAAACCGTTGCGCCGATAGTTGCCAACGACATGCAACAGCAATGCCAAGTCGTCATTGGCGCTGGCCGGCACCTGGATCACAAAGCGCTCCAGCGGCAGGCCCAGCGATTGCAATGCGCGCCGGAAGGCAGCGCCGTGGTCGTCGGTGACCGCGGCCAGCAGCCGGTTATGCACGTTCAGCACCAGCTTGTGCTCGCCCTCGGCGGCAAAGTAGTTGATGGCATGCAGCAGGCGCGAAAGCCGGTCCAGCGACACCAGGGTGTTGTCGTCGGCCGCCATCGCAAACAGCTTCCATGCCGCCAGGCCCACGCCGTCCTCTGCGTAGGTGTGGATCGAACCCTCATGCGCCACCACCTGCCGGTCGGCCAGCGTCACCAGTGGCTCGAACGCGCTGGTCAGCGAGCAGTTGAAGAACTGGCCCTGCACCTGCCCGCGCGCGTCGCGCCACAATTGCCGGTCAGCCAGCGGCTGGCGCGGCAGCGATTCCAGATAACGTTGGAGCGCAGGCACTGCGCCCGCGGGTTCATGCACGCCTGGCATGGCATTCCTTCGGTTGACCGGGCCCTTCGGCCTCATGGTCGGATTAGTGATGACGGGCGCTCCATGCGCCCTCTGTACTGTCGCACCGCATCGGCCTGCCTGCTCATGATAGGAGGTCCGCGGGCGCGAGCGAATGAAGATTACGGCCTGTCGATATGCGCGGCGCACATTGCCGCAGGTGGCACGGTCAAGTTGCCCAGCTCACGTTCAGCTGCGCGGTCGTGGCGCCAGGTTCGGCATGCGCACCGGCATGCGACGGTACCTGCCCCTGCGCCTGCGGCGCTTGCCGCATCACCCGCTGCAGCACCTTCGCCTCCAGTTGCGCAAAGCCAGCCGCGCCGCGTTCGCGCGGGCGCGCCAGCGCCACACGCTCATCCATGGCGATGCGGCCGTCTTCGATCAGCACGATGCGGTCGGCCAGCGCCACCGCTTCGGACACGTCGTGCGTGACCAGCAGCGCCGTGAAGCCAAGGCGGCGCCACAGCGACTCGATGAGCCCTTGCATCTCGATGCGCGTGAGCGCGTCCAGCGCGCCCAGCGGCTCGTCCAGCAGCAACAGCTGCGGGTGGTGCACCAGCGCGCGCGCCAGGGCCACGCGCTGGCGCTGGCCACCGGACAGCCGCGCCGGCCAGGCCTGCGCGCGGTCGGCCAGGCCCACCTGCGCCAGCACATTGGCGGCTTCACTGCGGCGTGCGCGCGGCAGGCCCAGCGCGACGTTGTCCAGCACGCGCTTCCACGGCAGCAGCCGTGCGTCCTGGAACATCACGCGCACGTCGGCGTGCCGCGCGCGGCCTTTCGCCGCAGATTCACCATCGACGCTGATGCTGCCGCCATCGGCCGCTTCCAGCCCCGCCACCAGCCGCAGCAGCGTGCTCTTGCCGCAGCCGCTGCGCCCGACGATCGCCAGGAACTCTCCCGGCGCCACGTCCAGCGCCACGTTGTGCAGCACTTCGCGGCCGTCATAGCGCTTGACCACCTGGCGCGCGTGCAACGCCACGCCACCCCCCGTGCGCGGCACCTCGGCCACCGGACGGGCCGCCTCGCGGCGCGCCAGGCCTGCTTCCAGCTCGGCCAAAGCCGCTTGTTCCACCGGATACATCTGCATCTCGATCTCCTTGCTTGATTGGGGCGACGGGCCGGTCAGGCCGCGGCGTAGCCCGGGTGCCAGCGCAGCCAGTAGCGCTCAAACCCGCGCGACAGCCAGTCGGCCAGCTTGCCCAGCAGCGCATAGAGCAGGATGCCCACCAGCACCACGTCGGTTTGCAGGAACTCACGCGCGTTCATGGTCATGTAGCCGATGCCCGATTGCGCGGAGATGGTCTCCGCCACGATCAGCACCACCCACATCAACCCCAGCGCGAAACGCACGCCCACCAGGATGCCCGGCAGCGCGCCGGGCAGGATGACCTCGCGGTACAGCTGCCAGCCGGACAAACCGTAGCTGCGCGCCATCTCCACCAGCCCCGTATCGACCGAGCGGATGCCGTGATACGTGTTCAGGTAGACCGGGAAGAACACGCCCAGCGACACCAGGAACAGCTTGGCAGTCTCGTCGATGCCGAACCACAGGATCACCAGCGGAATCAGCGCCAGCGCCGGGACGTTGCGCACCATCTGCAGCGTGCTGTCGAGCAGCGTGGCCGCGGTGCGGAAGGTGCCGGTCAGCAGACCCAGCAGCAGGCCCAGCCCGCCGCCGATGGCAAACCCCACCAGCGCGCGCCAGGTGCTGACCCCTACGTGCTTCCACAACTCGCCCGAGCACGCCAGTTCCCAGGCGGCCTGCACCACGGCCAGCGGGGCCGGCAGCACGCGGCTGGAGAGCCAGCCGTTCTGCGAGGCCAGTTGCCAGACCACGATCAGCAGCACCGGCACGATCCACGGAGCCAGCGCGCGCGCCAGTGCCTGAGGTGCCTGGCGCGCCGGCTGCAATAGAGGAGCGTTCATGGTTGCCCTCCCCTCAACTCTGCGCGGCGCGCGGCACGATGCCTGTCGCCATGACTTCACCGAACGGACCCGACAGCACCTTGCCCGGCAGCTTGTCGCGCACCGAGCGCGGCAGCAGCGGGAACACCAGTTCGGCGAAGCGGTAGGCCTCTTCCAGGTGCGGGTAGCCGGACAGCACGAAGGTGTCGATGCCCAGCTCGGCGTATTCGCGCATGCGCTCGGCCACGGTGTGCGGATCGCCCACCAGCGCGGTGCCGGCACCGCCGCGCACCAGGCCAACGCCAGCCCACAGGTTGGGGCTGATCTCCAGCGCCTCGCGCGTGCGGCGCGCGCCGCCCGCGTGCAGCGCGGCCATGCGGCGCTGCCCTTCGGAATCCATCTTGGCGAACACGGCTTGCGCACGCGCCACGGTCTCGTCATCGAGCCGGCTGATCAGGTCATCGGCCGCGGCCCAGGCGGCGGCTTCAGTCTCGCGCACGATCACATGCAGGCGGATGCCGAACTTCACCGTGCGGCCATGGCGCGCGGCCTGGCGGCGTACGTCGTCGAGCTTCTGCGCCACGTCAGCGGGCGGCTCGCCCCAGGTCAGGTAGGTATCGACCTGTTCGCCGGCCAGCGCATGCGCCGGCGCTGACGAACCGCCGAAGTACACCGGCGGATGCGGCTGCTGCAGCGGCGGATAGAGGACGGTGGCCCCCTTCACGCTCAGGTGCTTGCCCTCGAAGTCCACCTTGTCGCCGTCATGGCTGGCGGCCAGCACCTGGCGCCAGATGCGCAGGAACTCGGCCGAGGCCTCGTAGCGCGCGGTGTGGTCCAGGAACAGGCCGTCGCCTTCCAGCTCGGCGGTATCGCCGCCGGTGACCAGGTTGATCAGCAGCCGGCCGTTGGAGATGCGGTCGAAGGTTGCCGCCATCCGTGCGGCCAGCGTCGGCGCCATCAGGCCGGGGCGCACCGCGACCAGGAACTTGAGGCGCTGCGTGACAGCGGCCAGGGCCGATGCGGCCACCCATGGGTCTTCGCATGAGCGCCCGGTCGGGATCAGCACGCCTTCGTAGCCCAGCGTATCGGCGGCCACGGCAACCTGCTTCAGGTAATCGAAGCTGACCTCGCGCGCGCCTTCCGAAGTGCCGAGGTAGCGGCTGTCGCCGTGGGTGGGGATGAACCAGAATACTTGCATGTCGTTGTCCTTTTGTTCCTGGCGATGGAGGTGGCTATCGCTTCGCCTGCTGCTGCGGCACGTCCCAGCGCGCATCGGCCACCTTGACCGGCTTGGGGATCAGCTTGAGCGAGTGGAACGCGTCGGCGATGCGTTGCTGCTCGGCCAGCACCTCGGCGCTGACCGGGCGTGTGCCGTAGGAGAAGCGCGAGACGGCAAGCTCAAGCACATCGGCCGGCAGCCCGGTTTCGCCGGTCAGCACCGTGGTGGCCTCCTTGGGGTTCGTTTGCGCCCAGGTGCCCAGCGTGGCCAGTTCGTCCAGGATCAGGCTGACGATCTCCGGCTTTGCCTGTGCATAGGGGCGCGAGGCCAGGTAGAACTGGTGGTTGCTGACCACGTTCTTGCCGTCCGCGCCGCGGCCATCGGCGAGCACGCGCGCGCGCAGTTGCTTCTCGGCTGCGGCGAGGAACGGGTCCCAGATCACCCAGGCATCGACCGCGCCGCGCTCGAAGGCGGCACGCGCATCCGCCGGCGGCAGGTAGACCGGCTGGATCTCGCTGTACGGGATGCCGGCCTTCTCCAGCTGGCGCACCAGCAGGTAATGCACGTTCGAGCCCTTGTTCAGCGCCACGCGCTTGCCGCGCAGTTCCGCCACCGAACGGATCGCCGAGCCCTTGGGCACGACGATGGCCTCGGCCACCGGCGCCGGCGGCTCATTGCCGACGTAGACCAGCTGCGCGCCCGCGGCCTGCGCAAAGATCGGCGGCGCCTCGCCGACGGTGCCGAAATCAACGGCGCCGACGTTCAGCCCCTCAAGCAGTTGCGGCCCCGCGGGGAACTCGGTCCATTTGACGGTGATGCCTTGCGGCGCCAGGCGTTTTTCCAGCGAGCCGCGCGCCTTCAGCAGCGTCAGCGTGCCGTACTTCTGGTAGCCGATGCGCAGCACCTTGGGGTCGATGTTCTTCGACTGCGCCTCGGCATGGCCGGGCAGTAGTCCGTAGACCAGGCCGGTGGCAAGCACCAGCGCGGCGGTAATCAGGCGGCGGCGCTGGCTGGCCGCGCGCAACGGGTTGGTCAGTGTCATGCGATGTCCTCCATGGCCCGGGGCAATGCCCTGCTGGCCGGATTGATGTCCAGGATGGTGGCGGCAGCACGCATCCCTGCCGACCCCGCGTGGCGGGTTGGCATGGCGTCGCTGCCGTTGCGCCGGGCAGGCCGGCGCCAGTTCAGTTCAGGCGGAACATGGCTCGGCCACCGCGCTCGCGGCAGCGCGCTGGACCAAGGCGCCGGGCACCACATCGAGCGGCACCTCGATGCGCGAATGCGCCAGCGCATCGCGCACGCGCAGCACGCCCTCGTCCAGGCGTGCCGACAGCGCGGCATCGAAGCGCGCCTGGCGCACGCCGGCGGTTTCAAAGGATTCGATCTGCTGGTCCACGGCAAAGATGCCGGGCAGGATCTGGCGCGAGCCCAGCGCGGACAGCACCGGGCGCAGCGCATAGTCGATCGCCAGCGCATGGGCCAGGCTGCCGCCGGTGGCAATCGGCAGCACGATCTTGTCGCGCAGGCCGGTCTGCGGCAGCAGGTCCAGGAAGGCCTTGAGCAGGCCGCTGTAGGCGGCCTTGTAGACCGGCGTGGCCAGTACCACCACCTGCGCCTCGGACACGGCATGCGTGGCGGCGGCGATGACGGGGTCGTCCACGCGTGCCGCCAGCAGCGGGCCCGCGGGCAGTTCGCGCAGGTCGAGGTGGCGGGTGCGTTCGCCGGCAGCCTCGAGCGTGGCACGCAGGTGCGCCAGCACAAGGCCGGAGCGGGACTGGACCGACGGGCTGCCGGAGAGCGTCAGGATGGACATCGGGCTTCCTTCTTCTGATGGACCGGTCGGCGCCGCGGCCGCCCCACGCGGCCCGGCGCGCCGGCCTCATGGTTTATTTCTTGCCGGGCTGGTAGATCTGGTCGAACGTGCCGCCATCGGCAAAGTGGGTCTTCTGGGCTTTCTGCCAGCCGCCGAAGGCTTCATCGATGGTGAACAGCTTTACCTTCGGGAAGTTGGCCGCGTACTTGGCCGCCACCTTCTGCGAGATCGGGCGGTAGTAGTTCTTGGCCGCGATCTCCTGGCCCTCATCGGTGTACAGGAACTGCAGGTAGGCCTCGGCTGCCTTGCGCGTGCCCTTCTTGTCGACCACCTTGTCGACCACGGCCACCGGCGGCTCGGCCAGGATCGACACCGACGGAGCGACGATATCGAACTTGTCCGGGCCCAGCTCCTTGATCGCCAGGATGGCTTCGTTCTCCCACGCGATCAGCACATCGCCCAGGCCGCGCTCGACAAAGGTGGTGGTGGCGCCGCGCGCGCCGGAATCCAGCACCGGCACATGCTTGAGCAACTCGCCGACAAACTCGCGCGCCTTGACGTCATTGCCGCCCGGCTGGCGCTGCGCATAGCCCCACGCCGCCAGGTAGTTCCAACGCGCGCCGCCGCTGGTCTTGGGGTTGGGCGTGATCACCTGCACGCCCGGCTTGACCAGGTCGCCCCAGTCCTTGATGCCCTTGGGGTTGCCCTTGCGCACCAGGAACACGATGGTCGAGGTGTACGGCGAGGCGTTGTGCGGCAGGCGCTTCTGCCAGTCCGGCTTGATCAGGCCCTTGTCCGCGATGGCGTCGATGTCATAGCCCAGCGCCAGCGTGACAACATCGGCGTCCAGCCCGTCGATCACCGAGCGCGCCTGCTTGCCCGAGCCGCCGTGCGACTGGCGCACGGTCACGGCGTCGCCGCCTTGCGCCTTCCAGGCCTTGGCAAAGGCGGCATTGACGTCGACATACAGCTCGCGCGTCGGATCGTAGGAAACGTTCAGCAGGTTGGCGGCCGTGGCGGTCTGCGCCGCGCTCAGGGCGCCAAGTACGGCCAGGCTGATGGCCAGTTTGCGGATCATCTTGTGTTGCTCCCGTCAGTGTCGTGAATGGGCGCGAGGCGCCTCTTGCCTTGTCCGCCTTGGGTGGCGGACTTGTGTCAGGAGCAAGACTACCGAGGGGCCTATCTGAACGGAACGAATGGTTTCGCCGATCCTTCGCTGTTTTTTGCATAAGATCGGACAGAAATATGGGCATGCCGGCGGGCGCAGGCGTGGCGGGCGCAGGTAGCGCACGCAGGTGCCGCAATCGGCACGCACAAAAGAAAACGCCCGCACTGGCAAGCCGGTGCGGGCGAAGTTTCCATTCTGGAAACGGGTAGACAAGTCATGAAGAGCGCCCCCGCATCTCCATGACAGGACGAATCTTATCGGGCAGGCCGCTGGCGCGGCTTGACCAATATCAAGTGCGTGGCGATCCGGTCAGCCGCCGGACTGCCGGCTCAGCAGGTCGGCCATCTCGTCGGCATGCTCCTCTTCGACGGCGAGGATGCCCTCCATCATCCGGCGCGAGGTCGGGTCGCGCTCGCCCAGGAACCGGATGATCTCCCGGTAGCTGTCGATGGCGATACGCTCGGCCACCAGGTCTTCCTTGATCATTTCGGTCAGCGAGGTGCCCGCCACATATTCTGCGTGCGATCGGCTGGTGAGGCCGTCCGGGGCAAAGTCGGGCTCGCCGCCCAACTGGACGATGCGCTCGGCAATCTGGTCGGCATGGCCTTGCTCTTCATTGGAATGGGCCAGGAATTCATCGGCCACACTCTTCGAGTTGGGCCCCTTGGCCATGTAGTAGTGTCGGCGATAACGCAGCACGCAGACGATTTCAGTGGCCAGCGCATCGTTGAGCAGCTTCAGCACGGTACCGCGATCTGCTGCATAGCCCGCGGTCACGGCGCCATCGTCGATGTGCTTGCGGGCGCGCTCGCGCAATGTCTTGACGTCCGAGAGGAAAGACTTGTCGGTCATTGAAGGGCTCCTTGGGGATGGGGCTGCGTCAGCGCAGCGCCTTGTAGGGAAACTCAACCCTTTGGCAACGCGAGAAGTGTGCCACTCGGCGGATGGCGCGGAACGGCGCATCTGGCGACGACCCGTGGCAGCGTGGCGTGAAAAAATTGCACGGGGCGGGACCCGCCTTACACGCAATGCGCGATGACAAGGCGAAAAAAAGCCCCTGCGCTGTATCGCAGGGGCCTGCCTATGATCGACCGCTTGTGTGCTCCGGCAGTCTATCGAGCCATGGGTAGCCTTAGTCCAGCTTCCGCCCGAACGTGAACTCCCCGTCGACATAATCCACCGGCACCACATCCTTGGCGGCGAACTTGCCCTCCAGGATCGCCCGCGCCACCGGGTTCTCGATCTGCTGCTGGATCGCACGCTTGAGCGGGCGCGCGCCAAACACCGGGTCGTAGCCCGCGCTGGCGATCTTCTCCAGCGCCGTTTCACTCACCTCCAGCGTCATGTCCATGCGGGCCAGGCGGGCCTGCAGGCGATGCAGCTGGATGCGCGCGATCGACTCGATATGCTTCTGGTCCAGCGCGTGGAACACCACGACTTCATCGATCCGGTTCAGGAACTCCGGCCGGAAATGCGTGCGCACTTCCTGCCAGACCGCGCCCTTGATCGCTTCCTGCGGCTCGCCGGTCATCGACTGGATGATCTGCGACCCGAGGTTGGACGTCATCACGATCACCGTGTTCTTGAAGTCCACGGTGCGGCCCTGGCCATCGGTCAGGCGGCCGTCGTCCAGCACCTGCAGCAGCACGTTGAAGACGTCCGGGTGGGCCTTCTCGACTTCATCGAGCAGCACCACGCTGTACGGCTTGCGGCGCACGGCCTCGGTCAGGTAGCCGCCTTCCTCGTAGCCCACGTATCCCGGCGGCGCGCCGATCAGGCGGCTGACGCTGTGCTTCTCCATGAACTCGCTCATGTCGATGCGGATCAGGTGCTCTTCCGAATCGAACATGAACTCGGCCAGGGCCTTGCACAGCTCGGTCTTGCCGACGCCGGTCGGGCCCAGGAACAGGAACGAGCCATAGGGCCTGTTCTCGTCCGCAAGCCCGGCACGCGAACGGCGGATGGCGTCGGACACCAGCCGCACGGCTTCGTCCTGGCCGACCACGCGCCCATGCAGCCGGTCTTCCATCTTCAGCAGCTTCTCGCGCTCGCCCTGCATCATCTTCGATACCGGGATGCCGGTGGCGCGGCTCACCACTTCGGCGATTTCCTCGGCGCCCACCTGCGTGCGCAGCAGCTTGTTGGGCTGCTTCTGCTCGCTGGCCTCGGCGTCGGTCGCGGCCTTGAGCTTGCCTTCCAGGCCCGGCAGCTTGCCGTATTGCAGCTCGGCCACCTTGTCCAGCTTGCCTTCGCGCTGCAGCTTGGCGATCTCCAGCTTGACCTTCTCGATCTCTTCCTTGAGCGCGGCCGTGCCCTGCGCAGCGCCCTTCTCGGCCTTCCAGATCTCGTCCAGGTCGGCGTACTCCTTCTCCAGGCGCGCGATTTCCTGCTCGATCAGCTCCAGGCGCTTCATCGACGCCTCATCGGTCTCTTTCTTGACCGCCTCGCGCTCGATCTTCAGCTGGATGGTGCGGCGCTCGAGCTTGTCCATCGACTCCGGCTTGGAATCGATTTCCATCTTGATGCGCGCAGCCGCCTCGTCGATCAGGTCGATCGCCTTGTCGGGCAGGAAGCGGTCGGTGATATAGCGATGCGACAGCTCCGCCGCGGCGACGATGGCCGGGTCGGTGATCTCCACGCCGTGGTGCAGCTCATACTTTTCCTGCAGCCCGCGCAGGATGGCAATGGTGGCCTCAACGCTCGGCTCATCCACCAGCACCTTCTGGAAGCGGCGCTCCAGCGCGGCGTCCTTCTCGATGTACTTGCGGTACTCGTCCAGCGTGGTCGCGCCGATGCAGTGCAGCTCGCCGCGCGCGAGCGCCGGCTTGAGCATGTTGCCCGCGTCGATCGCGCCCTCGGCCTTGCCGGCGCCGACCATGGTGTGGATCTCGTCGATGAAGACGATGGTCTGGCCCTCGTCCTTGGCAACGTCATTGAGCACCGCCTTCAGGCGTTCCTCGAACTCGCCGCGGTACTTGGCGCCGGCCAGCAGGCCGGCCATGTCCAGCACCAGCACGCGCTTGTTCTTCAGGCTCTCGGGCACTTCGCCGTTGACGATGCGCTGCGCCAGGCCTTCGACGATCGCGGTCTTGCCCACGCCCGGCTCGCCGATCAGCACCGGGTTGTTCTTGGTGCGGCGCTGCAGGATCTGGATCGCGCGGCGGATCTCGTCATCACGGCCGATCACGGGGTCGAGCTTGCCGATGCGGGCGCGCTCGGTCAGGTCGATGGTGTACTTCTTCAGTGCCTCGCGCTGGCCCTCGGCCTCTGCGCTGTTGACCGAATCGCCGCCGCGCACGGCCTGGATGGCCGACTCGAGCGACTTGCGGTTCAGGCCGTTTTCACGCGCGATGCGGCCGGCGTCGCCCTTGTCGTCGGCGACGGCCAGCAGGAACAGCTCGCTGGCGATGAACTGGTCGCCGCGCTTGATGGCTTCCTTCTCGGTGGCGTTGAGCAGGTTCACCAGGTCGCGGCCGATCTGGACCTCGCTGGTGCCCTGCACTTGCGGCAGGCGCTTGATGGCGGCGTCCAGCGCGGTCTGCAGGCCCTGCACGTTGACGCCGGCGCGCGCCAGCAGCGCCTTGGCGGCGCCGTCGTCCTGCGCCAGCAGCGCGCGCAGCAGGTGCTGCGGTTCGATGTATTGGTTGTCGTTGCCCAGTGCCAGGCTTTGCGCATCAGCCAGCGCTTCCTGGAACCGGGTGGTCAGCTTGTCAAGACGCATAAGGATTCCCTCTCTCAGATAAGGTCGTGTCCTGATGCGGGGGCCTCGGCGCCGGTCTTCGTTGCCGGAGCGCCCGTATGCCCTGCCGGACACTGGATGTCTTTCCGAAAGATAAGGCTTTGTCGCGACATTTCAAGGCCGCGCCGGCAAGCAATGACCCCGATCCGCTGCTATGTCGACAACCGCCGCTCCCACGCTCGCAAGTGCCGCAAGCGATACGCAGCTAGGCCGCGTGGCAGGCTCCCTTGTCCGCCAGGTTGCGCACCAGCACCAGTGATTCACCCTGCACCACCACGCGCCCGTCCGCGCCGGTGACCACGCTGACCAGGTTGACCAGGTCCTTGCCGGCGCGCAGCCGCACGATGCGCACGCATGCCGTCAGCGGCTCATCCAGCCGCGCGGCTGAAGCGAGGTGCAGCGACTGCTTCATCCACCCCGTGCCCCGTCCGGGCAGTTGCGTGCCGAGCAGGTCCGAGAACATGCCGGCCAGCAGCGGCAACGGCACCACCGGCCCGCCAAACCCGCGCGCGCGGGCAAAGGCCGGATCAGCGTGATACGGGTTGGCGTCGCCGGTCAGGGTGATGTATTCGTCCAGGTCTGCCTGGGCGAAGGCGCGCGTCGCACTGGCTTCCTGACCGGGGCGCAGGCCGTACAGGATGGCGTCGCCCGTCTCTGGCGCCTGCGCCGCCTCGCCGGGCAGCCGGGCCAGTGCATCCGGCCCGGCATCCGGCAGCCAGAGCGATTCGCCCACGGCCGTGACGCGCGGCGCCTCGCCCGGCCCGCCCGCGCTGCCAACGGTGGTGCCGTAGCGCGCCAGTCCGGCTGGCGCGTGCTGCGGCGCCAGCGCGATCTGCACCAGATCGCCAACGAAGGCCGGCGTCGGGAACATCAGCGTCTGCCCGACCGGCAACGCCGGCCCGGGCAGCTGCCGCCAAGTGTGGGCGCACAGCAGCGAAAACAGGAACATGCCGTGCGCCACGGTGGCGCCGAAATGCGTGCCACGGGCAAAGGACGGATCGCAGTGGATCGGGTTGTCGTCGTGCGACAAGGCGGCGAAGCGGTCAAAGTCGCGCTGCGACAGCAGGCGCGGCAGGGCATCGTTCATCAGTCAGGCACCTGTACGGTATTAGCGTTGACGGTAATCGCGTTGCCGGCAGCAGGCGATGCGGCGAACGGCGGCACGTTGGACGGCAGCAGCGTCGGCGCCGGCGTGTTGAGGGTGCCGCCGCGCGGCGTGGTGCGCAGCACCTGCGACGGCGGCAGCGCCTTGCCCGCGGTGAGGTTGTCGTAGACCGCATCTAGGGCCCGGTTCAGGTAGACGTGCAGCGGCACATAGCGGTTGCTGTAGCCCGGCACCAGGCCGATGAAGGCATCGAAGTGCTGGGCGTTCTCGACCTCCACGTATGACAGCTTGCTGGTCA
Organism: Cupriavidus sp. GW821-FHT07C08; assembly: GCF_059419025.1. Taxonomy (NCBI): domain Bacteria; kingdom Pseudomonadati; phylum Pseudomonadota; class Betaproteobacteria; order Burkholderiales; family Burkholderiaceae; genus Cupriavidus; species Cupriavidus sp. GW821-FHT07C08. Next base: position 461,801 of record NZ_JBWKQZ010000001.1, read on the forward strand.
CCCCCTCCTGCTGCCGGTTCAGCCCGAGATACGGGCGCGAGGTATGGTTGACCGGCAGCAGCCCGTCGCTGCGCCCGTGCACGATCACCGCCGGCTTGCCGCGCAGGTTGCCGTTGCGCAGCGTCAGTGCCTGGCCGGCCTGCAATGCGCGCGCCGCGGCGTCGGAGCCGGCCAGCAGGCTGCGCAGGCAGTTGGCGCCGTCGTAATTCAGGTCTGCCCGCAGCGTCAACGGTGAAACCGACGCCAGGTTCAGGTACGGGCCATGCTGCGGATCGAGGTCATTGATCAACTGGACCGGCGGCTGCGGCGGCACGCCGTTGCCAGTGGCGAACATCGACGCCAGCGCCGCGGGCGCGATTGCCGCGGGCTTCAGGTCGGTCAGCGTGCTGGCAAAGCTGTAGCCGCACAGCCGGTCGGTGACGCTGGCCTGCGCATACGCGTTGGCGTAGTTGACCGAGATCGCGGCGGCGACGTCAAACGCGGCCAGCGACGGGTGCAGATCGTCCGATTCCGCTTCCCAGCCGGCGGCACGCAGCGCCTGCAGCGCGCTGGCGCTCTGTTCGTCCGTGTTCGTGCCGCTCACCAGGCCCTTTTCCGCCAGCGTCTGGCAGCGGTTGGCAAAGAACGTCGCCGTGGCGGGGTTGGTGTAGAACGGCGCCTGGGTCAGCCCGGTGGCCCGCGCGGCGCAGTGCTGCAGCAGGTTGGCCGTGGTGGTGTAGTCGTACAGCGTGCGGCCCGAAGCCGCCACCGGTGTCGCGCCGCGCTGCACCACGATGCCGGTATTGGGCGGCATGTTCAGCATGGGCTCGCCCACCGCCACGCCGTCGATCAACCCGCCGGCATCCTGCTCGGCCGCCGCCACCGCGGCACCGCCGCCATTGGACACGCTGGAGGCGATCACCACGATCCTGTCCTTGCCCAGGGTGCGCTGGCGGGTGCCGTTGGCCGACACGGCGCCGAAGCGGTCATTGATCGCCCAGATCGCAAATTCCACCGCCTGCAGCGTGAACTTGCCCCAGTCCTTCTCCGGGTTGCGCTGCGAATGCGCATGCTTGAACGCTAGCCGGTGCGGGTTGGCAGCGGTGAATTCCGCCAGCGAGGTGGCCCCCGCCGGCGCGGCAAACTGCGCGTTCTTGCCGGCCGCCGCGCGCGTGGCGCGGGTGCCGTCGATCAGCGGCACGGTGTCGGTATCCAGGTCATGCGGCGCGGCGCCGGTACCCTTGTCGGTATAGGCCACCGCGCAGCCGCGCTTCAGGCCCCACTCGCCGGTGGCGATGGCGCCATAGACGCCGCGCGAGCCGGACGAGGTGGCGGTGATCACGCATGGCTTCGACGTGTTGAACGACGCGGGGATCTGCACCAGCATGGTCACGTTCTGCTGGCCCGAGCCATCGTCCGAAAACGCCAGGTACTCCACGCCGGCCACCTTGCCTTCGGAGCCGGTGACATTGCCCTGCGCGTCGACATTGGGGCCGTAGAGCGAGCCGTAGCCGCCGCTGGCAGTGGTGTCGACGATGGCACGATAGTTGGTATGGATCGCATAGCGCCGCAACTCCGCCGCGGTCGGCGCGGTGGGGTTGGCCGGCAGCGGCGCGGCGGCGCTGGCCAGGCCGTCCTTGCCCAGGCCCGCGGTCAGCAGGTCGTCGGTGGTGCCGTTGTAGCTGTTGATGGTGACCGTGCCGATATTCGCCGGCTTGGTATTGGGGTTGCTGCCGTTGCCGTTGTTGTTGTCATCGCCCGAACCGCAGGCGGCGGCCAGCATCGATGCGGCGGCCGCCAGCACCGTGAGCCTGAGGCGGCGTTTCTGTTTCAGCTGCGGCGGGATCTGCGTGGAATGCATGTCAACCTCCTCCTGGCGCACCCGGATGGCCGGGGCTGTCGAGTTGTCTTCAGATCGAGGACTGCGGAGACTGCGAACTGCGGGAAACCGAAAACACGGTAACGGCTGGCGCGGCCAAGCACCTCAGCCAGAAAACTTTGCGCGCAGCTTGTGCTTTTCCACCTTGCCGGACGGCGTGCGCGGCAGCGCATCGAGAAAGCGCACCTGGCGCGGCACCTTGTAGCCGGCCAGCTGCGCCTTGCAGTGGGCAATCACGGCATCGGCCTCCAGGGTGGCGCCCGGGCGCAGCACCACCAGCGCCATGCCGACCTCTCCCCAGCGCGCATCCGGCGCGCCGATCACGGCGGCCTCGGCCACGCCCGGCAGCTGGAACAGCACGCTCTCGACTTCGGCCGGATAGACGTTCTCGCCGCCCGAGATAAACATGTCCTTGGCGCGGTCGACGATGTAGTAGTCGCCGTCCTCGTCGCGGTAGGCGATATCGCCGGAATGCAGCCAGCCGTCGCGGATCGCGGCCGCGGTGGCCTCGGGCAGGCTCCAATAGCCTGGCGTCACGCCGGGGCCCTTGATCAGCAGTTCGCCACGCTCGCCCGGGCCCACGTCCGCCCCCAGCGCATCGACGATGCGCGTCAGCATCGATCCCACCGGCTTGCCGATGGTGCCGATCTTGCGGCGCGCGGTATCTTCGTCGCAGACAAAGACCGTGGGGCCGGTCTCGGTCATGCCGAAGCCGAAGCAGATGGTCACGCCCTTGGCCAGGTAGGCCTCCAGCAGCGGCCTGGGCACCGGCGAGCCCCCCGCCGACATATTGCGCACGCCGGCGAAGTCCGCCTGCGCGAAGCGCGGGTGCTGGCTCAGGAACAGGTACACCGCCGGCACCGCGAAGAACATGGTGATGCCCTCGCCGCTGGCGCGGTCGAGCTTGCCCAGCACCACCTGCGGCTCGAACTGCCGCATGATGTGCACCGTGCCGCCCGCGTGCAGCACCGGGTTGGCATACAGGTTCAGGCCGCCGGTGTGGAAGAACGGCAGCACGTTGAGGAACACGTCGTCGCGCGTGATCTTGTTGGCCAGCATCGCGTTGACGGCGTTGAAGTAGACCATGCCATAGGTCTGGATCACGCCCTTGGGCTTGCCGGTGGTGCCGGAGGTATAGAGCAGGTGCCAGGCCTCGGACTCATCGCGGCACGGCATCTCGATGATGCGGCCGGAGGCGGCGTCGAGCACCGCCTCGTACTCGGTCCAGCCGCCGGGCACGTCGGCGGCCTCGTCGTCGGCCAGGTGCAGCACCGCGCGCAGCGGCATGGCGCGCGCCAGATCCGCGGCTACGGCCAGGAAGCCGTCGCCGGCCACCAGCACCTCGGGCGTGCAGTCCTGCAGGATCGGCAGCAGCTCCGCCGCAGGCAGGCGCCAGTTCAGGCACACCATCACCATGCCGGCCTTGGCGCAGCCATACAGCATCTCGAAATAGTCCGAGCTGTTGTGCGCCAGCACCGCCACGCGCGTGCCCGGCGCCAGTTGCAGGTGGTCACGCAGGTATTCCGCGAAGCGGCTGGCGCGTTCGTCGAAGTGGCGATAGGTCACCTGGCGGCCGCTCTCCACGTCCACCAGCGCGACCTTGTCGGGGAAATGCTGCGCGTTCTTGTGCAGCCAGTCGATGACGTACATGCGCTAGCCTCCGCTCAGCTTGCCACATCCTGCACGGGCCCGGTGCCGCGCAGCCGCCCCACCACGCCCTGCGGGAAATAATAGACGCTCAGGATAAACAGCAAACCCAGCCACAGCAGCCACCGGTCCGGATGCAGCAGCGACGACAGCAGCGGCAGCGCGGCGGTGGCGTCGCTGGCCAGTTTCATCACGTCCTGGAGGTAGGTCTGCGCCACCAGGAACAGCACCGTGCCGATCACCGCACCATAGAGCGTGCCCATGCCGCCGATCACCACGATCAGCAGGATGTCGACCATGATCTCGAACGACAGCGAGGTATCCGGCCCGTTGTAGCGCAGCCAGATCGCCATCAGCACGCCGGCCAGCGTGGCGAACATCGCCGACAGCACCGTCGACACGGTACGGTACACCACGGTGCGGTAGCCGATCGCCTCGGCGCGGAAGTCGTTCTCGCGGATCGCCTGCAGCACCCGGCCAAAGGGCGAGTTGACGATGCGCAGCAGCACCAGAAACAGCACCACCGCGCCGGCGAACACCATGTAGTAGCTGAGCAGCTTGCCGCTCAGCGGCACGCCCAGCCATTCGGCCTCGCCCAGCGTAAAGCCGGGACGCAGCACCTCCGGCACCTTGAAGGTCAGCCCGTCCTCGCCGCCGGTCCATTCGGACAGCTGCGATACCAACGTGGCGAAGGCGGTCGCCACCGCCAGCGTGATCATGGCAAAGAAGATGGCCCGCACCCGCAGCGAGAACAGACCAATCAGGAATGCCAGCAGCGCCGACACCGCCAGCGCGCCGACGGTGCCGGCCAGCAGCGCCCCCCAGCCTGGCTCCATGCGCGACATGGCGATGGCCACGCCATAGCCGCCAATGCCGAAGAACATGGTGTGGGCAAAGGAAACGATGCCGGTATAGCCCAGCAGCAGGTCATAGCTGGCCACCAGCACCACGAAGATGCAGATCTTGGCCGCCATGTTGAGCGCACGCGCGCCGGGGAAGGCAAACGGGGCGCACGCCAGGGCCACCAGGATCACCAGCAGGATCACGGTCAGCACGCGGCTGCGCGGCAGGTCGCCGGAGAGAAGTCGGATCATGGTCGTTGCCCTCAGCGCCGCGCCACCGGAAACAGCCCCTGCGGGCGCCACAGCAGCACCAGCATCATCAGCAGGATGTTGGAGAACAGAGCCACCTTGGGGAACAGGAAACCGGTGTAGTTGGCCATCAGCCCCACCAGCAACGCGCCGACAAAGCAGCCGGTAGTCGATCCCAGCCCGCCGATGATGATGACGATAAAGATCAGCACATTCACCTGCGCGCCGATCGCCGCGGTGATGTTCTGCTGGTACAGCCCCCACAGCACCCCGCCCAGCCCCGCGAGCGCCGCGCCCGCGACGAACACGCCGATAAACAGGCGCCGCACGCGGTAGCCAAGCGCTTCGACCATCTCGCGGTTCTCCACGCCGGCCCGGATCAGCAGGCCGATGCGGGTGCGGTTGAGCAGCAACAGCATCGCGACAAAGATCACCAGCCCCAGCGCCATCGCGATCAGCCGGTATTTCTCGATGGCGGCATCGCCCAGCAGCACCGCGCCGCGGAAGGTGGTGGGCACCTGCAGCGCGATGGTCTCGGGGCCCCAGATTGCCTTGATCAGCTGCTCGGCCACGATCATGCCGCCCATCGTGATCAGGATCTGCTTCAGGTGCTGGCCGTAGACCGGGCGCACCACCACGCGCTCGAAGAACAGCCCGACCGCGCCAGCTGCGACCATCGCGGCTACGATCGCCAGTGCAAACACCGACAGGTTCAACGCCAGGCTGTCGGCCTCGACCCAGCCTGCCAGTGGCAGCAGGACCGAGGCGGCCACATAAGCGCCAAGCGCGATGAAGGCGCCGTGGCCGAAGTTGAGCACATCCATCAGGCCGAACACCAGCGTCAGGCCGGACGAGACGACGAAGATGATCATGCCCATCGCCAGGCCGGCAATGGTCAGCGTCAGCCAGGTCGACGGGCTGCCGACCAGCGGATAGGCAAGCAGCATCAGCAGCGGCGCCAGCGCCAGCGGGGTCCAGTCGAGCCGTACCTTGGGCAGGTCCGACGGTGCGGCGGCCGGCAATGTCGTTGAAGTGGTCATGTGTGTTGTCCCGCGTTACTGGTGCGCCGCCAGCGACAGCCCCAGCAGCTTCTGCTGCAGTTCGTCGTCTCCAGCCAGCGCCGCCATCGTGCCCGTGTGCACCGTCCGCCCGTCATCCATCACCGCCACCGTATCCCCCACCGACTTCGCCATATGGAAGTTCTGCTCCACCAGCAGGATCGACACCTCGGTCTGCTTGAGCTCGCGGAACACATGGATCATGTTCTGGATGATGGCCGGCGCCAGGCCCTTGGTGGGCTCGTCGACGATCAGCAGCTGGCGCGGCTCGATGATGGCGCGCGCCACCGACAGCATCTGCTTCTGTCCGCCCGACAGCACGCCGGCACGCTGCTGCCAGAAGGTCTTCAGCGCCGGGAACATGCGGAACACCCAGTCCAGCCGGCACTCGTCGATGGCGCCGGTACGCGCCGCCAGGCGCATGTTCTCGGCCACGGTCAGGTCGGAGAACACGCTCATGTTTTCCGGCACGTAGGCAATGCCGGCCTGCGCGATCGCGGGCGTGCTGTGGCGCGTGATGTCGGTGCCGTCAAAGGTTACCGTGCCGGCGCTGGCCTGCCACAGGCCCATGATGGTGCGCAGCGTGGTGGTCTTGCCGGCACCGTTGCGCCCCAGCAGCATGGTCACGCCGCCGCGCGGCACCTCGAAGCTCACGCCGTGCAGGATGTGGTACGGGCCGATATGGGTCTGCACGCCCTGCAGCCGCAGGATCGGCCCGGTTGCTTGTGCGTCAGCCATGGCTGCCCTCCTTTTCCGGCATGCCCAGGTAAGCCTGCTGCACCACCGGCGAGGCGATCACCTCGGCCGGGTCGCCGTCGGCCACCAGGGTGCCGTTGTGCAGCACGATGATGCGGTCGGCCAGCGAGCGCACCACGTCCATCTTGTGTTCGACCAGCAGCACGGTCTTGCTGCGGTCCTGGCGGATCTCGCGGATCAGGTCAAGGATCACCGGCACTTCATCCACGCTCATGCCCGCGGTGGGCTCGTCGAACATGAACACGCGCGGCTGCAGCGCCAGCAGGATGCCGACCTCCAGCTTGCGCTGGTCGCCGTGCGGCAACGAGGCCACTGTCAACTGGCGCTTGCCAGCCAGCGCCACGCGCTCCAGGATCGCCATGGCCTGGGCCTGCACGTCGCGGTGGCTGGTCCACATCGAGAACAGATCGATGCCGCGCTGCTGGCGCGCCTGCACCGCCAGCCGCACGTTCTCCAGCACCGACAGCTGCGGGAACAGGCTGGTCAGCTGGAAGGCGCGGCCAATGCCGCGGCGCGTCTTTTGCGACACCGGCAGGCGCGTCACGTCCTCGCCATCCAACAGGATCTGCCCGGCCGTGGGCGGCAACTGGCCCGAGACCAGGTTGAAGTACGTGGTCTTGCCGGCGCCGTTGGGGCCGACGATGCAGGTCAGCTCGCCGGGCCGGAACGCGCACGACACCGCATTGACGGCCACGTGGCCGCCAAAGCGGATGGTCAGGCCGCGCGTCTCCAGCAGCGGCTGCGCCCCGGCGCCAGTCGCGCCGGCGTGCCCGGCGGCCGGCTGCGACGGCGCCGGCGCGGACCGGGCGAAAGAGGCTGGCGCGTTCATCAGCGGTGGTTGCGCACTGGCACGGCCATCTCTTCGGGCTTGATCTCGCGCACGAGCTCAGGCACACCCCAGGCGAAGGCAGGATCCACCTTGATCTTGAAGTGGTACATCGACTGCATGGCCTGGTGGTCTTCCTTGCGGAAGGTCATCTTGCCCTTGGGCGTATCGAACGACATGCCTTCCATCGCCGTGATCAGCTTCTCGGTGCCGGTCTCGCCGCTGGTCTTCTTCAGCGCCTCGACCAGCGCGATGCCCGCGGTCATGCCGCCTGCCGTGAAGAAATCGGGCGGCGCCTTGAACTTGCTGTAGTGGTTGGACACCAGCCACTCATTGGCCTTGTTCTTGGGGATGCCGAAGTAGTAGTACGTGGCCCCTTCCATGCCCGGGAAGTTCTTGTAGCTGGCCATCGCCGGCAGGATGTTGCCGCCGGTGGCAATCTCGATACCGTAGCGCTTGGGATCGAGATCGGCGATCTTGAACGGGTTGCCGGCACCGGCCCAGATAATGAAGATCACCTTGCGGCCCGGCTTGTCCTTGAGCGAATCAAACAGCCGCTGCGCGCCGGCGGTGAAGTCCGTGGTGCTGGTCGGCAGGTACTCCTCATGCACGATCTTGGCGTTCTTCAGCGCGCCCTTGAAGGCCTTGACGCCGTCGCGGCCAAAGGCGTAGTCCTGCGCCAGCGTGGCGATCTGCACGCCCGGCTTGTCCAGCGCCACTGCGTTGGAGATTGCGTCCTGCGACGAATTGCGGCCGGTGCGGAAGATATAGCGGTTCCACTTGTCGCCGGTGATCGAGTCAGCCACCGCGGGCTCGACCAGCAGCACCTTCTTGTATTCCTCTGCCACCGGCAGCATCGCCAGCGCGGTGCCGGAAGAGGTGGGGCCGACCGCGATATCGGCGCGGTCGTCGCTGTAGGCGGCGGCCAGCTGGGCCTTGGCCACGTCCGGCTTGCCCTGGGTGTCTTTCTCGATCACCACCAGCTTGTTGCCGTTGACGGTCATGGTGCCGTTGGTGGCGTACTCCAGGCCCATCATCAGGCCGGTCTGGGTCTGCTTGGCGTAGGCTTCGAGCGCGCCGGTCTTGTCATAGACGTGCGCGATGCGGATGTCCTTGGCCAGCGCGGTGCCGGCGGCAAGCAGGCCGGCGGCCAGTACCAGGGCACGTACGGCGAGTGGGTTGCGTTGCATTGCTGTCTCCTGTGTTCGGTCTCGTTTGTGTTTGTCTGGATGAAACCTGCTGCAACTGCTTCGGAATGCTGTACGGACTACTCGCGCGTGCGTCCTGCCAGGAAACGCCGCATGCCGTCGGCGGTCTCGGCGCTGGCGATCTGTGCGACAAAGGCCGCGCGCTCTCGCTCAAGGCCGGCCGCCAGGGTGTCGGCGTCCCAGCGCAACAGCGCGCGCGTGCGGGCCACGCTGCCCGGCACCTTGCGCATGACGCCGCGCGCCAGCGTCACGGCATCGGCCTCGGCCGAACCCGGCGCGGCCAGCGCAGTCGCCAGCCCGAGCGCCGCCGCCTCCGGCGCGGCGATGATCGTATTGTTCAGCTGCCAGGCGCGCGCCCGCGGCGTGCCGACCAGCTGCGGCAACATCGCGGTCCAGCCGCCGTCCGGGCTGAAGCCAACCACCGTGTAGTACGGCGCGATGCGCGCATCCCGCGCCAGCACCGCCATGTCGCACGCCAGCACCAGGCCCAGCGAGCCGCCCGTCAGCCAACCCTCCACCGCCACCACCACCGGGCAGCGCAGCGCGGCCAGGCGCAGGATCGAACGGTTCAGCAGTGCCAGCAGCCGGCCGGCGTAGCTGGCTATCGCATCGCCCTGCGCAGCGAATGCCGCGACGTCGCCGCCGGTGGAGAAATTTCTTCCGGCATGCGTCAGCACCACGGCATGGATCGCGGGGTCGGCTTCAATCTCGTCCAGCGCGGCCAGCAGCGCTTCCAGCAACTCGGGCACCAGGCTGTTGTGCCGCTGCGGCCGGTTCAGGCGCAGCAGTGCCACGCCATCGGCGCGCTCCCACTGCACCAGGGGTTCTGCGTGGGCGTTCATCGCGGCTGCAGGCCGTGCGAGATCAGGTCGAAGGCGGTGTCGACAACCTTCTCCATCGAAGGTGGGCGCTTCCAGCGCGCATAGCGCATGCCCAGAAAGTTGCTGATGCCGATCAGGCACCAGGCGCGCACCTCGGCATCGCCGGGCACGATCTCGCCCTGCTCTTCGGCGCGCGTCAGGCGCCGGCTGTAGAGCTCGGCAAACACCTGGAAATAGCTGCTGTAGATGGTCTCGTCCACCGAGTACGAATCCAGCACGATCCGGTACAGGTTCTTGTGGCGCGAAACGAAAGAGAGAAATGCCTTCAGGCCCAGGCGCTCGGCTTCCATCTGGGTGGCCGCGGCGGCAACGTGCTTGCGCAGGTGCGCGCGTACCAGTTCCAGCATGTGCGCGACCAGTGCGCGGAAGATGTCTTCCTTGTCCTTGAAATACAGGTAGAAGGTGCCCATCGCGACCTTGGCTTCCTGCGTGATCTCGGAGATCGACGCAGCGTAATAGCCTTTCTCACCGAACACCTTCTCGGCCGCGCGCAGCAGCGCCTCGCGCGTCTTCTGCCCGCGCGCGGTCTTGGGCGGGCAGATGCCGCCGGCGTGGCCGGGTTCGCGGATTGCGCCGGTTTCGGGCGGTGCGCCCGTGTCGGTCTGGGACATCTTGTCTCCGGTGGCGCTGCGCGCCTTGTCATTGGAATGCCAGCCGCTTCCTGTCATGCCGGCGTAGGCAGGCGCCTCCTCCGCGCCTGCCTGCACCGGGAATCGCCACTCAGGCAAAACCTGATAGCTGATTCATGTTTCATCGTATAAATTGCCCCCCATGGATGTCAATAGAGAGGCACCCTCACCCGGTGGCATCCAGGCCGCTGCCCTTTACCCTCCTGCCAGGAGAGAACCGTCGTTGGACGATCCCGATTCGGCACCTGCCGGCCCCGCTCCGCCGCCCTTCGCCAGCCACGCGGCGCGTGGCGCCTTGCCAGGCTGGCGCGAAACCGGCCAGGGACGGTCGCTGCTGCTGCTGCACGGCTGGTCGGTCACCGGCGAGGCCTTCGACGGCCAGCGGGCGCTCGCACTGGCGGGATTCCGCGTGATCGCGCCCGACCATGCCGGCCACGGCCTGTCGCGCGAACGCGACGGCACCACGATCACGGCGCTGGCGCGCGACGTCGCCGGGCTGGTTGCGCACCTCGGGCTGACAGACGTGGTGGTGGCTGGCTGGTCGATGGGGGCGATGGTGGCATGGGCGCTGCTGCGCGACCATCCGGGTCTTCCGCTGGCGGCGGTCGGTAGCATCGACATGACGCCCAGGCTGGTGACCGATCCGGCCTGGCCGCATGGCCTGCACGGCCACTACGAGATTGCGCACGCCGTGCAGATGGCGGCCCGCATCCGGGCCGACTGGCCCCGGCTGGCGCCGTCGGTCGCGCTGGGAATGTGGTCGGCGGGAAGGCGCCCGGAAGGCGCCGCAATGCAGCGCATCGCGCACATGGCGGACCAGTGCGATGCGGAGGCGCTTGCCGCGCTATGGGAAGACATGGCGCGCCAGGATTTCCGGGAGACACTGCGCGGCACCGGGCGGCCGCTGTTCCATTTGTACGGGGGGGCCAGCCGGCTCTATGCGCCCGCGGTGGGCGCCGCCACGCTGGCACTGCGGCCCGAGGCGGGATTCAGCGTGGTGGCCGGCGCCGGTCATAGCCCCCACATGGAGCGGCCGCAGGCGTTCAATGCCGCGCTGCTGGATCTGATCGCCAGGGCCGCGTCAGGCCAGCAAGCGGTAAGACCAGAGGCCGAACGCGGTCAGTAGCAGTGAGCCGCCCAGGTGCAGCAGCAGGTGCAGCGCCGCCCAGCCGTAGTCGCCGGCAATCAGGTTCGCCAGCACCTCGCTGGAAAAAGTCGAGAACGTGGTCAGCCCGCCAAGGAAGCCGGTGATGGCCAGCAGGCGCCATTCCGGCGGCAGGCCCGCGTGCGTATCGAAGAATCCGACCGCCAGGCCGATCAGGTAGCCGCCCAGCAGGTTGGCCGCCAGCGTGCCATAGGGTAGCGCGGGATTGATCGCGTTCCACAGCACCGCGAAGCCCCAGCGCAGCCACGCACCGGCCGCGGCGCCCACGCCCACGGCGACAAAGCCGAGCGGCCCCATCAGGGCTGGCTCCCGCCCTGCTTCTCCGGTGGCGTGCCAGCATCGTCGCCGCTGGCATTGAACGATGCGATCCCCCAGCGCTGGAGGGCGGCTTCGTCAGTCACGCGGGCATCGACCCAGCGCGCGCCTTCCGGGGTGTCTTCCTTCTTCCAGAACGGCGCTTCGGACTTGAGGTAGTCCATGATGAACTCGCACGCGGCAAAGGCATTGCCGCGATGCGCCGACGCCACCGCGACCATCACGATCTGGTCCAGCGGCTGCATCGGGCCCACGCGGTGGATGATGGTCACGCCCAGCAGCGCCCAGCGCGCGCACGCAGCCGCCTCGATCTGCGCCAGCGCCTTCTCGGTCATGCCCGGATAGTGCTCCAGCTCCATCGCGCTGACCGCGCTGCCGTCGCTGACATCGCGCACGGTGCCGATAAAGCTGGCCACCGCGCCGACCGCCGGATTGCCGGCTCGCAGCGCCGCGACTTCCGCGCCAAGATCGAAATCCTCACGCTGCACCCTGACGCTCATCTCAGCCTCCGGTCACTGGTGGGAAAAAGGCGACTTCGCAGCCGTCGGCAATCGCCGTATCGGGGCGCGCCACCGCATGGTCGACAGCCATGCGCAGCGCGCGGCCTTCAGCCAGGGTCTCGGCCCAGGCGCCGCCGCGCTGAATCAGCCAGTGGCGCAGTTCGCCCACGGTGCGCACGTCGGCCGGCACCTCGGCGCGCTCTTCGGCCACGCCCAGCTGCTCGCGCACGCTGGCAAAGAATCTGAGTTCGATGGTCATCACAGCTTCTGTGTCCTGGTAACGCTGGCCGGCTATGCGAGCAGGCCGTCAAACGGAATGAACTGCACGGTATCGCCGCGCGCGATCGCCTGGTTGGGCGGATTGTCGATCAGGCCGTCGCCCCAGACGGTGGAGGTCAGCACGCCCGAGCTCTGGTTGGGGAACAGGTCCAGGCCGCCCTCGGCATTGATGCGCGCGCGCAGGAACTCATTGCGGCGGTCGCCCTTGTTCAGTTCGAAATCCGCGCGCAGCGGCAGGCGCCGCGGCGTCACGCCGGCCACGCCCTGCAGGCGCAGGATGAACGGGCGCACGAACAGCAGGAAGGTCACGAAGCTGGACACCGGGTTGCCCGGCAAACCCAGGAAGAACGCCGGCTCGGCATCGTTGTTGACCTGCCCGAACGCCAGCGGCTTGCCCGGCTTGATCGCGATCTGCCACATGTCGAGCCGCCCTTCGGCCTCGACCGCGGGCTTGATATGGTCTTCCTCGCCGACCGAAACGCCGCCCGAGGTGATGATCAGGTCGTGTCCCTGCGCGGCGCGGCGCAGCGTTTCGCGCGTGGCGGCCAGCGTGTCGGGCACGATACCGAAGTCGCTGACCTCGCAGCCCAGGTTTTCCAGCAGGCCGCGCAGCGTGAAGCGGTTGGAGTTGTAGATGGCGCCCGGCTTGAGCGGCTCGCCCGGCATTGCCAGCTCATCGCCGGTGAAGAACACCGCGACGCGCACGCGCCGCACCACATCCAGCTTCGCCTGGCCGACCGATGCGGCCAGCCCCAGCGCCTGCGGCGTCAGCCGCGTGCCGGCCGGCAGGATCACGCTGCCGGCTTCGATATCCTCGCCCGCGCGCCGTACCCATTCGCCAGATTGCGGTACGTGGTTGACGATCACGTCCTCGCCCTCGGCGGTGCATTGCTCCTGCATCACCACGGCGTCGGCGCCCGGCGGGATCAACCCACCGGTGAAGATGCGCGCGGCGGTGCCGGGTTCCAGCGCGGTGCCGACATGGCCGGCGGGAATCCGTTGCGATACGCGCAGCCGCGTGCCGGCAGCGGGCACATCGGCCGCGCGCATGGCGTAGCCGTCCATCGAGGTATTGTCGGCCGGCGGCACGCGCAGCGTGCTGGTCACGGGCGCGGCCAGCACGCGGCCGTTGGCGTCGAGCGTATCGATGGATTCAACCTGCGCCAGCGGACGGGCGGCGCCGAGCAGCGCGTCGAGCGCCTGGGCCATGGTCAGCATCGGGGGGCGGGAAGGTGCTGCGGCTTGGGTCATGGTGCGATGTGGGAAAGAGTTGGCCCACGAAAAACGGCCCGCGCATTGCCGGCACCCACTTGGCTGGGGCAGGCAATCCGGGGGCCGAGGATCGGGCCCGCAGCCTGATTGTAGCGAGTTGGCGCGGGCCCGGCACGCGGCAGCGCCGCAGCGGGCTACACGCGCCCGCGCGCTTACAGGCCGGTGTGGCCGGCGATGTAGGCCTTGATCTGCGCGGCGTCGGCCGGCATCACTTCAAAGCGCTGCGGCAGGCTCTCGATGCCCTCGAACCTGGCCGGGCGCTCCGGCTCGTGGCCGAGCGCTTCGCGGATGGTGTCGGCGAACTTGGCGGGCAGCGCGGTTTCCAGCACCACCATCGGCACGCCGGCGCTGAGATGCTCGCGCGCCACCTTGACGCCATCGGCGGTGTGGGTATCGATGGTGATGCCGTAGCGCGACGACAGGTCGCGGATGGTGGCCAGCCGGTCCTGATGCGTGCTGCGGCCCGAGACAAAGCCAAACTGGCGGATACGGTCGAATTCCGGCGTGCCCGACAGGTCGAAGCCGCCCTTCTCTTCCACGTCACGGAACAGCGCCACCAGCTTGCCGGCGTCCTGGCCCAGCAGGTCGAACACGAAGCGCTCGAAGTTCGAGGCCTTGGAGATGTCCATGCTCGGGCTCGACGTGTGGTACGTCTCGGCCGACTTGCGCACGCGGTAGGCGCCGGTGCGGAAGAACTCGTCGAGCACGTCGTTCTCGTTGGTGGCGACCACCAGCTTGTCGATCGGCAGGCCCATCATGCGCGCGATATGGCCGGCGCAGACGTTGCCGAAGTTGCCGGACGGCACGCAGAACGAGACCTTCTGGCCCGGACCGCTGGTGGCCAGCAGCCAGCCCTTGAAGTAGTACACCACCTGGGCCACCACGCGCGCCCAGTTGATCGAGTTGACCGTGCCGATCTTCTGGCGCGCCTTGTAGTCGAGGTCGTTGGAGACCGCCTTGACGATGTCCTGGCAGTCGTCGAACACGCCTTCGACCGCCAGGTTGAAGATGTTGGCGTCCTGCAGGCTGAACATCTGCGCAGTCTGGAACGCGCTCATCTTGCGGTGCGGGCTCAGCATGAACACGCGGATGCCGCGCTTGCCGCGCATCGCGTACTCGGCGGCGCTGCCGGTATCGCCCGAGGTCGCGCCCAGGATGTTCAGCTCCTGCCCGGCGCGGCCCAGCGCGTACTCGAACAGGTTGCCGAGCAGCTGCATCGCCATGTCCTTGAAGGCCAGCGTCGGGCCGTTGGACAGGCCCAGTAGTTGCAGCTTGGTGCCGCCTTCCTCGCCCAGCGTGCGCAGCGGCGTGATGTCGGCGGTGTTGTCGCCCTCACGCGCGTTGCAGTACACCTCGGCGGTATAGGTCTTGCGCGTCAGCGCGCGCAGGTCCTCGGCGGGAATATCGTCGCTGAACTTGCGCAGGATCTCGTAGGCCAGGTCGGCATACGACAGCTTGCGCCAGGCCTCCAGCTCGTCGGCGGTGACTTGCGGGTACTCGGTGGGCAGGTACAGCCCGCCGTCCGGCGCCAGGCCGCCCAGCAGGATCTCGGAAAACGATTGCGGCATCTCATGGCCGCGGGTCGACTGGTATTTCATGTGAATCAGCAGGTCCGGCCCTTAGTTCAGTTCTTCCATGCGCAGGCGCGTCACGTCGGACAGCACCGTCGGCAGCGCCTCGATCTTCGCGATGGCGGCGTTGACGTGCTTCTCGCGCGTAATGTGCGTGAGGATGATGATGTCGGTCTGCGGCTCGCCTTCGCGCGATTCCTTCTGCAGCATGGCGTCGATCGAGATGCCGCCTTCGGCCAGGATGCGGGTGATCTCGGCCAGCACGCCGGTCTCGTCGGCCACGCGCATGCGCAGGTAGTACGAGCTGTTGATCTCTTCGATCGGCAGCACCGGCACGCTCGACAGCTCATCCGGCTGGAACGCCAGGTGCGGCACGCGGTGGTTCGGATCGGCGGTATGCAGGCGGGTCACGTCGACCAGGTCGGCGATCACGGCCGAGGCGGTCGGCTCGGCGCCGGCGCCCTTGCCGTAGTAGAGCGTCGCGCCCACGGCGTCACCCTGCACCAGTACGGCGTTCATCGCGCCTTCCACATTGGCGATCAGGCGCGAGGCCGGCACCAGCGTCGGATGCACGCGCAGCTCGACACCGTCGTCGCGGCGGCGGGTGATGCCCAGCAGCTTGATGCGGTAGCCCAGTTCCTCGGCGTACTTGATGTCGATGGCTGACAGCTTGGTGATGCCTTCCACGTGGGCCTTGTCGAACTGCACCGGCATGCCGAAGGCGATCGCGCTCATCAGCGTGACCTTGTGCGCGGCGTCGACGCCTTCGATGTCGAAGGTCGGGTCGGCTTCGGCATAGCCCAGCTGCTGCGCTTCCTTCAGGACCACGTCGAAATCCAGGCCCTTGTCGCGCATCTCGGACAGGATGAAGTTGGTGGTGCCGTTGATGATGCCGGCGATCCACTGGATGCGGTTGGCGGTCAGGCCCTCGCGCAGCGCCTTGATGATGGGGATGCCGCCGGCCACCGCGGCTTCGAAGGCGACGATCACGCCCTTCTTGCGCGCGGCTTCGAAGATCTCGTTGCCGTGCACGGCCAGCAGCGCCTTGTTGGCGGTGACCACGTGCTTGCCGTTCTCGATCGCCTTGAGCACCAGCTCGCGCGCGATGCCGTAGCCGCCGATCAGTTCGATGACGATATCGATGTCCGGGCGGCTGACCACCTCGTTGGCGTCGCTGACGATCTCCACTTCCCCGTTGGTCAGTTCGCGCGCGCGTTCGGTGTTGAGATCGGCCACCACGGCAATCTCGATGCCGCGGCCGGCGCGGCGACGAATTTCTTCCTGATTGCGCTTGAGCACGTTGAACGTGCCGCTACCGACGGTACCGATGCCGAGCAGGCCAACTTTGATGGGGTTCATGGACAATCTTCTGAGTTGCTAAGGATGAATTGGGGCGCGGCCCGCGAAATCAGGCCGCGACCTTGCCGTGGCGTTTTCGGTACGCCTCGAGGAAGCGCGCGATGCGGCTGATGGCCTCGCGCAGGTCTTCCTCGTGCGGCAGGAACACGATGCGGAAATGGTCGGGCTTGGCCCAGTTGAAGCCCGAGCCCTGCACCAGCAGCACCTTGGACTCCTGCAGCAGTTCGTAGATGAACTCCTGGTCGTCCTGCACCGGGTACATCGACAGGTCGAGCTTGGGGAACAGGTACAGCGCCGCCTTGGGCTTGACGCAGGTCACGCCCGGAATCGCGGTGATCAGCTCGTAGGCCAGGTCGCGCTGGCGGCGCAGGCGCCCGCCTTCGTTGACCAGGTCGTTGATGCTCTGGTAGCCGCCCAGCGCGGTCTGGATCGCCCACTGGCCCGGCACGTTGGCGCACAGGCGCATCGACGACAGCATGTTCAGGCCTTCGATATAGTCGATGGCCGGGCGCTTGTCGCCCGACACCACCATCCAGCCGGCACGGTAGCCGCACGAGCGGTAGTTCTTCGACAGGCCGTTGAAGGTCACTGTCAGCACGTCGGTCGAGAGCGAGGCGATCGAGGTGTGGGTGTGGCCGTCGTACAGGACCTTGTCGTAGATCTCGTCGGCATAGATGATCAGGCCGTGCTCGCGCGCGATGGCGACGATCTCGAGCAGCAGTTCGTCCGAATACAGCGCCCCGGTGGGGTTGTTCGGGTTGATGATGACGATCGCCTTGGTATGCGGCGTGATGCGGGCGCGGATATCGGCCGGATCGGGCATCCAGTCATTGGACTCGTCGCAGATATAGTGCACCGGCGTGCCGCCAGAGAGGCTCACGGCGGCGGTCCACAGCGGGTAGTCCGGCGCCGGCACCAGCACTTCGTCGCCGGCATTGAGCAGCGCGTTGACGGCCATCACGATCAGTTCGGAGGCACCATTGCCCACATAAATATCGTCCAGCCCAACGCCTTCGATATTTTTTTGCTGGGTATAGTGCATGATCGCCTTGCGTGCAGCGAAAATACCCTTGGAATCAGAATAACCTGCCGAATTCGGCAGGTTTCGCATCATGTCCTGCTGAATCTCTTCCGGCGCATCAAAGCCGAACACGGCCAGGTTGCCGATATTCAGCTTGATGATCTTGTGCCCTTCTTCCTCCATCTGCTTGGCCTTTTCCAGCACCGGTCCGCGGATGTCGTAGCAAACGTTATTGAGTTTGTTGGATTTCTGGATGGGTTTCACGGCGATGTCGGGCAAGCGTAGCGTGCCGCGCAGGCGGCACCGGACAGGGAATCTGGGCGAATCTGAATTAATGCCGAAGCCCCGTGCGGAAGCCCCGCGCCGAGGCGCCGTCCGCTGCAATGCAACGCGAACGTGGCAGACAGGGAGGCAAAAGCTATAATTTATCGGATTATGACAGACTTCGGCAGGGATTCTTGCATTGCAGCGTGCGCTTGCCGCGCGCACGCCAGGCGCCTGCGCACTGTCGCCCATCCTGTCGTCCACACCGTACCCGCCCGGGGTGCCGGCCATCCGCCCCACGGGCCGGCCCGCCAGCCCGTGGCGGCCGCCGCAGAGGCCTCCAAGTGAAACTCCACGCCGACCAGCCCCAGTCGCTCAATACCGTCACGGCCTACGGGCCGGGCTACATCGAGATCAACCTCGTCCGCCACACCAACTCGGTCCTGGTCATGCCCGAGGGCGAAGTCCGGCCCTGGCCGGTCAGCCGCTTCGAAGACCTGGAGCCCGCGCATTTCGAGCAGCTGGTGGACCTCGGCCCCGAAGTGGTGCTGCTCGGCACCGGCTCGCGGCTGCGCTTCCCGCACCCGCGCCTGACCGCGTCGCTGTCGCGCCGCCATGTCGGGGTGGACGCCATGGACCTGCAGGCCGCCTGCCGCACCTACAACATCCTGATGGCAGAAGGCCGCAAGGTCGCGGCGGTGCTGCTGCTCGAACCCGAAGCCGCCTGACCTTTGCAAAAGTTGAGCCGGCGCCACGCTTGAAGTCCGGCAGGGCGCCCCAATCTGCCCCGCCAAGGTGGCAGCCCCCTCACCCGATTCTCCCGATCCCCTGCCCCTCCCCCAGGAGCCACAAGCATGACCGTCAGTCTGAACAAGGCCGTACCCGACTTCAGCGCGCCGATGACCGGCGATGCCACCTTCCGCCTTGCCGACTACCGCGGCAAGACGGTGGTGCTGTACTTCTACCCGAAGGACAACACGCCGGGTTGCACCACGGAGGCCATGAACTTCCGCGACCAGTATGAGGATTTCCATAAAGCCGGCGTGCAGGTGTTCGGCATCTCGCGCGACAGCATCCGCTCGCACGAGAACTTCAAGGCCAAGCTTGAACTGCCCTTCGAGCTGATCTCGGATGCCGACGAAGCCGTGTGCACGTTGTTCGATGTCATCAAGATGAAAAAGCTCTATGGCAAGGAGCACCGGGGAATCGAGCGCAGCACCTTCATCATCGACGGCAAGGGCATGCTGCGCCACGAGCTGCGCGGCATCAAGGTGCCGAACCATGTTGACGAAGTCCTGGAAATCGTGCGCGGGCTCTGAGGTATCGCGTCGGTATCGGCCTTGCCTCGACACGTACGCCAACGCGGACGTGCTGTGTCGCAACAAGCCGTTGGCAAACCCAATTGCCAAACCCAAAACCTTCGGATACATTGGCCCGTAATGAGTTCAGATTCCGGATGCCACGCTGCTTCGACTCCCCGGCCCAGGCGGTTCGCGCCACAGGCCGGTAGCGGACCTGCCGTGTCGGCAGTCCGCCAAAGAAGCCGCCGGATCCCAGCCGCCAACCCTGTTCAGCAGGCATGGCGGCTTTTTTGTTTGCAGCCGCGTCTGTCCTCATGCCTGTCCGCGCCGGGAGCCTCGCGCATGCATGCCCCGGCCATCGGCCGCCACGCCGTATCCGACGTATCGCGGCGTCGCGGCACGGACACCCTCGCCCCCTTCTTGTCCCCCTGAAAGGAAAGCCAAGCATGCCGCTGCCTACCATGCCCGCCAAGCCTGCCCAATTGCTGGATCCGAGCGAGTTTGCTCCGGTCTCCGCGGTGCCCAAGGCCAAAGCCGCCACACAGGGCAAGAAACCTGTGCCGGCGCTCGAGCGCGTGGCATTGCTGGAAACCGGCGACACCGAGGAGCCTGAGGTCCAGGCCCGCGCCGCCGGTGGCACCCGCGCCCGCAGCACCGAGGCCCCGGCCGTGTCGACGCCAGCCGTCACTGCCGCGCCGGTCAGCCTGGTCAAGCCGTCCTCCGGCCCCACGCGCCGCGCCCGCAAGTCCGAAGGCCCGAGCAAGCTGTTCGTGCTCGACACCAACGTGCTGATGCACGACCCGGCCTCGCTCTTCCGCTTCGAGGAACACGACATCTATCTGCCGATGATGACGCTCGAAGAACTGGACAACCACAAGAAGGGCATGAGCGAAGTCGCGCGCAACGCGCGCATGGTCAGCCGCACGCTCGATTCGCTGGTGGGCGGCACCGACGGCGTGCTCGATGAAGGCCTGCCGCTGGCCAAGCTGGGCAACCGCGACGCGCAGGGCAAGCTGTTCTTCCAGACGCGCCTGAACGACATCAAGCTGCCTGAGGGCCTGCCGCAGGGCAAGGCCGACAACCAGATCCTGGGCGTGGTCAGCGCGCTGCAGCAGCAGTACCCCGAGCGCCAGGTCGTGCTGGTGTCGAAAGACATCAACATGCGCATCAAGGCGCGCGCATTGGGCCTGCCGGCCGAAGACTACTTCAACGACCAGGTCCTGGAAGACAAGGACCTGCTCTACGCCGGCGTGCTGCAGCTGCCCGGCGACTTCTGGACCAGGCACGGCAAGGGCGTGGAAAGCTGGCAGGACCCGAAGTCCGGCGCCATGTTCTACCGGCTCACCGGCCCGCTGGTGCCGTCGTTCCTCGTCAACCAGTTCGTCTACCTGGAGCCGGTCGACGGCAGCCTGCCGCTGTACGCGCAGGTCAAGGAGATCAACGGCAAGACCGCGCTGCTGCAGACGCTCAAGGACTACACGCACCACAAGAACAATGTGTGGAGCGTGACCGCCCGCAACCGCGAGCAGAACTTCGCGCTCAACCTGCTGATGAACCCGGACATCGACTTCGTCACGCTGCTTGGGCAGGCCGGCACCGGCAAGACCCTGCTGGCGCTGGCGGCCGGCCTGGAACAGGTGCTGGACCAGAAGCAGTACAACGAGATCATCGTCACGCGCGCCACGGTGCCGGTGGGCGAAGACATCGGCTTCCTGCCCGGCACCGAGGAAGAGAAGATGCAGCCCTGGATGGGCGCGTTCGACGACAACCTCGAGGTGCTGCAGAAGAGCGACGACAGCGCCGGCGACTGGGGCCGCGCCGCCACGCAGGAGCTGATCCGCTCGCGCATCAAGGTCAAGAGCATGAACTTCATGCGCGGGCGCACCTTCGTCAACAAGTTCGTCATCATCGACGAGGCGCAGAACCTGACGCCCAAGCAGATGAAGACGCTCGTGACCCGCGCCGGCCCCGGCACCAAGATCATCTGCCTGGGCAATATCGCGCAGATCGACACGCCGTACCTGACCGAGGGTTCGTCGGGCCTGACCTATGTAGTCGACCGCTTCAAGGGCTGGAGCCACAGCGGCCATATCACGCTGGCGCGCGGCGAACGCTCGCGCCTGGCCGATCACGCCGGCGACGTGCTCTGACACTGGCAGCCTGCGGCGCGCCCTGCCGGTGGCGGGGCGCGCCCGCGGTGCCTGAGCGCCGTCGTCAACGACAAGCACTTTGGGGCTATGATGGCCCATGTTTGCCGTTGCCCCGCATCCCCACTGGAGGCGTCGATGAATATCCAGCATCTGCCCAGGCATGTGCCTGCCATCGCCCGCAGCCAGCACAGGCAGCGCCTTGCGCTGGCCGTGCTGGCTGCCGCCGGCATCGCGCTGGCCGCCTGCTGGCGCCCGGCCCATGCCGCCGAAGAAGAAATGGTGATCCGCACCATGGGCCCGGTCAGCTACGTCTGCGGCGGTGTCGCCGAGGACGAGCGCCAGGCGCTGGCCGCGAAGGAAAAGGACTTCAATATAGGCATCCTGTTCATCCAGGGTGCGAGCGGTGAATTCCTGTCGGACGTGGCGGTCAGGCTGGTGCGCGACGAGCAGGAAGTCGCCAGCTTCAACGCCGCCGGCCCGCGCTGCCTGATACGTGCGCCCGAAGGCAGCTACAATATCGAGGCCAGTTACAAGGGCCAGGCCAAGTCCATCAAGGTCAGCACCGGTACGCGCAACGCCCAGCTACGCTGGTAGCGGCAAGGCTTCCGGTGCGCCGGCAGGCCGGCGACCGGAAACCCAGGATGCCATTGCGCCGTACCCGAATCTCTTCCCATCCATTGCGTGCGCAGCGCCTGCTTGCCCAGGTCCGGCTGCCGCTGCTCTGCGCCACCGCCCTGTTGCTGGCGGCCTGCGCAAGTTCCCCGCCTTCGCGCCATGCCGGCCTGCCGCGCACGCCGGGCAAGCCCATGATCGATCCCAGCGCCGGACTGGAAGAGATTTCCATCCAGGCGATGTCGCTGGTCGGCACACCCTATCGCTACGGCGGCAATACGCCGGACTCCGGCTTCGACTGCAGCGGGCTGGTGCGCTACGTGGTGTCGCGCGCGGCCAATGTGAACCTGCCGCGCACGACCGAGGCGATGGGCGCCCGCGGCAGCTCGCTGGACCGCAGCGAGGTGGCATCCGGCGACCTGGTGTTCTTTAACACCACCGGCCGCGCCAATTCGCACGTGGGCATCTACGTCGGACAGAACCGCTTTGTCCATGCGCCGTCTTCCGGCGGCACGGTCCGGCTGGAGGACATGGGCAAACCCTACTGGGCCTCACGCTACAACGGCGCGCGCCGCGTGGTGGCGGCGGTCAACCAGCCACCAGCGCCGCCCGCGTCGGTGGCACCCCCGGCCGCGACACCGCTGCCCGAGCCCGAGCCCGCCCCTGCACCGCTTCCGGTCGACGACGATCCCATCGCGGCCTTCGCCAACCAGTGACACGCCCAAACAAAAAGCCAGGCGTCAGCCTGGCTTTTTGCTGGTACGGCGGCCCCCGCCTTACAGGATATGCCGCCCGATCCACCATGCGATCGCCGCCATGAAGGCCGATGCCGGAATCGTCAGCACCCAGGCCCAGACGATATTGCCGGCCACGCCCCAGCGCACCGCCGACATCTTCTGCGCAGAGCCGACGCCGACGATGGCGCCGGTGATGGTATGCGTGGTCGATACCGGCACGCCCAGCGCCGAGGCAAAGAACAGCGTGATCGCCCCGCCCGTCTCGGCGCAGAAGCCGCCGACCGGCTTGAGCTTGGTGATCTTCTGGCCCATGGTGCGCACGATCCGCCAGCCGCCGAACAGCGTGCCCATGCCGATGGCCACATAGCAGCTGACGATTACCCAGGTCGGCGGCTGGCCGCCGGCCACCACATGGCCGCTGGCGATCAGCAGCATCCAGATGATGCCGATGGTCTTCTGCGCGTCATTGCCGCCATGGCCCAGGCTGTACATCGATGCCGACACCAGCTGCAGGCGGCGGAACCAGCGGTCCACGCGCGACGGCGGCGTGCGAAAGAAGGTCCAGCCCACAATCACCATCATCAGCGAGCCGAGGATGAAACCCAGCAGCGGCGAGATCAGGATAAAGGCCACGGTTTTCAGCAGGCCGCTGCCCACCAGCGCACCGGTGCCGGCCTTGGCCACCGCCGCGCCCACCAGCCCGCCGATCAGCGCGTGCGACGACGACGAAGGGATGCCGTAGTACCAGGTGATGACGTTCCAGGCGATCGCCCCGACCAGCGCCCCGAACACGACGTAATGGTCGACGATACTGACATCGATGGTGCCGGTGCCCACCGTGGCGGCCACCTTCAGATGGAAGATAAAGATCGCGACGACGTTGCACATCGCCGCCATCGCCACCGCGTGGTGCGGCTTGAGCACGCCCGTGGAAACCACGGTGGCGATCGAGTTGGCCGCGTCGTGGAAGCCGTTCATGAAGTCGAACAGCAGCGCGAGCGCCACCAGCAAGGCGATCACCCACAGGCTCATTTGTATGGTCTGCATGCCGATTGCCGCCTCAGGCGTTTTCCAGGACGATGCCTTCGATGATGTTGGCGACGTCCTCGCACTTGTCGGTGATCGTCTCGAGCTGTTCGTAGATGGCCTTCAGCTTGATCAGGCGCTTGACGTCGGTCTCGTCGCGGAACAGCTTGGACATCGCCGAGCGCATCACGCGGTCGGCTTCAGACTCGAGCTGGTCGATCTGCTGCGCGGTCTTCAGGATGGTGCTGGCGTTGCCCATGTCCTCGAGCAGGCCCACCGCGATCTTGACCTGGTCGCAGCACTGCACGCAGATGGCCGCCAGGCGCAGCGCCTCGTCGGTCAGGTTGGTCACGTCGTACAGCGAGATGGTCTCGGCCACGTCTTCCATCAGGTCCAGGATGTCGTCCATGGTCGTGATGAGCTTGTGGATCTCGTCGCGGTCCAGCGGCGTGATAAAGGTCTTGTGCAGCAGGTCGATGGTGTCGTGCGTGATCCGGTCGGCCTTCTTTTCGGTGGCCTGGACGCGGCGCGCATGGGCCTCGGCGTTGGGCAAGTCATTGACCAGTGCCTGGAGCTCATGGGCGGCGGTCACCGCGCAGTCGGCGTGCTGGTTGAAATATTCGAAGAACTTGCCCTCCGTGGGCATGAATCGGCCGAACATGGAATGTTCCTTGTGGCAGCGTGGTGACGCTGCTGATTGTGTTGCAGGATTGAGCGGGCGCGTTGCATGACAGTCGCGGGTGGCGACTGTCATCAAAGCGCAATATTTTACAGGGTTACAGGGACATTGCCCGCGAATTTGGCGCAAACAAGACGGCGCCGCACAGACGATTGCAGGCTGGCTTGACTTCGTCAGGTGTCGTTGTCGAAGAAAGCCGGACCGCCACTGAAGTTGTCGAATTTCGTGAACTGGCCCAGGAAGGTCAGGCGCACCGTGCCGATCGGGCCGTTACGCTGCTTGCCGATAATGATTTCGGCGGTGCCCTTGTCCTGGGAGTCCGCGTTATAGACTTCGTCGCGGTAGATGAACAGGATCACGTCGGCATCCTGTTCGATAGCGCCGGATTCGCGCAGGTCGGACATCACCGGACGCTTGTTGGGGCGCTGCTCCAGGCTTCGGTTCAGCTGCGACAGTGCAATCACCGGGCAGTTGAGTTCCTTGGCCAGGCCCTTGAGCGAACGGGAAATTTCGGAAATTTCCGTGGCGCGGTTCTCGCCGCCGCCGGAACCTGACATCAGCTGGAGGTAGTCGATGATGATCAGGCCAAGCTGCCCGCACTGGCGCGCCAGGCGCCGCGAACGCGCACGCAGCTCCATCGGGTTCAGCGCCGGTGTTTCGTCGATGAACAGCTGGGTGTCGTTCATGCGCTGGATCGCATGCGTCAGCCGCGGCCAGTCTTCATCCAGCAGGCGGCCAGTGCGCAGCCGGTGCTGGTCGAGGCGACCTACCGAGCCGAGCATACGCATGGCCAGCTGGGTGCCCGCCATTTCCATCGAGAACACTGCCACCGGCAAGCCCTGCTCCACCGCCACGTGCTCGCCGATGTTCAGCGAGAACGCGGTCTTGCCCATCGACGGGCGGCCGGCCACGATGACCAGGTCGCCCGGCTGCATGCCGCTGGTCATCTTGTCCAGGTCGATGAAGCCGGTCGGAACGCCGGTGACGTCGGTGGTGGAATCGCGGTGGTACAGCTCGTCGATGCGCTCGACCACCTGGGTCAGCAGCGGCTGGATTTCCTGGAAACCCTTCTGGCCGCGCGAGCCTTCCTCGGCAATCGCAAAGACCTTGGACTCGGCCTCATCCAGCAGCTCGCGCACCTCGCGGCCCTTGGGCGCGAACGCGGCCGAGGCGATATCGTCGGCCGCCGTCACCAGCTTGCGCAGCACCGAGCGCTCACGCACGATCTCGGCGTAGCGGCGGATATTGGCCGCGCTGGGCGTGTTCTGCGCCAGCGAATTCAGGTAGGCCAGCCCGCCCACCTCCTCGGCCTTGCCGGCCACCTGCAGCATCTCATAGACCGTGATCACGTCGGCCGGCTTGGTGGCCGAAATCAACCGGGCGATGCTCTGGAAGATCATCCGGTGGTCAAAACGGTAGAAATCCGCCTCGGAGATGAAGTCCGCAATGCGGTCCCAGGCGGCGTTGTCCAGCAGCAGACCACCCAGCACCGATTGCTCGGCTTCGATGGAATGCGGCGGGACCTTGAGGTTCTCGAGTTGGGGGTCGGCGACAGGCGCGTTCATGGGGAGGGATTATACCGGCGGGTGGACGCACTTCGCCGTACATTTGGCGACGGGGCCTGCAAAGACAAGCGAACAACAAAAAAGGCAGGAGCCAGGGCTCCTGCCTTTCTTGCTTGCAGTGCTTGCGGTGCTTCAGCCGGCGCAGCGCGCCGGCGAGGCGGCACGTCCTTAGACGCTCTCGCCCACGACCGACACGGTCACGTCGACCACGACGTCCGTGTGCAGCGCAACGCTGACCGGGTGGTCGCCCACCATCTTCAGCGGGCCATTCGGCATGCGAACCTGGGCCTTTTCCAGCTTGAAGCCTTGGCCAGCCAGAGCTTCAGCGATGTCGGCGTTGGTCACGGAACCGAACAGGCGGCCGTCCACACCCGACTTCTGGCTGATCTGGACGGTCAGGCCGTTCAGCTTCTCGCCTTCGGCTTGCGCGGCGGCCAGCCTCTCGGCAGCGGCCTTTTCCAGCTCGGCGCGCTTGACTTCGAATTCGGCGATCGCGGTTTGCGTAGCGCGACGGGCCTTCTTGCCCGGGATCAGGAAGTTACGGGCGTAACCGTCCTTCACCTTGACGATGTCACCCAGGTTGCCCAGGTTGACGACTTTTTCCAGCAGAATAATTTGCATCGCATTCTCTCCTTAACGGACCTAGGGCCTGATCAGTTCTTGTGCAGGTCGGTGTACGGCATCAGCGCGAGGAAACGCGCACGCTTGATGGCCGTATCCAGCTGACGCTGATAGTGAGCCTTGGTACCGGTCAGGCGGGCCGGCGTGATCTTGCCGTTGTCGCCGATGAAGTCCTTCAGGGTGTCCAGATCCTTGTAGTCGATCTGTTCCACGCCAGCCACGGTGAAGCGGCAGAAGCGCTTGCGCTTGAACAGCGGGTTCTGTTGCTGGAAGCGCTTCTTGTTCTTGTTGTCACGTTTGACGAATGCCATGATTCAATCCTTTTCGAATGCTTTACATCCAGTGATGTGAAAGACGAGAGCCTTGCTGTTGCGGTGCCTGCGGGCCAGGAATCCTTCGCAATCGAGCAGCGTGCCGAGCGGTAACCGCTCCAGACGCTGGCCAACCTGTCCGATCCCCATCGCTGCGATTGCAAACTCGACCTGCCGCGGCGTTTGCGCCTCGACGGCCTCGCCGCTGTACTGCAGGATGCAGTTCACGACGGGGACCCCGGCCGGGGTATAGCGCAGGGCATCGCGTTCCGCCAGGGTGGCGGCAAGCCGAAGCTGGTTCAACGCGGGGCCTCTTGCTGGTTGCAATCCATGCTGCCGTGGCCGACGCTGTCAGCCATGGCGCGCACCGCAGTCCGCACTCAGGCGGCCTGGCCTTCGGTGGTCGTTTGCGCGGCCTTGCGGGCTTCTTCGCGCTGCACTTCCTTCATCATCGGCGAAGGTGCGGTCTCGGCCTTCTTGGTCTGCACGATCAGGTGGCGCAGGACGGCGTCGTTGAACTTGAACGCGTGTTCCAGTTCAGCCAGCGTTTCCTTGCCGCATTCGATGTTCAGGCAAACGTAGTGAGCCTTGGCCAGCTTCTGGATCATGTAAGCCATCTGGCGACGGCCCCAGTCTTCCACGCGGTGAACGTTGCCGTTCTGCGAGGTCACGAGCTGCTTGTAGCGCTCGATCATGGCCGGCACTTGTTCGCTCTGGTCCGGGTGGACGATGAAGACGATTTCGTAATGACGCATTGACGCTCCTTTTGGATTAGCCACCCGGGCGTCACGAGTCCGGTGTGGCAAGGTTGAATAGCCTTATATTATAGCGCGCGCATCGGCAAGTGCGCAAGCCGCTGTTTACACAGGCAAATCAGGCGTTGGCAAACAAAGCCTGCAGCCTTGCCGGATCCCGCGCCAGCCCTGCGTCGGCTGCCAGCGCCATGGCCAGCAGCACGCGCGCCTTATAGGGATTGAGGTCCGTTGCGGAAACAAAAGCCCCATCCGTCGGGCTGAGCTGGGGCGGAATCGCCACATGACCGGCCCCGGTGCGGGAACTGCGCACCACGGCTACGCCCGCGGCAGCGGCATCGGCCAGCGCCTCGGCCAGCACCTCATGCACCGAGCCATTGCCGGCGGCAGCCACCACCAGTCCGGCAACGCCCGCGCGGACCAGCGCATCCACAGCCACCCTGCCCGGCTGGGCGTAGCTGGCCACGATCTCAACCACCGGCCACGCCGTCGGCATCGGCCCGATCACCCAGGCCGCGCGCGGCGCGCGCGCGAAGCGCACGTAGTCATCCTGCACGAAACCCAGCGGCCCGCAGGCCGAGACAAAGGCATCGACCGCCGACGTGTGGGCCTTGGCCACATCCCGCGCAGCGTGGATCTGCTGGTTCAGCACCACCAGCACACCCTTGCCGCGCGCATCGGGATGAGCGGCCACGCGCACCGCATCCAGCAGGTTCAGCGGGCCATCGGCCGACAGCGACGTCGACGGGCGCATTGCCGCCGTCATCACCACGGGCACCGGACACGATTGCGTCAGGTGCAGCGCCATCGCGGTTTCTTCCAGCGTATCGGTGCCGTGCGTGATCACGATGCCGGCAACGTCGGGCTGCGCGGACCAGTACTCGACCCGCGCCGCCAGCGTTTGCCAGAGCATGAAGGTCATGTCCTTGCTGTCGACCTGAGCCACCTGCTCGGCTTCAATGCGGGCCGCCGACTGCAGCGCGGGCACCGCTGCCAGCAACGACGACACCGGCACGGTCGCCGCCTGGTAGCGTGCGCTGCTGGCGGAGTTGCCGGCCGCGCCAGCGATGGTGCCGCCGGTGGCCAGTACGACGATACGAGGCAATTGGGTCATGGAGGCGTGCAAAGAAAGTGGGAAAACAGGAATGCCGATTGTAACGGGCGCGCCCCGCCTGGCCGCGGGCCCGCGCTGGCGACCCATAATCCGTCCATGCGACACGCCCCAAAAATTCTGCTTGCGCTCAGGCCGATACTGTATAAAATCACAGCATACTGTTTAAACATACAGTGCCTGGCCAGCCGGATGCAGGATAATGGATCGGCCGATCCCTTACCCGGAATCCCCCCGGCCCCGCACGGAACGGCGATCCCATGGCGACCCTGACACCCCGGCAGCAGCAGATTTTCGATCTGATCCGCAACACGATCCGCCGCACCGGCTTTCCGCCCACGCGCGCCGAAATCGCCGCAGAATTCGGCTTCTCCTCGCCCAATGCCGCAGAAGAACACCTGAGGGCGCTGGCACGCAAGGGCGTGATCGAACTGACCCCGGGCGCCTCACGTGGCATCCGCCTGAAGGTGGCACGCAGCGATTCGGAAATGCCCGACCAGTTTTCGTTGCCGATGGCCGGCGTGATGCAGCTGACGCTGCCGCTGGTGGGCCGCGTTGCTGCCGGCAGCCCGATACTCGCCGCCGAGCATATCGACCGCCAGTACCAGGTAGACGCCTCGGTCTTCGACGAACGTCCCGATTACCTGCTGCGCGTGCGCGGCCTGAGCATGCGTGATGCCGGCATCCTCGATGGCGACCTGCTGGCCGTGCGCCGCGCCAGCGAAGCCGCCAACGGCAAGATCGTGGTGGCGCGCCTGGGCGATGACGTGACCGTCAAGCGCCTGCAGCGGCGCGGTGGCCATATCGAACTGATCGCAGAAAACCCGGACTTCACCAACATCATCGTGGAGCCTGGCGAGGAGTTCTCGCTGGAAGGCATCGCCGTCGGTCTGATCCGATCTTCCGGCTTCTAGCCGGGCACCGCAGGCAGCGAGCCTGCGCGGGCCCACCCGCTTCCATTGCTTTGCAGACGCCACCCGGCTTGCCGGGTGTTGACCCCGCTTTGCCCAAAAGAGGTGCCACCATGCCGCAAATCCACCAAGTCGCCGCCCGCCGCCCGGTCAAGCCCGTGCCGTTCCGCCAGAGCAAGGGCGTACGCGTCTACCAGGGTACGCAGCGCCGCACCATGGTCGGCAGCATGGCGGCGATCTGCCGCATGCTTGAACTCGAAACCGCCGAAAAGCTGGCTGCCTGAACCCTGCGAACGCAGCCCGCGTAGCCGTGGGCCCCGCCCTCAGCTACGCGCGCACGCCTTGGTTTCGGCTTCCAGCTCCTGCGGCGTCAGCTGCGGAAACCACGTATCGCTCTTGCGCAGTTCCAGCGCCGTACCATCCGGCTTCGCCGTCAGCGAAATCAGATAGGCGTATCGGTATTCACCGCCAGACGTGGTCTGGCCGATGCGGATCTCAGTCTGGTTCTTCGCCGGATAGTTGATGACCGCGGCGTCATCGCCCAGATTGTTGCGCAGGCATTTCGCAACATCGCCCATCATTGCTGGCGTGAACAAGCGCATGGGCGCACGCGCGCGAATGTCCTTTTCAGACGTACCGGTGGCACACCCTGCCACCATGGCTGCCATCGCTACGCCAATCACTGCCGCTCGAACAGACATACCATCCCCGGGGAATGCAAAACGGCGCCCTCGCGAGGCGCCGTTCTGGAAAATGCTTTGGGGTGGCTGATGGGACTCGAACCCACGACGACAGGAATCACAATCCTGGACTCTACCAACTGAGCTACAGCCACCGTAGAGGTCATCAGCGCGTTACGTTGCTGATCGACGAAAACCAAGATTATACAAACAGTTTTCCGGGATGGCTAGTATCCGGCACAATTTTTTTTAGATAAAAGCTCAGGTTCGGGACGGGCTCCACTTTGCCTCAAGCAGCACTGCCTGCTTGATGGCCTCGACGGTCTCGGCTTCGGTATCGAACTGCCCCAACAGGCGGCGCGACTTGCCGTTCAGCACGGCTTCCTGCAGCGCCTTGCCTGCGGCTTCTGAAGTGCCGGGGTGCCAGCAGTAGCGTGCCGTCCATTTGCCGTCCTGCAGTTGCTCGGCAACCCAGACCACCCTGAAGTCTTCATAGACAACACCGAACGGCGCTTCGTTTTCCACGTTTGCCCTTTCCACGCTGTTCCCCTGCCGGCATCGGTCCGCATGCAATGCCTTGTCTCGCCCGGGTCAATGCGAGGGATCGTATCACGGCCGCCGACCAGGGCGCCCGGCCCGGCTGGCACCTTCGCGCATGCTGTCGATCGCTCGCGGAAATATGCTGTGCACAGCCCCTACCTCTGCAGGGTTCATGCCGCAAATGCGCGAAGCGATACTTGTGCCTGAGGGACATTGACCCCCCTCGACCTTCCCGTCAGGCGGCCCGCCCCATCGGGCCGCCTGCCTCTTTTTGGCCACCCTGCCCGCTCATTGCCGTGGCACCAGCACCTGGCGATGGAACCTCACGAGCGCATGCGAGCCCAATCGACGTCATCGACAAAATCGACACGTCAACGAACGCAGGGAACGGGAATGCAAATCAAGTGTAGATGGCCTGCGCGAATTCTTGCGCTGACAGTATTGGCGGCCTTGCTCGGCGGATGTGCTGGCGGCGGGGTCGACGGCAGGGAATCCAGCATCACGACATACGGCACGCTGGACGTAGACATCAGCCATACGCGCTAGCCTGCCAGCGTGACCGATGGAACTCTTTACGAGGGCGACCGTCTAATCCTCTCGTCTGGCGCATGCAAAGCGAGCGCGCAAAAAAAGAGTCCGCAGCGCGGACTCTTAAATTTAGCGATCTCAAATGCCCTGAAGGCGGTTGCACTGTAACTGTCATCCCGGCAATGCACCATACGGGTAAACGAAGAGCAACAAGCTTGGCGTAGCAGCAAAAAAACGCCGACAAAAAAAGCCCGCCGAAGCGGGCTAACAATCAGTTGAAGAAAGCCCTGTATTCGAGGGCAGGCACAGTGTATGGAAGTGCCCTGCCTCAGCGAATTAGGGGAATCCCTTTCCTGGCGCCGGTTTCCGGGCGATCAGGCATTGCAAGTGCGGCGCGCGGTACCCCCGCGCAGCCATGCACATTTTCACGATTTTGAGTTAGAGCGCGGCCTCGGCAGTGCGCGCACGGCCTACGCTCGCTTACGCGGCCAGTGGCTCTTGTGCCTGCGGCCGCAAGTGTGCGCGCGCCTCTTCGAACAATGCATCCACATCGGCACGCGTGCGTGCCGCATTCATGCTCTTGGCATCCGACAGCACGCGGCGCCAGCCGCGCCCGCCCGCAATGCCACGATGCAGGCCGAGCATGTGGCGCGTGACCGCACCCATATACCCACCCCTCTCCACCAGGTCGCCGATATAGCGCTGCATCGCCAGCTCGACGTCGAGCCGCGACGGCGTCGGCGCACTTGCATCGCCATAGAAGCGCGCATCCATTTCGGCCAATACATAGGGCTGATGATATGCCTCGCGACCGATCATCACGCCATCGACGTGCTCGAGGTGAGCAGCCATCTCGTCATAGCTGACGATGCCGCCGTTGATCAGGATCTCCAGGCCCGGAAACTCCTGCTTCAGCTGGTACGCCACCTCATAGCGCAGCGGCGGAATCTCGCGGTTTTCTTTCGGGCTCAGGCCCTTCAGGATCGCATTGCGCGCGTGGACGATAAACGTGCCGCAACCCGCCTCGGCCACCCGGCCGACGAAATCACGAACGAAATCGTAGTGCTCGATCTTGTCGATGCCGATGCGATGCTTGACGGTGACCGGGATGTCCACCGCTTCGCGCATCGCCTTGATGCAGTCGGCCACCAGTTGCGGCTCTGCCATCAGGCAGGCGCCGAAGGCCCCGCGCTGCACGCGCTCGGACGGGCAGCCGCAGTTCAGGTTGACTTCCGCATAGCCCCATTGCTGGCCCAGCTTGGCCGCCATGGCAAGGTCGGCCGGCTCGCTACCGCCCAACTGCAGCGCGACCGGGTGTTCGGCCGCATCGAAATCCAGATGGCGCGGGACGTCGCCATGCAGCAGCGCGCCGGTGGTCACCATCTCGGTGTACAGCCAGGTGTGGCGGCTGAGCTGGCGGTGGAACATGCGGCAATGGCGGTCAGTCCAGTCCATCATCGGTGCCACAGATATTCTGCGAGCCCTTATATTTCCTTGTTTCCCGCCTGTAGCCTCAGTTTCCGGGGTGCCGTGAGTGCGTTCCATTTCCTGCCGATTCCGCCTATTTCGTCCTATTTTCCGCCCCAAGCGCTACGATCTAGCACCATCTCGACTCTTGTCGCACCGAGAATATGGAGACGATCACGCAGCGCGTGCGAAAGGACGGAAGTATAGGGTACACCGCGCAGGTTCGCCTGGAGCCAAGGCAGCGCCGTCGTGTTCAACATGGCGCACCTGAGCTCGGTCTTCTCTATCGACCAGCCGGCATGGGGTACCCGGTCAACGAGCAAGCCATGGCGGATGCATGCAAGTTGCTCGGCAAGCTTGGAGGCATCAGCCGGTCGAAGCGACAATAGGCCATGCAGGGGTTGCCACCCTGAAGAAAATGACCGATGGCGATTCCGGTCCGCGCTATACTGTATATCCATACAGTATCCATCCACGCCCCCGCCATGTCGCCCGAACCTGCAAACTGCCCCATCTGCGGCGCTGCCGCTGAGCGCACTCGCGCCCCATCTCATGGCTACCTCTATCATTGTCCGAGCTGTGGCGCCTTTCTCATCACCAACGGCGCACTGGTCCGCAGGAAAGACATTCCGAGTTCCGCCCGGGAAAATGTCCGGCTGTTGCGGGCTTATGGCCACCAGCCGCAGATCGAGGTTTCTCGGGACGGCGTGCGCGTCGTCCCCGGCCGGGGCTGAGCATGGGCAACAGCAAACGCGCGGCAGGCTGCCATCTTCCGGCCACAACCCCCGGGCCGTTCCCCGCTCCCGGCGCAAACGGCATCCTCGGTCGAGTTCAGGGGCACTACATCGCCGCTGGCCTGCAGACGCTGCCTCGTGCCACGCACGACGGGCCCAGCCACCATGAGGTCCTGGTCGAGGCTGGGCACCTCGGCACCGTCCGACTTTTCATCGAGAAGAAGCTGGCCCGCCACAACCGACACAGCCACTACTACTGGTCGGCCTATCGGGCTGAGCCGGCTGAACAGCAATAGCACGGCCAGGAGGTAGTTGGGCTCAGCCCATCAGGCTTACTCGTTCATCCGACCGAGCTCAGGATGCCTGACGGCCGACCGCGATCACGCTCGGGCTTCCTTTTGTGTCCTCGATACGTGGAAGGATGCCCGAAGCAATGCTCTGCCTAACCGCGGCTTTCAGCTCGGCAACATCCCAACGCCCCTGTTCGATGGCGCCCAGCGCATCGCCAGCGACTGCGAATCGCCCGCCACAGGCAGCGCAACGGTAAATGCGGCTGCCATGCAGGGGAGCTTGTCGGTCGAGCCAGCGTCGCGCCAACGCGGTGCATAGCAAGCAAGGTACGGCTTCGGTTGTACTCACAGTCTAACCTTGGTCGATTGCCCAACCCGCCTGAATGCCGGCCCAGCGTGTTGCAGCCGATTTTCGGCTAGGGCGCGCATTATGGAATGCATGCCTCATCGCCCTACTCGGGCGGCCAGCGCAAAAAATGCGAAGACTGCCGGCATGCACTTGGCCAGTACCCCAAAGGCGATCAACGCCCTAAATAATGGCACCCGCAGCAGCCATGGGACCCATAGCTCAGGGGTCAGCATTAGGGACAGCAAGACATAAGTGGTCAATCCTGAGGCATAAGGGCGCATGACCGTGTCCTCGTAGTCGCAGTAGCGTCGACCTAAGTTTCAATTAAGAAACATCCCTTTGGAGGGTAGAACTGTTCGCAAGACAACAGAACCAACCGGCGCAGCCGGGGGGGCAGCGCCCCCCCTAATTCGAGGGATGTCCAGAACGAGGGATAGTGTCATGCTGACGGAAGCGCGCGACTGCGACTCACGCGCTTCCACTTTCCGCCCTCGCCAACCCTGGCCGAGGGCTTTTCTTAACGGCGCCTGATACCCGCGCCCGTTCGCCGCGCGGAGACTGGCCGCATCCCACCCGATGGGGCTGATGCCGGAAACCCCACAGCGCTACCGATCCTTCTATTTTTTGGGGCTGGCGGCTCACCGAATCACTATGCCGTCGCAGGAGACAGGGCATGGGCCGGCAGACACTCGCGCCGACGCTGGGGCTGAAGGGGTGGTTGGAAAGCGCACCGGCTCGGTGTACCGGTCCGGCGAACGGCCGCGGGATTGGATGAAGATTAGGCAGCCGGGGGCGGCGCCGCCGGAGAGATTCAAGCGGTAGAACTTGCCTATCATGCCACGCGGTATCCGTAGTGACCGCCTGGACCAAGAATCTCACGGTTTGCCTGTGCGGTACCACACGCAGGATTCAGGCTGGGCTACATCAGCACGGCTTCCGACATCACAAGAAATGGAAGACGTACAGCACAAATAACATACATATTCGGAATGCGCTGATTGATTCCCGAACGCTTCTGCGCCCAAATGGAAGGTGCGTGCACGCCTCCAACAGGGGCCGCCCCCGCACCCGCCCGCTCGCCCGCTCGCCCGCTCGCCCGCTCGCCCGCCCGCCCGCCCGCAATACGCTATGAGGTGCTTAATCAGATGAGCCTCCTTGAATCCGAAATCCGGGATAACAGCATCCTACGCAGAGATCTTGAAGAGCTAGTAAGAGAACGCTTTGGCTACACGCTCAACCGCCCGGATTCGCCGCACGAGATTGTCAAGCTTTTGAGGCTTGATGAATTGGAGCGCGAAATTCACTGGCGCAAGGCCAAGCTCCTTTTCGACGGCAAGTCGCTGCAGTGGATAGAGAGCGGCGCAATGCGGATGCGTTGGCCGGCCGTCTCAGGGCGGACCGGATACCAGACCAAGGAACATCAGAGCGCCAAGGACGCGGGCCCCATACCGGAAGGCCTGTACACCGCGCGGCAGGATGATTTTCAGCGCTGGGAAGACACGAGCATCTTCAACAGAGCTGCCTGCATTCTCAGGCTCATCAACATCAAGGCCGGGCGATGGCCAGGCTGTACGACCGCCTGGGGAACCCGGCGCATTGGGTTGCAGCCACGCCTGGGAACAAACGTGTTTGGCCGAAGCATTTCACGATCCACGGCGGAAGCCACCCTGGCTCTGCAGGTTGCATCGACCTCACCAGTTCAATGAATTCCTTTGCCAAGGAGTTTTTGTACTATGCCAAAGACATGGAACTGGAAGTTCGCTATTAAGGCTGTCGGTTCCAGCATCCTCTGTCTCGTCGCCATGCTGATGTTGGTAGAGATATGGGGAGCATGGACAGCCCCCGAGGAGTATCCGTTCGGCGGCCAAGGACCATCTACGGCGATGTGGGCATATCAATCACAGGCGAACTACCTGCTGTCGTGCTTCGGATTCCTGCTCGGTTGCTCCCTTGCAATTTGGGCATTGCTGGCGATGAACCGCAGCATTTGGCTGCGCTGGCTGGCCGGGATGCCGGTGCTTCTCCTCTGGGTATGGATGGCACTCGACGGCTCTCGACTCGACCTCTGACCGGTCGCTGACAGGAGCCGGGGCGGATGCGCGCGCCTTCGTAACCTGGCATGCCCACCCCGACCGGAGTTACGGGCTACCGTGTCGAGGTACGCAGCGCCCCGCCCTGGCAGTATCAGCGCGGCGCAGTCCGCTCGATCCAGCCTGCAAACGTCGTCAGGAATTTGCCGAGAAAGCCCTTGGTCGATTCATTGGCGATACCGCCCTGCTCATCTAACAGCTTGTCGACGCCGCTGATATATGCCTCAGGCTGCTGCAGCATCGGGACATTGAGGAACACCATCGACTGGCGCAGGTGCTGGTTGGCACCGAAGCCACCGACGGCGCCGGGCGAAGCGCTGATGACGGCGCCAGGCTTGCCGTCCCAGACGCTGCTGCCATAGGGCCGCGAGCCCACGTCGATGGCGTTCTTCAGCGGCGCGGGCACGGAGCGGTTGTATTCCGGGGTCACGAACAACACGGCGTCCGCGCGGCGGACGCGGTCGCGGAACGTGGTCCAGGCCTGGGTAGGTTTGTCGTCCAGGTCCTGGTTGTACAACTGCAGCTCGCCGATCTCGACAATCTCCAGCCTGAGCTGCGGCGGCGCCAGCGCGATCAGCGCCTTGGCCAGCTTACGGTTGTATGACTCCTTGCGCAGGCTTCCCACCAGTACGACGACATCACGAGGATTGCTCATTGCGGCTCCTTTGACTGTGCAGATGGAATGACGCGGACGGCGCACTCGGTCAGGGTTGGCCTGGCCCTGTGCGCCGGTCCAGCCGCCACTCTACCCGAGTCAGCGCCGGCGTGTCCTGCGCAGGAATCGTCAGGCAGCGATGCCCAGCGACGCCAGTGGATGCTCCTCGGCGCGCCACGGGCTGTCGAAGAACGACAGCACCTTCTCTCGGCTGACATCATCAAGCCGGGCGTGTTGCCAGCGCGGCTTGTGATCCTTGTCGACGGCGAGCGCGCGGATACCCTCGACACCATCGCCCTTGCGGAACACGTAGTACATCATGTCCAGTTCCATGCGCAGCTCGTCTTCGAGCGACATGCTGCGCGCACGGCGGATCTGCTCCAGCGTCACGCACAGCATCAGCGGCGAGCGGCTGCGCAGCATGGCGGCGGTCTGCGCGGCCCAGCCACCCGGGGCGTCGCTGACGGCGGCAAGGATGTCCGGCATGGTGTTGCCCGCGAACAGGCTGTCGATCTGCGCCGACAACCCGCCCAGCGTGCTTTGCGCCGGCACGCAGTCATCGCGGTGCGCAGCGGTAAAGCCTTCGATGTGCGCCAGCACGGCGTCGCCGCTGGCAAACTGCTGCGTGCGCAGCGAATCGACCAGTTCGGCCAGCCGGTTGCCCGGCAGATAGGCGTCGGCCAGCCCGGCGTAGAGCGCGTCGGCGGCATGGATCAAGGTGCCGGTCAGCCCCAGGTACTCGCCGATGCGGCCCGGTGTGCGCGCCAGGAACCAGCCGCCGCCCACATCCGGGAACAGGCCGATATTGGTTTCCGGCATCGCCATCTTGGTGCGATCGGTGACCAGGCGCAGCCGCGCCCCTTGCGAGATACCCATGCCGCCGCCCATCACCACGCCGTCCATCAGTGCGATATAGGGCTTGGCGTAGCGGTGGATCAGGAAATTCAGCGCGTATTCCTCGACAAAGAACTGGTCGAGCAGCGGATCGCCTTCGTGCACAGCCTTGTGGAAATAGCGGATATCTCCACCGGCGCAGAAGGCCTTGCCGCCGGCACCGGCGACCACCACCGCCACCACCTCGGGCGCGGCGGCCCAGGTCTGCAGCGCCTGGGTGATGGCGCGGATCATGTCGAGCGACAGGGCGTTGAGCGCCTGCGGGCGGTTCAGCGTCAGGTATCCGATGCCACCGCGGACCTCTGTCGTGACGAATTCAGTCATGTCGTACTCCTCCAATGCAACTCGCGATTTTACGCCAGTCGCATCGGCAAGCGCACCCCAGTGGGCAGCTTGCGGCGCATGCGCCGGCATTGCGCATGCGCCCTGCACCGTCAGGCCAGCCGGAACGTCGCCACCAGCGAGGTCAGGCGCTGCGCCTGGTCTTCAAGCGATGCCGCCGCCGCTGCCGCTTGCTCCACCAGCGCCGCATTCTGCTGCGTCATGCTGTCCATCTGCGACACCGCCACGTTGACCTGCTCGATGCCATTGGACTGCTCGTCCGAGGCCGCGCTGATATCGCCGATGATGGCGCTGACACGCTGCACCGCATCGACGATGTCCTGCATCGCCCGGCCGGCGTCATCGACCAGCCCCGAGCCTTCACGCACATTGGCCACCGAGGCGCCGATCAGCGCGCGGATCTCCTTCGATGCGCCGGCGCAGCGCTGCGCCAGGTCGCGCACATCGCCGGCCACCACGGCAAACCCGCGGCCGTGCTCACCGGCACGCGCGGCTTCCACGGCCGCGTTCAGCGCCAGGATATTGGTCTGGAACGCAACCTTCTCGATCACATCGATGATGTCGACGATCTTGCCCGAGCTGGCATCGATCGATTGCATGGTGTTGACCACGCGCAGCACGGCCTCGCTGCCGCGCTCGGCCAGGGTCGCGGCATCCGTTGCCAGCCCGCGAGCCTCGCGCGCGCTGTCGGCGTTCTGGCGCACGGTACTGGTCAGTTCCTCCATGCTCGAGGCGGTCTCTTCCAGCGAGGCCGCCTGCTGCTCGGTACGCTGCGACAGGTCGGCGTTGCCGCTGGCGATCTGCTTGCTGGCCGAAGCGATCGAGTCCGCGCCGCCGCGCACGTCGCCCACCATGGCCACCAGGCTGGCCTGCATCCGGCCCAGCATGCCGAGCATGCGCGCGGTCTCGTTGCGCGCTGACTCATCAGCCAGCACCTCGCCGCCGGAAGCGTCGACGCTGAGGTCGCCACCCGCGATCTTCTCGAAACGCCCGATCGCCGTATCCAGCGGCTGGACGATCGAACGGCGCAGGCGCCATGCCACCACGGTGCTGAAGGCCAGGCCCACGGCCAGCACGCATGCCGACAGCGTGAACAGCTTGCGGTAGCGTTGCTGCGACGCCTCGTAGACCTGCTTCGCGCTGGCCACCTGCAGCTTGTTAAGTTCGGTATTGACGGCGGTGAAGGCGATGTCGAGCCGCGGGATGGTTTCGAGCACGGCCTTCATCACGCCATCGCGGTCGCCGGCATGCAGCGCGGCGATCATTGGCGCGACGCCCTGCTTGAAGAGCGCATCGCGCTTGGCGGTGACATCCTCCACCGCCCTGGCTTCGTCAGCCGAGCGCGGCAAGACGAGATAGGCCTGCCAGGCTTTCTCCGAATCGCGCGCGAAGCCTTCCGCGGTCGCGGCGCGCGCCTTGGCATCGGTGGGGTCCGTGGCGAAGGTCGCCTGGTCCAGCAGGACGCGCACCAGCAACTGGTTCGAGCGCGCTTCGGCCAGGTTGACCGCGGCCGACAGCTGCTGCCCATAGATCTGGTGCGTCGCCTCGTTGCTGCGCGACATGCCGAGCCAACCCACTGCACCGACAATCAACAACAACAAGTTCGTGACGATAGTGAGGAACCACAATCTGGCTCCGATGGTAGTGTTCTTGAACATGAAGGCTCCGGGGGAAGAGGAATCGGGGAAATCGGGAGCGCGGGCCGCGCCGCCGCCCTGTTCAACTACGGCGCGCTGGCTGCGTCCTTTACCGGTATTGACCGACTTCACACGCGGGACAGAATTGCGTGGCAGTACAGCAATCCACCAGGTGACGGATGCGCCGCGAAAACTCCGCAGGCGCCGTTTGGAGGAACCCCTCGTGGCAATTCCATGCGGAATATGCAAACTGGCGGAATGAACACTGAATCGCTCGATCCCGGACTCGTGCTGCTGGCCTTTGCGCCAGTGTTCCTGCTGACCATTGGCGCCGAGGCCTGGTACTGGGCCCGCCGCGACCCGACCGTCTACAGCCTGCGCGACACCGTATCCAACGCGGCACTGGCGCTGATGCACCAGGCGTCGGATGCGTTCTTCCTCTGGCTGATGATCCGCACGCTCTACACGTGGTGCTACCAGCACGGCCTGCGCGCCATGCCGGAGACCGTGTGGTCATTCGCGCTGTTATTGCTGCTGCAGGACTTTCTCTATTACTGGTTCCACCGCGCCAGCCACCGCGTGCGCTGGCTGTGGGCTTCGCACGTGACGCACCATTCGTCGGAAGGCATGAATTTCTCGACAGCGTTCCGGCAGAGCCTGACCTATCCGCTCTCAGGCATGTGGCTGTTCTGGATTCCGCTGGCGTGGATCGGCTTCACGCCGGACTGGGTGATCCTGGCAGTAGGTGTGAACCTGGCCTTCCAGTTCTTCGTGCATACGCGGCTGGGGCAACGCTGGCCGCTGATCGAGTCGCTATTGAATACGCCATCGGTACATCGCGTCCACCATGCGAAGAACCCGCAGTACATCGACCGCAACTACGCCGGTGTGCTGACGATCTGGGACCGCCTGTTCGGCTCCTTCGTCCCCGAGCATGAGGCACCGGTGTTTGGCATCACCCGCCAGGTGCGCACGCATAACCCGCTGACGCTGACCTTCCATGAATGGCGCGACATGTTCGCCGATGCCTGGCGCGACCGCGACCTGCGCTACCTGTGGAAGCCGCCCGAGTGGCGCAGCCCGCGCGCACCGGCGCTCGAGGTCGCGCCTGGCGCGCAATAGCCATCGCCTTCACAAGTTTCCGAAGGAACCAGACTGTTGATTTCTGCGCAGAAAATACGAAATTGACCGGCCGCCGGCACCGGCATTTACTTCCATCCGGTGCCCATGCCGATGCAGCGCGTTGCTGCGCATCGTAGCGATCCTCGACAGGGGCAGGCAAAGCACCCGATGTGGAGATCGCGGCAATGGCGTGCGCATGGTCGAGATTCACCGCCGTAACGATGGGCCCGCCATCTCAGGCGATAACATCGCACAGATCGACCTGCGGCAGCCTGCGTCGTTCAGCACCTATACCGTCACCGGAGACCCGGCCTCCACGGATGTGACATTTATCGGCAGCGCCTTCATTGCGGATACCGATGCGGTCACCGACGGCGGTTCCGCCAGGTCCTATGTGTTCCGTAATCGCGGCACGATCCGCACCAGTGGCACCAAGTCGGCGGGGGTCTTGCTCGGCTCCGCCGACGCGGGCAGCACCGTGGTCAATACCGGACTGGTCGAAAGCGACAGCACTGGCGATGGCATCCGTATCCGCGGCATGGCGGGCGTGGTGCGAAATCAGGGCGGCGCCATCCACGGCGGCACCACCGGCGTGCTGCTGGAGCGCGGCGGCACGGTGACCAACCTGGCCGGCTCGGTGATTGGCGCCAGCAGCGGGCACGGCATCAGCGTCGTGAACGATGGTGGCAGCGTCGCCAATGCAGGTGCGATCTCGGGAGGACTGATCGGCGTTCTGCTGGACAGCGGCGGCAACGTGGCCAATGGCTCGACGGACGGCGGCACGACCATCGCCACCGGTGTGGAGATCATCGGCGGCACGTACGGGCTGTGGATCGGCGGCAGCGGCGGCAACGTGGTCAACTATGCCGGCAGCACGATAAGGGGTAACGGCAATGCAGGCGTCCTGATGGCCGGCGCGTCCGGCACGGTCGACAACCGTGGCACCGTCGACGGCCTGGAAGACGGCATCCTGCTGGAAAGCGGCGGCACGGTCATCAACCGCGGCATCGTGCGTGGCGGCACCACTGCCGGCATAGCGCTGGCCAACGGCGGCACGCTGGAACACCTGGGCGGCCAGATCGTGGCGCAGGCCGGCAGTGGCGTGCAGGCCAGCGGTGGCGCCATCATCAACAGCCACGCCACGATCGAGGGCACACCCAATGCGGTGCAGTTCCTGGCGGGCAA
The DNA here is from genome assembly GCF_059419025.1 of Cupriavidus sp. GW821-FHT07C08. Lineage (NCBI taxonomy): Bacteria > Pseudomonadati > Pseudomonadota > Betaproteobacteria > Burkholderiales > Burkholderiaceae > Cupriavidus > Cupriavidus sp. GW821-FHT07C08. Next base: position 503,790 of record NZ_JBWKQZ010000001.1, read on the forward strand.
CAATACGCTGGCATTGCACGCCGGCTCCGTCACCGTCGGCGCGTTGCGCATGGGCTCCGGCGCCGACCGCGTGACCGTGTTCGCCGATGCGGATATCAGCCGGGTGCCGCTGTATGAAGGCGGCACCGGCGGCAGCACGCTGGCCTTCGACGGCTATCGCGGCAGCGTGCCGGGCAGCATCGATCCCTGGACCGTGGTCGCTGTCACCGGCGGCGCGGATGTCACGTTCACCAGCGTCACACGGTATGAGGCCGGCCTGTTCCGGATCGACAGCGGCGCAACGCTGCGCTTCAGCGGCGATGGCGGAACGCTGATCGGGGATGCAAGCAACCAGGGCACGCTCAGCTTTGCCAATGGCGCCGGCGCCGGTGTCTATCGGGTGACGGGCACGCTGGCAAATGGCGGGCTGGTCGACCTGGCCTCGGCGTCGGGCGGCGCCGGCCAGCTACTGTTCGCCAGCCATTACGCCGGCAGCGGCGGCACGCTGCGCCTGAAGACCGTCCTTGCCGGCGACGGCGCCGCATCGGACCGGCTCGTCATCGATGGCGGCACGGCGACCGGCACCACCGGCCTGCGCATCGTCAATGCCGGCGGCGCGGGCGCGCTGACCACGGCCAACGGCATACTGGTGGTCGATCCTGTCAACGCCGGCACCACCACGCCCGCCGCGTTCGCGCTGGACGGCCGCGCCGTGGCCGGCGCTTACGAGTACCGCCTGTTCCGCGGCAGCACGGACGGCAGCAATCCGCAGGCCTGGTACCTGCGTTCGGCAAAGCCGCCGCAGCCGGCGCCACCGGGTCCCGGCCCCACGCCCGCGCCACCCGAACCGCCTGCACCACCGCGGCCCCAATACCGCCCTGAAGTTGCCGCCTACCTCGCCAACCAGCGGCTGGTCGGGCAGATGTTCGTGCATAGCCTGCATGACCGCCTCGGCGAGCCGCAATACGCCGAAGGCATGGATGCCCGCAGCGGCCCTGACAGCGCCCCCGGCAGCATCCGTTCGGGCTGGCTGCGCGCGCTCGGCAATTGGGAAGGCAGCCGCAGCCGCGACGGCAATTTCAAGGTCGGCACTGCAGCATTCCTGCTGCAGGGCGGCGTGGAGCTGGCGCGCTGGCGCATGGCCACCGGCTCCGATCGCCTGCACGTGGGCGCAATGGGCAGCTACGGCAACGCCGGCAGTGATGCCCGCGCCGACGGCAATCCGGCGCGCGCCAAGGGCAGCGTGCAGGGTTGGAGCATCGGCGCCTACGGTACCTGGTACCAGAACGACGAGCGCAAGCTCGGCGCTTATGTCGACACATGGCTGCAGTACGGCTGGTTCGACAACAAGGTGGAAGGCGACCGCCTGCCGACGGTCGGCTATGGCGCCAACGGCTGGGCCATCTCCGGCGAGACCGGCTATGCGTTCCCCTTGCGCGGCGGATGGGTGGCGGAGCCGCAGGCCCAGATCGTCTACGTGAAGTACGGCGCCGATGACGTCACCGAGCCCAACGGCACGCGCATCACCGGCGCCGACTCCAGCGGCGTGGTCACGCGCGTGGGTGCGCGCCTGCACCGCACTTTCCTGCGTGTCGACGGCCGCAAGATACAGCCATACGCGACGCTGAACTGGTGGCACGCCGACATCGACAGCAATATCTCGTTCAACCGCTTGCCGCTCGGCAGCCTGTACCCGTCCAACCGCTATGAGCTCAAGCTCGGCATCAACGCCGACATCGGCAAGCGCTGGAGCGGCTGGGCCAATGTGGCCGGCGCGTGGGGGGCACAAAGTTTCTATCAGTACGCGCTGCGTGCCGGGGTGAAGTACGCATGGTAAGCAGCTGCCTCATTGCCCCGCCGCCAACAAAAAACCGCGCTCACGGGCGCGGTTTTTTGTTGGCACAGCCAGCGCTTATGCGCCTTCGCGGGAAGCGCGCTTGCGCTCGTGCTCCTTCAGGTGGCGCTTGCGCAGGCGGATGCTCTTGGGCGTGAGCTCGACCAGTTCGTCGTCGGCGATGAATTCCACCGCGTATTCGAGCGACATCTGGATCGGCGGCACCAGGCGCACGGCTTCATCGGTACCCGAAGCGCGCACGTTGGTCAGCTGCTTGCCCTTGATCGGGTTGACCACCAGGTCGTTGTCGCGGCTGTGGATGCCGATGATCATGCCTTCGTACAGCGCATCGCCCGGCTTGACGAACATGCGGCCGCGGTCCTGCAGCTTCCACAGTGCGTAGGCCACTGCGTCGCCGTCGTCCTGCGAGATCAGCACGCCGTTGTGGCGCTCGCCCAGGCCGCCTTCGCGCACCGGCGCGTAGTCGTCGAAGATATGGCTGATCAGGCCGGTGCCGCGCGTCAGCGTCAGGAACTCGCCCTGGAAGCCGATCAGGCCACGGGCCGGAATGCGGTATTCCAGGCGGGTACGGCCTTTGCCGTCAGAGGCCATGTCGAGCAGTTCGCCCTTGCGGCGGCCCAGCTCTTCCATCACGCCACCCTGGTGGCTGTCTTCGACGTCCACGGTCAGCAGTTCATACGGCTCGTTCTTGACGCCGTCGATTTCCTTGAACACCACGCGCGGACGCGACACGGCCAGCTCGTAGCCTTCGCGGCGCATGTTTTCCAGCAGGATGGTCAGGTGCAGTTCGCCGCGGCCCGACACTTCGAAGATGGTGTCGTCGCCGGTATCGGCCACGCGCAGCGCCACGTTGGACTTCAGTTCGCGGTCCAGGCGCTCGCGCAGCTGGCGGCTGGTCACGAACTTGCCCTCACGGCCGGCCAGCGGCGAGGTGTTGACGCAGAAGTTCATGGTCAGCGTCGGCTCGTCCACCTTCAGCATCGGCAGCGCGTCCTGGGCGTCCGGCGCGCACACGGTGCAGCCGATACCCAGTTCTTCGATGCCGTTGATCAGCACGATGTCGCCGGCTTCGGCCTCGGACACGATCTCGCGCTCCAGGCCCTGGAACTTCAGCACCTGGTTGATGCGGCCCTTGATCGGGTTGCCTTCCGGGCCGAACTTGACCACCACGTCCTGCAGCGGACGGGCGCGGCCACGCGAGATGCGGCCCACGCCGATCTTGCCGACGTAGCTGGAGTAGTCCAGCGAGATGATCTGCAGCTGCAGGGGGCCGTCCCGATCGTCGTCACGCACCGGCACCTTGTCCAGCACGGTTTCGAACAGCGGCTTCATGTCGCCGCCGCGCACGTCTTCGGTCAGGCCGGCAAAGCCGTTCAGGCCCGAGGCGTAGATCACCGGGAAGTCGAGCTGCTCGTCGGAGGCGCCCAGCTTGTCGAACAGGTCGAAGGTCTGGTTGATCACCCACTCCGGACGCGCGCCCGGGCGGTCGATCTTGTTGACCACCACGATCGGCTTCAGGCCCAGCGCCAGCGCCTTGCGCGTGACGAAACGGGTCTGGGGCATCGGGCCTTCGACTGCGTCGACCAGCAGCAGCACGCCGTCGACCATCGACAGCACGCGCTCCACTTCACCGCCGAAGTCGGCGTGGCCCGGGGTGTCGACGATATTGATATGGGTGCCGTTGTATTCGACGGCACAGTTCTTCGCGAGAATCGTGATCCCGCGTTCCTTTTCCAGGTCGTTCGAGTCCATCACCCGTTCGGCGACTTGCTGGTTGTCGCGGAAGGTGCCTGCCTGGCGCAGGAGCTGGTCGACCAGGGTGGTCTTGCCATGATCGACGTGGGCGATGATGGCGATATTTCGGATGGCGCGGGTCATTGCTGCGTCTCGCTTTGGAGAATCTGAAGTAACCCAATATTCTAGCATGTTGCAGCGCAAGACGCGTTGATCGGAACCGCCACTTACCGAATGAATATCATTGCGAAAAGTGGAATAAACAATTTCCGTTCTTGCGCATCATTAAACGTGAACATATATTTGTCACAGCAAAGATTGCAAAGGCAAAGATGTCACGGCTCCCTTCCTCCGATCAGCCAGCCGAATCCACGGCCGGCCCGTTCGATCCCATCCAGTACCAGATGTGCGACAGCGTCGGCTACCTCATGCAACGCGCCAAGAACATGCTGGCGCATGGGGTCGAGCAGGAAGTGAGCAGTCTGGACATCACGCAGGCCCAAGCCAGTTGCCTGATGATGCTGGCCACCGGCCGCGCCGCGACCGTTACTGACCTGGGCCGCGAACTGAATACCGACATGGGCTCGGTCACGCGCCTGCTCAGCCGCATGGAAAAGCGCGGGCTGATCGAACGCCGGCGCCGCGACGCCGACCGCCGCGTGGTCGACCTGTCGGTCACGCCACAGGGCCAGGAACTGGTGGAACGGCTGCCCGCCATCTTCTGCAAGGTACTTGCCCACCACTTCCGCGGTTTTTCCGAGGATGAGATCCAACTGCTGCGCGGCATGCTGCGGCGGATCATCGATAACAACAGCGGGTAGCGGGCTGTACGCCGGCCTCCGGCACACCAGATCGTCCGGTCAGTCCGATCAACCGGACACCGTATCAGCCCGTAGAAACCGTAAGGCTCCGGCAACGGAGCAACACCATGAAACAAGCTCTCTCCCCCCAATCCCCCCAGCGCGCCACCCCACGCACGCTGGCGCGCCGTGCCAGCGCGCTTGCGCTGACTGCCATGGCCGCGGCGGTGCTGGCCGGTTGCGCGGCACTCGGCAATTCGCACAGCACCCAGACCGTGGCCGACCCTGCCACGATGGCCACCTCGCAGACCCTGCCCGACGAACACGGCCAATGGCCGTCGCAGGACTGGGTCGCGCAGTTCAAGGACCCCCAGCTGAGCGCCCTGGTCGATGAGGCGGTCAAGGACAACCCGAGCCTGCAGGCCGCGTTCGCCCGCGTGGAAGCTTCGCGCGCCATGGCCGATGCCACCCGCAGCGCGCTCTATCCGCACCTGGAGTTCGAAGGCAGCCTGATCCGCCAGCGCTTCTCCGAGAAGGACCTGTTCGAGGGCACGCCGCTGGCGGGATCGTGGCAGAACCAGTCGCGCCTGCAGGTGGGCCTGTCCTATGACTTCGATTTCTGGGGCAAGAACCGCGATGCGCTGGAAGCCGCGCTCTCCGACGACCGCGCCGCCGAGGCGGAAAGCCAGGCCTCGCGCCTGATTCTGGCCACCTCGATCGCCCGCAACTACGCCCGCCTGGCGGCGCTGTACGCCCAGCGCGACGTGGCCGAGCGCGCCATCGCCCAGCGCGGCGACCTGACCGAGCTGTCACGCCAGCGCCTGGCCGCCGGGCTCGACACCCAGGTCGAGACCACGCAGGCACGCGGCACGGTGGCTGCTTCGCGCACCGACCTGCAGCGCGTGGACGAGGAAATCGCCCTGGCGCGCAACCAGCTTGCAGCGCTGCTGGGCAAGGGCCCGGACCGGGGGCTGCAGATCCAGCCCCCGGTGCTGCTGGCGCAGGCCACGCCGACGCTGCCCGACAACCTGACCATCGGCCTGCTGGGCCGCCGGCCGGACCTGGTGGCGGCACGCTGGCGCGTGGAGGCGGCGTCCAAGGACATCAATGTCGCCAAGAAAGAGTTCCTGCCTGACGTCAGCCTGACCGCCTTTGCCGGGCTGGCCGCGCTGGATCCGTCCAACCTGCTGATGAGCGTCAGCCGCACCTTCGGCATCGGCCCGACCATCCGCCTGCCGATCTTCGAAGGCGGCAAGCTGCGCGCCAACCTGAAGGGCAAGTACGCCGGCTACGACATCGCCGTGGCCAACTACAACCAGGCCCTGGTCGATGCGCTGCGCGAGACCGCCGACACCATGACCAGCATCCGCAGCGTCGACAAGCAGATCCAGACCCAGCGCGAAGCCCTGGACCTGGCCGAGCACGCCTATGCACTGTCCACCACCCGCTACAAGGCCGGCCTGGGCACGCAGCTGACCGTGCTGAACGCCGAAAGCAATGTGCTGCAGCAGCGCCGCCTGGCGACCGACCTGCAGGCACGGCGGCTGGACCTGCAGATGGGCCTGATGAAGGCGCTCGGCGGCGGCTACCAGGAGCCTGCGGAAGGCCACGAGAGCGCCGGCCACGACCCGGCGCAGCAACAGCACAACACCCAGGCGGGCGCCCGCGGCTGATCCGCGCACCCGGTGATCGAACACAAGATTATTCAGAAGACATCATGAGCAACAACCAGCAAGCGGCCGGCCCCAACACCCCCCAGCACCCTGCCCAGCAAGCGCCGGCCACCACCAGCAACAACGGCAAGCGCAAGCGCATGCTGCTGTCGCTGACTGCGGCAATCGTGGTCGCCGGCATCGGCTATGGCGTTTACTGGGGCATGTACGCCCGCCACTTTGAAAACACCGACGACGCCTATGTCGCCGGCAACGTGGTCCAGGTCACGCCGCTGGTGGGCGGCACCGTGGTGTCGATCGCCGCCGACGACACGCAACTGGTCACCGCCGGCCAGCCGCTGATCCAGCTTGACCGCGCCGATTCGCAAGTGGCGATGGAACAGGCCGAAGCCCAGCTGGCCCAGGCCGTGCGCGAAGTGCGCACGCTGTACGTCAACAACGGCTCGCTCGCCGCCAACGTGGCGCTGCGCGAAGCCGACGTGGCCAAGGCCCGCGACGACCTGCGCCGCCGCCAGGCCATCGCCGGCTCGGGCGCGGTCTCGAATGAAGAGATCTCGCACGCGCAGTCCGCGCTCAAGGGTGCGGAGTCGGCGCTGCTGGCCGCGCGCGAGCAGCTGGCGTCGAACAAGGTGCTGACCGACCAGACCACGGTGGAGAAGCACCCCAACGTGCAGCGCGCCGCCGCCAACCTGCGCTCGGCCTACCTGTCGTTCGCGCGCTCGGCCATGCCGGCGCCGGTGACCGGCTATGTTGCCAAGCGCTCGGTGCAGGTCGGCCAGCGCGTGGCCGCCGGCGCGCCGCTGATGGCGGTGGTGCCGCTGGATCAGGTCTGGATCGACGCCAACTTCAAGGAAGTGCAGATCACGCATATGCGCATCGGCCAGCCCGTAACGCTGGAAGCCGACGTGTACGGCTCCAAGGTGGAATACCAGGGCAAGGTCGCCGGCTTCTCGGCCGGCACCGGCTCGGCCTTCTCGCTGCTGCCGGCGCAGAACGCCACCGGCAACTGGATCAAGGTGGTGCAGCGCCTGCCGGTGCGCATCGCGCTTGACCCGCAGCAGCTCAAGGACCACCCGCTGCGCGTGGGCCTGTCGATGACCGTCAAGGTCGACGTGCGCCGCGAGGAAGGCGCCGCCATGGCCGCCGCCGCGCCGGCCAAGCCGATGCAGACCGATGTCTATGAAAAGGTAGCGCAGGACGCCGACCAGCTGATCGCGCGCATCATCGCCGCCAACAACGGCGGCCGCAGCACCGGCCTGCCCTCGGCCAGCGCCGCCAACGCCAAGCCCGCCAACACCTGATCATGGCCAACTCCCCCACCGCCGCGCAGTCCGGCGGCAGCCAGGCGCCGGCGCGGCCGGTCCCGCCGCTGGCGTCGCAGCAGCCGCGGCCGCTGACCGGCGGCAAGCTGGTGGTCGGCACCATCGCGCTGTCACTGGCCACGTTCATGAACGTGCTGGACTCGTCGATCGCCAACGTGTCGATCCCGGCAATTTCAGGCGACCTGGGCGTCGCGCCCAACCAGGGCACATGGGTCATCACCTCGTTCGCGGTGGCCAATGCGATCTCGGTGCCGCTGACCGGCTGGCTGACCACGCGCTTCGGCGCGGTGCGGCTGTTCATCACCTCGATCCTGCTGTTCGTGCTGGCATCGTGGCTGTGCGGCGTCGCGCCCAACCTCGAGACGCTGCTGGCCGCGCGGGTCCTGCAGGGTGCGGTGGCCGGGCCGATGATCCCGCTGTCGCAGTCGCTGCTGCTGTCGAGCTATCCGCCGCAGAAGAGCACCATGGCGCTGGCACTGTGGGGCATGACCACGCTGGTGGCGCCCATCATGGGCCCGCTGCTGGGCGGCTGGATCTCCGACAACATGACCTGGCCGTGGATCTTCTACATCAACGTGCCGGTGGGCATCATCACGGCCTATGTCACCTGGGCCATCTACAAGGACCGCGAGACCCCGACCAAGGTACTGCCGATCGACCGCATCGGCCTGGCGCTGCTGGTGATCTGGGTCGGCTCGATGCAGCTGATGCTCGACAAGGGCAAGGAGCTGGACTGGTTCCACTCGACCGAGATCGTGGTGCTGACGCTGGTGGCAATTGTCGGCTTCCTCTTCTTCCTGGCATGGGAAACTTATGAGAAGCACCCCGTCGTCGACATCAGCCTGTTCAAGGGCCGCAACTTCAGCTCCGGCGTGGTGGCGATCTCGGTGGCGTACGGGCTGTTCTTCGGCAACCTGGTGATCCTGCCGCTGTGGCTGCAGACCATCGTCGGCTATACCGCGACGGATGCGGGCATCGTGATGGCGCCGGTCGGTATCTTCGCGATCCTGCTGTCGCCGGTGATCGGGCGCAACCTGCCTAAGATGGACGCGCGCTGGGTCGCCACCGCGGCCTTCATCACCTTCGGCATCGTCAGCCTGATGCGCTCGGGCTTCACCACGCAGGTGGATACCTGGACGCTGATGGTGCCTACGCTGATCCAGGGTGCGGCCATGGCGATGTTCTTCATCCCGCTGACGTCGATCATCCTGTCGGGCCAGCCGCCCGAGAAGATCCCGGCGGCCTCGGGCTTGTCGAACTTCGTGCGGATCACCTTCGGCGGCATCGGCGCCTCGATCTCGACCACCGTGTGGGAAAACCGCTCGGCCCTGCACCACGCGCAGCTGGTGGAACAGGTCAACCCGTACAACCCGGCCTACCACGACCAGCTCAGCCACCTGATGCAGATGGGCATGAGCCAGGCCCAGGCAATGGGCGTGATCGAGCGCAACATCTCCCAGCAGGCGGCCATGCTCGGCGCCAACGATATCTTCTGGATCTCGGGGATGCTGTTCTTCGTGCTGATCGGCTTTGTCTGGCTGACGCGGCCGGCCAAGGGCGGCGGCGGGTCGGCGGATGCGATGGCGGCGCACTGACCCAACCTCTCCGGTTTTCAAGACTTGGCCCCTGATCGGGGCCATTTTTTTTGCTTCGCCGCCGGGTTGCTGCGCCGGGAATGTCCCCCTTGTATTCCTGTCTTCGTGCTTCTATTATTTGCAAACCGAATTTCGGAACCTAAGTTCCGAAAAACGGAACCAAACAGTAAAAAGATACGGAGCGTGGAGTGGCGGAGTGAGCATTCTTGAAGGCGTGGAAAGCGTGCTGGACTTGTTCGGGCATCACCGGCACGAGATCACTTTCAACGATGTCCTGGACGAACTGGGCCTTGCCAAGAGTTCGGCCTCGCGCCTGCTCGCCCAGATGGTGCGCTATCGCCTGCTGGAACTGCAGCCGTCCACGCGGCGCTACCGCCCTGGCGCGCTGCTGATCCGCGCAGCGCAGGCCGCTGCACAGGCGCATCCCTTCGACGAGCAATGCCGCGAGATCCTGGCCACGCTGTCCGATGCCACCGGCTTCACCGCCTATCTGTCGATGCTGGACGGCACCGACACCGTCGTGCTGCAACGCCTGAACGGCAGCAACCCGGTGCAGGTGCTGTCGCCGCCCGGCGCACGCCGGCCGGCATTCACCACGGCGATGGGCCGGGTGCTGCTGTCGCGCCTGCCCGAGCCTGAATTCAGCGCGCGCTACGGCGCAGCCGGCACCCGCAAGCTGCCGGATGCACCCGCCGGCTGTCCTGCCACGGTTGCCGAGCTGCGCGAACGCGTGGCAACGGCCCGCGCCGAGCACAGCGCCATCGCCGTGAATGAAGGCATGCCGGGCATCGGCGCCGTGGCCACCACGCTGGCAGACCCGCTCTCAGGCGACGTGCGCGGACTGTGCCTGTCTTTCACCGCGATGCAGGTCAGCCAGGCCCAGGCCCAGGCGCTGCGCGCGACGCTGGTGCAGGCCGTGGCACCCGTGGGACAGCGCATCGGCGACCCACTGTGGCTCGACGCCGCCCCACTTATCTAGACTTTGCCGCAACGACCCATGGAACTCCTGTTACTCAGCAACTCCAGCAGCGACGCCGGTTACCTGGTCCACGCCCAGTCGGCGATCCGCGACCTGGCCGCCGGCCGCAAGACTGCCTGCTTTATCCCGTTCGCCGGCGTCACGCGCGACTGGGACACCTACGAGACGCTGGTCCGCGACGCCTTCGCGCCGGTCGGCATCGCGGTGCAATCACTGCACCGTCTGGCCGAGCCGGCGGCAGCCGTGCGCGCCATCGAGGCGGCCGAACTGATCGTCGTTGGCGGCGGCAACACGTTCCGCTTGCTGCAATGCCTGCGCGAGCGCGACTTGCTGGCGGCGATCTCGGTGCGGGTGCGATCCGGTGCGGCGCGCTATATCGGCTGGAGCGCCGGCGCCAACCTTGCCTGCCCGACCATCCGCACCACCAACGACATGCCGGTGGCTGATCCAGGCGGCCTGGACGCCCTGGCGCTAATCCCCTTCCAGATCAACCCGCACTACTTCAACCTGGTCGTGCCCGGCTTCCGCGGCGAAACGCGCGACCAGCGCCTGGCCGAATTCACCGTGCTGCAGCCCGACATGCCGGTGCTGGGCCTGCCCGAAGGCAACTGGGTACGGGTCTCGGACGATCGCCTCGAAATGGGCGGTGCCCATGCCGCGCGATGGTTCAGGGGCGCGGACATTGCCGATGTGCAGCCCGGCGCGCTGTCGCTGCCGCGCTGAATTTGCCGGCCTGAGCCCCAGCGTACGGAACCCCACCCCAGCCCCAAGGAAGTCAAGCAAGATGTCTATCAAGCAGGTTCTTGAATCGATCGAGCTGCTGTCGGCAGCGAATGTCGACGGCGAAGCTGTCGCCGCACTGCTGCGCTCGCGCGGCCTGGACGATGTCACCGTCACGCGCGTGGAAGAGAACGGCCTCTACACCGATTTCCTCGCCTGCACGGTACCCGGACAGAACCCGGATGCGCCCGCACTTGGCGTGGTCGGCCGGCTGGGCGGCGTCGGCGCGCGCCCGGCGGTGACGGGCCTGGTGTCCGATGCCGACGGCGCCATCGTGGCCGTCGCCAGCGCCCTGAAGCTGGCCGACATGGCCGCCACCGGCGACGTGCTGGCCGGGCCGGTGCGCATCCACACTCATATCTGCCCGCACGCCGCCACGCGGCCGCACCATCCGGTGCCGATGATGAAATCGCCCTTTGCGATGCGCACGATGATGTCGCATGAGGTGCACCCGCGCATGGCGGCGATCCTGTCGGTTGACACCACGCGCGGCAACCGCTTCGTCAACCGCCGCGGCGTGGCGCTGACGCCGGTGGCCAAGGAAGGCTGGCTGCTGCGCCTGCCGGAACGGATGCTGGATCTGATGGGATGGGTCAGCGGCGAACTGCCGATGGTGTTGCCGTTGACCACCCAGGACATCACACCGTATGAGAACGGCCTGTGGCATGTCAACTCGATCATGCAGCCGGCCATCGTGACCCCTGCCCCGGTCGTAGGCGTGGCGCTGACCGCGCAGACCACTGTGCCAGGCTGCGCAACCGGCGTCACCAACGCCTTCGACATCGACGTGGCGACGCGCTTCTGCATCGAGGTGGCGAAGCAGTTCGGCCAGGGCCAGTGCGACTTCTACGACGCGGCCGAGTGGGCCGAACTGCAGCGCCGCTACGGCTCGCTGGCCCATCTGCAGACCGTGGGCACCGAAGCATGAACACACCTGCCGCACACCAGCCACGCGTGGCCTTCGTCACCATCGGGCAGGCGCCCAGGACAGATGTGGTCCCGCAGATGATTGCCGACCTGGGCCTGCCGGCCACGGTGGAAGAGTTCGGCATCCTGGACGCGCTGGGCCCGCAGGACATTGCCGCGCTGGCGCCTGCACCCGGCGAGTACCGCTTTGCCAGCCGGCTGCGTGACGGCACGCAGGCGGTGATGGGCAAGCCGGTGGCCGAGGCGATGCTGGCCCGGCTGATGACCTCGCTGGACGACGGCCGTTTCGACGCCCTGGTGCCACTGTGCACCGGCACCGCCCTGCCGCCGATGCAGACCCTGGTCATCGAACCGCAGCAGGTGGTGGACCACCTGACCGTGGCGCTGGCGCAGGGCTGCAAGCGGCTCGGCATCGTGTTGCCGCTGGAAGCTCAGGTGAGCGGCTTCCACCTGATCCAGCCGGTGCCCTGCGAACTGCGCGTCACGCATGCCTCGCCTTATACCGACACCAGCACCGGCCGCTTCGCGCAGGCGGGCGAGACGCTGCGCGGCTGCGACCTGGTGGTGATGCACTGCATGGGCTACACCGAAGCCATGCGGGCCGAGGTGGCGCGCCATGCCGGTGCCCCGGTGCTGCTCTCCAACCGCATGGTGGCAAGGCTGCTGGGGCAGGTACTGGCGGGTGCCGCGGCCTGAATCAGGGCAGGAAGCGAACGCATTTTCGGGTAAGGGCGAGCCCGCTGACAGATTGCCCATGACACTGCTGGAGTGGAAGTAACAATGGAAAAGGTGGCGAAGTGGATGGGGCCGCTGGTGCGCGGCATGATGTGGATGAGCGTGGGCGCGGCGGTGATCCCGGGCGCGCAGGCGCAGGAGTGGAAGCCGGCCAAGCCGGTGCGCCTGCTGGTGGGTTTTGCGCCCGGCGGTTCGGCAGATCTGCTGGCACGCCTGGTGCAGGCCCCGCTGTCGGAAAGCCTGGGGGTGCCGGTGGTGGTCGAGAACGTGCCGGGTGCGGGTGGCAATATCGCCGCCGACAAGCTGGCCAAGGCCCCGGCCGACGGCTACACCATTGGCATGGGCGCCGCCGGCGCGATGGCGGTGACGCACCTGCTCAACCCCAAGGGCACGCCATACAAGGCGGATGATTTCACGCCCATCGCCATGCTGGCCACCCAGCCGAATGTCGTGATCATCAATCCGGCCCTGCCGGTCAAGACCATGGCCGACTTCGTCGCCTACGTCAAAAAGACGCCGCAGGTCACCTACGGCACCGCAGGCGTCGGCACGTCGAATCATCTGATTGCCGAAACCATGCTGCACCGCCTCGGCATCGACATGGTCCATGCGCCGTACAAGGGTGCCACCCCGGTGATCACCGACCTGATGGGCGGCCATATCGCCATGACGGTCGACAACATCACCACCGCGGCGACGCTGGCCAAGACCGGCAAGGTCAAGGCGCTGGCGGTCACCGGCAGCAAGCGCTCGCCGTTGTTGCCGGAGGTGCCGACGCTTGCCGAGAGCGGCCTGAAGGACTTCAACATGCCGACCTGGCAAGGCATCTTCGGGCCGAAGGACCTGCCGAAGGCGATCGTGGTCCGCTACAACCAGGCGCTGCTCAAGGCCCTGGCGAACCCGGAAGTCAGGAAGAAAATGGCTGAATTCGGCTCCGAGCCCGTGGGCGATACACCGGAGCATTTCGCCGGGTTCCTCGCCCAGGATCGCAAGATGTGGGCCGATGTCATCAAGACGGCCAGGATCACGCTACAGTAATTGCTGACGGGGCGGCCGCTTACGCCCCACACGCAATTTACAGTTTGACCAGCCGCTCCGGCCGCAACGCGCCTTCGCGCATGCGCGCCACGCCCAGCAGCCGGGCCGGCTCGCCGGCATAGACGCGCGCCAGCGCATCCTCGGCCAGCCCGGCGCCGGCCGGCAGGTCGCGCTGGGCGATGCGCTGGCCCTGCAGGAAGCGCGCAGCCGCGGCCTCGTCCAGATACACCGGCGCACACTTCTGCAGCAAGGCGTCCACGGGCGCCAGCATGGCCGGGCGCTGCGCGTCGTCGTGCTGTTCGATCTGCTCCAGAGTCACCGCGCCGTCCAGCGTCAGGTCGCCCACGGCGATGCGGCGCAGTCCGGTCAGGTGCGCGCCACAGCCCAGCGCTTCGCCGATGTCCTCGGCCAGCGTGCGGATATAGGTGCCCTTGCTGCACGTCACCCGCATCGTGAACGACGGGGCATCGGGCAAGGCGCAGTCCAGCAGCGCAATCGAACGGATGGTGACGCGACGCGCCGCACGCTCCACGGTCTGGCCGGCGCGCGCGTATTCATACAGCGGGCGGCCGTCCTTTTTCAGCGCCGAATGCATCGGCGGCACCTGTTCGATCTCGCCGAGGAAGCTTGCCAGCGCCTGCTCCACCGCGGCGCGGTCGCAGCTGACCTCGCGCACGTCGAGCAGCTCGCCTTCGGCGTCGCCCGTGCTCGAGCGCGCGCCCAGCCGCACGACGGCGTCATAGGTCTTGTCCGCTTCCAGCAGGTCTTGCGAAAACTTGGTGGCCTCACCGAAGCACAGCGGCAGCAGCCCCGTGGCAAGCGGGTCCAGCGTGCCGGTATGGCCGGCCTTGGCCGCGCGCAAGAGGCGCTTGGCGCGCACCAGCGCGTCGTTGGATGACAGGCCCAGCGGCTTGTCGAGCAGCAACACACCATGGACCTCGCGGCGCGGCAGGCGCGGCGGACGGTTGGCGTTGGAATCGGTCATCGGGAGAAAGCGGGAGGCGGGACGGCGATGCGGCGCGGATGGCGGCAACGTAAATCGTGAGGCCGCGAAACCCATGCCAGGGCGGCATGGGCGCCGGCTTCAGTCGTCTTTCGAACGCGTGGCGTTCGCTTCGTTGATCAGCTTGGACATCTCGATCGCATGTTCGACCGAGGTATCGTGGAAGAAGCGCAGCGTCGGCACGGTATGGATGTGCAGGCGCTTGTACAGCAGCGAGTGCAGGTAGCCGGCCTTTTCGTTCAGGATGGCTTCCGCCTCGGCGGCTTCGGCGCCCAGCACGGTGAAGTACACCTTGGCGTGCGCATAGTCAGGCGTCAGCGCGACCGACTGCAGCGTGACCAGGCCGAGGCGCGGGTCGCGCAGTTCGCGCTGGATCATCTCGGCCAGGTCCTTCTGGATCTGGTCGGAGATGCGGAGATTGCGGGAGGAGATGCTGCCTTTCTTGGCCATTCAATACTGTCTAGTCGAGATGACAACGGCAGGCCGAAGCCTGCCGTTGCTTGCGACGCCTTACAGCGTACGCGCCACCTCTGTGATTTCGTACACCTCGAGCTGGTCGCCTTCCTGAACATCGTTGAAGTTCTTGATCGACAGACCGCACTCAAAGCCTTGCTTGACTTCCTTGACGTCGTCCTTGAAGCGCTTGAGCGAATCCAGCTCGCCATCGTGGATGACCACGTTGTTGCGCAGCACGCGCACCAGCGAGTTGCGCTTGACCAGGCCGTCGGTAACCATACAGCCGGCCACCGCACCGATCTTCGGCACGCGGAACACCTGGCGCACCTCGACCTGGCCGATGGTGGTCTCGCGCTTCTCCGGCGCCAGCATGCCCGACATCGCCGCCTTGATCTCGTCTACCGCATCGTAAATGATGTTGTAGTAGCGGATATCGATGCCGTTGTGCTCGGCCAGCTTGCGCGCACCAGCGTCGGCACGCACGTTGAAGCCGATGATGACCGCCTTCGAAGCCGTCGCCAGGTTGACGTCGGATTCGGAGATGCCACCCACGCCGCCATGCACGATCTGCACGCGCACTTCGGCGGTCGACAGCTTCTGCAGCGACTGCACCAGCGCTTCCTGCGAACCCTGCACGTCGGCCTTGACGATCAACGGCAGCGTCTGCACTTCGCCTTCGGCCATCTGCTCGAGCATGTTCTCCAGCTTGGCGGCCTGTTGCTTGGCCAGCTTCACGTCGCGGAACTTGCCCTGGCGGAACAGCGCGATTTCACGTGCCTTGCGCTCGTCCGGCAGCACCAGCACTTCTTCACCGGCGGCAGGCACTTCCGACAGACCCTGGATTTCCACCGGGATCGACGGGCCGGCTTCCTTGGTCGGCTTGCCGTTCTCGTCCAGCATGGCACGCACGCGGCCGTAGGCGCTGCCAGCCAGGACCACATCGCCACGCTTGAGCGTGCCGCTGCTGACCAGGATGGTTGCGATCGGGCCCTTGCCCTTGTCGAGCTGGGCTTCCACCACCAGGCCCTTGGCCGGGGCATCCACCGGCGCCGTCAGTTCCAGCACTTCGGCTTGCAGGAGCACTTGCTCGAGCAGGTCTTCCACACCGGTACCCATCTTGGCGGAAACCGGCACGAACGGCGAATCGCCGCCGTATTCTTCCGGCACCACCTGCTCGGCCACCAGTTCCTGCTTGACGCGGTCCGGGTTGGCATCGGGCTTGTCGATCTTGTTGATCGCCACCACGATCGGCACACCGGCAGCCTTGGCATGCGCGATGGCTTCCTTGGTCTGCGGCATCACGCCGTCGTCGGCGGCCACCACCAGGATCACGATGTCGGTCGCCTTGGCACCGCGGGCACGCATGGCCGTGAAGGCCTCGTGACCCGGGGTATCCAGGAACGTAATCACGCCGCGGTCGGTTTCCACATGGTAGGCACCGATGTGCTGCGTAATCCCGCCGGCTTCGCCCGCTGCCACCTTGGTGCGGCGGATGTAGTCCAGCAGCGAGGTCTTGCCGTGGTCGACGTGACCCATCACGGTCACCACCGGCGGACGCGGCAGCAGCTCGGCGTCGGTGTGTTCCTCACCACCCACCACCAGCAGCGCTTCCGGATCGTCCAGCTTGGCGGCATACGCCTTGTGGCCCATTTCTTCCACCACGATCATGGCGGTTTCTTGGTCCAGCACCTGGTTGATCGTCACCATCTGGCCGAGCTTCATCATCTGCTTGATGACCTCGGACGCCTTGACGGCCATCTTGTGCGCCAGGTCAGCCACGGAGACGGTTTCCGGCACGTGCACTTCACGCACGACCGGCTCGGTCGGCGCCTGGAAGCTGCTGCGGCTGTCGTCGTGCTGCTGCTGCCGGCCGCCGCGGCCACGCGGGCCACCGCGCCAGCCGCCCACGCCACCCGACGTATCGCCGCGCGTCTTCAGGCCGCTGCCCTTCTTGCGGCTGCTGTCGTCCTGCCAGCCCGCCTTCACGACCTTGCCCTTCTTGTCGGCGGTTGCCGTGGTCGTGGTCGTGGTGGCCGGCTTCTTTTCGTCCTTCTTCGCTTCCGTGGTCGCACCGGCCGGCTTCACCGGCTTGTGCAGCGTACCGGTCTGCTCGGCCTTCTTTTCTTCAGCCTTGCGCTCGGACGGCGCCTTCAGCACGCGCGGCGGGGCGTTCAGCATCTGCTGGATCGCACGGGCCTCGGCTTCGGCAGCCTCGCGGCGCTTGCGCGCAGCGACTTCCTGCTCGGCACGGGCCTTGTCGGCAGCAGCCTTGGCCTCGTCGGCAGCCTTCTGCGCCTCGGCGCGTTCGGCGGTGACGCGTGCCTTCTCGTCCTCTGCCTTCTTGCGCGAGGAATCCTCGTTGGCCTCGGTCACGGCGCGCGATGCGGCAGCCTCTTCCTCCGCCTTGCGGGCGGCGAGTTCGGCCTGGCGGCGCTGTTCAGCCTCCAGCGCTTCCTGGCGGGCGCGGCGCTCGGCTTCCTCGCGCTCGGCTGCCTCGCGGGCGGCCTTGGCTTCAGCTTCCTGTCGCGCCAGCAGTTCAGCCTGTTGGCGTTCTTCCTCGTCGCGGCGTGCTTCCTCGACAACATCGGCGACAGGCGCGTGGGCTTCCGCCCCGTCGGCCTGGGCATCGGGCGCAGCTTCGTCGCGCTTGATCAGCACGCGCTTCTTGCGCACTTCCACCTGGACCGTGCGGGTCTTGCCGGTGCCATCCGACTGGCGGATCTCGGAGGTTTCGCGCTTGGTCAGTGTGATCTTCTTGCGGGAGCTGTCGTCGGCCTGGCCGTGCGAACGCTTCAGATAGTCCAGCAGCCTGGTCTTATCCGATTCCGTGATGATGTCTTCTGGCGTCGCTTTGCCCACCCCAGCCGCCTGCAATTGTTCCAGCAGGGCAGCTGCGCTGCGACTCAGTTCTGCGGCCAGTTGGGCAACTGTTGTGCTTGCCATTCAAACCCTTTCAATGCTTGGTTTCTACGTCGGGACAAATCGTTGCGGAAAGCGCGCCCGGGCCAGGTGTAGGCCGGCCCGGCCGTGTCCCTCAGTTGAACCAATGTTCCCGTGCTTTCATGATCAGCGACTTGGCTTCTTCCTCGCTGACACCGGTCATCTCGACCAGCTCGTCCACGGCCAGTTCGGCCAGGTCGTCACGCGTATGGATATCGCCTTCGGCCAGCTTGCCGATCAATTCCGGGTTGAGGCCGTCGAGCGAGCGCAGGTCCTGCGACACCTCTTCCACCTTTTCTTCCCGGGCCAGTTCCATCGTCAGGAGCGCATCACGCGCGCGATTGCGCAGCTCGTTGACGGTGTCTTCGTCAAAGGCCTCGATCTCCATCATTTCACTGATAGGGACATAAGCCACTTCTTCCAGCGTGGAGAAGCCTTCCTCGATCAGGATGTCGGCAACTTCCTCGTCCACGTCCAACTTGGCCATGAACAGCTTGCGCACGACATCGCTCTCTTCGGCCTGCTTCTGCGCCGATTCTTCCTGCGTCATGATGTTGATCTGCCAGCCGGTCAGCTCGGACGCCAGGCGCACGTTCTGACCACTGCGGCCGATGGCGACGGCGAGGTTTTCCTCGTCGACCACCACGTCCATGCTGTGCTTCTCTTCATCCACCACGATCGACTGCACCTGCGCCGGCGCCAGCGCGCCGATCACAAATTGCGCCGGGTCTTCCGACCACAGCACGATGTCCACAGCCTCGCCGCCGATCTCGTTACGCACCGCAGTGACGCGCGTACCACGCACGCCCACGCAGGTGCCGATCGGGTCGATGCGCTTGTCATGCGCGACCACGGCGATCTTGGCGCGCACGCCCGGATCACGGGCAGCCGCCTTGATCTCCAGCAGGCCCTCTTCCATTTCCGGCACTTCGTTCTCGAAGAGCTTGATCAGGAACTCGGGCGCGGTGCGCGACAGTTCAATCTGCGGGCCGCGCGCGGCGCGGTCCACATTCAGGATATACGCACGCACGCGGTCACCGGTGCGCAGGTTTTCCTTCGGGATGATCTGGTCGCGGGCCAGCAGCGCTTCAACGCGGCCGGACTCGACGATCAGGCCCTTCTTGTCGGCGCGCTTGACCGTGCCGGTCATGATCTTCTCGCCGCGATCCAGGTAGTCGTTCAGGATCTGCTCGCGCTCGGCGTCGCGGATGCGCTGCAGGATCACCTGCTTGGCAGCCTGCGCACCGATGCGGCCGAACTCGACCGACTCAATCTGCTGCTCGATAAAATCACCCAGCTCGATGCTGGGGCTTTCATCGCGGGCTTCGAACAGCAGGATCTGCTTGTCCGGCTCTTGCAGGCCCAGCTCGTCGGGAACGACCAGCCAGCGGCGGAAGGTTTCATGCTCGCCCGACTCGCGATCGATCGCGACACGGATATCCACGTCTTCCTCGAAACGCTTCTTGGTGGCCGAGGCGAGCGCCGCCTCCAGGGCACCGAATACCACATCCTTGTCGACGTTCTTCTCACGCGCAAGCGCATCGACGAGCAACAGAACTTCGCGGCTCATTGCTTGTTCCCTTTTCTTTGATTTCCTTTGAAGTCGATCACCGGCACCAGGCGTGCCTTGTCGACATCGGATACGGCAAATTCCAGCAGCGCCGGGCCATCTTTGCCCTCGAACTCCAGGCCAATCTTCTCCTCGCCCGCCGCGCCGGTGGGCTCGCGCAGGATGCCTGTGAAGTTCTTCTGTCCGTTGACGGGCAGGCGCAGCGTCACGCGCACCTCCTCGCCGGCAAAGCGAACGTAGTCGGCCAGCTTCTTCAGCGGCCGGTCCAGTCCGGGCGACGAGACCTCGAGGCGTTCGTAGCCGACGTTCTCGACCGTGAACACGTGGGTGAGCTGGCGGCTCACCTTTTCACAATCCTCGATGGCAATGCCGGTTTCAGGCTGATCGATATAGACACGCAGCAATCCGGCCGGGGCACGCTCGAGCTCGACCAGCTCATATCCCATGCCGCTTAGGGTGGTTTCGATCAAATCTGCCAGATGCACTGTTATCCCGAGTAATGGCCATCAACACCGTGGCAGGCAAACCCGCCGGTGCCGTCCGGGACGACCCTGCTGCAGCCCTGCCTGTCCGCCATCCCCCCGCTCCAGCGGAGAGAACCGAAAAACGGGCGAACCAAAAAAAAATGGGCGCAATGCCCATCATTCGCCCATCCTCGACGAGGATGGCTTTTTGAATAGACTTGAATTATACGCGGATTATGTCGAAAAGGCAAAAGCCAGACATTTCCGCGCACTGAACCCGGCGCCGGCGGGCATTCAGCCCGCCATGCGCCGCAATCAGCGCTTATCGGTTGCCGCCGCGGTTGCCACCACGGTTGCCGCCGCCACCGCCACCGCCAGTGCCTCCGCGCGGGGAACGGTTACCGCCCGGCTTCGACGCCTTCGGCATCACATTGCCGTTGGCTTCGCCACCGCCACGACGCGGCTTGCCCTGACCCTGGCCGCCCAGACCGCCCTGGCCACCCTGACCGCGCATGCCACCCATGCCGCCCATGCCGGTGCCACCGCGCCCCTGGCGTGCGCCAGTGCCGCGCCCGCCGCCCAGGTTGGCCGCGTGCGAGGTCAGCAACGTGGGCCCGTGGCTGATATAGCCCATCGAGGTCTTCATCGGATCCGGCTGGCTGCTGCGGCCGCTGCCACCGCCCCGGGCACCGCCCTGGTCGAAACGCGGCAGGCCGTCCATGCCCGTGGGCATCGGCATGCCGGCAATCGCGGCTTCGGTGCGCTGCTTGCGCCCGCCCACCTTGGTGGCGCCCTTGGGGGCCTGCTCGCCCTTGCCGGGCACCTTCAGGCCGACACCGGCCATCAGCGCCTTGACGTCATTGGGCTCGACTTCCTGCCAGCGGCCGCGCTTGAGGCCGCGCGGCAGCAGGAACTGGCCGTAGCGGGTGCGGATCAGGCGCGACACGGTCAGCCCGACCGCCTCGAACATGCGGCGCACCTCACGGTTGCGGCCTTCGGTCAGGGCCACGTGGTACCACTGGTTGACGCCTTCGCCACCGCCGTCGGCAATGCGCAGGAAGTTGGCTTCGCCGTCATCGAGCTTGATGCCGTGCAGCAGGCGTTGGCGGTCGGCCTCGGCCAGCTCGCCCAGCGTGCGTACCGCGTATTCGCGCTCCACGCCGTAGCGCGGGTGCATGAAGCGGTTGGCAATGTCACCCGAGGTGGTAAAGATCAGCAGGCCTTCGGTATTGAAGTCCAGGCGGCCCACCGCGACCCACTTGCCGGACTTGATGCGCGGCAGGCTGTCGAACACGGTCGGACGGCCTTCCGGATCGGACTGGCTGACGATCTCGCCGGCGGGCTTGTGGTACAGCAGCACGCGCGGCGGCTTGGTCGACACCTTGCGGTGGATCAGCTTGCCGTTCACGCGGACCTGGTCCGCCGGCAGGATGCGCTGGCCGATATGGGCCGGCAGGCCGTTGACCGAAACGCGGCCCTGCAGGATCAGTTCTTCCATCTCGCGGCGCGAGCCCAGCCCGCCCTCGGCCAGCACCTTGTGCAGCTTGGGCGCGTCGTCGTCAGCCGACAGCTCGCGCACCGGCTTGGCCTTGGTGCGCGGAATGACGGTGTCTTCGGTGTCGTACTGCTCGGAGATCACGAAGCGGAACAGGTCTTCGCTGCTCGCCGCGGTCTTGTCCCCGCCGCCCTGGCCCTTGCGGGGCGCCTGCGGCTTGCCGCCATCCTTGCGGCGGCCCTGCTGCCGCGCGCCGGCGCCCTGCGCCTCGCCCGGCGCCGCCGCCTTGCCTGAGCGCTGGACCGGCTTGCGCTTGCGGCCGGGCTGCTCGGGCTTGTCGGTGCCTTCGGCCCTGGCCGCGCGGTCCACCTTGTCTGCCTTGCTGGTGCCCTGGCCGCCCTGGCTGCTCTGGCCGCCCTCGCCCTGCCCCGTCTTGCGCTTGCCGCGGCCGCGCTGGCCACCGCGCGCGCCGCCCGCCGCCTGTGCGGCGCCCGCTTCACCGGCATCGGCCTGGCCGCCGGCGCTGGCGCCTTCGGCGCCCTCGCCGCGGTCCTGCGTTGCCTGGCGGCGCGATGCCACCAGGTTCCTCAGCCCGCGGCGCAGCCCCTTGCGGCGGGGCGCGGCTTCGCTGCCCGATCCGGGTTCTGCGGCGCCGGTGTCGGCGGGTGCGCCCGCATTGCGGGTGTCTTGCTCAACGGAATCAGACAAGATATTCACTATCGGATGTTGCATGTTGTTCAGTTCGGCACGCGCTCGTCGTGCTCGCTCGGGTGCGGCGGGGTGCCGTTGTCCGGCAAATCGCCCCGCGCCCCGTCCGGATTGGGTGCGGCTGGTTCGGTGGAAGCGGCCTCGGCGGCATCGTCGGCTGCAGCTTGCAGCGGTTGCACGTCAAAGCCATTGGCGCCTTGGTTGACCGGGTCGGTCGTCCCGGCTTCGTTTGCGACGGATGCTTCGGCCACATCCGCTGCCTGCGCGGCGGGGTCGGCAAATGCTTCTTCGTCGGCACTGGCTGCCTTGTTTGCAGCCAGGTCTTCAAAATTGATGGCCTGCTGTTCAAGCAGGGTTGCCTGCGCCTGCGCCTGGGCGTCTTCCAGCGGCGGCAGCTCATCCAGCGTACGCAGGCCAAGATCGTCCAGGAATGCCTTGGTGGTCGCATACAGCGCCGGCCTGCCCGGCACGTCGCGGTGTCCGATCACCTCGATCCAGCTGCGGTCCTCAAGCTTCTTGACCACTTCCGTGCTGACCGTCACGCCGCGGATTTCCTCGATATCGCCGCGGGTCACCGGCTGCCGGTAGGCAATGATCGCCAGTGTTTCCATCACGGCGCGCGAATATTTTGGCGGCTTTTCGGGATTCAGCCGATCGAGGTATTCACGCATTTCCGGCCGGCTCTGGAAGCGCCAGCCGCTGGCCAGGGCCACCAGTTCCACGCCGCGCGGCCGCCAGTCCTGGCGCAGTTCATCAAGCAGCACGCGGATGGTGTCTGCGCCGACGTCATCGTCAAACAGCCGCCGCAGATCATTGACGCGCAACGGTTCCTGCGCGCAGATCAGCGCCGTCTCGAGGACGATCTTCGCCTCTTGGGTATTCATGTTGATGGTGTGCAGCCTGTCTTTGCACCTGCTCCCGGACGGATCCGGGGCACCGGAGATTTTGGATACAGCGGTACGAAAGCCACCGCCATCTCATTGCGCAGCTAGCCGGATACCTGCTGCATCCAAGCCGTGCACTTCCCTATCTTTGCATCGAATTGCCGGGTCATTCCGGCAGGAGATCGTTCGCGTGCCGTTATGGATCGGCCAGCAAACCTCTTGCGTAGCGCGCCCGCACATATCGGACGTCGCTGTCAGCGAACTGAAGGCCTCGGACGCAAGAAAAACGGGTATCGGGAGCAAGGCCGGCATCGCCAACACCGCAGTGCCAGCCGGACTTTTGAACCAGATCTTTTGAACCGGATGGACTGCGGGGACGGGACGGGCATCGAAAACCTTCCGCTTCCCCTGCCCTGAACGCGCCTTCTGGTAGGAAGGCCGCCTGGCGCTGCTCGCCCGCTGCTTACCGCGGCTCATATTACGCCGCGCGATACCGCAATGTTGGCGATTGTATGGCATTCCCGCCCCCGCCTGCAACCATCATCCGTTGTCCGGGCGGCGCCGGCGCCTCAGAACACCAGGCAGAATCCATGCTCGGCCAGCGAATGTGGCAGCAGCACCGCTCGCGCAATGCCAAGGCCGCCGAACGCCATCACCGCCAGGCCGGCCCCAAGGCGCACGCGGGGACGTCGCGACAGCGTACGCAAGTAGCCCGATAGGCCGGAAAGCACCAGCAGGTTAGGCAGCGTGCCGAGCCCGAACACGCCCATCACGAGTGCGCCGGACGCCGCGTTGCCCGCCAGCAGCGCCAGCGTAAGCGCCCCATAGACCATGCCGCACGGCACCAGCCCCCACGCCACGCCCATGCCATAACGCCGCGCCATGCCGCCGCGCGCCCGCACAAACGGCGGCATGGCGCCTGCCAGGCCACCCAGCCGCCGCGCCACCGCTGCGCTGGCGCGCGCCGCCAGGCGCTCCAGCCAGTTGACAGTAAAAGTATTGCCGCGCAGCAACCGCCAGCCCGACCACAGCAACATGACGCTGCCCGCCCCGAACAGCCAGCGCTGCACCGGCAGGTAGTCCTGCTTCCACGCCGACGCACCGATCGCGCCTAGCGCGGCACCGAGCAGCATATAGGTCGAGATCCGGCCCAGGTGCATAATCAGCAACTCGCCCAGCCAGGCGGCGCGGCTGGGCACCAGACTGATCGTCGCCGTCTCGCCGCGGCGTTGCTCCACGGCCAGCGCCACGCCGCCGCACATGGCGGCGCAGTGGACCCCGCCAAGCAAAGCCAGCAGAAAAACGCTGATCAGCACGCCAAATGTCAATTCTTACTCCCTACCGCATCACATCGCACGGTAAAATGTCCTAATCGCGCCCTCGCTGCCATTTCTAGCAGGTTCCAATTGCTCACCTCCATTCCCATTACCGAGATGTCGCCCCGCTGCTCCACCTGTGCAATGGGGCAGCTGTGCCTTCCGGTCGGCATGTCGCAGCAAGACCTCGCCAAGATGGACACGCTGGTACAGGAACGCATCCGTGTGCACAAGGGTGAAACCCTGTATCGCATGGGCGATCCGCTCACCGCGGTCTATGCCGTGCGCTTTGGCACGCTCAAGACCCACGTCACCACTGAAGACGGCCGCTCGCAGATTACCGGCTTCCACCTGCCCGGCGAAATCGTCGGTCTCGACGGGCTGGGCGAGATGCAGCATGCCTCCGATGCCGCCGCGCTGGAAGATACCGAAGTCTGCGTGGTCCGCATGAGCGAACTGCAGGCCCTGTCGGCAGACCTGCCATCGCTGCAACAGCAGTTCCTGCGCCTGATGGGCAAGGAAATCACGCACGACCAGCTGATGCTGGTCACGCTGGGCTCGATGCGCGCCGAGGAACGCCTTGCCGCCTTCCTGATCAACCTCTCTGAGCGCCTGTCTGCGCGCGGCTATTCGGCGTCCGAGTTCGTGATGCGCATGAGCCGCGAAGAGATCGGCAGCTACCTGGGCCTGAAGCTCGAAACCGTCAGCCGCCTGTTCTCCCGCTTTGCCGAAGCCGGCCTGATCCAGATTCGCCAGCGCCACGTCAAGCTGGTGGACATCGACGGCATCAAGCAACTCTACAGCCGCTCCTGCTAAGCGGCCAAGCGCTGCCAGTGCCGCATCCGGCCATGGCAGCGCAGACCTCACGCCAGTCCGCTCATTCCAGTTCGTCGGTATCGCTGAGCCGCGTCGGCATGGTGTAGAGCGTCAGTCCGCTGGACAACGCGCAGAACACCCAGGCCATCAGGAAGCCGATGGTGTAGACCGATTCGCGGGACGCTTCGATCGGCTGGCCGAAGAAGTTCAGGTCACCGGGATCCACCACCGAAAACACCGTCGCGGTCGCAAAGCCAGCCATCAGGAACGCCGGCCAGAGTACCCACATCAGCCAGCGCAACCTCATGGCTGCCTCGCTGCGGCAGCCTTGGGCGGCGCGGCATCGGCCTTCTCCACCACCAGGCCATGGCGCGTTGCACCCTGCACCGGCATGTCCGGATGCGTGGACGCCAGCCAGATCGTCACGCCGCACGCCACCATCGCCACCAGCGGGCCGCTCATCAATAGCCACGGCCACGGCTCCTTCCACCACGGATTGCCTTGCTGACTCATCTTGCCCCCTTCATCTTGACGACTAAGTCCGCGTCTGCCTAGCTTCACAAATCGCGCGGCACGATGAAACTGGTGGATTGCCGGATTTCGGCCTGCCCCCGCTCCGTGCCTTCGCTCGTCACTGTCACGTTGATCTTGTGCGTGCCCCGCGCCGCGGCCTCGATCGGCACGCGGATCCGGATCGGCAGCAACCGGTTGGACGTCGGCGCCAGCGATTCGGCCTGCTTGTCGTACTCCACCTTCAGGTTCTTCAGCTCGTCGCTGTCGGCGCGCACGCTGATCTTCATCGGCGCTTCGGTGGTGTTGATCAGCTGCAGGCGATAGACGTTCTCGATCCAGCGGCCTTCCACTTCACGGCCGAGCGCACCACGGTCGCGGATGATGTCGACCTTCAGCGGCGTGCGCAGCGCGATCGACGCCATGAAGCCGCCCAGCAGCACCACCCAGATCACGGAATAGATGATGACGCGCGGACGCAGCAGGCGCTTGCGCGATGCCGCCGCGGACAAGGCCTTGCGCATCGCGTTTTCCGAGGTGTACCGGATCAGGCCGCGCGGATAGTCCATCTTGTCCATGACCTGGTTGCAGGCGTCGATGCAGGCGCCGCAGCCGATGCACTCGTACTGCAGGCCGTCGCGGATATCGATGCCTGTCGGGCACACCTGTACGCAGATGCTGCAGTTGACGCAGTCGCCAAGCCCCGCCTTGTAGTGGTCGGTCTTGCGCGACCGGCTGCCGCGCGGCTCGCCGCGGCCGACGTCGTAGGTCACGACATAGGTATCGCGATCCACCATCACGCTCTGGAAGCGCGCATACGGGCACATGTACTTGCACACCTGCTCGCGCATGAAGCCCGCATTGCCCCAGGTGGCGAACGCGTAAAACAGCATCCAGAACGACTGCCACGGCCCCAGCGACAGGCTGAGCACCTCGCCGCCCAGACCGCGGATCGGCGCGAAATAGCCGATGAAGGTAAAGCCGGTCCAGAGCGCAATCAGCACCCACAGGAAGTGCTTGGTCGCCTTCAGACGGAACTTGCGCAGGCTCCACGGATCGCCATCGAGCCGGATGCGGGCGATGCGGTCGCCTTCGACCCGCCGCTCGATCCACATGAAGATCTCGGTATAGACTGTCTGCGGACAGGCATAGCCGCAGAACAGCCGCCCCGCGATCGCCGTGAACAGGAACAGCGCCAGCGCCGAGATCACCAGCAGCACCGCCAGGTAGATCACATCCTGTGGCCACAGCACCAGCCCGAAGATGTAGAACTTGCGCGCGCCAAGGTCGAACAGCACGGCCTGGCGGCCATTCCATTGGAGCCAGGGCGTGCCGTAGTAGATCAGCTGGGTCAGGATCACCAGCCAGACCCGCCAGCTGGAGAAGGCGCCCGTCACCGAGCGCGGGTAGATCTTGCGGCGGACCTCGTAGAGCGTTTCGTCAGAGGTCTCGCCCGGCGCAGCGGCCGACCGTTGCAGGTCGGCCGCCCGGGCCATTTCTTCGGTCCCGGGTGCATTCATGGGCATGCTCTCCCGCGAGCCACCAGCGCCCGCTCACATGAGTCGTCGGTCATTGCCCGGCTCCACTCCCGATGTTGGACAAACCCCAGATATAGGCCGTCAGCATCCGGATGCGTTCAGGCGTCAGGATCTCCTCATGCGCGGGCATTTTGTTGTTGTGGCCCTTCAGGATGGCGTCGACGATGCTGCCTTCCGAGCTGCCATACAGCCAGACGTTGTCCGACAGGTTGGGCGCACCGAGCGCCTGGTTGCCCTTGCCGCCGGCGCCGTGGCATGCCACGCAGGTCGTCTTGAAGGTGCCCTCGCCACGCGACGCACGGATCGGGTCCGACGACAGCCCCGACAGCGAGCGCACGTATTGCGCCACGTCGCCCGCCTGCTTGGCGTCGATGGTTGCGGCAAACGGCGGCATCACGCCATTGCGGCCCTTGGTGATGGTCTGCTGGATGATGTCGGGTTCGCCGCCATAGAGCCAGTCGTTGTCCGTCAGGTTCGGGAAGCCGCGGCTGCCGCGCGCGTCCGAGCCATGGCACTGTGCGCAGTAGTTCAGGAACAGGCGCTGGCCGATCTCGCGCGCCTGCGGATCCGCCGCCACCTGCTTGACGTCCATCTTCAGGTACTTGGCGTAGATCTCGTTCTGCATCTTCTCCTGCGCCGCGCGGTGTGCGGCAAGTTCGCCCTGCGTGGAAGACTTCAGCACGCCGGCATACGAACCCAGCCCTGGGTATAGCACCAGGTAGGCCAGGCTGAAGATGCACGCCAGCAGGAACATCCACATCCACCAGCGCGGCAGCGGGTTGTTCAGCTCGCGCAGGTCACCGTCCCAGACATGGCCGGTGTCTTCAGTGCCGCCGGCGGTCTTGGTGACCTTGCGTTGCGAGAACAGCAGCCACACGCACCAGACGATGCCGACGAGCGCGATGGCGGCAATGTAATAACTCCAGAATTCGGAAATGAAATCGCTCATGGCTAGGTCCGGCTCGATGTTGTCGTAGTTTCGTCAGGCAGCGCGAACGGCAGCATGGCGGATTCCCGGTTGGCGGCCTGCCGGCCGGCGGACCAGGCCCACCAGCAGATCCCCAGGAAGACGACCATCGACACGACGGTCGCAATGGCAGTGATCATGGCCATGGCTTACTCCTTGGGTGCCGCGGCCGCGGCGGAATCCACGCGCACGTTGCGGCGGTTGGTGCCCAGGCCTTGCAGGTAGGCAACCAGCGCATCCTCTTCGGTCTTGCCCTTGAGCTCGTCCGGTGCCTTGGCGATCTCGGCATCCTTGTACGGCACGCCCAGGCGCACCAGCGCGCGCATGCGGGCCTGGATATCGTTGGTGGGCAGCTCGGCCTTTTCCAGCCATGGGTACGATGGCATCACCGATTCCGGCACCACGTCGCGCGGATTGCGCAGGTGGATGCGTTGCCAGTCATCCGAGTAGCGCCCGCCCACGCGCGCCAGGTCGGGACCGGTGCGCTTCGAGCCCCACAGGAACGGGTGGTCGTAGACCGACTCGCCCGCCGTGGAGAAGTGGCCGTAGCGCTCGGTCTCGGCCTGCAGCGTGCGGACCTGCTGCGAGTGGCAGCCGACGCAGCCTTCACGGATATAGATATCGCGGCCCATCAGCCGCAGCGGCGAATACGGGGTGATGCCCGGATCCGGCTCGGTGGTGGAGTGCTGGAAGAACAGCGGCACGATCTGGACCAGACCCGCAATGCTGACCACGAGGATCGTGCAGATGATCAGCCAGCCGATGTTCTTCTCCAGCGTTTCGTGGGAAAAGAAGCGTTGTTTGTCGGACATCTTTCTATCCTGGATTGATCAGTGGGCAGAGGCAGGGATGCTGGCCGGGATCGGCGCATCCACGGCGGGCTTGCCGACGATGGTCTTGAGCACGTTGTAGGCCATCAGCAGCATGCCGGACAGGAAGCACAGGCCACCCAGCAAGCGAATCAGGTAAAACGGGTACTTGGCCTTGACCGCTTCGACGAAGGCATAGGTCAGCGTGCCGTCAGGCTGCGTGGCGCGCCACATCAGGCCTTCCATCACCCCGGCGATCCACATCGAGGCGATATACAGCACCACGCCGATGGTCGCGATCCAGAAGTGCCACTCGATCAGCCGGACGCTGTACATCTGCTTCTCGCCGAACAGACGCGGGATCAGGTAGTAGAGCGAGCCGATCGAGATCATCGCGACCCAGCCCAGCGCGCCCGAGTGCACGTGCCCGATGGTCCAGTCCGTGTAGTGCGAGAGCGCGTTGACGGTCTTGATCGACATCATCGAGCCTTCGAACGTGGCCATGCCGTAGAACGACAGCGCCACCACCAGGAACTTCAGGATCGGGTCGGTGCGCAGCTTGTGCCAGGCACCCGACAGGGTCATGATGCCGTTGATCATGCCGCCCCACGACGGCGCCAGCAGGATCAGCGAGAACACCATGCCCAGCGACTGCGCCCAGTCCGGCAGCGCGGTGTACTGCAGGTGGTGCGGGCCGGCCCACATGTAGGTGAAGTTCAGCGCCCAGAAGTGGACGATGGACAGGCGGTAGGAGTAAATCGGGCGCTCGGCTTGCTTGGGAATGAAGTAGTACATCATCCCCAGGAAGCTGGTGGTCAGGAAGAAGCCCACTGCGTTATGGCCGTACCACCACTGGATCATCGCATCCTGCACGCCGGCATAGGCCGAGTAGGACTTCCACAGCGACACAGGCATCTCGATGTTGTTGACGATATGCAGCAGCGCGATGGTCAGGATGTAGGCGCCGAAGAACCAGTTGGCGACGTAGATATGCCGGGTCTTGCGCTTGACGATGGTGCCGAAGAACACGATCGCGTAGGCCACCCAGACCGCGGTGATCAGCAGGTCGATCGGCCATTCCAGTTCGGCGTATTCCTTGGAGCTGGTGATCCCCAGTGGCAGCGTGATGGCGGCGGCGACGATGACCAGTTGCCAGCCCCAGAACGTGAACGCGGCCAGCGGGCCGCAGAACAGGCGGGCCTGGCAGGTGCGCTGGACCACGTAGTACGAGGTCGCGAACAGCGCGCTGCCGCCGAAGGCGAAGATCACAGCATTGGTATGCAGCGGCCGCAGCCGGCCAAACGACAGCCAGGGTGTGTTGAAGTTGAGTTCGGGCCAGATCAGCTGTGCTGCCAGCAGCACGCCGACGGCCATGCCGACGATCCCCCAGACTACCGTCATGACAGCGAACTGTCTTACGACGCCGTAATTGAAGGTGTCGACGCGTGAAGACGCGGCAGTGACATCCATTCAGACCCCCAAAGCTTAGAGAAGAGAAAAAACCTACTGACAGTGTGACTTTAGAAAAACCATGCTGTGTGTGCGTTGATCTTTATCAAGTCGCTCAGGGCATGCATGGAACCTGCGTGCGGGGCCCCGGTCGGAGGGCGTGCCAGCACGGCTGGTTCAGGGCTTGTCGTTGTCCAGCAGGATCGATTCGGCGGGCCGATCCAGGTCGTCGTACTGCCCGGCATGTAGGGCCCACCACAGCGCGCCCGCGATGACCACGACAAGCACCAGGCTCATCGGCACCAGCAGGTAAAGCGTTTCCATCAGTCAGACTCCCATGTGCCGCGGCTTGCCGGCGCGCAGCAGGCGCCAGGCATTGGCCACCACCAGCAACGACGACAACGACATGCCGATGCCGGCCATCCAGGCCGTGACCAGCCCCGTCGCTGCGAGCGGGATGGCCACCACGTTGTAGAAGAAGGCCCAGCCCAGGTTCTGGCGCACCACCCGGCGCGTCTGGCGCGACACCGCCAACGCGGTGGCGATCTCGGCCACGCCGCCGTGCGTCAGCACCGCGTCCGCGCCGGCCTGGGCCAGCGGCGCGCCGCTGCCGATGGCGATCGACACCTGGGCCTGCGCCAGCACCGGCGCATCGTTGATGCCATCGCCCACGGCCAGCACCACCGCCCCGCCCTGCTGCAGCCGCGCCACATAGTCGCGCTTGCCTTCCGGGGTGACCGCGCCGGTCACGCAGGCTATGCCGAAGTGCGATGCCCACCAGTGGACCGCATCGGCGTGATCGCCCGATACCAGGTGGCAGCGCACGCCCAGTTCGCGCAGCCGCGCGAGCAGCTGCGGTGTCTGCGCCCGCTCGACATCGGCCAGGACGAAGCGCGCCAGCGGGCCCGCTGGCGCGCCCAGCCACACCACGGTGGCGCCAGAATGATCTGCATCGCTGCGCCCGGTGTCCGGTGCCTGGCCGCTGTCGGGCCCCAGCGCTGCGACAAAGTCGGCGCGGCCAAGCCGCAGGCGTCGGCCATCGACGATTGCCTCCAGGCCCTGGCCCGGGACGTTGCGCATGTCGGACACCTGGAGCGGCATGCCGGCGCTGCCCTGTGCCGCGGCCACCAGTGCGCGCGCGATCGGATGCTCGCCACCGCGCTCCATCGCGGCGGCCAGTGCCAGGCATTGGGCCCGGTCGGCGTCAGCCAGCGGCTCGACCGCGGCCACGGCAAAGCGGCCTTCGGTCAGCGTGCCGGTCTTGTCGAGCACCACGTCGGTGACGCGCGCCAACGTCTCCAGCGCGTGGCCGCGTGTCAGCAGCACGCCGCGGCGCGACAACGCCGCACCGGCCGCGGCCAGTGCGGCCGGCGTGGCCAGCGACAAGGCGCATGGGCAACTGACCACCAGCACCGCAATCGTCACCAGCAAGGCGCGCGACGGATCGATCCAGAGGCCCCACACCAGCCCGGTCAGCGCCGCCAGCCCCAGCAGCGTCGCCACGAACCAGCCCGCGACGCGGTCGGCCAGCGTGGCCAGGCGCGGCTTTTCAGCCAGCGCGCGGTCCAGCACGGCGACGATCTCGGCCAGGCGGGTGCCGGCGCCGACGCGCGTGATCCGCAGTTCGAGCGGGCTTGCCGTATTGAAGCTGCCGGCCAGCACGGTCTCGCCGGCGGCGCGGCGCACCGGGCGGCTCTCGCCGGTCAGCATGGATTCATCGAGTTCGCTCGCGCCCGCCACCACCGCGCCATCGGCAGGAACGATCTCGCCGGCCTTGACGCGGATGAGATCGCCCGCGCGCAGGCGCGCGACCGGGACACGCTCGCCGGCGGCACCGGCGGCGGCCAGCCGTTCGCAGGTGGCCGGCAGCTGGCGCGCCAGCATCTCGGCGCCGCTGCGCGAGGCCTGGCGCACGCGCAGTTCCAGGTAGCGGGCCAGCAGTAGGAAGGCGACGAACATCGTCACCGAATCGAAATACACCTCGCCCAAGCCGCGCACCGTGGCCAGCGCGCTGGCGGCGAAGCCGGCGCCGATGCCGATCGCCACCGGCACGTCCATGCCCATATGGCGCTGGCGCAGGCTGCGCCAGGCACCGGCAAAGATCGGCGAGGCCGCATAGAGCACAACCGGCAGCGTCAGGGCGAAGCTGGCCCAGCGCATCAGCTGGAGCTGGCCCGGGTCGATGGTGGCCTCATGGGTGTAGATCGGCCACGCATACATCATGACCTGCATCATGCCCAGCATGGCCACGGCCATGCGCATCAGCAGCCCGCGGCGCGCGCGGCGGTCCTGCTGGTCGGTGCGCGAGACTTCGAACGGCCAGGCCATGTAGCCGATCCCGGCCAGGGCGGCCAGCAGCCCCGCCACCGTCTGGGCGCCATCGCGCCAGCGGACCACCACGCGCCGCGTGGCGACATTGGCGACCGCGGACTCCACGCCCGGCTGGCGGCTCAGGTGCTGTTCGATCAGCCACGCGCAGGCGGCGCAGCGGATGTTCTCCGGTGCCAGCGTGATCTCGGCGCGGCCGCCGTCAAGCGGGCGGACAAACTGGGAGCGCAGCTCAGGAGTGTCGTAGGCGGCCCAGATCGGCTCGGCCTCGCGCCGGGCGTCGTCGTCGATGGGGCGGGCGAAGCGGGCTTCATCCCCGTACAAGTGGGCAAAGCCTGCCGCATGGAGGGTCTGCGCCAGTGCCTGGCAACCGCCGCAGCAGAACACCCGGCGGCTGCCGTCCAGCTCGGAGGCAAGCGGCTCGGTATCCGTGACGGGCAGGCCGCAATGGAAGCAGGCAAGCCGCGTACCGGCGCCGGACGCACCCGGGCCCGCGGCGTCACAGAGCGCGGCCGGCGGGTACGGTGCCAGCAAGCTGGCAGAAGGACTGGTGACTGGGGGCGACGACATGGGGACCTTTTTCTACCCAATGGAGGGTATATGCGGGTCCCCGAATCGACCTTGATATAGGTCAATGCGGCCCGGCTATTGTTGCGCCGGGCCGGAAAATAACGCTCAGGTGAGCGTGGTATCCATGGTGCGGCGCTCGGATTCCAGATATTCGCGCGATTGCATCTCGATAATGCGCGATACGGTCCGATGGAACTCATTGGCCATCTGGCCTTCGGTGTAGAGCTCGTCCGCGGGCACTTCCGCCGACATCAGCAGCTTGACCTTGTGGTCGTAGAAGACATCGATCAGCCAGGTGAAGCGGCGTGCCTCGGACGACATGCGCGGCGTCATGCGCGGCACGTCGGACAGGATCACGGTATGGAACTGGGACGCCAGTTCCAGGTAGTCGTTCTGCGAGCGCGGGCCGCCGCACAGCGTGGCAAAGTCGAACCACACCACGCCGTTGGCCTTGCGCAGCGCACGCAGCTCGCGGTGCTCGATATGCAGCAGCGGCGACTCGTCGGCCACGCCGGCGATCGAGGTGAAGGCATCGCGCAGCGCGGAACTCGCCTTGGCGCCAAGCGGCGTGTGGTACGCCTGCACCTGCTCCAGCGCGCGCTTGCGGTAATCGATGCCCGCATCGACGTTGAGCACGTCGAGCTTCTGCTGCAGCAGCGCGATGGCCGGCAGCACGCGGTCGCGGTGCAGGCCATCCGGATACAGCAGGTCCGGGCGGTAGTTGGAAGTCATCACGAACTGCACGCCGTTCTCGAACATCTGCTGCAGCAGGCGATGCAGGATCATCGCGTCGGCGACGTCGCTGACGTGGAATTCATCGAAGCAGATCAGCCGGAAGCGGCGCGCGATGCGTTTGGCCAACTCATCCAGCGGATCGGGACGGCCGCGCAGCTCTTCGAGCTGGCGATGGACCTCGCGCATGAACTCGTGGAAATGCAGCCGCGTCTTGCGCACCACCGGCACGCAGGTATAGAAGCTGTCCATCAGGAAGGACTTGCCGCGCCCCACCCCACCCCACAAGTAGACGCCCTTGGGCACGTCGGGACGGACCAGCAGCTTCTTCAGCGCATTGTTGCGGCGGCTCTTGTAGGCCACCCATTCGTCGTAGCACTGCTGCAGCCGGGCCACGGCGCGCAATTGCGCTTCGTCGGACTGGTAGCCGCGCTCCTTCAGTTCCTTCTCGTAGTACTCGGTGACGTTCATGCTGACGGGTTCCTGCGGCACGGGCCGCAAGTGAAAACGGCGCGCCGCGGATGCGGCGCGCCGGTACTCAGGCAATGCGAAGCATGCGCCTTACATATTAAGCTGACGCTTGTCGACGGCCAGCGCGGCTTCGCGCATGACTTCCGACATCGACGGGTGCGGATGGCAGACGCGGCCGATATCCTCGCTGGCGGCCTTGAACTCCATCGCCACCACGGCTTCGGCGATCAGGTCAGAGGCGTTGGCGGCGACGATGTGCACGCCCAGGATCTCGTCGGTCTTGGCGTCGGCCAGCATCTTGACGAAGCCGTCGGCATGGCCCATGCCCAGCGCACGGCCGTTGGCCATGAACGGGAACTGGCCTGCCTTGTACTCGCGGCCTTCGGCCTTGAGCTGGGCTTCGGTCTTGCCTACCCATGCGATTTCCGGGAAGGTGTAGATCACCCACGGAACGCAGTTGTAGTCGATGTGCGGCTTCTGGCCGGCGATGCGCTCGGCCACGGCCACGCCTTCGTCCTCGGCCTTGTGCGCCAGCATCGGGCCGCGCACCACGTCGCCAATGGCCCACAGGCCCGGCACCTTGGTGGCGCAGTGGTCGTCCACCTCGATGAAGCCACGCTGGTCCGCGGCCAGGCCGACGGCGTCCAGGCCCAGGTTGTCAGTGTTGGGCACGCGGCCGACCGACACGATCAGGCGATCGACCTCCAGGGTCTGGGCCTTGCCGTCCTTGTCGGTGTACTTGACGGTCACGCCGTTCTTGCCGGTGGTCACTTCGTTGACGTTCACGCCGAGGCTGAACTTCAGGCCCTGCTTGGTCAGCTGCTTCTGCGCTTCCTTGGCCACGCCTTCGTCGGCGGCGCCCAGGAATGCGGGCAGCGCTTCCAGCACGGTCACATCGGAACCCAGGCGGCGCCACACCGAGCCCAGCTCCAGGCCGATCACGCCGGCGCCGATCACGCCCAGCTTCTTCGGCACTGCGGGGAACTTGAGCGCGCCCTCGTTATCGCTGACCAGGTCGTTGTCGACCTTGACGCCCGGCAGGTGGCGAGCCTTCGAACCAGTGGCGATGATGACCTGCTTGGCGGTCACGACTTCACCGGCAACGTCGACCTGGAAGCCCTCGGCGGTCTTGCCGACGAACTTGCCGTAGCCCTTGAGCAGCGTCACCTTGTTCTTGCGGAACAGGAACTCGATGCCCTTGGTCATCTTGCCGACGATGTCGTCCTTGCGCTTGAGCATCTTGGCCACGTCGACCTTGACGTCGCCCACGGTGATGCCGTGGTCGCCCAGGTGGTGCTGGACGTTCTCGAACTCTTCCGAGGAAGCCAGCAGCGCCTTGGAGGGGATGCAGCCCACGTTCAGGCAGGTGCCGCCCAGGCGGGCTTCGCCCTTGGGATCGTCATACGGATTGCCTTCGCAGCAGGCCACGTTCAGGCCCAGCTGGCCGGCACGGATGGCGGCGATGTAGCCGCCGGGGCCGGCGCCGATCACCAGCACGTCGAATTGTTTGCTCATGGGAATTCCTTTGTGGGCGCCGGCGACAGCTTGTGCCGGCGCGCCTTCATCACGGGGGAAGCGCGCCCCGCGCACGGCAGACGTGCGCGGGGGGGACCGTTAATTACAGGTCCAGCAGCAGGCGGGCCGGATCTTCCAGCGCGTCCTTCATGGCCACCAGGCCCAGCACGGCTTCACGGCCGTCGATGATGCGGTGGTCATACGACATCGCCAGGTAGTTCATCGGGCGGATCACGATCTGGCCGTCTTCCACCACCGGGCGGTCCTTGGTGGCGTGCACGCCCAGGATGGCCGATTGCGGCGGGTTGATGATCGGGGTCGACAGCATCGAGCCGAACACGCCACCGTTGGAGATCGAGAACGTACCACCGGTCAGTTCTTCCAGCGACAGCTTGCCGTCACGGGCCTTGACGCCGAACTCGGCAATCTTCTTCTCGATGTCGGCCAGGCTCATCTGGTCGGCATTGCGCAGGATGGGCACCACCAGGCCGCGCGGCGAGCCCACGGCGATGCCGATGTCGAAGTAGCCGTGGTAGACGATGTCGTTGCCGTCGATCGAAGCATTGATCAGCGGGAACTTCTTCAGCGCGTGCACCGCGGCCTTGACGAAGAACGACATGAAGCCCAGCTTGACGCCGTGTTCCTTCTCGAAGCGGTCCTTGTACTTGTTGCGCAGGTCCATCACCGGCTTCATGTTCACTTCATTGAAGGTGGTGAGGATGGCGTTGGTCGATTGCGATTGCAGCAGGCGCTCGGCGATACGGGCGCGCAGGCGGCTCATCGGCACGCGCTCTTCCGGGCGGTCGCCCAGCGCGGCGAAGTCAACCGGGGCCGAAACCTGCTGCAGCGCCGGCTTGGCAGCGGCCGGAGCCGGAGCAGCCTTGGCGGCCGGGGCGGCCGGAGCAGCAGCAGCGGCCAGTGCGTCACCCTTGGTGATGCGGCCGTCCTTGCCGGTGCCGGCAACCTGGCCAGCCGACAGGCCGGCTTCGGCCATCAGCTTGGCAGCCGACGGCATCGCCACACCACCTGCGGCGGCCGGAGCGGCGGCAGCAGCGGCAGCAGCGGCCGGTGCCGGGGCAGCGGCGGCAGGTGCCGGAGCGGCAGCAGCCGGGGCGGCGGCGCCAGCGGTGGCTTCGGTGTCGATCTTGGCGATGATCTCATCGGCCACGACGGTGTCGCCGTCGTTCTTGACGATAATCGACAGGACACCTGCCGACGGGGCCGGCACTTCCAGCACGACCTTGTCGGTTTCGATCTCGATCAGGATTTCGTCCTGTGCAACAGCCTCGCCCGGCTTCTTCTTCCAGTTGAGCATGGTCGCTTCGGCGACCGATTCGGAGAGCTGCGGAACCTTGACGTCAACGATAGCCATGGTTGTGAATTCCTCGTGTTATGCGTGTTGTCTTTATGCTGGCTATGCCACGGCGGCCGTCTGCGCGCGCCGCCGTGGCTGCCGCTTGATTACTTGGTCAGAACAAAGCCCTTGAGCTTGGCGAAGGCAGCATCCAGCAGCGCCTTCTGTTGCTCGTTGTGCTTTGCGTAGTAGCCCACTGCCGGCGAAGCCGAAGCGGGACGACCGGCATAACCGAGCTTCTGGCCATCCGTCATGTTTTCCATGATGTAGTGCTGCACGAAGAACCAGGCACCCTGGTTCTGCGGCTCGTCCTGGCACCACACGATTTCGGTGGCGTTCGGATACTTCTTGAGCTCTGCTGCCACGGCCTTGTGCGGGAACGGATACAGCTGTTCCAGGCGGATCACCGCCGTATCGTTGGCCTCGCGTTCCTTGCGCGTATTGACTAGGTCGTAGTAGACCTTGCCCGAGCACATGATGACGCGCTTGACCTTGCTGGCGTTGAGCTCTTCGTGGTCAGGGATGACCGTCTCGAAGTGGCCCTTGGCCAGGTCCGACAGCGGCGACACGGCGTCCTTGTTACGCAGCAGCGACTTCGGCGTCATGATCACCAGCGGCTTGCGGAACAGACGGATCATCTGGCGGCGCAGCAGGTGGAAGATCTGGGCCGGCGTGGTCGGCTGGCAGACCTGCATGTTGTGGTCCGCGCAAAGCTGCAGGAAGCGCTCGATACGGGCCGAGCTGTGTTCCGGGCCCTGGCCTTCGTAGCCGTGCGGCAGCATCAGCGTCAGGCCCGAGGCGCGGCCCCACTTCACTTCACCCGACGAGATGAACTGGTCGATCACCACCTGGGCGCCGTTGACGAAGTCGCCGAACTGGGCTTCCCAGATCACCAGCGCGTTCGGTTCGGCGGCCGAGTAGCCGTATTCGAAACCGAGTACGGCTTCTTCGGACAGCACCGAGTCGATCACCGTGAACGGTGCCTGGTTTTCCGACACATTCTGCAGCGGCACGTAGCTGCCGGCATCCCAGCGCTCGCGGTTCTGGTCGTGCAGCACGGCGTGGCGGTGGGTGAAGGTGCCGCGGCCGGCATCCTGGCCGGTGATGCGCACCGGGTAGCCCGAGGACACCAGCGAGGCGAAGGCCAGGTGCTCGCCCATGCCCCAGTCCAGCGGCTGGTCGCCGCGGCCCATGTTGGCGCGGTCCTTGACGACCTTTTCCACCAGCGGGTGCAGCTTCAGCGTCTCAGGCGTGGTGGTGATGCGCTCGGCCAGGCGCTTCAGTTCGGTCACCGGCACAGCAGTGTCGGCGGCGTCGGTCCACTTGCGGTTCAGGAACGGCATCCAGTCCACGGCGAACTTGTTCTTGAAGTTCGACAGGACGGGGTCGGCGGTGTGCTTGCCGGCGTCCATCGCGGCGCGGTATTCCTTGACCTTCTCGTCGCCGAACTCAGCCGGGACCAGGTTCTGCGCGGCCAGCTTGTCGGCGTACAGCCTGCGCGTGCCGGGGTGCTGGGCGATCTTCTTGTACATCAGCGGCTGCGTGACCGCCGGGGTGTCCTGCTCGTTGTGGCCCAGCTTGCGGAAGCAGATGATGTCGACCACGACATCCTTCTTGAACTCCATGCGGAAGTCCACGGCCAGCTGCATGGCGTACACCACGGCTTCGGGATCGTCGCCGTTCACGTGCAGCACCGGGGCCTCGATCATCTTGACCACGTCCGTGCAGTACAGCGTCGAACGCGCGTCGCGCGGGTCGGAGGTGGTGAAGCCGATCTGGTTGTTGATGACGATGTGCATCGAGCCGCCCGTGCCGTAGCCGCGGGTCTGCGCGAGGTTCAGCGTCTCCATCACCACGCCCTGGCCGGCAAAGGCCGCGTCGCCGTGCACCTGCACCGGCAGCACTTCCTTGTGGCCGACTTCGCCGCGGCGTTCCTGGCGGGCCTTGGCCGAGCCTTCGACCACCGGGTTGACGA
This sequence comes from Cupriavidus sp. GW821-FHT07C08, assembly GCF_059419025.1. Lineage (NCBI taxonomy): Bacteria > Pseudomonadati > Pseudomonadota > Betaproteobacteria > Burkholderiales > Burkholderiaceae > Cupriavidus > Cupriavidus sp. GW821-FHT07C08. Next base: position 543,077 of record NZ_JBWKQZ010000001.1, read on the forward strand.
TTTCCAGGTGCGACGGGTTGAACGCCAGCGACAGGTGGACCGGGCCGCCTTCGGTCGAGACATCGCTCGAGAAGCCCTTGTGGTACTTGACGTCACCGGCCGGCAGGTCGTCGACGTGCTTGCCTTCGAATTCGGCGAACAGGTCGGCGGGCATCTTGCCCAGGGTGTTGACCAGCACGTTCAGGCGGCCGCGGTGGGCCATGCCGATCACGATTTCCTGCACGCCCTTGCTGCCGGCGTGCTGGACCAGTTCGTCCATGGCGGCGATAAAGCTTTCGCCGCCTTCGAGCGAGAAGCGCTTCTGGCCGACGTACTTGGTGTGCAGGAAGCGCTCCAGGCCTTCAGCCGCTGTCAGGCGGTCCAGGATGTGCTTCTTCTTTTCCAGCGTGAACACCGGCTTGGAACGCGTGGTTTCCAGGCGCTCCTGCCACCAGCGCTTCTGCGCCTGGTCGCTCACGTACATGAATTCGAAACCGATGGTGCCGCAGTAGGTTTCGCGCAGGTTGTTGAGCAGCTCGCGCAGGCTCATCGACTCCTTGCCAAAGTAGGTGTTGCTGGCATTGAAGACGATGTCGAGGTCGGCTTCGGAGAAACCGTAGAACGCCGGGTCCAGATCCGGCAGGGGCGGACGCTCCTGGCGCTTGAGCGGGTCCAGGTCGGCCCAGTGCGAACCGATGTTGCGGTAGGCGGCGATCAGCTGGGTGGCAGCGACGCGCTTGCGACCCATGTCGGAATCGGCCGAGGCAACGATGGTCTTGATGGGGCCTTGCTTGGCGCGCTCGGCGAACGAGGCAACGATGGGGGCGTGGGGGATGTCCCGACCGTTCGAGCCGTCGACCGCAGGAACGTTCTGCATGGCGTCGAAATACGCGCGCCAATTGTCGGGAACCGAGGCGGGGTTCTGGAGGTAGGCTTCGTACAGTTCTTCGACATACGGGGCGTTACCGCCGAAGAGGTACGAGTTGCTCTGATACTGCTGCATCATGGGACGCTCACTATTCTCCGGGAATGCCGGAGTTCAGCGGGTTATTCAACCTTCCGCGACACGGCTTGACCGGTTAGCGGATCGCAAACAACTCTTGGGAGCCCAACGGAGGCGCCTACGCAAACGGCACCGCGAGGGTGCCGCATGTGATGGCTTCCTCACGAGGCCCGAAAGGGCAAGTTGTGCGGGGAAGGACCTAAAGTCTTCACGGCGGTAAGAATAGCATGAATTGCCTTGGATCAATGTGGACTTTTCGCGATACGAAACAGCCACCCACGACAATTCGGTGCGCAATCAGCGAATTAGCAACATCCGCACAACAATTTCATCAAGGCGATATCTGGTCGACGGCGTCGGTGATCAGCCCGTCCAGGCCCCAGGCCAGCAACTGCTCGGCACGCTCCGGGTCATTGACCGTGTAGCTGAGGACCCTGAAGCCGGCAGCATGCGCGTCGGCAATCACCTTGGCATTGAGCACACGGTGGTTGGCATCCAGCGCCACGCAATCGAGCTCGCGCAGCCGGTCCAGCCAGTCCACGGGCAGCTTGTCGAGCAGCAGCGCCCTCGGCAGGTCCGGCGCAACCCGGCGTGCCGCCGCCAGTGCGTCTTCGGAGAAGGACGACAGCAATGGAGGCACTGGCGCGCCGCGCCAAAGGCTCTGCGCGTCCAGCGCCACGGCTGCGCCGGTCAGGGTCTCCCGGCCCGGGACGGGCTTGATCTCGATATTGATGCAATACCCGTTGGCGCAGGTGTAGCGTGCGATCGCCCTGAGTGTTGGCACGGGTTCGCCCGCAAAGGTGGCGCTGTGCCAGCTGCCGGCGTCGAGCTGCGCCACTTCGCCCAGGGTCAGGCTGTCCACCCGTCCGCTGCCGGAGGTGGTGCGGTCCAGCGTGGCGTCATGCATCAGCACCGGCTTGCCGTCAGCCGTCAGCTTCACGTCGAATTCGAACATCCGGTAACCGAAGGACGCGCCGTGGCGGAAGGCCGCCAGCGTATTCTCCGGCGCCAGCTTGCCCGCGCCACGGTGCGCGATATGGCGCGGATACGGCCAGTTGTCGGTGGTCACCGCGCCTGGCCAGGTTGTCTGTTCGTCTGCCATGATCAGGCCTCGATGCGCTTGCCCGTGTCGGGCGCAAAGAAATGCAGGTGCTCCGCCGACGACGTCACCGGCAGGCGGTCGCCGGCGCGCACGTGCGCATGGCTGTCCAGCCGCACCACCACCGCCTGTCCGCCGAGCGAACCATAGGCGAAGGAATCCGCGCCGAGCGCCTCGACCACGCGCACATCGACTTCGGCGATGGCCTCATGCGCGGCGCACGGCTCGATATGCTCCGGGCGCAGCCCCAGCAGCGCCTGCTCCGGCAGGTGCAGCCCCATCGGCAGGTGCCCCAGCGTGGCCTTGGCGGCCTCGCCCTCCTTCGCCACCACGCGCATCTGCGCGCTGGTGTCGCCGCCGGCGTTGCGCGCCACCGGGATCAGGTTCATCGGCGGCGAGCCGATAAAGCCCGCCACGAAGGTGCTGGCCGGACGCGAATAGACGTCCAGCGGCGTGCCGATCTGCTCGACGCGTCCGGCGTTGAGCACCATCATGCGGTCAGCCAGCGTCATCGCCTCGACCTGGTCGTGCGTGACGTACAGGCTGGTGGTGCCCAGGCGCCGGTGCAGCTCCTTCAGTTCCAGCCGCATCTGTACGCGCAGCTTGGCATCCAGGTTGGACAGCGGCTCGTCGAACAGGAACACCGCCGGCTCGCGCACGATGGCGCGGCCCATGGCCACGCGCTGGCGCTGCCCGCCCGACAGCTGGCGCGGCTTGCGGTCCAGCAGCGGCGCCAGCTCCAGGATGCCGGCGGCATGGTTCACCCGCTGCGCGATCTCGGCCTTGGCCATGCCGCGGATCTTCAGGCCGTAGGCCATGTTGTCGTACACGCTCATATGCGGATAGAGCGCGTAGTTCTGGAACACCATGGCGATGTCCCGCTCGGCCGGCTCCAGATTATTGACGACCTTGTCGCCGATATGGATCTCGCCGCCGGTGATGGTTTCCAGCCCCGCCACCATGCGCAGCAGCGTGGACTTGCCGCAGCCCGAGGGGCCGACGATGACGATGAACTCGCCGTCGGCGATCTCCATGTCGATGCCGTGCACCACCTTGACGTTGCCGGCGTAGGTTTTCTGTACGTTGCGTAGCGACAGTTTTGCCATTGCTGTTGTCCTGCGTGCGCGCGGGTGGCGCGCCACGCCTTATTTTTCCGTTTCGACCAGGCCCTTGACGAACCACTTCTGCATCAGCACCACCACCACCGCGGGCGGGATCATCGCCAGCATCACCGTGGCCATCACCAGGTTCCAGTCAGTGGCGGCATCGCCCGAGCGCGAGATCATCTGCGTCACGCCCACCACCACCGGCGTCATCGACTTCTGCGTGGTGATCAGCAGCGGCCACAGGTACTGGTTCCAGCCGTAGATGAACTGGATCACGAAGAGCGCGGCGATACTGGTGCGCGACAGCGGCAGCACCACGTCCCAGAAGAAACGCAGCGGCCCGGCGCCGTCGATGCGCGCGGCCTCGGCCAGCTCGTCCGGAATGGTCAGGAAGAACTGGCGGAACAGGAAGGTGGCGGTGGCCGACGCGATGATCGGGATGGTCAGGCCGAAGTAGCTGTCCAGCATGCCGAGGTCCGACACCACCTTGTAGGTCGGCAGGATCCGCACCTCCACCGGCAGCATCAGCGTGATGAAGATCAGCCAGAAGAAGGTCTTGCGCAGCGGGAACTTGAAATAGACGATGGCAAAGGCCGAGATGATCGAGATGGCGATCTTCCCGAGCGCAATGCCCAGCGCCATGATCAGGCTGTTCTTCATCATGGTCGAGACCGGCGATGCGGCCTCGCCCACGCCCTGGAACAGCACGGTGCGATAGTTCTCGATCAGGTGGCTGCCGGGGATCAGCGTCATCGGCGCGTCCAGCACCTCTTCGGCGGTCAGCGTGGACGCGACGAAGGTCAGGTACACCGGGAACACCACGATCACGATGCCCAGGATCAGCACCGCGTGGCTCAGGAAATCAAGGAAGGGGCGACGTTCTACCATGTGCTGTCTCCGTCAGTACTGGACCTTGCGTTCCACGTAGCGGAACTGCACCACGGTCAGCGCGATCACGATCACCATCAGCACCACCGACTGCGCGGCCGAGCCCCCGATGTCCATGCCGCGAAAGCCGTCATGGAAGACCTTGTAGACCAGCGTGTTGGTCGAATTGAACGGGCCGCCGTGGGTAACCGCGTCGATGATCGCGAAGGTATCGAAGAACGCGTAGACCACGTTGATCACCATCAGGAAGAAGGTGGTCGGCGACAGCAGCGGGAACACGATCGACCAGAAGCGGCGCCACGGGCCGGCGCCGTCGATGGCAGCGGCCTCGATCAGCGAGCGCGGGATGCTCTGCAGCCCGGCCAGGAAGAACAGGAAGTTGTAGCTGATCTGCTTCCAGGCGGCGGCCAGCACCACCAGCAGCAATGCCTGGTCGCCGTTGAGCAGGAAGTTCCATTCCACGCCGAGCTTGCGCAGCGCATAGGAGACCACGCCCAGCGTCGGGTTGAACATGAACATCCACAGCACGCCGGCCACGGCCGGCGCCACCGCATACGGCCAGATCAGCAGCGTCTTGTAGCCGACGGCGCCGCGGATGATGCGGTCGGCAAAATAGGCCAGCAGGAGCGCGGTAGTCAGGCCCACCACGGTCACGCCCACGGCAAAGATGGCGGTGGTCTGGAACGACTCCACGTACAGCGGGTCGTTCCACAGCATGCGGAAGTTGTCCAGGCCGACGAACTCCAGGTTGATGCCGAAGGCATCCTGCTGCAGCATCGACTGGTACAACGCCTGCCCGGCGGGCAGGAAGAAAAAGATCAGCGTGATCGCGATCTGCGGCAAGACCAGCAGATACGGCAGCCACGGCGAACGGAAAACGACGCGTTTTTCCATAAACGGATTCCGGCGAATGCCGCGGGTCGCGGCATCGGACTAGGTACGGAGTTGCGGGCGGTCCCGATCGGTGCGACGGGGCCGTCCACAATGCAAGCGGGCGGAGGTTTCGCCACCGCCCGCTTGTCACATCAGCTTGCTGGCAATGCCGGCTTACTCGCGGGCTGTCTTCTGGAAGCGCTCCAGCAGATCATTGCCGCGGGCCACGGCCGAGTCCAGCGCCGCCTTGGGCTCCTTCTTGCCGGCCCAGACGGCTTCCAGTTCTTCGTCCACCACGGTGCGGATCTGCACCATATTGCCCAGGCGCACGCCGCGCGACTTGTCGGTGGTCTTGACCACCATCTGCTGCACCGACACATCGGCACCCGGGTTCTTGTCGTAGTAGCCCGATTTCTTCGTCATCTCGTAGGCGGCCATCGTCACCGGCAGGTAGCCGGTGGCCTGGTGCCAGTCAGACTGGATCTCGGGGCGCGACAGGAAATTGAAGAACTTGGCCACGCCCTTGTACTCGTCGGGCTTCTTGCCGCCCATCACCCACAGCGAAGCGCCGCCGATGATGGTGTTCTGCGGGGCACCCTGCACCTCCGGGTAATACGGCAGCTGCGCCACCGCGAACGCGAACTTGGCGTTCTTGCGGATATTGGCCAGCGATGCCGACGAACCGGTGAACATCGCGCACTCGCCGTTGTAGAACTTGGCCTGCGACTCGGCCTTGCGCCCGCCGTAGCTGAAGTAGCCCTTCTTCACCATGTCCTGCAGGTTGGTGATGTGCTTGACGTGCAGCGGGCTGTTGAAGAGCAGGCGCGTATCGGTGCCGCCGAAGCCGTTGTTCTTGGTCGCGTACAGGGTGTTGTGCCAGGCCGAGAAGCTCTCCAGGTGGACCCAGCCCTGCCAGTCCGTGGTGTACGCGCAGTTGGTGCCCGAGGCCTTGAGCTTGGCCGAGTACTGCATCACCTCGGGCCAGGTCTTGGGCGGCTTTTCCGGATCCAGGCCGGCCTTCTTGAAGGCGTCCTTGTTGTAGTAGAACACCGTGGTCGAGCTGTTGAACGGGAACGACAGCATCTCGCCCTTGGACGAGGTGTAGTAGCCCGCCACCGCCGGGATATAGGCCTTCTGGTCGAACTTCTCGCCGGCGTCCTTCATCACCGCCGACACCGGCTTGATCGCGCCCTTGGCGCTCATCATGGTAGCGGTGCCGACCTCGAACACTTGCAGGATCGCCGGCGCGCCACCGGCGCGGAACGCGGCGATGCCCGCGGCCATGGTCTCGTCGTAGTTGCCCTTGTTGACCGGCACGATCTTGTAGTCGGACTGGCTGGCGTTGAACTTGTTGGCGATCTCGTTCACCTTGTCGTTCAGCGCGCCCTGCATGGCGTGCCACCACTGGATTTCAACGGCGGCGTGGGCGCTGCCGGCCCCGGTCAGGGCTGCCAGCGCTGCGAGTTTGAGCACGGTACGGGAAAAGGACATCGGTGGCTCTCCTTTGGTCTGTCTGTTCCGGTCGGTCGAAAATCCGACAGCATGTGATTCTTTTATGACAGCGGCATGTTACGCCTGTCGCACCTGCGCTAGCAAATCAGCAGATTCACCAGTATGGCCAGTACGATGAGTTTTGCAGTGCAATAAGAGCAATTGCCGCCAGATCCACGGTTACAATGGCCCGCCATGCAATCCCTGAACAAGCTCTCTAATTCCGTGCTGCAGCGCGTGCGCGGCGTGCTAACCGATATCGACGGCACCCTGACCACCGACGGGCGCCTGCCGGCCTCGACCTACCTGGCGCTCGACGGCCTGCACCGCGCGGGCCTGCACGTGATCCCGGTCACCGGGCGCTGCATCGCCTGGGCCGAGATCCTGACCCGGCTTTGGCCGGTCGACGCCATCATCGGCGAGAACGGTGCGTTCTACTCGCACCTGCACAAGGGCCGCCTGCAGACCCGTTTCCTGGACGATGCCCCCACGCGCGCACGCAACCTGGAGCGCATCCACGCGCTGGGCCAGCGCATCGTGCGCGAAGTGCCGGGCTGCGCGCTGGCCTCGGACCAGGCCTGGCATGCCGCCGACCTGGCCATCGACCATGCCGAGGATGTCGCGCCGTTGCCTGAAGACGCCGTGGCCCGCATCGCCGCCATCATGCGCGAGGCCGGCATGACCGCCACCGTCAGCTCGATCCATGTCAACGGCTGGTTCGGCCTGCACGACAAGCTGTCGATGAGCAAGCTGTGCGTGGCCGAGCTGCTGGGCGAAGACGTGGACGCGCGCCGCGACGAATGGCTGTTTATCGGCGATTCGGCCAACGATGCCAGCATGTTCGCCCACTTTCCGCTATCGGTTGGCGTGGCCAATGTGCGCGACATCCTGCCGCAGCTGCCGGTGCCGCCGGCCTATATCACGGCAGCGGCCGGTGGCGAGGGCTTTGCCGAGATGGCGCAGCGGCTGGTCGAAGCGCGCGGCTGATTACGTCACGCAAAAACAAAAAACCGGCCGGGAAAGTCCCGGCCGGTTTTTTTGTCGCCTGCCCTGCCCTGGCTCAGTCGAACCCCAGCTCCTGCAGCTTGCGCGTGATGGTATTGCGCCCGATCCCGAGCCGGGTCGCCGCCTCGACGCGGCGCCCGCGCGTGACACCCAGCGCGGCCTCCAGCACCGCCTTCTCGAAGCGGCGCGTCAGCACATCCATGACCTCCGGCTGGCCGGCTTCGAGCATCGCCCGTGCCTCGCCGGCGAGCAGGCCTTCCCAGCCGGCCGAGGCCGGGGCCGGGACCACCGTCGCCACGGACGCGGGCCGGACCGCGGTGGCCGTGTCGGCCTCTGCCACCGTCGCCGCGTACCCGCCGTAGTCGGCCAGCTCAGGCGCGCTTTCATACTCGGGCGCGCGCGCTTCGGCAGCGCGCTCAGGCCGCGGCGCATTGACCGGCTCGCTGGTGCCGGCCTCCAGCATCTCGCGCGGCAGGTCCTTGACCTCGATGGTCTGGGCCGGCGCCATCACGGTCAGCCAGTTGCACAGGTTCTCCAGCTGGCGCACGTTGCCGGGGAACGGCAGCGTGCTGACGTAGACCAGCGCTTCGTCGGACATGCGCTTGGGCTCGACGCCCAGTTCCTTGGCGCTCTTCTGCAGGAAATGACGCGCCAGCAGCGTGATGTCCTCCGGGCGTTCGCGCAGCGGCGGCAGGCGCAGCCGGATCACGTTCAGGCGGTGGAACAAGTCCTCGCGGAACAGCCCTTCCTTGACGCGCAGCTCCAGGTTCTGGTGGGTGGCGGCAATCACGCGCACATTGGCGCGCAAGGGGTTGTGGCCGCCGACACGATAGAAATTGCCATCGGACAGCACGCGCAGCAGGCGCGTCTGCAGGTCGAACGGCATGTCGCCGATTTCATCCAGGAACAGCGTGCCGCCCTCTGCCTGCTCGAAGCGGCCGCGCCGCATGGTCTGCGCACCGGTGAAGGCGCCGCGCTCATGGCCGAACAGTTCGGATTCGAGCAGGTCCTTGGGAATGGCTGCGGTATTGAGCGCGATAAAGGGCCCGTTGGCGCGCGGGCTGTGCTTGTGCAGCGCGCGTGCGACCAGTTCCTTGCCGGTGCCGGACTCGCCGGTGATCATCACCGTCACGTTGGACTGCGAGAGCCGGCCGATGGCGCGGAATACGTCCTGCATCGCCGGCGCCTGGCCGAGGATCTCGGGCGCATCGACCAGGCGGTCGTCCAATTCTTCCTCGCGCAGGCTTTCTTCCAGCGCGCGGCGGATCAGCTCGACCGCCTTGTCGACATCGAAAGGCTTGGCCAGGTATTCGAAGGCGCCGCCCTGGAACGCGGCCACGGCGCTGTCCAGGTCCGAGTAGGCCGTCATCACGATGACCGGCAGGCCCGGATGCCGCGCCTTGATGGCCTGCAGCAGGTCCAGGCCCGATCCGCCGGGCATGCGGATATCCGATATCAGCACCTGCGGCTGGTCGTCTTCCAGCGCGGCCAGCGCATCCCGCACATTGGTGAAGCTGCGCGAGAGCAGGCTTTCACGGGCCAGGGCCTTTTCCAGGACCCAGCGGATTGATTGATCGTCGTCGACTATCCAGATCGGCTTCATGTGCGTCGCTTGTCTGCTCGGTGTCATTTGGTCTTCCGCATGCCCGGCCACGGCGGGTGCACCATGCTCGCGGACGCCAGCAAAAGCTAGTGCAGCGGCAGCAGGATGCGGAAGTCGGTACAGCCCGGCCTGCTCTCGCATTCGATCAAGCCCTCGTGCTGCTGCACGAAGGTTTGAGCGAGTGTGAGACCGAGTCCGCTGCCGCCATCCCTGCCCGATACCAGCGGATAGAAGATGCGTTCGCGGATGTCTTCGGGAATTCCCGGGCCGTTGTCGATGACATGCAAGTCCAATGCCAGCTTGAACAGGCGCTTGGCAATCGTGACCTGGCGCGCCACGCGCGTGCGCAGCACGATCTGCGCATCGCCGCGCGCCATGCGGTCGGCCAGCGCCTGCGCGGCGTTGTGCACGATGTTGAGCACGGCCTGGATCAGTTGCTCCATGTCACCCTGCAGCTCGGGCAGGCTGGCGTCGTAGTCGCGCACGATCTCCAGCCCGTTGGGAAACTCCGCCAGCACCACCGAGCGCACGCGCTCCAGCACTTCGTGAATATTCAGACTGGACACGATATGCGGATGCCGGTGCGGCTCTAGCAGCCGGTCCACCAGCGTCTGCAGCCGGTCCGATTCCTTGATGATGACCTGCGTGTATTCGCGCAGCGAGCGCTCCGGCAGTTCGAACTCCAGCAGCTGCGCCGCGCCGCGGATGCCGCCCAGCGGGTTCTTGATCTCGTGGGCCAGGTTACGGATCAGTTCCTTGTTGGCCGAGGTCAGGTCCAGGATGCGCTCTTCGCGTTCGCTGCGCACCTTCTGTTCGTTGGGCAGGATTTCCACCACCACGGTGTCGCCCACTGCTTCCAGCGCGGAGATCACCACGTGCACATGGGCCGGCTCCTGCAGCGGCGGGTGCAGGATCAGGTCCTGCCGGCGCACGTCGAACTGCCGCGTGACCACGGTGTCGATCATGCTGTGCAGCTCATCGGAACGCCCGAACAGGTCAGGCAGCGTCAGCTCCACCATGCCCTTGCGCGACACGCCGAAGGTGGCTTCAGCCGCCGGGTTCGCAAAGACCACGCGCAGCCCCGGCTGCCGCACCAACAGCACCGGGTTGGCCACCACGTCCAGGCCGGCATGAAACGCCACGGCGCCCATGGTCAGCACCTGGGCGCTGTCTTCGGCCGGTGCCGAGTCGGCCGCCGGCGATTCGCCACGGGCGCCGTCGGCACCGCTGACCTTGCGCGACACTCCGCGAATCAGGCGACGCATAAGACTAGTCCTTCAAATTGCCAAGCTCGCGCCGCAGCGACGCCGCATTGGCCTCGCTGCGGGCGATGTCGTCGCGCAGCGCTGCCGTGCGATCGAGGTATTTCTGATAGTTGCGCTCATTGCCCTGGCGCTCCGGCTGACCGTTGTTGTACTCGGCACGCAGCCCCTGCAGCTTGGCCTCTTCGGCCTGCAGCTCCTGCGCGAGCACCGCGCGGCGCTCGCCGTCGCGGCTCTTCTGCGTGGCGCTGTCCACGCGCGGGAAGCTGGTGCCGCCAGCCGCCGCGCCGGCCGTGCTGCCAGCGCCCTTGGCCGGCGCAGCGATACGCCCGCCCGGAACCGTCACCACCTCCGGCAGGTTCAGCTTCTTGCAACCCTTGCCGGCGTTGCCATTGCGATACTCGGGCACGCCATTGGGCCCGGTACAGACATAGACGTCCGAGGACTGCGCGGAAGACTGCCCGGCCCATGTGCCCAGCGTCAGCGCCACGGCACTCACCAGAACAGGGAATCCGAGACGAAATTGGTGCAGAGATCGGGGCAAGGTCAGGGTCCGGCGAGCCGTGCGTGAAGAGGCGTCCATGAACATGGCGTTAGGTTTGAACGGGGGTGGAACACGATTCCCCATTCTAGCGAGCAAAGCAGAAAGGGGCAGCCGAAGCCGCCCCTTTCTAGTGCAACTGTTGCCCGGTCACAACCTGCGTCATTCCCGGGCAAGGGCCGCTTACAGCGAGTAGTACATTTCGAACTCGACCGGGTGCGTGGTCATGCGGAAACGCGTGACTTCTTCCATCTTCAGTTCGATGTAGGCATCGATCATCGAGTTCGAGAACACGCCGCCGCGGGTCAGGAACTCGCGATCGTTGTCCAGGTACTCAAGCGCCTGGTCCAGGCTCGAGCACACGGTCGGGATCTTTGCATCCTCTTCCGGCGGCAGGTCGTACAGGTTCTTGTCGGCAGCTTCGCCCGGGTGGATCTTGTTCATCACGCCGTCTAGGCCGGCCATCAGCAGCGCCGAGAAGCCCAGGTACGGGTTCATCAGCGGATCCGGGAAGCGGGTCTCGATGCGGCGGCCCTTCGGGTTGGCGACATACGGGATGCGGATCGAAGCCGAGCGGTTGCGGGCCGAGTAGGCCAGCTTCACCGGAGCCTCGAAGCCCGGCACCAGGCGCTTGTACGAGTTCGTGCCCGGGTTGGTGATGGCGTTCAGGGCGCGGGCGTGCTTGATAATGCCGCCGATGTAGTACAGCGCGAATTCCGACAGGCCGGCGTAGCCGTTGCCCGCGAACAGGTTCTGGCCGTCCTTCCACACGGACTGGTGCACGTGCATGCCCGAACCGTTGTCGCCAACGATCGGCTTCGGCATGAAGGTGGCGGTCTTGCCGTAGGTGTGGGCGACGTTCTGGATCACGTACTTCTGCATCTGGGTCCAGTCGGCGCGCTGCACCAGCGTGCTGAAACGGGTGCCGATTTCGTTCTGGCCCTGGCCAGCCACTTCGTGGTGGTGGACCTCAACGGGGATGCCCAGCGATTCCAGGATCAGGCACATTTCCGAACGCATGTCCTGGAAGGTGTCGATCGGGGCGACCGGGAAGTAGCCGCCCTTCTTGCCCGGACGGTGGCCGCTGTTGCCGTGCTCGAATTCCTTGGCCGACGACCACGGGGCTTCTTCGGAGTGAATCTTCACGAAGCAGCCTTGCATGTCGACGTTCCAGGTCACGCCGTCGAAGATGAAGAACTCGGGTTCCGGGCCGAAGAAGGCGGTGTCGCCCAGGCCGGTGCTCTTCAGGTAGGCTTCGGCGCGCTTGGCGATGGAACGCGGGTCGCGGTCATAGCCCTTGCCGTCCGACGGCTCGACCACGTCGCAGGACAGCACCAGCGTCGGCTCTTCGTAGAACGGGTCGATGTGGGCCGTGTTCGAATCGGGCATCAGCAGCATGTCCGAAGCTTCGATACCCTTCCAGCCGGCGATCGACGAACCGTCGAAGGCGTGACCGCTTTCGAACTTGTCTTCATCGAAGTGCGACACGGGCACGGACACGTGTTGCTCCTTGCCTTTGGTATCGGTGAAACGGAAATCGACGAACTTGACGTCGTTTTCCTTCACAAGCTTCATCACGTCTGCAACGCTGTGGGCCATGCCAATCTCCTGGATATTCGGCGGAAGTCTGAGAAAGCCAATTCTTGGGCCTGTCGTCACCGGCGCCGATGCATGCTCTGCCGCGCCGTCCCGACCAGCCACGAAAGGACGAGGAATGTTAGCAGAAAGCGTGCCATGCAAACGCCCCACGGCCACCGGCAGCCCGAAAAATGTGCAACGTCGGCGAACCCGCGCACCGCGGCGGCGTCAGTGTCCGGCCATGCAAGCAGCTGCTCCGCTGCCGAGTGGCGCACCGGTTACACGCACTCTGGCGTAGCGCCCCCTAATAAAACACCACAATGGTGCATTCAGCAAGACTCCGCACTGTAACAGTGCGGATGCACCAAAAAGAGTCACCCGGTGCCCCGACAGCCGGCAATCAGGTTTCGAACCGGCCCGGCGCTATAGAATAGTACGTTGCGGTCTTGCCGCCCCCATTTCATTCCTCAAATTTGTCACGCAGATGACCACTCGAGACGATCTCCTCCAGGCCGCCCGCCAGCGCCAGCAACAGAACCAGCTCCCGTATTTCGGCGCGCTGTCGCCGCAGGAAGCCTTTGCGCTGCTGCAGAACGATCCTTCCGCCGTGCTGGTCGACGTGCGCACCCAGGCCGAGCTGGACTGGGTCGGTGGCGTTGATGTGCCGGACGCGCAGTTCGCCCACGTCGAATGGATGTCCTATCCAGGCGGCGCGCAGAATGCCCGCTTTCTCGAAGAGCTGAGGGCACGCGTGCCGGCCGACGTGCCGGTGCTGTTCCTGTGCCGCAGCGCGGCGCGCTCCAAGCACGCCGCGCGCGTGGCCACCGAAGCCGGCTATCACTTCGCCATGGACGTGCTGGAAGGCTTCGAGGGCAACCGCGACGACCACCACCACCGCAAGACTGTTGAAGGCTGGTGCGTGCGCGGACTGCCGTGGCACGGCGCCTGATCGCGGTCGGGCCAGAATGAGAGAAGGGGCAGCCAAGGCTGCCCCTTCTTCTTTTTGCGACCCGTGGCGCCTTAAGCCCGCGCCGCTTCGCGCGGCGGCTGTTCCACGGTCTCGAACCCCATCGCCTGCACGCCTTCGAGCAGCATCGCGTAGGCCGGCGCCAGCAGATCGGCCGGGCCCTTGACCCCCAGGTCGATATGGCGGCGCGCGAAGCGGTCGCCGCGCTGCACGTCGCCGACCGACGGCAGGCTGAACACGCGGATGCCCGGATGCGCCGCTTCGACCTTCTCCATCAGCGGCGTCAGCGTGGACTCCGGCGCTTCGAACACGTAGAAGGCCCGCTCCTGCTGCTGCACCTGGTGGAACAGGTGCGCATAGTCGTGGTCCAGCACCCATTCCATCATCGGCCATGCCATCACCGGGAAACCCGGCATGAAGTGGTGGTGACCGACCGAAAAGCCCGGGATGCGGTTGTAGCTGTTGGGGATGATGCGCGCGCCCTCGGGGAACTCGCCCATCTTGAAGCGGTGCTGGTTTTCCGGCAGGTTCAGGTCGGCCTTGACCGGGTCGCCGCCGGCGGTCTCGGCAATGCGCAGCGCGATCAGCTCGCGCGCCTCGGGATGCAGCACCAGCGGCACGCCCAGCGCGGCGGCCACGCACTGGCGGGTGTGATCGTCCGGCGTGGCGCCGATGCCGCCGGTGCAGAACACCACGTCCGGGCCGGCCAGCGTGCGCCGCAGCGTGGCGGTGATGCGGGCGCGGTCGTCGCCGACGTATTCGGCCCAGTCCAGCGCCAGGCCGCGCGCGCCCAGCAGTTCGATGCTGCGGCGCAGATGCTTGTCTTCACGCCGCCCCGACAGGATCTCGTCGCCAATGACGATCAGGCCAAAACCCATATTGCCCTCGCTTCAGGAATTTTCGATGCGGCGCACGTCGGTCGGCGCCAGGTCGATGACGTCGCCGTCAAGCGCCGGCTTGTCCGGCTGAGGCGCCGGCGGCTGGGCCGGCACCGCCGCGCGCTCGGCACGCAGCTGCGCCAGCGCGCGCAGGCAGAAATGGCCGAACCACAGCGCCGAGAAGATAAAGATCAGCACATAGAGCCACAGCGTGCCGGCCAGCACGAACGGGAACAGGAAGATCACCGCCGCCGACGACACCCACAGCAGCGTCGGCGCCGAGCCCAGCAGCCCGACCGCGACCCCGATCACCAGCAGCGGCGTGCGATGACGGCGCACCAGCGTCTTGCGCTCTTCGGCGCTGGCGTGGTCGGCGAGCGCGTCATAGGTCATCACGCGGTAGGTCAGCCAGCCCCACAGCACCGGCGGGATCAGCGCAAAGAACGGCGGGATCAGCCACAGCGGCAGCGTCACCAGCACCAGCACCAGGAACACCAGCGTGCTGCCCAGCGACTGGAACACGCTGCCCAGGATGCTGCCGCCATGGGCCTTGGCCAGGTCCGGGTAGCTGCGCTCCAGGTGGCGCACCACCGCCGGCACCGAGAACACGCCGATAAACATCAGCATCGAGGCAATCACCAGCGGGATCGCCAGCGCCGCCACGAACAGCGGCGCCACGATGGTGCGCATCGATTGCAGGCCGAACCAGTCGAGCGCGCTGTAGATCCAGCTGGTCAGGATGGAGGTTTCCAGGAAGCTGCGCGTGGCACCCATGATGGGGTCCCAGCCCCACCAGAGCAGGCCGCCCCACAGCAGCGTGGCCAGGACGAAAGGCAGCACGGTCAGCATCAGCATGCGGGGATGCAGCTGGCTGATCAGCGCGCGGCCAAACGAGCGGAAGATATCGTTCATGCAGTCGAAGGCAAACAGGAGGAAAGGCGCCGGGCGCGGCAGAAGTCCGACTGGGCCGGACCGGCGGCAACCCGGGACACTAGCATACGCCACTTGCCGCCGCGGCGGACTGCCTCCAGACCCGCTGGTTCAGCGCAGCCGCAGCAGCCGCTTGACGCCGTACCACTGGTGCGCCAGGAAGCCCGCGCCGTAGTCGTGGCCTTTGCCCAGCGGCGGCGGCAGCTGGTCGCGGATGCCGGTCGGGTGGTAGGTCTCGGTGAAGACCGCGGTGCCGAACAGCATGTCCCACCACGGGAAGATCACGCCGTAGTTGCAGCCGCCCAGCCTGGACGGTGCGCCTTCGGCCTCATGGCCGATGCCCACGGCGTGGTGGGTGCGGTGAAAGCGCGGCGAGATCAGCAGCCGCTCGCCGATGGCGCCGAAGTTCAGCCGCACATTGGCATGCTGCAGGCTCTGCAGCAGCTGCGACAACGCCACCAGCAGCACGTACTGCGACGGTTCCACGCCCACGCCCAGCGCCACCAGCGCGAACACCAGGTCGCGCAGCATGTCGTCCAGCAGGTGGTTGCGGTTGTCGCTCCACAGCGTCATCTGGCGCTGGCTGTGGTGCACCGCATGCAGGTGCCACCACCAGCGGAACGAATGCGACAGCCGGTGGTACCAGTAGTCGAGGATGTCGAACAGCAGCAGGTAGACAAAGAAGCTGACCAGCGGCACCGAGGTCACGCCCGGCCACCAGTCTTCCACATTGATGCGGTGCCAGCCCATCAGCCGCAGGTCGCCTTCCAGGGCGTCGGTCAACGGCGCCAGCAGGAAGAACATGGCCAGCCGGAACAGCCCGAGCCGGTGGATCACCGTGTAGAAGATATCAGTGCGGATGGCGGCGCGGTCGGATACCGGCTCGACCGGGCGCCATTTCTCCAGCGGCCCCAGGATCAATGCCATCACCACGATCTGCACCAGGCCCACCAGCAGCCATTCGGTGCCGGTGAAGGCTTCCTCGGCATAGCGGCCAAACCCGAGGTCGTAGACCACGGGCAGCACCACGTCCTGGAACAGCGTGCCCTCAACCTGGCCGATCCAGCCGTTCAGCGTCTCCCACATTACCGCCTGCCCTCCTTTTGTCCCACCGCCTGCGGCCTGGCGACCCAGTCGCGGTAGGCCGGGTGCTCGCGCAGCGTCGCGAAACAGAATCCCTTGCGCTCAAGACCGGCGAGCAGCGGCTCCAGCACGCCAGGCGCCCACGGATCCTTGCGCGACCAGATACCCAGGTGCGCCATGGTGATATCGCCGTCGCGCAGGTTGGCCAGCGCGCGCTCCAGCAGCGCCGCGTTGGGATAGCGGTCGGACGACAGCTCATCGCCCAGGAACCCCGCCGGCGCCCAGCCGACGTGGCGGAAGCCGCACTGTTCGGCCCATTGCACCGTCTGCGGCGCGGTGCGCCCGCCCGGGGCGCGCCACAGCGGCACCATGTCGGCGCCGGTCATGCCATGGAAAGCGTCGGCGCTGCGCCGCAGCTCCTGGCAGAAGCCGGCCGCGTCCATGGCCATGTCCTTGCCCGCCCGCGCGCCGAACTGCGGCCGCATGGTCACATGGCCGGCGCGCACGCTGCGCAGGTAGACATGGTCGAAGGTATGCGTGCCGAAGGCGTGGCCGTCGGCCACCAGCGCCTTCCAGTATGGCGCCCAGGCTGGGGCCAGCGAGCTGTCCTGGCGCACGGTCGGCTCATTGGCCAGGAAGAAGGTGGCGCGGATATGGTGGCGGCGCAGCGTGTCGGCGATCAGCTGCGCCTGGCTCATGCTGCCGGTGTCGAAGGTCAGGTAGAGCGTGCCGGCCGGGCACGCCTTGGCGGCAGGCTGGGCGGCATCAGCCGCCTGCAGCGCGGACGGCAGGCCGCAGGCAAGCGCCAGCGCGGCCAGCAGCTTGCCCAGCCGTCCTGATCGCGATGCCCTGGTGTCGTCCATGGTCCCTGCCCTGCCTGGTCAATACAGCGGCGCGCGCGTGCGGAAATAGATGCCGTGCGGCGAGCGCCCAACGCGCACGGTCTTGACCAGCTTGCGGCTGGCCACGTCGACCAGGCCGACCGAGCGCGCCCAGCGGAAGGTTACCCACAGCGTCTTGCCGTCGGCGGTCAGCTCCATGTCGTCCGGGCCCGGCGGCAGGCCGGTGATGTCGCCGACCTTGGTCAGCGTCTGCTGGTCGATGATGCTGATGCTGCCGGTAACCCGGTTGCTCAGGAACAGATGGCGCTTGTCGCCGACCGCGCGGAAGTTGTGCGCGCCCTTGCCGGTCTGGATCTGCTTGACCACCGTGCGCGTGCGCCAGTCGATCACGGCCACGTAGTCGGCCCCGGTCATGCCGACCAGCAGGTATTTCTGGTCCGGCGTGACCCAGATGCCCGCCGGCGCCGAGCCGGTTTCCATGCGCCACATCACGTTCTGCGTGACCAGGTCGATGGCTACCACCTCATTGGAGTCCTGCAGCGTGATGAAGGCGATGCGGCTGTCGGCGGTAAAGGCGATATGGCTCGGGGTCTTGGCCAGCGGGAACTGCTTGGCCAGCTTCAGCGCCTTGCCGTCCCAGCGGTAGAGGTCGACACGGTCGAGCCGGTTGCCGGTGGCGACAAACCACTTCTGATCCGGCGAGAAGCCGATCTGGTACGGGTCGTCGACATTGGGCACGCGCTGCTGGACCTTGCCCGAGACCGGGTCCAGGAACACCAGGTCGTTGCCGACCGCGTTGGCAATGATCAGCGACTTGTCGTCCGGCGTGGCGATCAGGTGGTGCGGTTCCTTGCCGATCGGGAAGGTCTCCAGCACCTTCTGGGTATCCTTGTCGATCAGCGTGACGGTTGCATCACCCGAATTCAGAATCACTACCACTTCCGCCGATGCCGGTGCGGCCAGCAGGCCCAGCGCCAGGGCGCCCACCGTGAAACCACCAGCTACAACACGACGCAATGCGAACCGCAGCGCAAACATAAGACCTGCCAGAAGAAGACTGAACCGGCGATTCTAACGGTTGAGCATGAGAATCCGCTGACGTCGCGACTGATGCCCATCAAGATTTTGGCAGATTGTTGCGCCGGAGCGACCATTTGCGGTTCGCGCCGGCATTCCGCCCCGCGCCGGCGCTCAGCGCTGCATCGATTCCC
The DNA here is from genome assembly GCF_059419025.1 of Cupriavidus sp. GW821-FHT07C08. NCBI lineage: Bacteria > Pseudomonadati > Pseudomonadota > Betaproteobacteria > Burkholderiales > Burkholderiaceae > Cupriavidus > Cupriavidus sp. GW821-FHT07C08. Next base: position 561,416 of record NZ_JBWKQZ010000001.1, read on the forward strand.
ACACTTTCTGCAGCCGCTTGACTGACATCGGCACCGGCGTGCGCAGCTCCTGGGCGAACAGCGCGATGCGCAGTTCCTCCAGCATCCAGCGGAATTCGTCCAGCCGCGCGTCCTCGCCGCCGCGGCCCTGGGTGCGCAGCTGCTTTTCGGCCCGCTGCCACTGCTGCACCAGCGGCGCCATCTCCTGCGTGCGCTGCGTGTCGCGCGCCGGGTCGCCCTTGAGCTTGTCCACCCGCATGGCGATGCCCTTCAGGTAGCGCGGGAAATGGACCAGCTGCGTGTACGGGGTCTCGTCGACAAAGCGCTTGCCCATCAGCCGCCCGAGCTGCGCCTCCATGTCCGCATGGGGCCCGGCGAACGGCTTGGCCTGCAGCAGCTTGCGCGGCAGCCCGGCGTACTCGGCCAGGATGGTCCCCACCAGCCGCGCGATCTCCTGCGCCAGCAGCGACAGCCGGGTGCGGCCCTCGTCCTTGCGCGCATTGAACTCGGCCTCGTTGCGCGGCAGCGGCGCCTGCATGCAGGCACGCTCCAGCGCCAGCATCACGATCTGCTCGCGCAGCATCTCCTGCGTGCCCAGCGTCATGTACTGCATCGCCATCTGCTGCAGGCCCGGGATGTTCTTCTCGATGAACTTGACCTGCTCGCGCAGCTGCAGCGCAAACAGCCGGCGCAGCCCCAGGTGGTGGACGCGTGCGGCTTCCTGCGGGTCGTCGAAGACTTCCACGTCGCAGTGCGTGCCGCGGTCGACCAGCGCGGGATAGCCGAACAGGGTCTGGCTGCCCTTGCGGATCTCCAGCAGCTCGGGCAGCTCGCCGAAGGTCCACCCGGTCAGGCCCTCGTACTTGCCGGGCTCGGCCGCGGCCAGCGGCGCCGCCTGCTCGGGGGCCAGGGTTGCCGCCTGTGCCGCGGCTTGCGCGGCCACCCGCTGGAACGACTGCTGCGCCTGCCCGCCCAGCTCGGCACGCAACTGGGCCAGGTTGCGGCCCATCTCAAGCTGGCGGCCGTGCTCGTCGACCACCTTGAAGTTCATCGTATGGTGCGCGGGCAGCGTTTCCAGCTTGAAGTCGGCCCGCTTGACCATGGTGCCGGTCTGCTCGCGGATATCGGCGATCAGCACATCCAGCAGCTCGCCCTCGCCAAGCGGCTGGCGCGCGACAAAGCCCGCGGCATACTCCGGCAGCGGCACGCAGTGGCGGCGCAGCTTCTGCGGCAGCGACTTGAGCAGCAGGTGCACCTTCTCCCTGATCATGCCCGGCACCAGCCAGTCTGCGCGCTCCTGGCGCACCTGGTTGAGTGCGTATAGCGGCACGGTCAGGGTCACGCCGTCGCGGTGGCTGCCTGGCTCGAAGTGGTAAGTCAGCCCCATGTCCACCCCGGCCACGTTCATGGCCTTGGGGAACAGGTCGGTGGTGATGCCGGCCGCCTCGTGCCGCATCAGCTCGTCGCGGTTCAGGTACAGCAGCTTGCGGTCCCTGGCGCTCTCGGCCTGGTACCACTGCTCGAAGGTGGCCTGCTGGCAGATGTCGGCGGGAATCGCGCGATCGTAGAAGGCGTAGATCAGTTCGTCGTCGACCAGCACGTCCTGGCGGCGCGACTTGTGCTCGAGGTTCTCGATCTCGCGCACCAGGCGCTGGTTGTGCGCATAGAACGGCAGGCGCGTATCGAACTCGCCCTCGACCAGCGCGCGGCGGATAAAGATCTCGCGCGCTTCCTGCGGGTTCATCGGGCCGTAGTGCACGCGGCGGTGCTGGTAGACCACCAGCCCGTACAGCGTGGCGCGCTCCAGCGCCAGCACCTGGCCCGCCTTCTTTTCCCAGTGCGGATCGCTCCAGCTGACCTTGAGCAGGTGGCGGCCCACCTGTTCCAGCCATTCCGGCTCGATGCGCGCCAGCGTGCGCGCGAACAGCCGGCTGGTCTCGACCAGCTCGGCCGCGACAATCCAGCGCCCGACCTTGCGCGCGATCAGCGAGCCCGGCCACAGGTGGAACTTGATGCCGCGCGCGCCCAGGTATTCGCGGCCCTTGCCGTCGCCATCCTCGATGCGGCAGCCGACATTGCCCAGCAGGCCGGTCAGCAGCGCCTTGTGCACCTGCTCATAGGTGGGCTCGCTGTCGTTCAGGCGCCAGCCCTGCTCGGTCACCGTGGTCAGCAGTTGCGAATGCACGTCGCGCCACTCGCGCAGCCGCAGGTGCGACAGGAAGTGGGCGCGGCACTGGTCCTGCAGCTGACGGTTGGACTTCTTGTGCGCGACCGCGTCCTCGAACCACTTCCACAGCCTGACCCAGCCCAGGAACTCGGACTTCTCGTCCATGAACTTGCGATGCGCCTGGTCGGCGGCTTCCTGCGCCTCCTGCGGGCGGTCGCGCGGGTCCTGCACCGACAGCGCGCTGGCGATGACCAGCACCTCGCGCAGGCACTGGTGCTCGCGCGCGGCCAGGATCATGCGCGCCACGCGCGGGTCCAGCGGCAGCTTGGCCAGCTGGCGCCCGGTGCCGGTCAGCTGGTTGGCGTCGTCGACCGCGCCCAGTTCCTGCAGCAGCTGGTAGCCGTCGGCCACGGCGCGGCCCAGCGGCGGCTCGATAAACGGAAACGACTCGATCTCGGTCAGCCGCAGCGCCTTCATGCGCAGGATCACCGCGGCCAGCGACGAGCGCAGGATCTCGGGGTCGGTAAAGCGCGGGCGGCCCGTGAAATCGGACTCCTCATACAGCCGGATGCAAACGCCGTTGGCAACCCGGCCGCAACGGCCGGCGCGCTGGTTGGCGGCGGCCTGCGAGATTGACTCGACCTGCAGTTGCTCGACCTTGTTGCGGTATGAGTAGCGCTTGACCCGCGCCAGCCCGGTATCGACCACATAGCGGATGCCCGGCACCGTCAGCGAGGTTTCAGCGACGTTGGTCGCCAGCACGATGCGCCGTGCGTTGGACGGCTTGAACACCCGCTCCTGCTCCTGCACCGACAGCCGCGCAAACAGCGGCAGGATCTCGGTATGCGGCGGGTGGTGCTTGCGCAGCGCCTCGGCGGCTTCGCGGATCTCGCGCTCGCCGGGCAGGAAGACCAGCACATCGCCGGGGCCGACTCGGCACAGCTCGTCGACGGCCTCGACAATGCCATCGTACAGGTCGCGCTCGCGCGCCTGCGGGCTGCGCTGCGCGCCCGCGGGCACGTCCTCGGTGATCGGACGGTAGCGCACTTCCACCGGGTACAAGCGGCCGCTGACCTCGATCACCGGCGCCGGCTTGTCGCCCGAGGCGAAATGCTGGGCAAAGCGCTGGGCATCGATGGTGGCCGAGGTGATGATCACCTTCAGGTCCGGCCGCTTTGGCAGGATCTGGCGCAGGTAGCCGATCAGGAAGTCGATGTTCAGGCTGCGCTCGTGCGCCTCATCGATGATCAGCGTGTCGTAGGCGCGCAGCAGCGGATCGTTCTGGGTCTCGGCCAGCAGGATGCCGTCGGTCATCAGCTTGACCGACGCCCCCGACGACATGGTGTCGTTGAAACGCACCTGGTAGCCCACGTGCTCGCCCAGCGGCGTGCCGATTTCCTGCGCGATGCGCTTGGCGGTCGAGGTCGCGGCGATGCGCCGCGGCTGGGTGTGGCCGATCAGCCCCCCACCCTCGCGCCCCGGGCCGCGCCCGATCGACAGGCAGATCTTGGGCAGCTGGGTGGTCTTTCCCGAGCCGGTCTCGCCCGAGACGATCACCACCTGGTTGGCCAGCAGCGCCGCGGCAATCTCGTCGCGGCGGCCGGAGACCGGCAGGGCCTCCGGGAAGGTGATGGGCGGCAGCGGGTTGACCGGCCTTGGCGCACGCGGTGGCCGCGGCTCGCGGGGACCGCGTGGCGGGCGCTGCCCGGCCTCACCGGCCGGCCGGGCAGCGGCTGGCTGCGGACGGACGTCCGGCTTCCTGACCGGGCCTGGGGCCGGCCGGGACTGGGTTGGGGAGGCGGACTGACCGGCACCGGCACGCTGGCTCGGCGCGGCGGGTGGTTTAGGCTTGACGGGGCGTTGTTCTGACATTGGCCGGGATTATAATCCGCGGGATGAACGCCAGAACCGACGCGCCGCAGACGGCGCCTGCCTCCTCGCCCGCCGCCCCCGTGCCGGCGGAGCCGCCTGCGGCTGAATTCCCCGCGCCTGCCCCGGCCTCCCCCGTGCCCGCCGCCCCGGCGCCCACGGCGGCCGAGCCCGAGCGCAGCGGCCCCGACCACCAGCAGTTCGTCGACTGGCTGCGCATGGTGGCGCCGTATATCCATGCCTTCCGCGGCAAGACCTTTGTGATCGCCTTCGCCGGCGAGCTGGTCAAGTCGGGCGTGCTCAATGCGCTGGTCAACGATGTCGCGCTGCTGCACGCCATGGGCATGCAGATCGTGCTGGTGCACGGCTCGCGCCCGCAGGTGGAAGAACAGCTGGCGCTGCGCCATGTCGAGTCACAGTTCGTCGATGGCGTGCGCGTCACCGACAACGCCGCGCTCGAATGCGCCAAGGAGGCCGCCGGCGAACTGCGCCTGGACATCGAGGCCGCCTTCAGCCAGGGCCTGCCCAATACGCCGATGGCCGGCGCCCAGCTGTCGGTGATCTCCGGCAACTTCGTGACTGCCCGCCCGGTCGGCATCGTCAACGGCACCGACTACCAGCACACCGGCCTGGTGCGCAAGATCGACGCCGAGTCCGTGCGCATGTCGCTGTCGCACGGCAAGGTGGTGCTGCTGTCGCCGCTGGGCTTCTCGCCCACCGGCCAGGCCTTCAACCTGTCGATGGAAGACGTGGCCAGCGCTACGGCCACCGCGCTCAAGGCCGACAAGCTGATCTTCATCACCGAGGTGCCGGGCGTGCCCGACCCGGTCGGCAAGATGATGCAGGAAATGTCGCTGCGCACCGCGGTGGAGCGCCTGCAGAACAAGCACCTGCCGCCGGACGTGGCCAACTACCTGCAGCACCTGGTCAAGGCGCTCAAGGGCGGCGTGCCGCGTGCGCACCTGATCCCCTATTCGCTCGACGGCGCGGTGCTGCTGGAACTGTTCCTGCACGACGGCGTCGGCACCATGCTGTCCGACACCGACCTGGAAAGCCTGCGCGAAGCCACCCTCGACGACGTCGGCGGCATCGTCCAGCTGATCGCCCCGCTGGAGCAGGACGGCACGCTGGTGCCGCGGGGACGCCACCTGATCGAGCGCGATATCTCCAACTTCTCGGTGATCGAGCACGACGGCGTGCTGTTCGGCTGCGCGGCGCTCTACGACTACCCGCGCGAGAACATGGGCGAGATGGCCTGCCTGACGGTATCGCAGGAAGCCCAGGGCACCGGCGACGGCGAGCGCCTGCTCAAGCGCATCGAGCGCCGCGCCCGCGCGCTCGGCCTGGAGAAGCTGTTTGTGCTCACCACCCGCACCGAACACTGGTTCCTGAAGCGCGGTTTCGTCCACGCCAACGTCGACGACCTGCCCGAGGACAAGCGCAAGCTCTACAACTGGCAGCGCAAGTCCATGGTGCTGATGAAAAAGCTGTGAAGTCATAGGGGCAATCGCCGCCGCGCCGCGGCTGGCGGCCCCGCTTGGCTACAATAGCGCCAGCGCCTCAGCACCTGACAAACAAACCAAGGAGTCCCCATGGCCCGCATGGTCCAATGCATCAAGCTGAACAAGGAAGCCGAAGGCCTCGACTTCCCGCCGCTGCCCGGCGAACTGGGCAAGAAGATCTGGCAAAGCGTGTCGAAGGAAGCCTGGGCTGGCTGGCTCAAGCACCAGACCATGCTGATCAACGAAAACCGCCTGAACATGGCCGATGCGCGCGCGCGCCAGTACCTGCTCAAGCAGACCGAGAAGTACTTCTTCGGTGAAGGCGCCGACCAGGCCCAGGGCTACGTGCCGCCGCAGTCGTGAACCGGACCGGCCAATGAAAAAAGGGGTGCCTCAGGCACCCCTTTTTGCTTGGTAGCGAGCGACCTTGCTCAGTAGTCCGTGCGCTGCACGCCGTCGCCGGTGCCCAGCAGCAGCACATCCGCGCCGCGCAGCGCGAACAGGCCCACGGTGACCACGCCCGGCACCTGGTTGACGGCCTGCTCCAGGCCGCGCGGATCGTCGATCTTCAGGCCGACCACGTCCAGGATCACATTGCCGTTGTCGGTCTTGTAGATGCCGCCTTCCTTGGTCATGCGCAGGCGCGGCTGGCCACCCAGGGCCTGCAGCTTGCGCGCCACCGCGGCACGTGCCATCGGGATCACCTCGACCGGCAGCGGGAAGGTGCCCATGGTCTGGACCAGCTTGCTGCCGTCGGCGATGCAGACAAAGCGCTTCGCGACCGAGGCCACGATCTTCTCGCGCGTGAGCGCCCCGCCGCCGCCCTTGATCATGGCGCCGCTGGCGTCGATCTCGTCGGCGCCGTCGACATACACCGGGATCTCGTCGACCTCGTTCAGGTCCAGCACCTTGAAGCCGTGCTGCTGCAGGCGGCGCGTGGACGCCTCGGAACTCGACACCGCACCGGCGAAGCGCTCCTTGAATGCCGCCACGGCGTCAATGAAGAGATTGGCGGTGGAGCCAGTGCCCACGCCGAGCACTGCTCCTTCGGGCACTTCGTGCTTCACGTAGTCGGCGGCAGCTTGCGCGACCAGCGCCTTGAGTTCATCCTGAGTCATGACAACAGCCAGATTGCGTTGGGGGAAACGCGTAGTGTAGCGGATTGCGGCGGCAGGTCACGCGGGCGACGGTACAATGGACCGGACCGGGTGCCGTACGCGCACCCCTGATGCCCGCGAATGATTTTGCAGACGCTCAAGCAGACCAACTAGCGACCATGAACCAGCTCGAACAACTCAGGCAGTTCACCACGGTGGTGGCCGATACCGGCGACTTCCAGCTGATGAAGCAGTACACCCCGCAGGACGCGACCACCAATCCGTCGCTGATCCTGAAGGCCGTGCAGAAACCCGAATACCGCCATCTGCTGGAGAAGGCGGTGCAGGACCACCACGGCAACGGCGGCGTCGATGCGGTGATGGACGAAGTGCTGATCGCCTTCGGCTGCGAGATCCTGGCGATCGTGCCGGGCCGCGTGTCGACCGAAGTCGATGCGCGCCTGTCCTTCGACACCGAGGCCAGCGTGGCCAAGGCGCGCCACCTGATCCAGCTGTACGAGCAGCGCGGCATCGCGCGCGAGCGCGTGCTGATCAAGATCGCCTCCACCTGGGAAGGCATCCGCGCGGCCGAGATCCTGCAGCGCGACGGCATCCGCTGCAACATGACGCTGCTGTTCTCGCTGGTGCAGGCGGTGGCGTGCGCCGAGGCCGGCGCGCAGCTGATCTCGCCCTTCGTCGGCCGCATCTTCGACTGGTACAAGAAACAGGCCGGCGAGCAATGGGACGCGGCCGCCAACGGCGGCGACAACGACCCCGGCGTGCGCTCGGTGCGCCAGATCTACGACTACTACAAGAAGTTCGGCTACCCGACCGAGGTGATGGGCGCCAGCTTCCGCAGCACCGCGCAGATCCTGTCGCTGGCCGGCTGCGACCTGCTGACCATCAGCCCCGAGCTGCTCGAGCAGCTGGCCGCCGGCCAGGGCCCGGTGACGCACAAGCTGTCGGTGGACCAAGCCCAGGCCGCCAATATCGCCCGCATCGCGGCCGACGAGGCGTCCTTCCGCTGGCAGCTGAATGAGGATGCGATGGCGACGGAAAAGCTGGCCGAAGGCATCCGCCTGTTTGCGGCGGATGCAGTCAAGCTGGAAAAGCTGATCGGCGAGATCGCAAAGTAAGCGCAGGTCCGGGCCGCAAGGCCCGGATACAGGCTCAGCCGGCCGCCGGAGCCAGCTGCGGCCACAGCAGCGGCAAGCAGGCGCCCGCCGCGGCGGACAGCACGATATCCGCGGTCTGGTCCAGCGCCGAAGGCTGCGGATTGACCACGATCACCGGCGCGCCATGCTCGCGCGCCAGGCCCGGCAGCCCCGCCGCCGGATAGACCAGCCCCGAGGTGCCGACCACCAGGCACAGGTCGCAGTGCTGCGCCGCATGCTCGGCGCGGTAGCGCGCCACGCGCGGCAGGTCCTCACCGAACCACACCACGCCCGGACGCATCAGCGCGCCGCACAGGTTGCAGCGCGGCGGCATGCCGGGCAGCGCGGTCGCCTCGTTGCAGCGCCCGCACCCGTCCAGCCATTTGTTGGCGAACAGGTTCCCGTGCAGTTCGATCACGCCCGCGCTGCCGGCGCGCTGGTGCAGGCCGTCAACGTTCTGCGTGACCAGCGTGAAAGGTTTCTGCGCAGCCAGCGCGACCAGCGCATGGTGCGCCGGGTTGGGATGCACGGCTGCGACCAGCTCGCGCCGGTGCAGGTACCACTCCCAGACCAGCGCAGGCTGGCGGCGGTAGGCGTCCTCGCTGGCCAGCTCTTCCGGGTCGAACTGTTCCCACAGCCCGGTCATCGCGTCGCGGAAGGTCGGCACGCCGGATTCGGCGGAAATGCCGGCGCCGGTCAGCACGAAGATATTGCCGGCGGCCGCGATCAGCCGGCGTGCTTCCTCAAGCCCCGGCATTTCAAGGAGACCGGAATCAGCGGCCATGGACTTATCGCGGCAGGCGCCGCTGGCGCACGGCTTCGTACAGGCATACACCGCTGGCGACCGAGACGTTCAGGCTTCCCACGCCACCCGCCATCGGGATGCCGACCAGCTCGTCGCAGGTTTCGCGCGTGAGGCGGCGCATGCCCTCGCCTTCGGCGCCCATCACGATCGCGGTCGGGCCCTTGAAGTCGATGTCATACAGCGACTTCTCGGTGCCGTCGGCGGTGCCGATGACCCAGATGCCGCGTTCCTGCAGTTCACGCAGGGTGCGGGCCAGGTTGGTGACGGTGATATAGGGCACGGTCTCGGCGGCGCCGCTGGCGACCTTGGCCACGGTGGTATTGAGGCCGACGCTGCGGTCCTTGGGGGCGATCACGGCATGCGCGCCGGCGCCGTCGGCCACGCGCAGGCAGGCGCCCAGGTTGTGGGGGTCGGTGACGCCGTCAAGCACCAGCAGCAGCGGCGTGCCTTCGATGCCGTCGAGCAGTTCATCCAGGTTCAGCGCCAGTGCCACGTCTTCGGCACGTGCCACCACGCCCTGGTGGCGGTCGGTGCCGGCCATGCCGCGCAGGCGCTCGGCATCGACCGGGTGCAGGCGCACGCCCAGGCTTTCGGCCAGGCGCACGAAGTCCTGCATGCGCCGGTCGCGGCGGGCGGATTCGATATAGACATCGGTCACGCCCTTGGCATCTTGGCGCAGGCGTGCGGTGACGGCGTGAAAGCCGATCAGGAGTTTGTTTTTAGCCATGGCGCGATTGTACTCGCCCTCTCGCCCCCGGCAGCCGGCCGGGGGGCGAGAGGTGGCGGCATGGCGGCCGCCGCGGGCTTCAGCGCTTGCGCGGGGTGCGCGGGCTCTTGGCCGGCGTCTTGCCCGGCGGCTTGGCCTGGTGCGACTTGGAGGCCGGCTTGCGCGGCTTCTCCAGGTGCGAGGGCTTGGGCTTGGCCGCGTGCTTGGCCGGCTTGCCGCCGGTCTTCACATGCGGCCTGAGCGGCGTGATCACCGCCTCGAACACCGGCTGCTCCTCGATCACGCGGTCCAGCGTCTCGTCGAACGACTCTTCCGGCTTGGACGAGCCGCCCAGCAGCGCCGCCAGCTGGCGGCCCTTCTTGCGTGCCGGCACCGCATGGGCGGCAGGCACGCGCGGCTGGGTCTCTGTGCCCCCCGCGCGGGCGCGCAGGGTTTTCGCCGACGGCTCCTGCACCAGGCGGAAGTCGATCTTGCGCGCATCCAGGTCCACGCGCGACACCTGCACGCGCACGCGGTCGGTCAGGCGGTAGCGGATGCCGGTGCGCTCGCCGCGCAGTTCGTTGCGGGCCTCGTCGTACTGGAAGTAGTCGCTGCCCAGCTCGGTCACGTGGACCAGGCCTTCCACATACAGCTCGTCGAGCTGCACGAAGATGCCGAACGAGGTCACGGCGCTGATGGTGCCGGCGTAGTCGCTGCCCAGCTTGTCGCGCATGAAGTAGCACTTGAGCCAGGCCTCGACATCGCGCGAAGCCTCGTCCGCGCGGCGCTCATTGGCCGAGCAGTGCAGGCCGAGCTCGTCCCAGATGGCCTCGTTGCGCTTGGCGCGCGCCGCGGTCAGTTCTGCCTTCTGCTCGGCGTCCTTGGCCTGCAGCCGGCGCGCCTTGGGCGAGATCGCGGTATTCAGCTCGGTCCCGTGCGCAAACGCCGGCTGGTACTTGGTATGCGCCAGCACCGCCTTGATCGCGCGGTGCACCAGCAGGTCGGGGTAGCGGCGGATCGGGCTGGTGAAGTGCGCGTAGGCCTCGTACGCCAGGCCGAAGTGGCCGATATTGTCCGGGCTGTAGACCGCCTGCTGCATCGAGCGCAGCAGCATGGTCTGCAGCATCGGCGCGTCGGGACGGGACTTGATCTTGTCCATCACCTCGGCGTAGTCCGATGCCTGCGGCTTGTCGCCGCCGCCCAGCGACAGGCCGGCGGTGCGCAGGAAGTCGCGCAGGTTCTTCAGCTTCTCTTCGCTGGGGCCCGCGTGGATGCGGTACAGCGCCGGGTGCTTGAAGCGTTCGAGGAAGTCGGCCGCGCATACGTTGGCGGTCAGCATGCACTCCTCGATCAGCCGGTGCGCGTCGTTGCGCGTGCGCGGCAGGATCTGCTCGATCTTGCCCTGCGCGTTGCAGACGATATAGGTCTCGGTGGTGTCGAAGTCGATCGCGCCGCGCGCGCGCCGTGCCTTGAGCAGGACCTGGAACAGCTCATACAGGTTCTGCAGGTGCGGCACCAGCTCGCTGCGCTTGTGCGCCTCGGGGCCCTTGGTGTTGGACAGCACCGACCAGACCTCGTTGTAGGTCAGGCGCGCGGCCGAATGCATCACGGCCGGGTAGAACTGGTAGCCCTTGAGCTCGCCCTTGGCGGTGATCACGGCATCGCACACCATGCACAGCCGGTCCACGTGCGGATTGAGCGAGCACAGCCCGTTGGACAACTTCTCCGGCAGCATCGGGATCACGCGGCGCGGGAAGTAGACCGAGGTGGCCCGGTCCAGCGCATCCGCGTCCAGCGGCGTGCCGGGGCGCACATAGTGCGACACATCGGCGATTGCCACGATCAGGCGCCAGCCCTTGGCGCGGCCGATCTTGACCGGCTCGCAATAGACCGCATCGTCGAAGTCGCGTGCGTCTTCGCCGTCGATGGTCACCAGCTGGATGTCGCGCAGGTCGATGCGGTGGTCCAGGTCGGCCTGGCGCACCTCGTCGGGCAGCGCGGCGGCTTCCTGGGCGGCGGCCGGCGCAAACGCATGTGGCACGCCATACTTGCGCACGGCGATCTCGATCTCCATGCCGGGATCGTCGATGTCGCCCAGTACCTCCACCACGCGGCCCACCGGCTGCACGTAGCGGTCGGGGAATTCGATCAGCTCGACGCTGACCACCTGCCCCACCCGTGCCTTGCCCTGCGCCTTGGGCGGGATCAGGATGTCCTGGCTGATGCGCTTGTCTTCAGGCGCCACCACCAGCACGCCGCCTTCACTGAGCAGACGGCCGATGACAAAACGGTTGGCGCGCTCGATGATCTCGACGATCTGCCCTTCGGGGCGCCCGCGCCGGTCGTAGCCGACCACGCGCACCTGCGCGCGGTCGTTGTGCATGGCCTTCTGCAGTTCGCGCTCGGGCAGGAAGATGTCGTCTTCGCCGTCGTCGCGGATCAGGAAGCCAAAGCCGTCGCGGTGGCCCTGCACCCGGCCGGTGACGAAGTTCGGCTGATGGGCCAGCTCATAGCGACCCTTGCGGTTCAGCTCGATCTGGCCGTCGCGCTCCATGGCCGCCAGGCGCTTCTGGAAACCGTCATGCTCTTTGCGCGTGACGGAGAGGGCCTTGGCAATATCGCCGGCCGACTGGGGGGATCCCGACGTTCTCAACACGCCCAGGATTTCTTCCCGGCTGGGGATCGGATAGTTGTTCTGATTCAATTTTTTCTGGAAACTATTTGACAAAATTCTCGCGCTCTCTATAATGAGCGCTTCGGTTGTTTCGACACCTGCCCAGGTGGCGGAATTGGTAGACGCACTAGGTTCAGGTCCTAGCGGTGGCAACACTGTGGAGGTTCGAGTCCTCTCCTGGGCACCAGATCACCGGAAAACCCGCAGCGCTTTCAAGCCCTGCGGGTTTTTTGTTTTTGACGCCTGTTTCGCGCATCAGATCCGGCAACTTGCACTCCTTGCTTGGCGGCCGTGCCGCGATGTCATAACTGCGAGCGTACGGGTTTTTTCCCGTCCGTGAAACCGCGCACCGTACCCCGCGCGGCAGCCGAACCACAACGGTACGGCAATGTCGAGGAGTGTAACAGCTTCAGTGGCGATTCCGGCATTCCACCGGCCATTGGCTGCCACATCGGCGTATCACCTCCTTCCCTCCCGGTACTCCGGCCACTTTGCACCCTGCCCGTGCTTGACATGCCTGACCATGTGTAACTATCATGGTTTCACATTGCATCTGACATCCTGAGCACAAGCGTTGAGCACAAGCAGCCGGTTCGCCGTGGCAGTCCACATCCTGACCCTGCTCGCCAGTTCGGCCGAGCCGGTACCGTCGTCGCTGATCGCCGGCAGCGTGGGCACCAACCCGGCGCTGATCCGGCGGCTGGTCGGCCAACTGGCTGAAGCCGGGCTGGTGGCGACCACCATGGGCAGCACCGGCGGCGCCACGCTGGCGCGCCCGGCCGCGTCGATCACGCTGCTCGACGTGTTCCGCGTAGTGGAAACCACCGCGCTGATCACGCTGCACCAGAGCGCGCCCAATCCGGCCTGCCCGGTCGGGCGCGAGATCACCGGTGCGCTGCGCAAGGTCGCGGACCGTGCGCAGGCGGCCATGGACGATACCCTTGCGGGCATCACCATCGCCAGCATGCTCGCCGATGTCGAAGGCAGCAGCCAGCGCCGCAAGCGCTGAATTTTTTTGTCCCGATATGTAACCACAATGGTTTCATATCAACCTGACCGAAAGAAGGAGTGACCATGAAGATCGCAATCATCGGCGCCACCGGCCGCGTTGGCACGCGCCTCACCGACGAAGCCCTGCGCCGCGGCCACCAGGTGACCGCCATTGCGCGCCACGCCAGCAAACTGCCCGCTCGCGACGGCGTGACCACCAGGGACCTCGACGCAACCGACAGCGCCGCACTGGCCGCGGCGCTGGCCGGCAATGACGTGGTCATCAGCAGCGCGCGCTTCGCGCAACTGAACGCGCAGCAGGTGACCTCGGCCGTGCGCCAGGCCGGCGTGCCGCGCCTGCTGGTGGTGGGTGGTGCCGGCAGCCTCTATGTTGCACCTGGGGTGCAGTTGGTCGACACCCCGAACTTCCCCGATGCATACAAGCCCGAGGCACTCGCAGGCCGCGACTTTCTCAACGCGCTGCGTGGCGAACAGCGGATCGACTGGACCTTCCTGTCGCCGTCGGCACTGTTCGAGCCCGGCGAGCGCACCGGCAAGTTCCGTGTTGGCGAGGAAACCCTGCTGAGCGACGCAGCAGGCAAGAGCTGGATCTCGATGGACGACTATGCCATCGCAATGCTCGACGAGATCGAAAAGCCGGCGCATTCGCGCCAGCGTTTCACGGTCGGGTACTAAAACCGCCCGGTGCCGTGCCCCGCGGGTACGGCTTTCAACACGCGCGCGTTCAGCCGCGCGCGTCGTCATCCAGCAGGCTGGCACGCTTGCCGCGCTTGAGCCAGGCGGCCAGGTTGTGCGGGCGCAGCGTGTCGTACTCTTCGAACGGCTGGTGGATCCAGGGGTTCGACGGCAGGAAGGTCACGTGGTAGTCCGGCTCGACCTTCGAGCACGCCTTGTACCACAGCACGGCCGAACGCACCTCGGTCACGGCCGGATAGCGCTCCTTCAGGTGGCGGCCCACGCGTTCCAGCGTGATACCCGAATCCACCAGGTCGTCGACCAGCAGTACCCTGCCCGTCAGCTCGCCGCGGGTCATGGTGATGTACTGCGCGATGTCCAGGTTGCCCTGCTGCGTGCCCGCGGCCTCCCGGTAGCTGCTGGTGGCCAGGATGGCCAGCGGCACGTCGAAGATGCGCGACATCTGGTCGCCCACGCGCAGCCCGCCGCGCGCCAGGCACAGGATCTTGTCGAACTTCCAGCCCGACTCATGCACGTTCAGCGACAGGCGTGCGATCAGGCGATGGTATTCGTCCCAGGAGACCCACAGGTTCTCGTCATCGTTCGTTGGCAGGTTCATCTTTTTACGCTTTATATCGTCGGGTCGATTGACCGATATGGCTCGGCCCGCTTGCGCGGGCCGATTTATTTCTGGCGGGCCGCAGCGCTCGTGGCGCCGCTGCCTTGTGGTGTGCTGCTGCCGGGTCAGGCCTTGTACGGATGACGCAGCAGGATGGTCTCGTCGCGGTCCGGGCCGGTCGAGATCATGTCGATCGGAATGCCGACCACTTCTTCCACGCGCTTCAGGTAGACGCGGGCCTGCTCAGGCAGCGCGTCCCACGTCTTCACGCCGAAGGTCGACTCGTTCCAGCCGGGGAATTCCTCGTAGACGGGCACGCAGCGCGCCACGGCATCAGAGCCGCGCGGCAGGATGTCGACGGTCTTGCCGTCGAGTTCGTAGCCCACGCACAGCTTGATGGTTTCCAGGCCATCGAGCACGTCCAGCTTGGTCATGCACAGGCCGGACACGCCGTTGATCTGCACCGAGCGCTTGAGCGCGGCGGCATCCAGCCAGCCGGTGCGGCGCGGACGGCCGGTGACTGAACCGAATTCCTTGCCGACGTTGGCCAGGCGCACGCCGACCGGGTCCTGGCGCGACGGGTTGTCGTTGTCGTACAGCTCGCTCGGGAACGGGCCCGCGCCCACGCGCGTGCAGTAGGCCTTGGTGATGCCCAGGATGTAGTTCAGGCGGCCCGGACCGACACCGGCGCCCGCTGCGGCCGCACCGGCCACGCAGTTGCTCGAGGTCACGAACGGATAGGTGCCGTGGTCCACGTCCAGCAGCGTGCCTTGCGCACCTTCGAACATCAGGTTGCCGCCGGCGGCATTGACCGCGTACAGCTCGGCCGACACGTCGGCCACCATCGGCGCGAGGCGCGGCGCGTAGGCCAGCGCTTCATCCAGGGTCTGCTGGAAGTCCACGGCTTCGGCGCCCAGGTACTGGGTCAGCATGAAGTTGTGGTAGTCCAGGTTCTCGCGCAGGCGTTCGGCGAACTGCTGCGGATCGAACAGGTCCTGCACGCGCAGCGCGCGGCGGGCCACCTTGTCTTCATAGGCCGGGCCGATGCCGCGGCCGGTGGTGCCGATCTTGGCGGCGCCACGGCGGGCTTCGCGCGCCTTGTCGATGGCAACGTGGTACGGCAGGATCAGCGTGGCGGCCTCGGAAATGCGCAGGCGGTTCTGCACCTGCAGGCCGGCGCTTTCGAGTTCTTCGATTTCACGGAACAAAGCTTCGGGCGACAGCACCACACCGTTGCCGATGTAGCAGACCGTGCCGTCACGCATGATCCCGGACGGGATCAGGCGGAGAATGGTCTTCTTGCCACCGATGATCAGCGTGTGGCCAGCGTTGTGGCCACCCTGGAACCGCACCACGCCCTTTGCCTGGTCGGTAAGCCAATCGACGATTTTTCCTTTGCCTTCGTCACCCCATTGGGTGCCGATCACGACGACATTGCGTCCCTGGCCTACTGCGGATGCGGACATATTGCTTTGGTCAATAGGTTAAAAACGTATTCTACTCTTGTTGCCGGGCGATTCTCGATTTTTGGGCACGCCCGGCGCCCAAGCGTCAGCGCGGCACCACGGCCCAGCCGGCATCCTGGCGCACCAGCTGCCGGTCGCAATTGAACTCATCGAGCTCGTGGGTATGGCCCGGCAGCGACTGGATCACGATCTCGCCGGCCGCACGCAGCGTGGAAATCGCGGCCCGGAGTGCCGGATCCGCATCCCACGGCGCAAAAATCGCCTGGGCGCGCACTTCCACGGGCGACAACGCCGCCACTTCACGCAGGTCCAGCGAGAAACCCGTGGCCGGACGCGCACGGCCGAAGGCCTCGCCCACCTTGTCGTAACGGCCGCCACGCGCCACGTAATTGGGCAGGCCGGCAACATAGGCCGCGAACATCACGCCGCTGTGATAGTGGTAACCGCGCAAATCCGAAAGGTCGATATTCACGCTGGCACCGCGCACCTGCACCGCCAGTGCCGCCAGTTCATCCAGCGCGCGGCCGATGGCCGGGCTGGCCGGCAGCGTCGCGCGGGCGCGCTCGATCACGTCCACGCCGCCGTACAGTGTCGGCAGCGCCAGCAGTGCATCGCGCTCGGTCTGCGGCATGCCTGCGGTCAGCTCGCGCAGGGCCGGCACATCCTTGGTTTCCAGCGCGGCAAAGAGCGCGTCCTCGATCTTGCGGATCGACGGCAGGCCCGCCAGCAGCGCTTCCAGGATGCCGGCATGGCACAGGTCGATGCGGACATCCGACAGCCCAGCCGCCTGCAGCGCGGCCAGCATCAGGTCCTGGATCTCGACGTCGGCTTCCAGGCCGGCATGGCCATAGATCTCGGCGCCGATCTGGATCGGCTCGCGCGTGGCGTGGAAACCCGCCGGGCGCGCATGCAGCACGTTGCCCGCGTAGCACAGGCGGGTCACGCCCGGGCGGTTCAGCAGGTGCGCGTCGATGCGCGCGACCTGTGGCGTGATATCGGCACGCAGGCCCATGGTGCGGCCCGACAGCTGGTCCACCAGCTTGAGCGTGCGCAGGTCCAGGTCATGGCCGGTACCGGTCAGCAGCGACTCCAGGTATTCCAGCATCGGCGGCATCACCATCTCGTAGCCGTAGGTGCGGAACAGGTCCAGCATGCGGCGGCGCAGTTCTTCGATCTTGCGCGCTTCCGACGGCAGCACGTCGGCAATGTTTTCTGGCAGCAGCCAATGGTTGGACATAGTGAATCTCTTCTCAGTCAATCTCGTCTCTGTCATTCGGTTTGCCTCGAGGCAATGCCCCCAAGGCGCCCGTGCCTGACCAGGAACTTCATTGCAGGCGCCGCGCGCCCGCGCCATCACTCAGCGAGGATGGCTCCAGCCGGACAAAACCCCGGCAAGCCGGGGTTTCGTCAATTCGCCACACGGACAAGCGACGGTGCTAGCGCTTGCCTCCGGATCCGCCCGAGGCCGCCGCGGCGGCACCGCCGCTGGAACGCATGTAGCGGAAGAACTCGGAGTTGGGCTCAAGCACCAGCACGTCGCGCTTGTCGCGGAAGGTGTTGCGGTAAGCCTCCATGCTGCGCCAGAACTGCGCGAACTGCGGATCGCGGCCAAACGCATCGGCATAGATCTGCGAGGCCTTGGCATCGCCCTGGCCCTTGATCACCTGGGCGTCGCGATAGGCCTCGGCCAGCACCACTTCGCGCTGGCGGTCGGCATCGGCGCGGATCTTCTCGCCCTCGGCGGCACCGGTGGAGCGCAGCTCGTTGGCCACGCGCTTGCGCTCGGCCTCCATGCGGCGGTACACCGATTCGCTGATCGCAGGCAGCAGGTCAACGCGCTTGAGGCGCACGTCCAGGATCTCGACGCCCACCGACTTGGCGTATTCGCTCATGCCGTTGCGGATGGCCTGCATCACCTGCTCGCGCTCGCCGGCAACCACGTCGGCCACGGTGCGCTTGCCGAACTCCTCGCGCGCCACCGAGTCGATGCGTTGGGTCATGCGGTCCTGCGCGCCGCGCACGTTGCCGCCGAAGGCGACAAAGAACTTGCGCGGATCGGTGATGCGCCATTTGACGAACCAGTCCACCACCATGCTCTTCTTCTCGGCGGTCAGGAAACGCTCGCTGGCGGCCCCGTCGATGGTCTGCAGGCGGCGGTCCATGAACACCACGTTCTGGAACGGCGGCGGCAGCTTGAAGTGCAGGCCGGGCTCGCGCACTACCTGCTTGATCTCGCCGAAGGCGAACACCACGGCGTACTGGCGCTGGTCGACCACGAACAGCATGGACGAGACCACGGCCAGCAGGATGAAAAAGCCAATCGCGAAGGAAATCAGTCGGTTCATGACGGTCTCCTCAGCGCGAGTCGCGGTCGCGGTTGCGCATCGATTCGCGCGAACGGATATCCGTCGATGCATCCGGCGCGGGTGCCGGCGTGCTCGCGGCACCCGGCTGGCCCGGTTGCGGCGCGGCGCGGCCATCGGCCTGCGCCATCAGCTTGTCCAGCGGCAGGTAGAGGAGATTGTTGCCCTGGCGCGCGTCCACCAGCACCTTGGTCGAATTGCTGTAGATCTGCTGCATGGTTTCCAGATAGATGCGGTCACGCGTCACCTGCGGCGACTTGGCGTACTCGGTCTGCACCGAACGGAAGCGCGAGGCATCGCCCTCGGCCTGCGCCACCACGCGGGAGCGGTAGGCTTCGGACTCTTCCTTCAGGCGCGCCGCGGTACCCTTGGCGCGCGGGAGGATGTCATTGGCATAGGCCTGGCCTTCGCTGATCGCGCGCTCGCGGTCCTGGCTGGCCTTGTTGACGTCGTCGAACGCGGCCTGCACCTGCTCGGGCGGCTGCACGCTCTGCACGTTCACGGACAGCACACGGATGCCGGTCTTGTACGCGGTCAGGATGGCCTGGATCGACTTGGCCAGTTGCTGCGCGATCTGTTCGCGGCTCTCGTACAGCACCGCGTCCATCTTGTTGCGGCCGACGATCTCGCGCACCGAGGTCTCGGCGGCCTGCGTCACCAGTTCTTCATCGCCACCGCGGTCGGTCTTGTTGAAAAACAGGAATTCGCTGGCGTCCTGGATCACGTATTGCACGGTAAAGCGCACGTCGATGATGTTCTCGTCCTGCGTCAGCATCGACGAGTCTTTCAGGTTGCTGTCCTTGATCGACGTGGAGCGACCCACCTCGACCGAACGCACGGCCGACAGGTTGACGACCTCGGCCGACTGGACCGGCCAGGGCATGCGCCAGTTGATGCCGGGGCCGGTGGCGTACTTGAACTTGCCGAACTGCAGGATCACCGCAGTCTGGCCTTCCTGCACCATGAAGAAGCCGCTGGCCAGCCAGATGCCGACCACCGCTGCCACGATCACGCCAGCGCCCACGCCCGAGCCCTTGCCCGGCGTGCGCGGGCCGCCAAAGCCCTGGTTGCCGCCGCCGTTGTCCTTGCGGCCGAGCAGGCCGTTCAGGCGGCGGTTGAAGTCGCGCCACAGCTCGTCCAGGTCGGGCGGGCCGCCGTCCTGCTGCGGACGCTGGTTCTGCTGGCGGTTGTCGTCGCGACCGTCCTTCTTGTCGTCGTCGTCCTGACCGTTGCGACCCCAGCGCGGATCGTTCAGCGAGAAGATGGCGCGCAGGCGCTGCCAGCCCGCGCGCAGCGCGAAGCGGCCGCCTGGTGTCAGGCTCGAATCAGCATTCCGGGGAAACTGGGGCATGAAGTGCACGGGTCCGGGGAAGTTTGTAACAGGGGGATTCTAGCAGTCATCCGAGCCACTTTTGGCCAATTCGCGCAATCCCGGCGGCAATCGCACCGGAATTGGGCATAAGCTCCGGCGAACTGGCGGCGAACCGGCGGCGAATTGACCGCGAATTGACGGGTTAAAGCCTGCCCGCATCCCCCGCATCGGGGTCGTCGCTGCCGTCAGCCACGCCGCCATCATCGGCACTGTCGTAATGCGGCACGTCGGCCAGGCGCGGATCATAGGGTTGCGGCTCGGGCGGGCGGCTGGCCAGCCATTGCGCCACCTCGACCACGGCCTCGCGCAGCGCATCCAGGCCCATCCCCTCGCGCGCGCTCAGGAACACGCGGGTGGGGATACCGTCCTCGTCGCGCTCCAGGCGCGGGCCCTGCTCCAACAGCTCAGGCGCGGCATCGATCTTGTTCATCACCACGATCTGCGGGATATCCAGCGCGTTGATTTCCGCCAGCACGCGGTTGACCTGCTCGATCTGCTCGTGGCGCACCGGGCTCGATGCATCCACCACATGCAGCAGCAGGTCGGCATGCACGGTCTCGTCGAGCGTGGCGCGGAACGCCGCCACCAGTTGCGTGGGCAGGTCGCGGATAAAGCCGACCGTGTCGGACAGCACCACGTTGCCCAGGCCATCCAGGAACAGCCGGCGCGAGGTGGTGTCGAGCGTGGCGAACAGCTGGTCGGCCGCATAGGCGCCAGCCTTGGTCAGCGCGTTGAACAGCGTCGACTTGCCCGCGTTGGTATAGCCCACCAGCGAAATGCTGAGCGTGTCATTGCGCGCGCGGGCCCGCCGCTGCGTGCTGTGCTGGCGCTGCAGCCGCGACAGATCCGACTTGAGCCGCTTGGCGCGCTCGTCCAGCATGCGCCGGTCCAGCTCGAGCTGGCGCTCGCCAGGGCCGCCGCGCATGCCGATGCCGCCCTTCTGCCGCTCCAGGTGGCTCCACGCCCGGACCAGCCGCGACGCGCGGTACTGGACCTGCGCCAGCTCCACCTGCACCTTGCCGACGTGGCTCTGCGCGCGCTGCCCGAAGATGTCCAGGATCAGGCCGGTGCGGTCGATCACGTGGCGGTTCAGGAAGCGTTCCAGGTTGCGCTGCTGCGCCGGGCTCAGGGCGTGGTTGAACACGACCACGTCGGCATCCAGCGCGTCGGCGGCCTCCTTCAGCTCCTCGGCCTTGCCCGAGCCGATGAACAGCGCCGGATCCGGCCGCGAGCGGCGGCCCGTCAGCGTATGCACCGGCAGCGAGCCGGCGGTAGAGGTCAGCAGCGCCAGTTCACTGAGGCTTTCCTGGAAATCATGCTTGCCGAAGTCGACGCCGACGAGAATGGCGCGCGAGGGGGCGGTATTGGAAGTGGCTCTGGGGTCCAAGGGAGGGCGCGAAAGCGCAGGGAAAAACGGGTTCAGGGGGAAGGCGGGCGGATGTCGGACTCTGTCCTGGCCCCTGCCGGGACAGGCCGCCGCATGATGCGGAACGTGGCGGCAGCGGCGGCTGCGTACGCAACCGCCGGGCCGCGCGGCACCGGGCGCGATGGCGCACCGGCGCCGGGCATCGGTGCGGCGCCGCGGGGCGCCCGCACGATGCCCGCAAGGAGATCAGGCCTCGGCGGCGTCATCCACGCGGAAATTGACCGCGCGCGCAGGAACGACAGTGGAAATCGCATGCTTGTAGACCATCTGCGTCACGGTGTTGCGCAGCAGGACGACATACTGGTCGAACGATTCGATATTGCCTTGCAGCTTGATGCCATTGACGAGGTAGATGGAAACCGGCACGTGCTCTTTGCGCAGCGCGTTCAGGAACGGGTCTTGTAGCAGTTGCCCTTTGTTGCTCATGGCACACTCCAAATTTATAGGTTTAGTGATGAATGATGGGGATGGAAGTCCCCGGTTCAAGTCAGTCGGCGCAAAAACGCGCCAGAAAAAGATCAAAAACGGTACCAAGTCGGCGTCAATGCACAGGGAACCCCCTGTTACCGCAAATTTAGCCGCAGTTCCAAACGAACGCAAACGAAAACTTGCCCCGCCAGGGATCCGATTCCGGACTCAATCCTTCGAGTCCGCGTACGGATTTTTGTTCGTACGAAATTCGATGCGAAGAGGGGTGCCCTTGAGCTTGAATGCCGTACGGAAACGATTTTCCAGGTAGCGCCGGTAGGTTTCCGCAACGCCCGACAGTGCATTGCCGTGGATCACGATAATGGGCGGATTCGAGCCGCCCTGGTGCGCGTAGCGCAGCTTGGGCCGCGATGCGCCGACCCGCTTGGGCTGCTGGAATTCCACCGCTTCCTGCAGCACACGCGTGAGCTGCGGCGTCGGCAGCTTGACCATCGCCGCGGCGAACGCGTCATCGACCGAACGCATCAGCGCGCCAATGCCGGTACGCTCGCGCGCCGAGACAAAATGGAAATTCGCGAAGCTCAGGAATTGCAGCTTGCGTTCCAGGTCGTGCTTGATGCGGTCGCGGGTATGGCCGTCGAGCCCATCCCATTTATTGACGCCCACCACCAGTGCGCGGCCCGACTCCACGATAAAGCCTGCGATGTGCGCGTCCTGCTCGGAAATATCCTGTTGCGCATCGAGCAGCAGGATCACCACGTTGGCATCGGCGATCGACTGCAGCGTCTTGACCACCGAGAACTTCTCGATCGCCTCGAACACCTTGCCGCGCCGGCGCAAGCCCGCCGTGTCGATCAGCGTGTAGGGCTTGCCGCCGCGCTCGAACTCCACGTAGATGGCATCCCGGGTGGTGCCGGGCATGTCGAACGCGATCACGCGCTCTTCACCGATCAGCGTGTTGACCAGCGTGGATTTCCCCACATTGGGGCGCCCGACGATGGCAATCTTGACGCCCTTGCCTTCGTCCGAAATCTCTTCGGCCAGCTCGGGGCGCTCCTGGACCGCGAGCTCGATGGCCTCGTCGACCAGTTCGCTCACGCCATCGCCGTGGGCAGCGGAGATCGCGTACGGATCACCCATGCCCAGCTCATAGAAATCGGCCGCCACCGAGGTGTACTTCATGCCCTCGGCCTTGTTGACCGCCAGCATGATGCGCCGGCCGGTCTTGCGCAGGTAGTCGGCAATGGCGCGGTCCTGCGGCGCCAGGCCCAGGCGGCCGTCGACGATGAAGATCACCACATCGGCCTCGACCACGGCCTGCTTGGTCTGCTTGGCCATCTCGGCGACGATGCCTTCCTTGACCACCGGCTCAAAGCCGCCGGTATCGATGGCAATGAACGGACGTTCGCCGATGCGCCCTTCCCCGTAATGGCGGTCGCGCGTCAGGCCCGGCAGGTCGGCGACAAGGGCGTCGCGCGATCGGGTCATGCGGTTGAATAGCGTCGACTTCCCTACATTGGGGCGGCCGACTAATGCGATAACTGGTTTCATGCAATAAACGGAAACGGGGGCCGGCACGCCGCCCCCCGGTAACTCCGGAGTCAATGGATCCGACGGCACGCCGCGCCACCTGGGCGCGGTCTGCCGCTTGTCCTGTCGGGCGCGGCGCCGGGTCAACGGACCCGCTGCAATTGCCGCGCTAAGGATCATGCTACCGGATTCGGCGCTGGCCGTACCGACAGGTGTACGGCAGCGCGCATTGGATACCTGTCAGCCAGGCTGGAAACCGTAGACGTCGCCGTCGCGGGTCTGGATTACCATGGTCTGCCCCGCCATCACGGGCGCGGCGGTGATGGCACTGCCATCAGTCTTCATGCGTGCGATGACCTGGCCGTCTTCGCGCGACAGGAAGTGTACATAACCTTCAAAATCGCCCATTACCACCGAGCGGCCCAAGGCCAGTGGCGCGCCCAGGCGGCGGTTGCGCAGGTCGTTGTTCTTCCAGCGCTCGTTGCCGTTCTGGCGGTCGAACGCATGCACGACCGACTGCTCATCGCTGGCGTAAATCGCATTGTCATCCTGCGCCGGGCCGCTCGGCGACGAGAAATCCTTGCCCCACTGCGGCTGGCCGCTGGCCAGCTCCAGGCAGGCCACCCGGCCCTGGAAGGTGGTGGCGCAGACCTGGCGCCCGCTCACCATCGGCAGGCCGGTGACGTCGTTCAGGCGCTCGATCTCCGACACGCCCTTCGGGTACGAGACCGCGCTCTCCCAGCGCAGCACGCCGTTGCCCGGCGTCAGCACGCCCAGCTTGCCGCCGGGGAAGCCCATCACGATGCCGTCGCCGGCAAACACCATCCCCATCGACGCACGCAGGTTCAGCGGCGTCTGCGAGCGCTGGTAGATCCAGCGGCGCTCGCCGGTCTCGGCGTCCAGGCCGAATACGCGCGTGTCGGTGGTGCGCACCACCACCAGGCCGTTGCCGACCAGCGGCGCCGACAGCACCTCGCCGTTGACCTGCTTCTTCCAGATCTGCTTGCCGCTGGCGTCAAAGGCATAGATGGCGCCCTTCTCGCCGGCGACCGCCGTCACCGAGCCATCGCTGCCCGGGCCTGAGGTCAGGTCCAGGTCGGCCTTGGCCTTCCACAGCACGCGCCCGCTGGCGCCTTCCAGCGCCATCACGTTGCCATTGTTGGAAGACACGTAGACGTTGTTGCCCGCCGCGGCCGGCTGCATCGAATAGGGGCCGCTCTTGCCCACGTCGGCCTTCCAGGCCTGGCGCACCGACAGCGTGCCCGAGACCGGCTTGAGTTCGGCGGGCGGGTGCTTGTTTTCCTTGCTGAACAGCGAGCAGCCGCCCAGTGTGGCCAGGCAGGCAACCGCCACCAGCGCACGGGTCATGGTGCGGGCGGGCTGGCGATGTACGGCACGGGAAAGCACTGACGTCATAGGGTTACGGTCCTGTTTATACGATCCGCTGGATATGCGGTGTTTGCACGCGTTCGGGAGCGGCCGGATCAGGCCGTGCCCAGCGCATCGAGCTTGAACTGGATAATCTGGCGCATCGCCGGCTCGTCCTGGCCCAGCTTGTCCAGCGCCTTGCGATAGGCCGTGCGCGCATCGTCGCGCTTGTCCTGCGCGGCCAGCAGGTCACCGCGGCGGTCGGCATACAGCGCCACGAACGCTGCCGGCGGTTCATCCTTGAGCAGCGCCAGGCCCTTGTCGTAGGCCTTCTCGTCGAGCAGCACGCCGGCCAGACGCACGCGCGCCAGGTGCGAGTAGGCTTCGTCGCCGTGGTCGATGGCCCACTGCAGCTGGCTCTTGGCCGCGGCCAGGTCGCCCGCATCGTACAGCACGCGGCTTGCTACCAGCGCGCTCATCTGCCCATAGGCGGTGCGGCCGTACTTATCTTCCAGGTCGGTCGCGGCGCGCTTGATGCGCTCGATGTCGCGCGCCTCGGCGGCCTTGAGCACCTGCTCATACAGCACCGCGGCCTCGCCGGCCTGCCTGCGTTCCCAGTACTTCCAGCCGTTCCAGCCGGCAAACGCCAGCAGCGCGACGATCAGCACCCAGGTCAGCGCATTGCCGTACTGGCGCCACCAGGCCTTCAGATTCTCAAGCTGTTCCTGTTCTTCTAGATCGTAAGCCATGTCGAGGCAATCACCTGCGTTGGGTTGGGTACTCGTGTACTGGGGTGTTCCGGCTGGCCAGCGCGCGATTTATTCGCTCGCGCCGACCATGGCGTCGATCAGGTAATCGACCAGGCCTTCGGCCGGCACGGTGGCCTGTTGCCCACCGCCTTCGGCCTGCTCGCGCTGGCGAAGTTCCTTGACCTGGACTACGCCGGCGGCCACTTCGTCCTCGCCAATGATAACGGCATAGGCCGCGCCGCTTGTGTCGGCGCGCTTCATCTGCGACTTGAAGCTGCCGCCCTTGCCGTCGGGGCTGGCGTGCAGCACCACGTCCAGGCCCGCGTCGCGCAGCCGTTCCGCGGCGATCATCGCCTGCTGCGCGGCGGCTTCGCCCTGGTGCACCAGGTAGACGTCGCAGCCCGCCGCGTCGGGCACCACGCCTTCTTCGCGGATCAGCTCGATGATGCGCTCGATGCCCATGGCCCAGCCGCACGCGGGCGCGGACTTCCCACCCATCTGCGCGATCAGCGGGTCATAGCGCCCGCCGCCGGCGATGGTGCCTTGCGCGCCCAGCTTGTCGGTGATCCACTCGAACACCGTCAGGTTGTAGTAGTCCAGGCCACGCACCAGGCGCGGGTTGATCTTGAACGGGATGTTGTTGGCCTTGAGCAGGCGCTGCACGCCCTCGAAGTGCGCCAGCGACTCTTCGCCCAGGAAGTCGATCAGCTTGGGCGCGTTGGCCGCCATCTCCTGCAGCGCCGGGTTCTTGGTGTCCAGCACGCGCAGCGGGTTGGTGTACAGGCGGCGCTTGCTGTCGTCGTCCAGGATGTCCTGGAAGTCTTCCAGGTACTTGATCAGCTGTTCGCGGTGCGCGGCGCGCTCATGGGCCTGCCCCAGCGAATTGAGCTCCAGGCGCACGCCTACCAGGCCCAGGTCGTCCCACAGGCGCTGGCACATCAGGATGATTTCCGCATCCACGTCCGGGCCGGCAAAGCCCAGCGCCTCGGCGCCGAGCTGGTGGAACTGGCGGTAGCGGCCGCGCTGCGGGCGCTCGTGGCGGAACATCGGGCCGGTGTACCACAGGCGCTTGGGGCCGTCGTACAGCAGGTTGTGCTCGATGGTGGCGCGCACGGCCGCGGCGGTGCCTTCCGGGCGCAGCGTGAGCTGCTCGCCGTTGAGCGAATCGGTGAAGGAGTACATCTCCTTCTCGACGATGTCGGTGACCTCGCCGATGCCGCGCACGAACAGCTGCGTATGCTCGACGATCGGCGTGCGGATCTGCTGGTAGCCGTAGGCGCGCAGCATGGCGCGAGCGGCATTCTCGAAATGCTCCCACAGCGGCGCGTCCGCCGGCAGCATGTCGTTCATGCCCTTCACGCCCTGCAGGGCCTTGGCGGGGCGCACCTTCGGTTCGGTCTTGGCACCGCCTTCGGCGGCCACGTTCTCGGATTGCGTCATTCTGTTCTAGTCAGGCTGCTGGCACCCGGCCGGTCCGGCTCAGGCTGCCACTTCTTTGTCGGTCCGCGCAGCGCCCGGGCCGTAATGCGTGCGAACGTATTCATCTACGATCGCCTGGAACTCTTCTGCAATGCGCTCGCCGCGCAGCGTCTTCACCTTGACGCCGTCGACGAACACCGGCGCCGCCGGCGATTCACCCGAGCCCGGCAGCGAGATGCCGATGTTGGCGTGCTTGCTCTCGCCCGGGCCGTTGACGATACAGCCCATCACGGCCACATCCATTTCCTCGACGCCCGGGTAGGCGGTCTTCCAGTGCGGCATCTGCTCGCGCAGGTAGGTCTGGATGCTGGCCGCCAGTTCCTGGAACACCGTGCTGGTGGTGCGCCCGCAGCCCGGGCACGCAATCACCATCGGGGTGAAGTTGCGCAGGCCCATGGTCTGCAGGATTTCCTGCCCCACGTACACTTCCTTTTCGCGCGGCGCGCCGGGTTCCGGCGTCAGCGAGATGCGGATGGTGTCGCCGATGCCTTCCTGCAGCAGCACCGACAGCGCCGCGGTCGAGGCCACGATGCCCTTGCTGCCCATGCCGGCCTCGGTCAGCCCGAGGTGCAGCGCGTAGTCGCAGCGGCGTGCCAGCTCGCGGTAGACCGCGACCAGTTCCTGCACCTGCGACACCTTGCACGACAGGATGATCTGGTCGCCCGGCAGGCCGATTTCCTCGGCCTTCTTCGCCGAATCGATGGCGGAGGTGATCAACGCCTCGATCATCACGCTCTGCGCCGGCCACGGCTCGGCGCGCCCGGCGTTTTCGTCCATGATCCGTGCCAGCAGGTCCTGGTCCAGGCTGCCCCAGTTCACACCGATGCGCACCGGCTTGCTGTAGCGGCACGCCATCTCGATCATCTGCGCGAACTGCGTGTCGCGCTTGGCGCCCTGGCCGACATTGCCGGGGTTGATCCGGTACTTGGACAGCGCCTCGGCACAGGCCGGATAGTCCTGCAGCAGCTTGTGGCCGTTGTAGTGGAAGTCGCCCACCAGCGGCACATCCACGCCCATGCGGTCGAGCTGCTCGCGGATCGACGGCACCGCGGCGGCCGCCTCGGGCGTATTCACCGTGATGCGCACGATTTCCGAACCCGCGCGCGCCAGTTCCTTGACCTGGATCGCGGTGCCGATGGCATCGACCGTATCCGTATTGGTCATCGACTGCACGCGCACCGGCGCACCGCCGCCAATAGTCACGACATTGTCGCCCCACGCGACGCGCGCCTGGCGCGTCTGGCGGCGCGGCAGCGGACCGGGCAGGACCGGGAGACAGAGCTGTTGGTTCATAGCGTTACCACCTTGCAAAGACGCATCTTGCCGCACCTCGCGCCCGTGTCAGGGCAGCGTCAGGCGCGCCACGTTGTTGCGGTTGGCTGCCTTCAGGTCGACCGGCGTGCCATTGCGCGTCAGCGACTCGACGCCCTTGACGTTGCCGATCACCACCTTGTACGGGGCCGTGCCGCCACCGGCCATGGTCTGGCCAGCCTTGGCGGTACCGCCCATGACGATCTTGCCGCTATTGTCCCGGATCTCAAACCAGGTATCGGCGGCAAAGCGGATCTGCAGTTCGCCCTCGCCTGCTGGCGCAGCCGGTGCCGTGGCAGCAGCCGGTGCCGTGGCAGCAGCAGGCGCGGAAGCGGCGGCGGCGGGCAACACCGCGGCCGCGGGGGCTGCCGCGGCACTGGCCGGAGCGGTTTCGGCAGACGGCGCCGGCGAATCGCTGGCGGCCATGACCGGCGGCAGCGCCGCCGTCACGGTGCCGGCTTCCGTGCTCTGGATCACGGCAGGCGCTTCAGCCGTTACGGTCTCGGCAGCGCTGCTGCGCGCTTCGATCCATGCGCGGATATGGTCAAGCCCGAACCAGCCGCCCGCGGCCACCAGCACGGCCACCAGCGCCAGCCAGACCCAGCGGCCGCCGCTGCCGCCCGAGCGGAAGCGGTTGCGGTCGTCGAAGGCCGCATTGATGCCGCCCTCGCGCTGCCGGGCAATTTCCGCCACCTGCGCCACCGGGCGCGGCTGGAAGCGTGCCAGCAGCGGGTCGATGTCGACATGCAGCATGCGGGCATAGGCACGCATCACGCCCTTGGCGAAGGTCACGTCGGGCAGTGCCTGCAGGTTGCCGGCCTCGATCGCGCGCAGCTTGCCTGCAGCCACCTTCAGCCGCGCGCTGACGTCTTCCACCGACATCCGCTGCGCCTCGCGCTCGCGCGCCAGCGCTGCGCCGATCTCGCGCGCGGCGGCTTCGCGTTCTCCTTCGTGCGCGCCCCCGCCGACTTGTTGCGTCGGTACGGCCTGGCCTGCGGCGCGGTCGTGCTCACTCATCCCATGCTCCTTGTTCGTAGGCGGTCAACTCACGCGAGTCGGGGAAGCGGCTGCGCAGTTGCGCCCCAAGCGCATCCTGCGTGCGGCTGTCGCCCTGACGGTGGGCAATGCGCGCTCCCAGCCAGAGGGATTGCGCATTGACAAATTGGCTGCTGTTGACGCGCTGGACATACTGCCGGGCCTGCGCGAAGTCGCCGCGCCGGTAGAAGACCAGCGCGAGGTTGGTGTTGGCCACCGGGTTGTTGCGGTCGTAGCCGAGCGCGGCCTTCAGGTTCTTTTCCGCTTCGGCGCTGTTGCCCTGGCGCAGCTCGCACGCACCCAGGCTGATCAGCGGCTTGGCGGGGCCGCCCGCGGACGGCGCCGCCATCGCGCGCTGCAGCATCGGCACGGCTTCGCCGTAGCGCCCTTCCTGGCACAGGAACCAGCCGTAGTTGTTGAGCAGGTCGCCGTCGTTGGCACGCATCGACACCGCCGTGCGGAAGCTGTCGTCGGCCAGCGTCCGCTCATTCATGTTCATGTAGATCAGCGCGCGCACATGGTAGGCGTCGGCGAGCGCCGGATCGATGGCAATGGCCTGCTTGATCTCGTCAAGGGCGACCGCGTTCTGCCCGGCCTCCAGATAGTTGGTGGCCAGCTGCAGCCGGATGCCGGCGCGGCGCCTTGCATCGGTCTGGTCGGAAGCGGTCTGGGGTTCCTGCGCCGGCGCATGCGGTAGCTGGCAGCCGGACAACATCAGCAGCCCCAGCAGGGCCGCAGCGATCAGACGGATCATGCAGGGCGAACCTCCCGAGGCTGGCCGGAAGCAGTGACCGGCACCAGTGGCGTGATCTTGCCGAACTTGCCGCGCTCGGCCAGGCGCGTGCGGTCCTTCACTTCCCCGGCCAGCTGGCCGCAGGCAGCGTCGATATCGTCGCCGCGGGTCTTGCGGATGGTGGTCACGATGCCTGCATCCATCAGCACCTGCGCGAAGCGCCGGATCTGATCGTTGTTGGAACGCTTCAGGCCCGATTCGGGGAACGGATTGAACGGGATCAGGTTGAACTTGCACGGCACGTCGGCCACAAGCTTCAGCAGTTCCCGCGCATGCTCGACGCTGTCGTTGACGCCATCCAGCATGCAGTATTCGAAAGTAATGAAATCGCGCGGCGCGAATTCCAGGTAGCGGCGGCATGCCGCCATCAGTTCGGCCAGCGGGTACTTCTTGTTCAGCGGCACCAGCACGTCGCGCAGGGCGTCGTTGGACGCGTGCAGCGACACGGCGAGAGCCACCGGGAGATCCTTCGACAGCCGGTCCATCATCGGCACCACGCCGGAGGTGGACAGCGTCACGCGGCGGCGCGACAGGCCGTAGGCGTTGTCGTCGAGCATCAGGCGCATTGCCGGCACGACGGCGTCGTAGTTCAGCAGCGGCTCGCCCATGCCCATCATCACCACGTTGGAGATGACGCGGTCATCCTTGGGGCCGCGGCCCAGTTGTTCGCGCATGGCGAACTCCGCCATCCACAGCTGGCCGATGATTTCACCGGTGCTGAGGTTACGCGAAAAGCCTTGCTTGCCGGTGGAACAGAACCGGCAGTTGACGGCGCACCCTGCCTGCGAGGAAACGCACAGCGTGCCACGCGTTTCCTCGGGGATGTAGACCGTTTCCACCGCGTTGCCCTGGCCGACGTCGAGCAGCCACTTGCGCGTGCCGTCGGCCGACAGGTTGTCGGTGATGGCGGCAGGCGCGCGGATCTCGGCCCGCGTCGCGAGCTTTTCGCGCAGCGACTTGGCGAGATCCGACATGGCGTCGAAGCGGCTGGCACCGTAGTGGTGGATCCAGCGTTGCAGTTGCCGCGCACGGAACGGCTTCTCGCCGAGCTCGCCGCAATAAGCGGTGAGCGCGTCCGCGTCGAGGTCGAGCAGGTTGACGAGAGCGTTCATGACGGCAAACTCAGCTTCGGTGTCAGTCTAGTCCTGGCAGCAGCGCCGGACAATCAGCGGCTGTAGACGTTCATGCCCGGGAAGAAGAATGCCACTTCCACGGCAGCCGTTTCAGCAGCGTCCGAGCCGTGCACGGCGTTGGCGTCGATGCTGTCGGCGAAATCGGCACGGATGGTGCCCTTCTCGGCCTTCTTCGGGTCGGTGGCGCCCATCAGGTCGCGGTGCTTGGCGATGGCGTTCTCGCCTTCCAGGGCCTGGATAATGACCGGGCCGGAAATCATGAAGTCCACCAGGTCCTTGAAGAACGGACGCTCCTTGTGGACAGCGTAGAACTGCTCGGCTTCGCCGCGCGACAGGTGCACCATCTTGGCAGCAACGATCTTCAGGCCGGCGGCCTCGAAACGGGCGTAGATCTGGCCAATGACGTTCTTGGCCACGGCATCCGGCTTGATAATCGACAGGGTGCGTTCGATCGCCATGAAAAACTCCGAAAAATGAAGGGGTTACAAATGGATTAAACGTAGGATTCTAGCACGAAGACTATGACCCTTTCGAGGGTCTTCCCTGCTCTGGCGTGTGTCGGGCCACCCTTGCCGCACAACCCGGCATCAAGTAGATCAAAGAGCACATTACAACCTTGTCATGCCAGGAACACGCCGCCCCGGCTAACATCCAATGTGAGCGGCACCGAACGGGCGCAAAGCATGTGCGAGGTGACTCCTGGGTTACCCCGCCCTTGCAATTCAGCCCCCCAGGTGCCACATTGACGATGGTTCCGTCCGGGTTCCATACGAATCTTCGCATCCGAAGCCTCGCAGCCCCGGCGCCTCACCGTTTTGAGACAGGAGTCACCATGGATAACAAGCTGAACACCTACGGTTTCGGCAACAGTGCGTCGACCGTCACTGACGTCGTCGTTCGCAACCGGGTCTTGCGCAACACTTACTGGCTGCTGGCCCTCTCGATGATCCCCACCGTGCTCGGCGCGTGGATCGGCGTGGCCACCGGCTTCAGCTTCATGGCGGGCAGCCCCGGCCTGTCGCTGATCCTGTTCCTGGGCATCGCCTTCGGCTTCTTCTACGGCATCGAGAAGACCAAGAACAGCAGCATGGGCGTGGTCCTGCTGCTGGCCTTCACCTTCTTCATGGGCCTGATGTTGTCGCGCCTGATCGGCGCGACGCTGCAGTTCTCGAACGGGCCGGCGCTGATCATGTATGCCTTTGGCGGCACGGCGGCGGTGTTCGGCACGATGGCCACCATCGCCACGGTCAGCAAGCGTGATTTCTCCGGCCTGGGCAAATTCCTGTTCGTCGGCGTGGTCCTGCTGATCCTTGCTAGCGTCGCCAATATCTGGCTGCAACTGCCCTCGCTGATGATCACGGTTTCGGTGATCGCCATCGGCATCTTCTCGGCGTACATCCTGTTCGATGTGCAGCGCGTGGTGAACGGCGGCGAAACCAACTACATCACCGCCACGCTGGCGATCTACCTGGACGTGTACAACGTCTTCGTCAACCTGCTGGCGCTGCTGGGCATCTTCGGCGGCAGCCGCGACTGACGGCAACCTCCCCTGCAGCATGAAAAAACCGGCCTGATGGCCGGTTTTTCTTTGGTGCGCCCGCCGCGATCAGTCGCGATCGAACACCGCGATCGACTCCACGTGCGAGGTATGCGGGAACATGTTGACCACGCCCGCGCCGGCGAGCCGGTAGCCCGCCTCATGCACCAGCAGGCCGGCGTCGCGCGCCAGCGTGGCGGGGCTGCACGAGACGTAGACGATGCGCTGCGGCAGCACGTCGCTGCCCTGCTGCGCCAGTTCGCCCAGCGCCTTGCACACGGCCAGCGCGCCTTCGCGCGGCGGATCGACCAGCCAGCGGTCGAAGCGGCCCAGCGCGGCAATGTCCTCGGCCGTGACTTCAAACAGGTTGCGGCATGCAAACTCGGTCCTGGCCGCCAGCCCGTTGTATTCGGCGTTGGCCAGCGCACGCGTGGTCAGCGCCTCGCTGCCTTCGATGCCCATCACCGACTTGCCCTGCGTGGCCAGCGGCAGCGTAAAGTTGCCGATGCCGCAGAACAGGTCGAGCAGGCGGTCCTGCGGCTGCGCGTCGAGCAGGCGCAGCGCGCGGCCAATCAGCACGCGGTTGATCTGGTGGTTCACCTGGGTGAAGTCGGTCGGCTTGAACGGCATGCGGATGCCGAATTCCGGCAGCGTATAGGCCAGCTCGGCATCGGCCGGGTAGAACGGATAAACCGTATCCGGGCCCTTGGGCTGGAGCCAGAACTGCACCTGGTACTGGTCGGCGAAGGCGCGCAGCAGGTCCTTGTCGGCATCGGTCAGCGGCTCCAGGATGCGCAGCACCAGCGCGGTGACTTCCTGCCCCACGGCCAGCTCGATCTGCGGCATGCGGTCGCGGATCGACAGGCCGCCGACCAGTTCGCGCAGCGGCACCAGCATGGCTGACACATGCGGCGGCAGGATCTCGCAACGGGTCATGTCGGCCACATAGCTGCTCTTGCGCTCATGGAAGCCGACCAGCACCCCGCCCTTCTTGGCCACGTGGCGCACGGTCAGCCGCGCGCGGTAGCGATAGCCCCAGTCCGGCCCGGCGATGGGACGGAACACCACGTCGGGCTTCACCTTGGACAGGTGCCACAGGTTGTCTTCCAGCACGCGCTGCTTGATCGCCAGCTGGGCGCGCGAATCCAGATGCTGCATCGAGCACCCGCCGCAGACCCCAAAATGCTGGCAGCCGGGCTTCACCCGCATCACCGATTCCTGCCGGACCTCGACCAGATGGGCCTGCTCGTAGCTGGGCTTGCGGCGAAAGCTGCGGTAGCTGACGGTCTCGCCGGGCAGCGCGCCCTCGACGAAGATCACCTTGCCGGGCGTGCCATCCTCGTTCACCAGGCGGCCAACGCCGCGGGCCTCCATGTCGAGGCTGTCGATCGACACCACGGGATCGGCCGCGGGGGCGCCAGCGTCGGCGCGGGCACGGGACTCTTTTGCGGCGGGAGCAGCACCTTGATCGGCAACAGCGGCCGGGGCTGCCGGCGTTTCTTGTGGGGAGGACACGGCTTGGGACACCAGACGAAACCTGACGTATTGTTTTGCGAAAGCGGGATTGTATGCCAGACCGGGCCCGCACCGGTGGCAGCAGCCTGACGATACAACGGAGACAGCAAATGGAACTGATTTCCTGGAATATCCAGTGGGGCCGAGGCGCCGACGGACATGTCGACCTGGGGCGCCAGGTCAACACCCTGCGCGGCATTGCCGACGCCGACGTCATCTGCCTGCAGGAGGTCACGCGCGGGTTCGGCGAACTGCACGGCAGCCCGGGTGAAGACCAGGTGGCAGAGTTGACCGCCCTGCTGCCCGGCTACCACCTGCTCTACGCGCCAGGTGTCGACCGCCGCACCGCCACCGGAGGGCGCAAGCAGTTCGGCAACCTGATCGCCACGCGCCTGCCGGTGCGCGAAGTCTTCCGCCATGCCTTGCCCTGGCCGGCGGACCCGCAGGTCGCCTCGATGCCGCGCGTGGCGCTGGAAGCCACGGTCGAAGTCGACGGCACCCGGCCGCTGCGCGTGATCTGCACGCACCTGGAGTATTACTCATCACACCAGCGCGCCGCGCAGGCCGAAGCCTTGCGCACCTGGCACGCCGAAGCCTGCGACCATGCGCGCCGCCCCGGCCGCAGCGAGAAATGGCCGGGCCCGTTCACGCCAGAGCCGCGCCCGGCCGAGGCCGTCCTGTGCGGCGACTTCAACAGCAAACCCGACGATATCGCCTACCGCCGCGTGCTCGAACCCTTTGACGACGCCACGCCCCCCTGGCGCGATGCCTGGCTGCACACGCACCCAGGCCAGCCGCATGCGCCGACCTGCGCCCTGTACGACAAGGAGCAATGGCCGGAGGCGCCGTTCGCCTGCGATTTCATGTTCGTGACGGAGAATCTCGCCGGGCGTATCCGGCGCTGCGAGGTCGATGCCGATACGGCCGACTCGGACCACCAGCCGATCCTGCTGTCGCTGGATCTGTGAACCCGTGTCGGCGCGTCGCCGGCGTCCTCAGTCTTCGAGGTCTTCGGCTTCAGGCGTGAGACGCTGCAGCCGGAATGCCTGCAGGTATTCCATCCACTGCTCGCCGGGCAGCTCGGCCAATGATTCCTGGACGAATTCCATCTCGACGTCGAACTCGCGCGGCGACATGCCGCCGCGCATCAGCTGGAAGCGGCAGTACATCAGGTAGGTGTTGACGACGTCGGTCTCGCAATAGGCGCGGATCTCGTCGAGCTGGCCGGCCTGGAACGCCTGCCAGACCTTGCTGCCGTCCATCCCCATCTTGCCCGGGAAGCCGCACAGCTTGGCCAGGTCATCCAGCGGCGCGCTGGCGCGGGGCTGGTACATGGCCAGCAGGTCCATCAGGTCCAGGTGCCGCATGTGGTAGCGGCTGATGTAGTTGTTCCACTTGAAGTCGCGGCTGTCGTCGTCGCGGCCCTCGCCCATTTCCCAGTAGCGCGGCGCGGTAACGCCGTTGACCAGGCCGCGGTAGTGCAGCACCGGCAGGTCGAAGCCGCCGCCGTTCCATGAAACCAGTTGCGGACTGTAGCGCGCGATCAGTTCATAGAACTTCTGGATCAGCGTGGCCTCGCCGTCTTCCGGCGTGCCCAGCGAGCCGACGTGGAACACTGCCGAGCCATCGCGGTGCGTGCGGCGCAGCACGCAGGAAATCGCGGCGATGCGTTGCAGGTAGTGCGGGAGAAAATCGCTGCCGGTCTTTTCGCGGCGGGCGGCAAACGCATGCTCGGCGACTTCGGCGTCGCTCATCGCATCGGGATGGTCATGCAAACGGCGCAGGCCGGCAACATCGGGAATGGTCTCGATGTCGAATACCAGCACAGGGGTCATAGAACGGCGTCCTTTCTGACACCTTGCGAAGCGAAATGCCGCTTGAGCTTGACCAGCGCCTCCTGCTGGATCTGGCGCACGCGCTCGCGCGTGAGGCCCATTTCCTCGGCGAGCTCTTCCAGCGTGGCGGGCTCGATATGGTTGAGGCCGAAGCGGCGCTCCACCACATAGCGATGCTTTTCCGACAGGCGCGCCAGCCAGAGCTTCATCAGCCCTTCCAGCTCGCGGTGCGCGACCTCCTGGTCGGGGGCGGCGTTGTGCTCGTCGGAGAGGAAATCCAGGAGGCTCGAGCCGGGATCGAGATCGAACGGCGTATCGAGCGAGGTGGTATGTTCGTTGAGTGCCAGGACGTCCTGCACTTCGTCCGGCGTCTTGCCCAGCAGGTGGGCGATGTCTTCAAGGCTGGCGTCGCGCCCGTCGGTGCCGCCCTTCTCCAGATGGCGCTTGGCGCGCAGCACCTGGTTGAGTTCGCGGATCACGTGGACCGGCAGGCGGACCGTGCGCGCCTGGTTCATGATGGCGCGCTCGATGCTCTGGCGGATCCACCAGGTCGCGTACGTCGAGAAGCGGAAACCGCGCGACGGATCGAATTTTTCAATCGCGTGCATCAGGCCCAGGTTGCCTTCCTCGATCAGGTCGAGCAGCGGCACGCCGCGATTGAGGTAGCCCTTGGCGATGCTGACCACCAGCCGCAGGTTGCGCTCGATCATGACCTGGCGCGCGGCAAAGTCGCCGTCCTTGGCCAGCGTGGAGAAATGCAGTTCTTCCGGGGCCGACAAGAGCGGCTTGATGCTGATGCGGTTCAGGTAGTGCTGGACGGTGTCCGCGGCCAGCTCGGTATGCAGCACCGTGCGGAAATCATCATGCTCGGGGGCGGCGCCGTCGGTGCCATTTTCCGCGCTCTCTTCTTCCTCGTCTTCCGACTCGTCCTCTTCGTCGTCGCGCACGATGCGCTCGTTGTCGTCGGCAAGCAGGTCGGCCTCGCGCAGGCCCACCGAAGTGGACGTGGCGATGGGCTCGTCGGTCACGGGAATCAGTTCGGCGGCGAGATCAGGCTCGAAGCCTTCGGCATCGGCGCGCGCGTCGGGATGTGCCACACCAGCCTTCACTTCCGGCTGCTTGGGACGGCGAGCCCTGCTGACGGTTCCGGAGGAGACAGTTTTCTGGCGTGGCATGAACCCTCACTGTGGCGGCAGGTACCGCATCGGATCAACCGGTTTTCCGTTCTTGCGAACTTCGAAGTGAAGCTTTACCCGGTCGGTATCGCTGTTGCCCATCTCCGCAATCTTCTGGCCCTTTCGGACCGCGGATTGCTCAGCCACGAGCACCTTGTCGTTGTGCCCGTAAGCAGTAAGAAATGTCTCATTGTGTTTGATGATGACAAGATTCCCGTAGCCGCGCAAGGGGCCAACGTGAATCACCCGGCCATCGTCCGCGGCCAGCACCGCATCGCCCTTCTTGCCCGCAATATCGATGCCTTTATTGCCCTTGTCGTCGAATTTCCCGACCGTCTGGCCGGTTGCCGGCCAGGCCAGCTTCATCGCGCCATCGGCGACCGGTGCCGAGGCCGTAGCGGGCGCGGCGGGAGCGGCGGGCGTTGCCGCGGGCGCCGAAGCGGCCGCAGCCGGCGCCACCGGCGTGGCGGCCGGGCGGGCCTGGTCGATCGGCTGCGCCTGCACCGTGCCCGGCGCCACCGGCATGGTGGCCACGCCCGGCGCAGTGTTGACGTCGGCACCCGGCGGCACGATGCGCAGCAGCTGGCCGACCTCGATCTGGTTCACATTGCTCAGATTGTTCCACGTTGCCACATCGCGATACGACTGGCCATTTTCCAGCGCGATACGGTAAAGGGTATCGCCTCGCTTGACCCGATAGTACCCGGGGGGCGCCGGTTCCAGCGTCGCGGCCGTGGTACCGGAAGTGGAGGTACGGTCAACCACGGGTGCCGGCATCGGCGAATTGGCGCAGGCGGCCAGCAGGGCCGTCAGCGCCGAGGCCGCAAAAAGTTGTCCGGCGCGTGCGAAATATTGCGATTTCACGATGTTGTGCATAGTTCGACTCAGATGGTGCCCGATTTTAAGGGCACAAAGAAAACGGCTTCAAGCGCGGTTCTGTGAAAGCGATGGCGGTTGCGCCGCTCGATCAGCAACAGCTGCTGCGTGACGGTCTGGCCCGGCACGCCCACCGGCGGCATCACCGCCACCGGGGCGATCAGGCGCCCGCCGATGGCCAGTTGCTCCAGCAGCGCCTCGGGCACCTCCATGCCGGCCGCGGCCAGGATGATGGCCGAAAACGGCGCCGCCTGGGGCAGCCCCAGCATGCCGTCGCCGTAGTGCAGGCGCAGGTTGGGCACGCGCAGCGGCCGCAGGTTCGCCTTGGCCTGCTCGTGCAGCGGGCGGATGCGCTCGATCGAGAAGACTTCGCGCGCCACCTGGCTCAGCACCGCGGCCTGGTAGCCGCAGCCGGTGCCGATCTCGAGCACGCGCTCCAGCGGCGCGTCGGCGGCCAGGCCCTCGCGCAGCAGCTCGATCATGCGCGCCACCACCGACGGCTTGGAAATGGTCTGCTGGTGGCCAATCGGCAGCGCGGCGTCCTCATACGCCTGCGATGCCAGTCCCGGCTCGACGAACAGGTGGCGTGGCACGGTGGCGATGGCCGACAGCACGCGCTCGTCGCGGATGCCCGCGGCACGCAGCCGCGCCGCCAGCGCCACGCGCGCGCGCGCCGAGGCCATGCCGCCGCCGCCCGCGGTGGCCGCCGAGGCGCGTTGCTCGACCGCACTTGCAGGCACCGGCGCGGGCGCCGGTGCGGCGGTGCGCGGCAGGCGCGGCTTGGCCGGCTTGGCTGGCGTGGGCGTGGGCGCGGCCGGCCGCGGCGTGCCCACGGCAGGCATGCCGGCAGTGCGGGCCGGTGCGGGCTTGCGCTCGACTACGGCATCGAGCGGCAGCGGAAACTTGTTGCGACGGGGCGTGGAACTCATCGGGGGCGCGACACGGCGGATCGGTGGCCTACTTCAACCACTGGTCGAGCGCGTCGAGCTGCCCGCGGTGCGTCAGGTCGAGCTGCAACGGCGTGAGCGAGACATAGCCCGCCGCGGTTGCATGGAAATCGGTACCCTCGCTGGCATCGCGCGCATCGCCCGCCGGGCCGATCCAGTAGTTGGTGTCGCCACGCGGATTGACCTGCGTGATCACCGGCTGCGACGGATGACGCTTGCCCAGGCGCGTGGCGCGGTAGCCCTTGATATGTTCGAACGGCAGGTTCGGGATATTGACGTTGAGCAGGAACGGCTCGGCCGGCGGCGTGCCTATGATGCGCTCCACCACGGTGCGCGCCACGCGTGCCGCGGCGTCCAGGTGCTCCCAGCCCTTGTCCACCTGCGAGAAGGCGATCGACGGAATGCCCAGCAGGTAGCCCTCGATGGCGGCGGCGACGGTGCCGGAGTACAGCACGTCTTCGCCCATGTTCTGTCCCTGGTTGATGCCGGACACCACCAGGTCGGGTTTCTCTTCCAGCAGGCCGGTCAGCGCGATATGCACGCAATCGGTCGGCGTTCCGTTGACGAAGCGAAAACCTTTTTGCACGCCTTCGCGCGCTTCGTAGATCGACAGCGGCCGCTGCAGGGTCAGGGAGTTGGAGGCACCGCTATGGTTCTGCTCCGGCGCGATGACCGTGATCCGGCCCAGCGGCGCGAGCGCGGCATGCAAAACGGCCAGTCCCGGCGCGAGATAACCGTCGTCGTTGGCGAGAAGGATATGCATGGCGCGATTGTACCTGAGCGCGCGCGCGCAAGCGGCCCGCGCGCCGCCCTGAAAGCACGTTTCTGACGCTGTATGCAGGCCGCAAATAACCACCTCCATCGCTTGGGCATGGAACAGAACGACCGTGCTATTTCTGCGCTACACTTGCCCTGCCCGCCCGCATAAGCTTGACTGGCGTGAAATGCCACCAACATCACCGGAGACAAGATGAAAGCCGTACTGTGCAAAGCCTGGGGCCCGCCCGATTCGCTGACCATCGAAACCCTGCCCGACCTGGTGCCGGCCAAGGGCGAAGTGGTCATCGACGTCAAGGCGGCCGCCGTCAACTTCCCGGATGTGCTCATCATCCAAAACAAATACCAGGCCAAGCCTGCCCTGCCGTTCAGCCCGGGCTCGGAGCTGGCCGGCGTGGTCAATGCGGTGGGCGAAGGCGTCACCCACGTCAAGCCCGGCGACAAGGTGATCGCCTACCTGGGCAACGGCGCGTTCGCCAGCCAGGCCAAGGCGCCGGCGGCGTCGGTGGTGCCGATGCCGCCCGGCATCGACTTCGAGACCGCGGCGGCCTTCACGCTGACCTACGGCACCTCGCACCACGCGGTCATCGACCGGGGCGAGCTGAAGGCCGGCCAGACCATGCTGGTGCTGGGCGCGGCCGGCGGCGTGGGCCTGGCGGCGATCGAGATCGGCAAGGCCATCGGCGCGCGCGTAATCGCCGCCGCCTCGACCGACGAGAAGCTGGCGGTGTGCAAGGAGCACGGCGCCGACGCACTGATCAACTACAGCACCGAAGACCTGCGCGAGCGCATCAAGGCACTGACCGACGGCAAGGGCCCGGACGTGATCTACGACCCGGTGGGCGGCATCTATGCCGAACCGGCCTTCCGTTCGATCGGCTGGCGCGGCCGCTACCTGGTGGTGGGCTTTGCCAATGGCGAGATCCCCAAGCTGCCGCTGAACCTGGCGCTGCTCAAGGGCGCGTCGCTGGTGGGCGTGTTCTGGGGCGACTTCGTGCGGCGCGAGCCCAAGGCCAACCAGGCCAATATGGCGCAGATGCTGGGCTGGATGAAGGAAGGCAAGATCCGCCCGCATATCTCGGCGCGCTATCCGCTGGAGCAGGCCCCGCAGGCGCTCAAGGACATGGAAGCGCGCAAGGTCACGGGCAAGATCGTGATCGTGCCCTGAGTGGCACCCACGCCGGCGGCGCGCTCTGCCCGCCGGTAAAAGAAGGGCGCAAGACGTGCGGCTACGCCCTGCGCCCGGCTGAGGCAACGCGCCTCAAGCTGCCAGCCGCCCTGGATGGCGCACACCCATGCGCCAGGCGGCAGGCAGTTCCCACCAGGCCAATGAGGCCATTCCGGCCATTCAGGCCGCCCTTTCCTCAGAAGCGATGCTGCAGGCCGGCCATGACGCCGGTCTGGTTGTTGGCGAAGCCGACCAGGTCGCGCGAGACGCTGACGTTCTGCCCGTTGCGCGCATCGGCATAGCCCACCGACAGGTAGGCCGCCGTGCGCTTGGACAGCGCGTACTGGCCGCGCAGCGAGAACAGGATCGGGTCGGCGTTGTTGCCGCCCTTGATGTTCTGCTTGTAGACCGCGCCGTACAGCGTGAAGGCCGGCGTGAAGTCATAGCTGGCGCCGCCCCAGTACATGTCGCTGCGATCCGTCGCCGTGCCGGTGGTGAAGGTGCGCTTGTAGTTGCGGTAGCCGGCAAACAGCGTCAGGTTGCCGAAGTCATAGCTGGCGCCGGCATGGATGCCCTGGATGTAGTCGGTGCTGTCGGCCGGCGTGGTGCTGCTGCCGGCGCCGTTCTGGCGGTCCCAGGTGGCGGCCGCGGCAAAGTTGCCGGCACTGTAGCCCACCCCCAGCGCGTACTTGGACGAGCTCTTGAAGTCCCCCGCCACTTCGCCCATGGCCACGGTCGCGCCCAGCTTCAGGCCGCCGAAGCTGCCGTCATAGCGGACCGCGTTCGAGGCACGCGAGAACAGGCCGTCCTTGCGGCCGCCGGTCGCGGTCGACGAGGTGGCCCACGAATAGGCTGGCGCGTAGCCCATCGGGTCGAACGGCAGCATGAAGTCGTAGGTCGTGGTGAAGGTGCGACCCAGCACCACCTGGCCGTAGCGGCTTGCCAGGCCCACCGTGGCACGGCGGTCGAACAGCGTGTTGTCGGTGTCCAGCTTGCCGGTGTCGATGGCGATGCCGCTTTCCAGGGCGAAGATCGCCTTCAGGCCGCCGCCCAGGTCTTCGCTGCCGCGGATGCCCCAGCGCGAGGTGTTCTTGCCGCCCGAGGTCAGCTTGACCGCCGAGCCGTCCGGGCCCGCGTGGCTGACATATTCGATGCCGGCGTCCACTAGGCCATACATCGTCACGCTCGATTGGGCGGATGCCGACCCGGCTGCAGCCAGACCCATCGCTGCGAATGCCATTGCCGTACGCTTCATGCTATCGCCTTGCTTGTGCTTGTTGTGTGAATCGTTAGCCGGCCGGATGGTAGGGGACGCGCACTTTCAGTTCGCTTTCGGAATGCAGGCTTTTCGCGGGCGCGGCGCCGCTGCGGGGTTGGTGGTTTCCCTAGCTTCTAAGCCGGCACACTTCCCTGTATCTGTCTGGCCTCGGCCGTTCCGGCCGTTTTTCCGTATTGCCGCCTGACTGCCCTGCCCCATGCGTATCCTGCTTGCCGAAGACAATGTGATGCTGGCCAATTCCCTGAGCCAGGCCCTGGGCCAGGCCGGCTTCACGGTCGACTGCATGCACGACGGCCGCAGCGCCGACAACCTGCTCAGCACGCAGGACTACGCGCTGCTGATCCTGGACCTGGGCCTGCCCGGACTGGATGGCCTGGAAGTGCTGCGCCGCCTGCGCCAGCGCCGCAACCCGCTGCCGGTGCTGATCCTGACCGCGCACGGCTCAGTCGAAGACCGCGTGCGCGGCCTGGACCTGGGCGCCGACGACTACCTGGCCAAGCCCTTCGACCTGTCCGAACTGGAAGCGCGCGCCCGCGCGCTGATCCGCCGTGCCCACGGGCATGAGAGCACGCAGATCGCCTGCGGCCCGCTGCACTACGACAGCGTCAGCCGTGCCGTCCTGCTGCACGGCGAGTTGCTGCCGCTGACCGGGCGCGAACGCGCCGTGCTGGAGGTGCTGCTGCTGCGCGATGGCCGCGCGGTGAACAAGGCTGCGCTGTCGGAGAAGATCTTCGGCATCGACGAATCGGTCAACCCGGATGCGATCGAGATCTACGTACACCGGCTGCGCAAGAAGCTCGACGGCAGCGGCGTGGCCATCGTCACGCTGCGCGGGCTGGGATACCTGCTCGAAGCGCGGCCGGTGGCATGAAGCGCCCACGACAGGCGCCCAGCCTGCGCCTGCAGCTGTCGCTATGGCTGCTGCTGCCGCTGATGGGCCTGCTCGCCTTCGATGCGTGGCTGACCTATGAGCGCGCCATGTCGGCCGCGCATATCGCCTTCGACCGCACGCTGGAGGCGTCGCTGCGCGCGATGCGCGAAGGCATCCGCCTGCGCGAGGGGCGGCTTCAGGTCGACGTGCCCAACCTGGCACTGGAACTCTTCGACGACCAGGCCGGCCCGCGCATCTTCTACCGCATCCGCGACGAGGACGGTGCCACCGTGACCGGCTACGACGACCTGCCGATGCCGGCCGAGGCACCGCTGCGGCTGTACCGCACCGAGTTCTACGACACCGTCTTCCGCGAGCACCCGCTGCGCATGGCGGCGCAGGCGCTGCCGGTGCACGACGTGGGCTCGGCGCGCACGCGGCTGGTGTGGGTGCTGGTGGGCGAGACCATCGAGCCGCGCCAGCTGCTGGCGCGCGACATCCTGATCGGCTCGCTGCTGCAGGAGCTGATGCTGGTGACGCTGGCGCTGGGCATCGTTTGGCTCGGCGTGCGGCGCGGGCTGCGGCCGCTGAACCGGCTGTCGGACACGGTGGCGCGACGCGGCACGCAGCTCGACCCGATCGAGCAGAAGGACCTGCCCGCCGAGATGAAGCCGCTGGTACAGGCACTGAATCAGTACATGGACCGGCTCCACGGCATGGTGCAGGCGCGCAAGCGCTTTTTCGCCGATGCCGCGCACCAGCTCAAGACGCCGCTGGCGATCATCCAGGCGCAGTCCGAGCTGGCGCTGCGCGAGCGCGACGGCGAACGCGTGCGCGAGCATATGCGGCTGCTGCACGGCACCGTGCGCCATGCCTCCAAGGGCGTGCAGCAGCTGCTGTCGCTGTCGCGGCTGGAGCCTGATGCGGGCTATATGCCCAAGCTCAGGCCGCTGCGACTCGATGCGCTGGCGCAAGGCGTGGCACTGGACTGGGCGCCGGTGGCGCGTGGCAGCGAGGTCGACCTGGGCTTCGAGCAGGAAGAGCCGGTGGAGGTCGCCGGGCAGGCCGAGCTGCTGCAGGAATTGACGGGCAACCTGATCGACAATGCGATCCGCTATGCGGGACATGGCGCAGTGGTCACGGTGCGCGTGGCGCTGGACGGCGGCGTGCCGCGGCTGCAGGTGATCGACAACGGCCCCGGCATTGCGCCGGCAGAGCGCGATGCGGTGTTCCGGCGCTTCTATCGCGGCGGGAGCGGACAGGCCGTGGAAGGCACCGGGCTGGGGCTGTCGATCGTGCGCGAGATCGCACGGCTGCATGGCGCAGCGGTGGTGCTGGGGGATACGCCGGGAGGCGGGCTGACCGTATCGGTCTGCTTTGATACGCCTGAGGCAGGCGCCGCAGACTGAGCGCTGCCGGCAAAGCAAAAGGGCGGCCGCAGCCGCCCTTCCCTTCGCTTCGGCGCTTCAGTTCAAAGCTTCTCCGTCTCCCCACTCTGCGGCTGCCACTTCATCAGCCGCTTCTCACCCATGCCAACCATCCAGTCCAGCACCAGCGCAAACGCCGTCAGCACCACGATGCCGGCAAACACGGTATTGATGTCGAAGGTGCCTTCGGCCTGCAGGATCAGGTAGCCCACGCCGCGCGCCGAGCCCAGGTATTCGCCCACCACCGCGCCCACGAAGGCCAGGCCCACCGAGGTATGCAGCGACGAGAACACCCAGCTGGTGGCGCTGGGCAGGTAGACATGGCGCAGCAGCTGCTTCTGGTTGGCGCCCAGCATGCGCGCGTTGGCCAGCACCACCGGGCTCACTTCCTTGACGCCCTGGTAGACGTTGAAGAAGACGATAAAGAACACCAGCGTCACCGCCAGCGCCACCTTCGACCAGATGCCCAGGCCGAACCAGACCGCGAAGATCGGTGCCAGGATCACGCGCGGCATCGAGTTCATGGCCTTGACATAGGGGTCGAGGATGGCGGAGGTCAGCGGGCTCAGCGCCAGCCACAGGCCCACGCCCAGCCCCGCCACCGTGCCGATGCCGAAGGCCAGCACGGTTTCGATCAGCGTCACGCCCAGGTGCAGGTAGATATCGCGCTCGACGATAAACCAGCTCCAGATGCGCTGCGCCACCATCAGCGGCTCACCAAAGAAAAAGGCAACCTGCTGCGAGCGCGTGGCCAT
Organism: Cupriavidus sp. GW821-FHT07C08; assembly: GCF_059419025.1. NCBI lineage: Bacteria > Pseudomonadati > Pseudomonadota > Betaproteobacteria > Burkholderiales > Burkholderiaceae > Cupriavidus > Cupriavidus sp. GW821-FHT07C08. The sequence goes on from NZ_JBWKQZ010000001.1 coordinate 606,290, forward strand.
ATGCCACACACCGAGGATCACCACCAGTACGAGCAGCTGCCAGACGCGCAGCATGCCCTTGGAGTCGTTACGGAATGCCATCGTGAATTCAGGTCTTGTTGTGATGGGAAGGCTCAGGCCACCTTGAGCTGCTGGGCATAGCCCTTGAGCACTTCTTCGCGCAGCACGTCCCAGATCGCGGCGTGCAGTTCGACAAAGCGCGGATGGTTGCGGATCTCAGCCACGTCGCGCGGGCGCGGCAGGTCGATGGCAAACTCGCCGATCGGGTGCGTGCCCGGGCCGGCCGACAGCACCACCACGCGGTCGCTCATGGCAATGGCCTCGTCCAGGTCGTGGGTGATGAACAGCACGGCCTTGCGCTTGGCGGCCCACAGCTCCAGCACCTCGTTCTCCATCAGCTGGCGGGTCTGGATATCCAGCGCCGAGAACGGTTCGTCCATCAGGATGATGTCCGGGTCCAGCACCAGCGTCTGCGCCAGCGCGACACGCTTGCGCATGCCGCCCGAGAGCTGGTGCGGGTAGCGGTCGCCAAAGCCGCCGAGGCCTACGCGGCGCAGCCATTCCTCGCCCTGCTGCACGGCCTCGGCGCGCGCCACGCCGCGGAACTCCTGGCCGGCAACGACGTTGTCCAGCGCGCTGCGCCAGGGCATCAGCGCCTCGGTCTGGAACATATAGCCGGCGCGCCGGTTGATGCCGCGCAGGGGTTCGCCGAACACGCGCACCTCGCCGCTGGAGGGTTCCAGCAGGCCGGCGCCAACGTTCAGCAACGTGGACTTGCCGCAGCCGGTGGGGCCGACCACGGAGACGAATTCGCCGGGCTGGATCGACAGCGTGACGTCCTGAACCGCGGTATAGCGCTGGCTGCGGTCATCGCGCGAGACAAAGGTGCAGGTGACCTTGTCGAGGGAAAGTGCGGGAGTGCTCATGGTGAACCGTCTCGGTCCCGCCGTGGCGGCGCCGGGGGGCGCGGTGCGGGCGGGTGATGATGGATTGGCCGTCAAGGTTTCAAAGCAAAGGCCCGCTGCGGACAGCGGGCCGATGGCATCGACGGCGAGGGTCTTACTTGTACTTGGCGTTGGCCTTCTGCACGAAAGCGTTGGTGTAGGTCTCTTCCAGCTTGACCGGCTTGCCCTTGAGCTCGGCGTCGAACTGGCTCAGCGCGTTGAACGCGGTGCGCGGGCCGTCGGCCGGCATGGTGCCGTCCGGCGAGATCGCTTCCTTGACCTTGTCCCACGCGGCCAGGTACAGCGCGCGGTCACCCAGCAGGTAGCTTTCCGGCACGGTCTTGACGATGTCCGACGGGCCCGCCTTCTGCAGCCACTTGAGCGCGCGCACCATGGCATTGGTCAGCGCCTGCGTGGTGTTGGCGTTCTGCTGGATAAACGCCTGCGACGCATACAGGCAGCCCGACGGCATGTTGCCGCCGAACACGGCCTGGGTGTCCTTGAGCGTGCGGGTGTCCGAGGCGATGCGCACTTCGTTCTTCTGCGTCAGCATCGACACCACCGGGTCCAGGTTGGCCATCGCATCGATCTGGCCCGAACGCATCGCCGCCACCGCGCCGGCGCTGGCGCCCACGCCGATGAACGACACGTCAGACGGCTTCAGTCCGGCCTTGGCCAGCACGAAGTTGGCCATCATGTTGGTCGACGAGCCCGGCGCGGTCACGCCGATCTTCTTGCCCTTCAGGTCGGCGATCGACTTGAAGTTGGGCATGGTCTTGTTCGACACCACCAGCACGATCTGCGGGGCGCGGCCCTGCAAAACGAATTCCTGGTAGCGCTGGCCCTTGGCCTGCAGGTTGATGGTGTGCTCGTAGGCGCCCGAGACCACGTCGGCGCTGCCGCCCACCACGGCCTGCAGCGCCTTGGCGCCGCCGGCGAAGTCGACGATCTCGACGTCCAGCCCTTCTTCCTTGAAGTAGCCGAGGCGCTCGGCAATGGTCAGCGGCAGGTAATAGAACAGGTTCTTGCCGCCCACCGCGATGGTGACCTTGGTCTTCTCGGGCTTGCCCTGCGCCTGCGCCTGGCCGAAGGTGAACCAGCCGGCCAGGAACAGCGCCAGCGCGATCAGGAATTGCTTCCAGAATTTCTTGTTATACATGCGAGATCTCCTACCCGTGTGGACTGGCGCTGCGGCAACATGCGCTCGATGGGGGCGCGCCGCGGTGCGGCAAATTGCGATGCTACCGGACGGTGCGATGCACCGCATCGGTATCAACACCTAGCAAACCCGCCAGCATAACGCCCTTACCTTTCGATCACCTTGCCGCAGCCCGCGCCATCATTCCGCGTGGATGTCGGCGGACTTGATCACCTTGCCCCAGCGCGCCAGCTCCGCCTTCTGGTACTGCCCCAGCTGCTGCGGGTTCATGTACTTGGCCTCGGCGCCCAGGTCCTCGGCCTTCTTGCGGAAGGCTTCAGTACGCATGATCTTCTCGATCTCGCCAGTCAGCTTGTCGATCACCGGCTTGGGCGTGCCGGCCGGTGCGTACATCGCAAACCATGACGACACGTCCAGGTCGGGGTAGCCGGCCTCGGGCGCCGACGGCACGTCCTTCAGGCTGGGCAGGCGGGTCTTGCTGGTCACCACCAGCGGACGCAGCTTGCCGGCGGCGATATGGGCCATCAGCGGCGGCGGCGTGGTGATGGTCAGATCCACCGAGCCGCCCAGCAGGTCGGTCATGGCCGGGCCGGTGCCCTTGTAGGGCACGTGCGTGATTTTCGTGCCGGCCATCTGGTTCAGCAGCTCGGTCGAGACGTGCTGCAGCGAGCCGTTGCCCGACGAGGCGTAGTTGAGCTTGTCCGGATTGGCCTTGGCGTAGGCCACCAGTTCCTTCAGCGACTTGACCGGCAGGCTCGGGCGCACCACCAGCACCTGCGGCGCCGACAGGATGTTGGCCACCGGCGCAAAGTCCTTGACCGGGTCCCACGACAGGTTCTTGACCAGCAGCGGCGTGATCACGTGGAAGCCCGAGTACTGCAGCATCAGCGTGTAGCCGTCCGGCTTGGCCCGCGCCACCAGTTGCGCGGCGATGCTGCCGTTGCCGCCGGGACGGTTGTCCACCACCACCGGCTGGCCAAGTGCCTTGGACAGCGGCTCCGCAATCATGCGCGCCGCGATGTCGGTGGTGCCACCGGCCGCGGCCGATACCACCAGCGTCACCGGACGGGTGGGATAAGTACCGTCCTGTGCCAGGGCGACAGGCGCGAACCATGCCACACCGAGTGCCGCCAGCGTGGCGGCTACGGCCTTGCGCCGTGCGGGCATGGCGGACTTGCGTTGAAGGGCTTGATTCATGAGGGTCTCCGTTATCTGTTGGATGTGTTGTTCTTGTCTGGGTGCCGGCTATGCCTGCCCGGCGAAATGCTCTGCCATCCAGGCCGGCGGCTGGTGCTTGCGCAGGCGCGGGCCGGCGCTCAGCAGCTGGCTGTGAATGTCGCGCCCGACCAGCGCCGGCATGCCGGCCACCACGTCGAGCAGCGCGCCCAGGTCGACGCCGGTCTCGACGCCCATGCAGTCGAACATATGGACCAGGTCTTCGGTGCTGACGTTGCCGCTGGCACCGGGGGCGTACGGGCAGCCGCCCAGGCCGCCGGCGGCCGCGTCGAAGCGCGTCACGCCGGTCTGCCAGGCTACCAGGGCATTGGCCAGGCCCATGCCGCGCGTGTTGTGCAGGTGGATGGTCAGGCCGGTATCGGGCAGCGTGGCCTGGAAGGCCTCGCACAGCGCCGCGACCTGGTTCGGGTAGGCCATGCCGGTGGTGTCGCACAGCGTGATGCCGGCCGCGCCGGCCTCGGCAAAGCGGGTGGCCAGTGCCATCACCGCGCCGGTATCGACCTCGCCCTCGAACGGGCAGCCGAACACCGTCGACAGCGACACGTTGACCGGCACACCGGCGGCGCCCGCCGCCTCGATCATCGCCAGCAGCTGGTCCTGTGACTGCTGGCGCGTCATGCGCAGGTTGGCGCGGTTGTGCGTCTCGCTGGCCGACATCACCAGGTTGACCTCATCCGGCCGGCACGACAGCGCGCGCTCCAGCCCGCGCAGGTTGGGCACCAGCGCGGTGTAGCGCACGCCCGCGTGGCGCTGCATGCGGTGCATCAGCGCCTCGGCATCGGCCAGCGCCGGGATGGCGCGGGCCGAGGTGAAAGAGGTGGCTTCGATGCGGGCAAAGCCGCAGGCCGACAGCGCGTCGAGAAAGGCGACCTTGGCATCCGTCGGCACCACCTCCGGCTCGATCTGCAGGCCGTCGCGCGGCGCGACTTCATTGATTTCGACGCGTGCCGGGCCGCGCAGGTTGGCGGCGGCGCTCATGCGATCACCTTGCGCGCGCGCAGGTCGGCGATGGCGGCGTCATCGAAGCCTGCCTGCTTCAGCACTGCATCGGTATGCTCGCCCAGCGTCGGCGCGCGGTCATGGATTTCCCCCGGGCTGGCCGACAGCTTGGGCACCACGCCCGGCACTTCCACCGTGAGCCCACCGGCCGACGTCACCGACTCGATCACGCCGCGGGCGCGGTAGTGCGGGTCTTCGGCAATATCCTTGACGGTATAGATGCGGCCCGACGGCACCTGCGCGTCGCGCAGCACCGCCAGCGCCGAGTCCACCGTCTGCGTGCGGGTCCAGTCGGCGATGGCGGCATCGATTTCGTCGACGCGCTTCACGCGGCCATCGTTCTGCGCCAGCGCCGGGTCGTCGGCCAGGTCGGGCCGGCCGATGGCCAGCATCATGCGCTTGAAGATGGCGTCGCCGTTGGCCGCCACCAGCACGTATTCGCCGCTGGCGCAGGGATAGGCGTTGGACGGCGCGATCCCCGGCAGCGCGCCGCCGGCGGGCTGGCGCACCGCGCCGAAGGCCGAGTATTCCGGCAGCAGGCTTTCGCTCAGGTTGAACAGCGACTCGTACAGCGCCACGTCGATGACCTGGCCTTCGCCGCCGCGCGCGTCGCGCTGGTACAGCGCCAGCAGCACGCCCATGGCGCCGTGCAGACCGGCGATGGTGTCGCCCAGCGACAGCCCGGCGCGCACCGGCGCGCGGCCGGGCTCGCCGGTCAGGTGGCGCAGGCCGGCCATGGCTTCGGCCACGGCGGCAAAGCCGGGCTCATCCTTCTTCGGGCCGGTCTGGCCGTAGCCCGACACGCGCAGCATGATCAGGCGCGGGTTGTCGGCATGCAGCACATCCCAGCCCAGGCCCCACTTCTCCATGGTGCCGGGGCGGAAGTTCTCGATCAGCACGTCGGCCTCGGCGGCCAGCTTGCGCACCAGTGCCTGGCCTTCCGGCTGGCGCAGGTCGATGCAGATCGACTCCTTGTTGCGCGACTGGGCCTCCCACCAGACCGAGGTGCCTTCATGCAGCATGCGCCATTTGCGCAGCGGGTCGCCCTGCCCCGGCGGCTCCACCTTGATGATGTGGGCGCCAAAGTCGGCCAGGGTCTTGGCGGCGAAGGGGCCGGCGATGAGTTGTCCGAGTTCGAGGACGCGAATGCCCTCGAGGATCTGTTGCGCCATGGGGTGTCTCCGTGCGATGCGGCTGTCTTGTTGCAGTGCGGCAAGACCAATGACTGGCGTGCCATACATTGCGTTCGGACGGAGTGTGCCCCAGCAGGGGCCTGCCAGGAATCGGCAATCGGTGAAGCGGGCTTTCTTGGAACGCGAAAGGCCCTGGGAAACCCCTAGGAAGCGCGCGTCAGAACGGCGCCCGGTCTCCGCACAGGTGGGTGATCAGCAGCCGCGCCGACACCGTCAGCCCGGCCGGGTCGCGCAGCCCGATCAGCAGCGAGCGGCGCGCCCAGGCGTCCTGCAGCGACACCAGCGACAGCCCCATCGACTTGACGTGCGGCTCGGCCGCGATGCGCGGCAGCACGCCCACGCCCAGACCGGCCATCACCATGCGGCACATGGCGTCGAAGCTGCGCACCTGGATGCGCAGCCGGAACGGCCGGTCCAGCCGGCTGCTCTCTTCCAGCAGGCGCGCGGCCAGCGAGGTTTCCTGCGGCAGGCTGACGAAGTCGAATTCCAGCGTATCGGCATAGTGCACCGGGCCGCGCGCGGCCAGCGGGTGATTGGGCGGTGTGATGATGACCAGCTCGTCCTGCCGGTACTCGATCGTCATCAGCCCGGCCGCGGGCGTGCGGTCGGCAAAGATGCCCACGTCGGCGCGGTTCTCGACCAGCGCGGCGACGATGTCGCGGCTGTTCTGCTCTTCCAGCTCGATGCGGATGGTGGGATGGCGCTGCATGAACGACGCCAGGTCGTCGGGCAGGAACTGCGTGATCGCCGAGGTGTTGGCGCACACCCGCACCTGCCCGCGCACGCCCGAGGCGTAGTCCGACATCACGCCGGCCATACGCTCTACGTCCTGCAGGATGGTCAGGGCGTGGTGGAAGCAGGCCTGGCCGGCCTCGGTCAGCTGCACGCCGGCGGCATGGCGGAAGAACAGCGGCGCGCCGACTGCGGTTTCCAGGTCTGAGATGCGCTTGCTGGCGGCGGCCACGGCCAGGTGCGACTGGCGCGCGCCGGCCGAAATGCTGCCCTGCCGGGCCACGGCGACGAACAAGCCAAGCGTGACGAGATCGAAGCGGGCCAGGTTCATGGGGCAGGCAGGTAGGCGGAGGAATCCGGTGATCGGCGCGCGGGCACGTGGGCGTTCCAGCCCCGCGCGATCGGGCTCAGAGGTTGCGGCGGTCCATCACTGCGCGGGCGATGGTGCCGGCATCGACGTATTCCAGCTCGCCGCCCACCGGCACGCCGCGCGCCAGGCGCGACACCTTGAGGCCGCGCGCCTTGAGCATTTCGCCGATGTAGTGCGCGGTGGCCTCGCCTTCGCTGGTGAAGTTGGTGGCGACGATGACCTCGCCAACCGGGCCGCCCAGCTCAGGCTCGGTGGCGCGCGCGAGCAGCCGGTCAAGATGGATCTCGCGCGGGCCGATGCCGTCCAGCGGCGAGAGCCGGCCCATCAGCACGAAGTACTTGCCGCGGTAGGTCAGGGTCTGCTCGATCATGACCTGGTCGGCCGGGGTTTCCACCACGCACAGCAGCGAGGCGTCGCGGCGGTCGTCCAGGCAGGTCGCGCAGATCTCCTGCTCGGTGAAGGTGTTGCAGCGCTGGCAATGGCGGATATGGTCCGCCGCGCCGCGCAGTGCATCGCCCAGCTTGCGCGCGCCCTCGCGGTCATGCTGCAGCAGGTGGTAGGCCATGCGCTGGGCGGACTTGGGCCCGACGCCGGGCAGCACCCGCAGCGCTTCGACCAGTGCCTGCAGCGAGGTCGGGGACGATGCCTTCACAGTGGCGTTCAGAACGGCAGCTTGAAGCCCGGGGGCAGCGGCAGGCCCGAGGTCATCGAGCCCATCTTTTCCTGCGAGGTGGCCTCGGCCTTGCGTACGGCGTCATTGAAGGCGGCGGCGACCAGGTCTTCCAGCAGGTCCTTGTCTTCGCCCTCGGCCAGCAGGCTGGGGTCGATGGTGACGCGCTTGACGTCGTTCTTGCAGGTCATGACCACCTTGACGAGACCGGCGCCGGACTGGCCCTCGACCTCGATCAGGGCCAGCTGCTCCTGCATCTTCTTCATGTTCTCCTGCATCTGCTGGGCTTGCTTCATCAGCCCGGCGAGTTGACCTTTCATCATGATGGAATGCTCCTGGATTCGGTAAGAAATTCGGTGAAGTAGTTCGGTAAAGCAAACGCAGGCCGCGGATCAGGCGGCGCGCGGCTGGATCGAGCCCGGCACGATCTGGCCGCCAAAATCGCGCAGCAGGCCCTGGACAAAGGGATCGGCCTCGATCACGGCCTCGGCCTGCCGCTGGCGCTCGGCGCGCGCCTCGGCATCGGCGGCCGCCGCGGTGATGGAAACCCCGCCCACCTCGCAGACCACGCGCACCGGCTCGCCGAAGTGATCGCACAGCGCCTGCTGCAGCCGCTCGGACACGCCGTTCTCGCCCAGGGCCGCGACCGGGATGCGCAGGTGGAAGGTACGTCCGACCACCTGGGTCAGTTCGCTCTGGTAGGCCAGCTGCTGCGCCAGGCCCTTCAAGGGCAGGCCGGCGGCCAGCACCGGCCATTCGCCGGTGAAGGCCGGCGGGGTGCCATCCTCGCCCGCTGCTGGCGGGCGCGGGGCGACGTATTTGGCGGACTCTGCCGGCGTCGTGGCTGACGGCACGGGAGCGGCCTCGCGCGCCGGCTCGGCCTCGCGCGCGGGCGCGCGGCCCGGCCGGGCCGGGCCGTTGCGCGGCGCGGCGGCACGCGGTTCGTTGAAACCGTTGTCGCGGTAGCCGGGATCGCTGTCGTAGGGGCCGATGACCGGCAGGTCAGGCGGCAGCTCTTCCCACGGCGGCACATCGCTGCCACCCGCCAACTCCCAGGGCGGCACGGATTCCGGCTCCGCCTGGCGCGCCGCGGGCGGCGTGGCGGGCCGTGCCGGCGCTGCCGGAGACTGGACTGGCGGCTGCATGGGCGCCTTCGCAACCGGTGCCGGCGGGCGGCTCACGGCTGCGGCGCCGGGCGCGCGCAAGGGTTGGGCCGGCGGGCGCTGCGCGGCAGCCGGCGCTGGCGGCATGGCCGGCGGCGGCGCCTTGCGGCCGCCGCCACGGGCAGCGGAACCCTGGCGGGCGGCGGCCAGCGCGGCGGCGGCGGGCGACATGGCCCCGTTGCCGCCGCCAGCGGCCGGGCGTGCCGGCGCAGCTTCAGGGGATGCAGGGACAGCGGCAGGTGCCGCAGCGGGTTCAGCCACGACCGCGGGCTGTACCGCCCGTGCGGGCATAGGGGCAGGGATCGGTGCCGCCGCAGTACCGGCCTTGGCCTGCCCGGCGGCATTGGCCGCAGCCGTCGCAAAGCGGGTATCAACGGGTTGCGCGGCTTCAGGCGCGGCGGAACCGCGCTGGCGTGCAGGCGCGGCACCACCGCCCTGACCTTGCGTCGTGGCCGGTTCAGACGACGGCCGGAACGCCAGCATGCGCAGCAGCGTCATGGTGAAGCCGGCGTACTCGTCCGGCGCGAGCGCCAGCTCGCTGCGGCCGAGGTTGGCGATCTGGTAGAACAGCTGCACTTCCTGCGCGTCGAACACGCCGGCCAGGCGCCGCACCTCGTCGGCTTCGGGCCATTCGTCCTGCACCGAGGCCGGCACGGCCTGCGCCAGCGCCACCTTGTGCAGCAGCGAGCCCAGATCCTGCAGCGCGCCGGCAAACGACAGGCTGCGGTCGGCCATGGCATCGGCAATCGCCAGCATGGCGGCGCCGTCTTCGGCGGCCAGCGCATCGAGCAACTGCACCAGGTAGCCCTGGTCGATCGCGCCCAGCATGCCGCGCACCGCGTCTTCCGACACCTGGCCCGCACTGTAGGCGATGGCCTGGTCGGTCAGCGACAGCGCATCGCGCATCGAACCGTGCGCGGCCTGGGCCAGCAGCCGCAGCGCGTTGCCGTCGTGGGCAATGCCTTCCTGCGCCAGGATATGGTCCAGGTGCGAGACGATATGCCCCGGCGGCATCTGCTTGAGGTTGAACTGCAGGCAGCGCGACAGCACCGTGACCGGGATCTTCTGCGGGTCGGTGGTGGCGAGGATGAACTTGACGTGCCCGGGCGGCTCTTCCAGCGTCTTCAGCATGGCGTTGAAGGCGTGGTTGGTCAGCATGTGCACTTCGTCGATCATGTAGACCTTGAAGCGCCCGGAGGTCGGGGCGTAGACCGCCTTGTCCAGCAGCTGCGCCATCTCGTCGACGCCGCGGTTGGAGGCGGCGTCCATCTCGATGTAGTCGACGAAGCGGCCGCTGTCGATCTCCTGGCAGGCCTTGCACTGCCCGCACGGCTGGGCGGTGATGCCGCCGGTGCCGTCAGGGCCGATGCAGTTCAGGGCCTTGGCCAGGATCCGCGACAGCGTGGTCTTGCCGACCCCGCGCGTGCCGGTGAACAGGTAGGCATGGTGCAGCCGCTGCTGTTCCAGCGCGTGCGTGAGCGCGCGGACCACGTGCTCCTGGCCGACCAGCGTGGTGAAATCCCTGGGGCGCCATTTGCGCGCTAGAACTTGATAACTCATGGCGGCGATTGTAGCAAAAGGCGGCCCCCCTCCGGCCGCCGCCGCCCCGACCTCGCGGTCTTTATTCGCCACGCGCCGCGCGGGCCGGCCCCGGTGGCCGCAACCCGCCCGCGGCGGGGCTCAGCCGCACTCGCCCACGTAGCCGCAATTGGCGCATTTGGCGCAGCCGTCGACCTTGTGCAGGGCGTGCGCGCCACACTCCGGGCAGGGCTTGCCGGTGCCGACACCGGGGGTGCCGGGGGCCCGGGCCTGGCTGGCGAGATCGACCCCGGCATCCAGCGCCTGCGCCCCGCCCTCGCGCTGGGCCAGCCTGGCGGCCAGCGCCGCTACCGGCACCTGGCCGCCCTCGGCATCCAGGAAGCCGCGCTTGATCAGGATGCGCTGCAGCGCGTAGCTGAGCGCGGCCACTTCGGAGTCATGGAAGCGCGGCACCTCGGTGCCGTCCTGGCGCACCAGCGTGCCGTAGCGCACCGTGCCCTTGTCCCACACCACGTTGCGCATGTCCGCCAGCGCCTTGGCGACCGAGCCGCCCGAGCGCGCCACCATCGACAACAGCCGCATGGTCGAGGTGATCCACTGCTGGCCCTCGCTGCGCTGCCCCGCCGGCATGAAGAACTCCACCGGGCGCTCGATCTCCACCGGCTTGCCGTCGGCCACGCCGGCGACGCGCATGAAGTTGACAGTCAGGTAGACGGTCTTGTGGCCTTCGTAGGTCAGGTATTCGACCTTGGACGTCACCCCCTCCAGGTCGCCCACCGGCCGGCTGCCGAAGGGGCGCACCAGCGGATTGTCGTCGGCCACGGCAGCGGGCGCCGCCGCCGGCGCCTCTACTGACAGCACGGCCCCCAGCACCGAATTGGGGCGATAGGTCGCTAGCCCCTTCAGGCCGGCCTTCCAGGCCTCCAGGTACAGGTTGCGGAAGGCTTCGTACGGATAATCCTCCGGCACGTTGACGGTCTTGCTGATGCTGGTGTCGATATACGGCTGCACCGCTTCCAGCATCCGCATATGGTCCAGCGCCGACATCTGCAGCGCGGTGACGAAGGCATCCGGCAACTGGGCCATGTCGGCCCCCATGTGACGGTAAAGCCGCCAGGCATGATCCGCCACCTCGAAGCTGCGGTAGCTGTTGTCCGGCATCCGCTTCTTGCGGTTATAGGTCCACGAGAAGGCGGGCTCGATGCCATTGGACGCATTGTCGGCAAAGGCCAGCGTGATGGTGCCGGTGGGTGCGATCGACAGCAGGTGCGAATTGCGCAGCCCATTGCGCGCAATGGCATCGCGCAAGCGTTCGGGCAGCCGCCCGGCAAATCCGCTCTGCAGGTAGGCATTGGCATCGAACAAGGGGAAAACGCCCTTCTCCACCGCCAGTTCGGTCGACGCCAGGTAGGCATCGTCGCGCATGCGTTCCGAGATCCGCGCCGCCAATTGCCGCGCCGGCTCGGCGTCATAGCGCAGGCCCAGCATCACCAGCGCGCTGCCCAGCCCCAGGAAGCCCAGCCCGACGCGGCGCTTGGCGTGGGCCTCGGCCTGTTGTTCGGGCAACGGCCAGAAGGTCACGTCGAGCACGTTGTCGAGCATGCGCGTGGCCACGCGCACAACCTCGGCGAAGGCATCGAAATCGAATTCGGCCTGCGGCGAGAACGGCTGGCGCACGAAGCGCGTCAGGTTGATCGAGCCCAGGCAGCAGCAGCCATAGGACGGCAGCGGCTGCTCGGCGCAGGGGTTGGTGGCCTCGATGCGCTCGCAGTAATAAAGGTTGTTGTCGGCGTTGATCTGCGACAGGAACAGGATGCCCGGCTCGGCATGGTCGTAGGTGGCCTGCATGACCTGGTCCCACAGGTTGCGCGCCGGCACGCGCCGGTACACCCACTGGCCGTCGTCGCGGCGATAGGCGCCCGCGGCGATCATGTCGGCGCCTGGCTCGGCCTCATGCACCAGTTCGACCTCGCCGTCGGCCTGCACGGCCTGCATGAAGGCGTCAGTGACGCCGATGGAGATATTGAAGTTGCTGAGGTCGCCCTTGTCCTTGGCGTGGATAAAGCTCTCGATATCGGGATGGTCGCAGCGCAGCACGCCCATCTGCGCGCCGCGGCGCGCGCCGGCGGATTCCACCGTGGCGCAGGATGCGTCGAACACCCTCATGAACGACACCGGCCCCGAGGCGCGCGAATGCGTGGCCCGCACCAGCGCGCCGGCCGGTCGGATCGCCGAGAAGTCATAGCCCACGCCGCCGCCGCGGCGCATGGTTTCGGCGGCCTGCGCCACCGCCGCGTAGATGCTGGGGCGGCCCTCGCGCGGCTCCGACACCGAATCGCCCACCGGCTGCACGAAGCAGTTGATCAGCGTGGCCTGGATGCCGGTGCCCGCCGCCGAATTTATACGCCCGGCCGGCACGAAGCCGTTTTCCTGCGCCCACAGGAAGCGCGCGCTCCAGGCCTCGCGCTGGTCCTCGGGTTCGGCCTGCGCCAGTGCGCGCGCCACGCGTTGCCTGACATCGGCAATGCTGCGCTCTTCGCCCTTGGCGTATTTCTCGATCAGGACTTCGGTGGAGATTTCCTGCGGCGCCAGGGCGCCGCGAATGATCTGGTCGTTTGCGTTCATGTATTGGCTCACCACGGTCTGGGTCGGTGAATGGTCGGGCCACCGCGGCCCGCGTTGCCTGCGCCAGATCAAGCCGATGCATTTGCCGCGGGCAATGACCCACCACTGCAAAGGGCATTCAACGCAATTTCTCCGCGGTATCGCGGTCTGGGGTACAATGCCGCTCGGACGGGCCTCCTCGCATGGTGGCGCGGTCAACCTGGTCAGGTCGGGAACGAAGCAGCCACAGCCGTTTTCCGCCAGTGCCGAGGGTCAGGCTCGTCCACCTCCCCACCTAATGTCCTTACGCCTCAATATCTTAAGGCAAATCAAGGACTTATCCCAGCTAGCGTGTCCTCCCAGTGTGTCACTTGAGCAACCGACAATGACCACTGACAAGATGAAAAAAGCCATCGGCGTCTACCAACGTAAGGGTAGCAGCATCTGGCAATGGAAGATCAAGGCACCTAAAGACCTCCGGCACCTCTACTCGTCGGACTGGGCTGAGAATTGCTCACTGGGTACGCCAGACCTCAAGGAAGCTAGCCGGAAAGCGACTCAGCTTCGCTCCGAATGGCTGGATCGATTCGAGGTACAACGCGCCCAACTGCACCCCTTGAAGGTTCCGGCTATCACGCCAGCCATGGCGCAGTTCTTTGCTGAGAAGGTGCAACACGGCTCGCTCTCAGACGATGAACGACTGCGCACGACACCGGAAGATCAGGCTTGGCTACTGCGCTGGATGCAGGGCATGGGCATGCCGGGCGCTGATGCGGCACTAAGCAAGTTTGGCGGGATGCCTGCCCCGCTTGCCGACATGCTCGAAGACCTGCACCAGCAGCACCACGCAGAAGCCGGGAAAGCTTTGGCACGCGGCAATCTCATCAAAGCTGCACCGGCCATGCTGCGCGCCGCTGCACAGGCAGGCATCACCTTTGACGAAAGCACCCCCGGCTACAAGGAAGCGTTGCAGGAGGTGTCAAAAGCCATCAGGCACACCACCGATGCGATGGTGAAGCGGGATGAGGGGGAAGTTGTAGATACCCCTCCCCTGCCAGACCTCAAGGCCATTGAAGCCGCAAAGAAGCCATGCATGCTTCGGGAGGTGTTCGAACGCTGGAAGGAATCCAAGCCTCGCAAAGAGGACACCGTGGCTGCAACCGAACGCGCTCTGGCTATGTTTGAGAGACAGACCGGCAATCCACCTCTTGAGCAACTCACCCGGCCAATGGGAGACGCCTTCCGGGCATGGCTTCTGAAGGAAAAGCTTGCGTCCAGCACGAAGAGCGACAGGCTTACGGCAATCCAAGGCTTGCTCAACTACGCCAGCCGTGACCTTGAATGTCTCCCGAAGAATCCGTGGGCAGGGTTAAACATCGAATCCCGCACCGAGAACAAGCGCAAGCCGTGGTCACCGGAAGAGCTGAAGACCTTCTTCTCTCAACCACTGTTCACCCGCTACGAACTACCTGAGAAGCAATGGCGAGCCGGCAAGGACGCCGCGTATTGGATTCCGCTGCTTGGGCTGTTCACTGGTGCACGCATTAGTGAGCTTTGTCAGCTTCGTCCTTCAGATGTGTTCGAGCGTAACGGTCTGACGTTCATCAGCATCAACGAGGAAGGCGAAGGCGCCACCGTCAAGACAGCAGCAGGCGTGCGTGACATTCCGATGCACAGCGAGCTAGTCAGACTGGGCTTTCTTGAGTACGTGGATGCAACTCGGAAGGCTGGGCATGAGCGGCTGTGGCCTGACCTCAGATTCCGTAAAGACAAGCCCGGTGGCAACTTCTCGATGTGGTTTAGCGAGGCACGGAAAATGGGCGGCAGTGAGCGCGTGGTGCCAGACTTCCATAGCTTCCGGCATACAGTGCGCCCCAAGATGACTGAGGCTGGCATTGCTGAGCCGGTGCAGGATCAAATTACCGGGCATGAGGTAGGTGGCAGCGTCGGGACGAGGGTGTATGGCAGGCACTATGCACCCTCACTTCTGCAAGCGGCTGTGGAGGCGATCACCTATCCCGGGTTGGTGCTGAACAAGGTGTACCAGCCCCAAGGCAAGCACTGACAGCAAAGCCACCAGTGGCTCCAGGATCGATCCCGCCCTCGGCGGCTGCCCTCGCCCATCTCAGCCACCATTCAGACGATCCTAGAGCCATTGATGAATTGATGGCCTCTGGCGACAGCATTCAGCGCCGCCTCTTCTTCGCCGGCCCGCCCGTGCGAGGGTCGATGTTCCAGTAGGCCCCGTGGTCGAGCAATTCCTTCACCGTGTCTGCGGATCGCACCTGTCCGTTACCCGATCCACAGCACGTACACACCGGCTTGCCGTCTGGCCCCGTCGATGCCGGGGCCACTTTGCCGCACTGGCTCTCGAAGCACTCGAAGAATTGATCCAACATCATCCTCTCCAGTTGACCTGGAGAGAAGTGTACGCTGCTTCCAGTGCGGAAAATGCCTTAAAAGAACCCCAAAAGGCACTTTTAAATACATTGTTACAATTAATACCTTGACCTAGCGGGAAGTTGCTATTGACAAACACGGCTCGGTGTAGTAGAATACCAACAGTAAGAAAAGATTTCCCCGAATAGAAGTGTAAGTCAACTCACCACTTGCCGTCAATACCCATGAACTCAAACAATCACAGGAGCACCCTCTATGGCCCTCAATGGCACCGAACGCCATCACCCTCGCAAGCTGCATGAACTTGCGTTCTACCATGCATGTATCCGTCTGTTGATCGACGGTCTACGTGCTGGCATGTCACATGCCCAGCTTGCCAAGCAACTGAATAGCGCAAAACTTTCCGCCCCATCGGGCGCGGCGTGGAGCACCGGAAGCATCAAGGCTTGTCTGCACAAGCTCAAAAACCCGGACACTCATCCGTCACGGATGTTCCAAGCTCTCACCCGCTTGGTATTCGTCGGGATGCTCACGAAACAAGAAGCTGAAGTTCTGACGACCCATCGCGGGTATTCTGAAACGCTTCTGTAAGCCTCAGGCTACATCCCAGCATCACCCCTGGCCCTGTCCATTAACAGGCGCCGCGCGGCCTAGCCGCCCTCTCTCAAACAATCTCCGGCAGTAAGAATCCCCTTGGCCTTCGCCAAGCATGGGGCTTTTTGCGCTTGCCGGATTCATAAGAAGGAATCTCACTTGTCAGTATCTAACCCTACGACCATCTCCGCAAAAGACCTCACCAAGGTAGTCAAGGCCAATATCAATGCCTTCGATTTCACCGAGCGGACAGACAACATTAGGCGGTTTTTCGAACACAAGACCGGTAAGCACATTACTTTCTCATCTCTGGTGCTGGCCTTCCTGAATTGCGGCTTTGGCGTAATCCCTCACGGCAAAGAGTTTCGCCTTATTCCTTACGCCGTTGAGGGACTTACACAATGAAAGAATCCCTACGCCAAAACCACAAGAAACAAGCAACAGCTAAACAACTGACAAGCACTATCAAGGACGCGGTAGTCCCTCAATTGATGATTGAGATTACATCCCTGCGTGCTCAAATCCAGAAACTGGAAGCGGAGCTTGAACAACTCAAGCTGTCGTCTGTCCGCACTAAAGCTAAACGAATCAACTACCGAAACGGAATCCAAACACAATGAAGAATCAGATCACCAAGCCTGCCGACCTCGCAACCGATCGCTTTGTATCCATTGCTGAGCGCAAAGCTCACCAAGCCGCGATGGATGATTACCATGCTGCTGTCCGTGCTCAAGCAGAGAAAGCAAAGCAGAAGCAAAACCCGGAGTCGGAGAAACCGACCGGGCCGCATTACCTCAGTGATGCCGAGTACGATGAATTGCGTCGGAAGGAATGGCACGAGCAGCAAGCGAAAATCAAAGCACGCGAGGATGAGGAAAAGGCGAAGGAGAAGGCACGGCAGGACTATCTGGCGTCAGATGACGATGTAATCAAGATTCTCGAAACGACGCCCTTTGACTTCGTGCTGACATTCCAACATTTTGTGGGCCGTGGCTTCCGCCTTTCCGACGAGGGCCTGGAACAATTTCATCCGGGGTTTACCGGCATCGGCTGCTTCCAATGCACGATGGTAAAACCGACCACAACCAAGAAAACATCCAAATAATCGCAACTTCAGACAGCGATTCCTTTTGGGGCTACAGCGATGTGGCCCCTTTTTCATTCAACAAGGACAGCCATGCCAACTACAAACAAATCAGGCCGCCAAACCTTACAAGGCAAGGACGGCGTAACTCTTGAGAGGCGCTACTTGTATCTGACACCTGAGACATGGACTGCACTACATGAACTGGTGCGGCTCACTCAGGCGAATCAATCAACCGTCATCTCAACGCTCATCGCCAAAGCTGGCAAGGAAATTAATGAACATGGCTCACTCAGCTAACCCGCAGTTCGCAGCATTCTCCCACTACCTCACAGCCTGTGGCTGGTGCTTCCTCGCCAACGAGAAATACACCACCCTGCGCCTCTACAATCGTTTTACTGGTGCCACTCCGCCCGAAGCGGCCTTGCCGACAATGTTTAGGCGATGGGACGCCACTAACACGTCCCCTGAGGGTATTACCGGCTATCTCAAGCACACGCTGCCACTCGTATTCGGACATGTCTTCCAGCCCAAGGGTGAAGATTTTGTCGAGCGACACGGCACACTCTGGTGCAACACCTATCGACAATTTGAACCTATTACTGAGCGCGCAGACGTTCACCCTGACTTTCTTGAGTTTCTAGAGCGATTGTTTCCTGACGCGGCTGAACGTCATACGGCTATCCAATGGCTTGCACACGCCTTCCAGAAGCCGGAAGAGCGCCCATCGTGGCACCTACTGCTCATCTCGGAAAGTGGAACCGGAAAAGGCTATCTGTTCAACGAAATCCTAGCTCCCTTGCTACTGCATACCAGTATCGCGCCCAGCTTCTCAAAGGTTACGGCTCAGTTCTCTACCGTGCTTGAGAATAATCTGTTGTGTTTGCTGGACGACCCTCGAAAAGGCAGTGACGAAACCATGACACGCATGAAATCTATTCTCTCTGAGGAACATGCTCTCGTTGAGCACAAGGGAGAAATGGCAAGGATGGTACCGACATTTACGCGATTCATTCTGGCTTCGAATCTGGAACGTCCGCTACGTCTGGATGAGGATGACCGCCGATGGTTTGCCCCCAAGAAACTTGTCCACAAGGTATCGAAAGAAGAGACACAGCAATTCTTGGCCCGGTTGTACTCATGGCTGCAACAGCCAGAAAGCCTCAGCCGAATCTTCAACTGGTTCATGCAATATGGCCTTAAAGGCTTCAATCCGAAGCACATTCCGCAGAGCGAACAACTCAAGGCAATGATCGCAATGAGCCGGAACGCACTAGACGATGTGTATGCCGATTTCTTTGCTGATAACCCGGTGTTGCAGGTTGCCGACCTACAGGCGTATATCACCGCTGCTGGGTACACCAAGCCGCAGAACGCGGCTGTCAATCATGCTTTGATCGAAGGCGGCTACAGATCGCAGGAACTGCTGGTGAATGGCAAGCGTGCAAGGTACTGGGTGCGGAAGGAGCTGGACAGGAAGGCCGCGCAAGCGATTCTGGATGATGAACTGTCATGCACAACAGCCGAGCCGTACTGAAAACACGCATAGAAACACGGATAAAACACGGATGCTTTGGGTTATCCGTGTTCCCGCAAAGCCTTATCCAGCAAGGGCTTCCGGGAAATAACACGCATACCACGCATAACTTTCAACGTACTTTTAAATACGAAGTGCCCCGCACTGAGGATGGGCTTGCCCCGTTCAGCATCACCAGCGGCCTTGCCGCCATCACCAGCCCCAGCCGGGGCCATCCCCATAGGAATACACCAATGACATATGACTCAGCTTTCGAGCGTCGCATTGCGCCGACGCTGCAATCACTTGGATTCACCCGCTACAGCGACTACTACCGCCTTGGCGGCTCTCCCCGAGACTTCCACGACGAGGACGGCACAGGCTTCTGTGCGCGGCCAGACTGGTATCACCCGACGCTAGGGCTTTTCGCAGAAACCAAAAGCTGCGCCCTCAACAGCCGCACGACAGTGCAGAAGGCCGAAAACGAAGTAGCCCGCCAGCGGAAGAAATGCAGCATCAAGGGCAAGCCGTTCGGCACATACGAGATGCTTCAAAGCCAGTGGTCTCATTCCAAGGTGAAGCAATCCATCGTGCAACATGCACTGACACCGCAGAACCTCATTGTCGTCTTCGACACGGCGCCGTCATGGGCTGACGCTTGGGATTACTGGAAAGCTGGCATCGTGTTTGTGCCGCTGGACGATCTACGCCAGTACCTTGCATACGTGCACCTTGCCAAGCGTGGCATCGGCGCCGGCTTCCAACTCAGCTACACAGTGGAAGGTCAGGAAGTTCAGTTCGTGCTGTGAGTGCCTGGAAGAATCGGCTGAATTGCTAAACCGCTTCGCGTGCTCATCCTTCTTAATGCATTCCCAGCGCGTTCCAGCGCCCGAAATGGGCCGAAACTGTGTCAAATACTGTACATCCATACAGTATCGTGCTGATATCAGGCCGTTTCCGCGTTACGCAAGTGCCTGTTTTTAAGGGGAAAATGCCGTTTTTGGCCTACTTTTGGCCTATTTTCCGTGTACGCCTTTTGCCCTCAAACCCAAGTCCTACAACGCTTCCCAGCACTGAAAACCCACCTACCGGCGCCTATGTGGGTTACTGACCCACCAGTCATTTACTGTGCACAGTGTCAGGGTGAGTGTCAGGTTGGAGTAGAGGCCAGCTAGGCGTCAGGTACACCATGCGCAACACGTCAGATTAGGATCGGTTTCACTATTTCTTGACACAATCCGCCGAGGGTCTTAGACTTCAACCTGACACTTACACAGGGAGCGGGACATGCGGTGCGGCTACATCAGGGTTAGCTCAGTAGACCAAAACACCGAACGCCAGCTAGACGGCATTCAGGTAGACAAGACCTTCACTGACAAGGCCAGCGGCAAGGACACTACCCGCCCCCAGCTTCAGGCGGCACTAGAGTTCGTGCGTGAAGGGGATCAACTTGTGGTGCACAGCATGGATAGGCTGGCCCGTAACACGGAAGACCTATTGCGCATGGTGCGTGAGCTAACCGCCAAGGGTGTAAGCGTTCAATTCGTAAAGGAGAACCTTACCTTCAAGGCAGATGAGGCCGACCCCATGGCTACCCTCATGCTGACCATGCTTGGCGCCTTCGCTCAGTTTGAGCGTTCGCTGATTCGTGAGCGCCAGCGTGAAGGCATCGCCATTGCCAAGACCAAAGGCGTCTACCGGGGCAGGAAGGCCGCACTGTCGGCGGAGCAAGCCGCCAAGCTGCGTGAGCGTGTAGCAGCCGGGGAAGCTAAGGCCGCTGTAGCCCGTGACTACGGTATCAGCCGGGAGACGCTGTACCAGTACCTCAAGGCTGAAGCCTGACACACACCCTCACAGACGACGCTACAGCCCCGTAGCGCCTCTCTTGTGCTCAGACTGGGCAAACCCCCTCAGCCAGCCAGCGACGCGCCTACGCCATATTTGGCTAAAGCTGGCGCTATGTTTAGGGCACAGTCGCCCTTGTTAAGCCCCGACATGCCAACCGGCTTGCAGATTGCCTATCGCCTGTGGATATTTACTGCTGGCGTGCTGACACTTCCAGCAAAAGTCGGGTAGGTGCCCAAAAAATTTCGGAAAAATTCGGCCTCAGCCAACACCCCGTAGCTGCATTACGCCAGCTTGATAGCAATCCAAGCCAGCAGCACCACTGCCACCCACAGTAGCCGCTTGATTGACTTCTGGTTATCCAGGACTGTTTGCATGAGGATCAGCGTGGCGGCGGCATCCTCTCGCCCTACGCAGGCAGCGCGAAGCCCCTGCTGCACCCGGTAGCGAAATTCCCCGTCTTCGTTCTCGGCGGGGTGCAATCCGTCGTTCTCCGCGAAAGTGCTTGCCAGCTTTGAAGCCCGCATTACGTGCTGCAAGCCATAGGAACCTTTCTTCGCCGCCTGCCCTTCAATGAAGTTTGCGCCCATTCTTAGAGACCTTTCCGAGATTGTTTCGTCAGTCACCACGTATTGCAGCCGCTACCTCCGTAAGTCGGCGCAGGAGGAAATACCAAAGGTATGGGGCGGCTCCGACCAGCAAGAGCGCGATTGAGATCAGGTAAGCGGGCAGCTCTACCTTCTGAAGCGCCGCCTCCGTGCGCAAGTCTCTAATTCGACCTTGGACACCGGGCAATGCATCTGCCTTCGGAAGCCCGAGAAGGTCGTCTGGATCGCACACCAGAGCAACCTCTTGCCACCCATCTTGCTCGGTCGCGGGAGCGGCATTTGCCTTAGCGCCTAGCTTCGCACTTTCCGCCTCGCATTCCGCAACTGCGTTGCGTAGGTCTCGCCCCAGCTTCCACTGATACGCGTAGCCGACTGAGAAGGCGACCGCTGCCAGTGACCAGCACGCTATAAGGAACCTCAACGGTTTGTCTCGCTTGATCGCCCGTTTGCCGTTGCCCGGAGCATCGCTCACACGATTACACATTGGAACGAGCTAGTGATCTATCGACACCAGTCGCAACAGCTGCGATGAAATGACCTATTTCATCACTGGCGGTATCGTATAGCTCCTCCTTCAGCAGACTGAATGGCTCAGTCAATGTCACGATCGACCCATCGAACACGAAGTCCTTTGGCATATCCTCTACGGCCAAAATTAGCTGTTGATCTTCGGGAGTACGCTTCATTATAAAATTGAGCATTTGCCGGAGATGTTGTGCATCTTGCCCCTGCTGATTTGGCGAATCAACCACTATAGGAAACTGTTTTCCTTCCCCACTGACTTTGGATGTATGAATCACCGCATATTGATAGGCCAACAGCGAGCGGGGTAAAGCACTCCCCATTGCGGTGACTGTAGCATCGGGTTTTTTCTTGATATCATCCCGCAAATCCTGCACTTCCAGTTCACTCGTAAAAAGATTCATACGCTCCGAATAAAGCGCGTTGATCTCACGCGTTCGGGCGGGCAGTACAAACTGCGCAACCTTCGCCTTCATTTCTGCCGCCGTCTCCTCAGCTTTGGTCAGATTCCTCCTAAGAGAATCTAAATCCTTTTGGAAGGCAGACGATACAATCTCGGAGCTTTGGCTGTCGATTACATCCTGGAGA
This sequence comes from Cupriavidus sp. GW821-FHT07C08, assembly GCF_059419025.1. Lineage (NCBI taxonomy): Bacteria > Pseudomonadati > Pseudomonadota > Betaproteobacteria > Burkholderiales > Burkholderiaceae > Cupriavidus > Cupriavidus sp. GW821-FHT07C08. Next base: position 628,056 of record NZ_JBWKQZ010000001.1, read on the forward strand.
CGGAGCATTCCCTTTCTTGTTTGCAATGCCTTTTCGATATTCATGATCTTGTGTTTCACACGGCTCATGTTACCGTTGACCTCTGCAAGCTTTTCCTCTGCCGACCTACGATCCATCTCCAGTTCAGTTATAACCTTTCTCATGCTTACAGCATCATCGATCAACTCTAGGCGGACTGGAAACCCATTCTCATGAATACTGCCACATGTCGGACATGTAAGCTCGGCCGCAGTTTGAGATTCGGTAAGATACTTCAAATCCCCTTCAAGCTCACGCAACGCGACATGTGCCATCCCGATTTGGCTTGCAAGGGACTCCCGTTCTGCCGCTTGATCAAAGACTTTCTTCCGAAGAGATTCCTGCTCACTTTTCAGTTGCGTAGCCGTCTTTAGCAGTTCAGAAATTTCTTGCTTGAATGCGTGGTTATCCAACCGCACCGGAGTTTTCGGCAATGTCTTCTTTACTCGCTGCATGGCGGTTTTCACAACCCCAAGTTCTTTCTCCAGTTCCGTCACGGTAGCTCTCGCTTTACCTTCCGCGAACTTGGCAACGTAGTATCCATTCGGCCTTTGACCAGTAACATAGGCGGTCAAAGGTCTTTTCCAATTAGAAAACTGCGTCAACTTATCGAATGAATTCCATTGCTCAAGCCAACTCCCATCCTGATCCATATAAAAAGGCAGGAATAGATAGGGAGGAGTTGCTTGAGCTAGCTTTTCGCCATGCGTCGGCAACATAAGCTGGAAATCGAAAAGCTTTGCCATTATTCGTGACCACTCATCATAATTGGTGGTCACTTGTACCCGCCCTGTCGATTCCTGCCACAAAGCAAATACATTCGCTTTTCGATATGCACTGTACGGTTGGCCGTCAACGTCAAACGAAAGCACCGAAATCGCGTGCTGATCCCATCTCTCACTCTTGCCCCTTACTTCGCACCCCAACGTACGGAAGAGGTTCTTGAGTACGGTAGACTTTCCGGTGTGGTTCCGCCCCACTAGGAGCGTCCGACTCTGATTGAACTCGATCTTCCGCGCCGCCCTGAATATCTCTGATACGAGCCAAAGCTCTTTGAATCGCAAACTTGTCATGTTTGCCTTTCCTTAGATTCCGCACCAAGCGAAGTGTGTTTCCTGAGCCGTTCATTGATAGACCTTATACAATGCAACAGCAAGAATATAATCCGCATCGTATATAGCAAATCGAGAGGATGCGTCGTTATTAATGACACAATCCGCAATCCACTTACCCACGTCCCAAAGCGTGGCCAGTGAATCCGGCAGATTCGCCTGCACGGATTCAATTTCCTCAATAAGAGCATCCAAGCCAAACGCCACCTTTCCCGCTTTATCGACGAGAAAACGAAGTAACGCCTTACGAACTCGCGTTCGCTGCATGAATGGAACATTTTCTCCAGCCAAGGAGCTAACAATACCCTCAACAATGTCGGTATCCGATTTTTTGTTGAGAGTTACAGTTAGCATGCCTGAAAACTGCGCCTTCGAGATTCCACGGATTCTCTTCAATTCCTGGAATGTTGCCGCCTCGTCTGTAGCTGTGGCTCTTACTTTGATCTCACTATAGACAGCCTTACAAAGCACGTCAGCTCTCGCCCCGTGCCCCGGAAACTTATTTGCCAGATATGTCGCAACGATTCCGGTAACATGATTTTCCAAATCATTCATCGCCAATGGGCTTCGTACAAAAACCCAGTCATTGAAGTCGATTTCCGTCTCGCAACACGACAACTCCTTGGCAATGGACTTCCGAAGCTCAGATTTTACGTCGTCTGCTATTATGGCGCCACGGAACTCAGCTCGATCAATTGACCTCAAGCCACCATCACCGAGTTTCAAATCGACCGGCGCATTGCTAACGAATGAAATCGAGCGGGCTTCTGAGCCTACTGTGCTATGTGACTCATGCAACTTAGCTAAAATCGATTTCCCCGGCTTTCCGTCGGGGCCTTTCTTTGCCGTCGCAATAGTTGCCCTACTCCATTTCCCGCTAGTACCCTCGTTCTTCTTGAGTTGGAATAAGTCGATACCGGTCGGATTATCACTAGAGTCCAATACCGCGACGTCTTCAATAAACTCCAGCAACAGGACGTAATCATCGCATTCGACATCGAGTTTCAACAAATGACAAAGCGCCCAGTAGCGTTGAAATTCATGGCCCTTGCCACCATGTCGCCCTCCACGCTCTTTTGTCAGCGAATCGTTTAACTTCCCCTGAAATGGCGTCGTCTTCATGTTTTCACGCGCGTGACAGCCGGCGAACTTCCAGCATAAACGGATTGGCCATATTCACTTGTACGAGCCGCCAGCATCTGCCAGCTGCGAGCTGAACTTGACGATCTACGTAAAGATTTGCCTGTCCCTTCGCCATCGCTGCTGAACCCTCATGCCTGGAATGTTGTAACGAAACTTTACCACGTCACATTCCTGCTAATGTGACGTTGGCGTTTTCCGCTCTAGGCCGCTGGTCGCTCCCGGCACCGGCAAGTCGATGCTGGCGGAGCATTCCGGGGATGCTCCCGCTGATATCGTCTGCACGAGGCGATGGAAGCAGTCGGGGTGATGAGTCGGGCCGGGCGGCTTCCGGGTGAGCGCCCGTCCGCGTCAGGGCCGGTGATCGTTGGCAGCGGCAAGTGCATTACCACTGGCGTCTGCTACACTTCTGGCTAGTGTGTCACCTGAGTGAGTCACGCTGCTGAAGGATGGCGCTATAAGTCATTGATTCTTCAGGGTTTTTCCCGAAAGCCCAAGAGGGTCAGGCTCGTCCACCTCACACCCCCTCCTGCTGTACCCCTCCCGCTATATCCGCACGCACGAGTCGCTTGCAGCGCAGTCCCTGTCACTTTAGTACAGCCGGGCCGCGATCGCGCGCGCCGCACACCCCATTTTGCGCCGATTCTGGCACCCTGTCCGGGTGCCACGCCAGCCGTCAGAACAGCGAGCCCTGCTGCGGCACTGGCGACACCGGCGGCGCCAGGCGCTCGGCGGGAATCCATTCGCCGTCCGCAGTGGCCACGCCGGCCTCGATACGCTTGCCCGGGAACATCGGCGCAATCGCGGCCGCATAGCGGCCCAGCTGCGCGCGATAGGCGGCATGCTCCTGCGGCAGGAGCCGCAGCTTGTAGTCGACGATCACCACGCGGTCGTCGAATTCCACCAGCCGGTCGATACGCAGCAGCCTGCCGCGCGCGTCATAGAGTTCGACTTCATTGCGCGCGCTGCGGGCGTCCCCCGCCCCCAGCAACGGCGCCAGCGCCGGCGCGCGCAGCATCGCGGCCACCGCCTCCAGCGCTTCTGCCACCTGTTGCCGCCACGCCTGCCGTGCCGGCCCGGTATGCGCGCCCGTCAGCGGGAACCAGCGCAATACGGTGTCGATCCCCGGCACGCCGGCAAAGGCTTCGGGATAGCGCGTCAGGCGTTCCAGCAAGGCATGCACCAGCTCGCCGTGGCGGGCGGCCGCGGCGTTGAAGACGATGCCGTCGGACTCGTCTTCAGCTTCCGCCTCGCCCTCTTCTTCAAGCGCGATCCCCTGCCGCGCATCCACTGCATCGCGATAGCGCAGCCGGAAGTCGGTAAAGCGCACCGGCTCGCTCAGGCGCGCGGGCATCGGGGCCTGCTCCTGCGCATCGGCCAGCTCGCCCGGATAGGCCGGCACCATCTCGCCGACGCCTGCGGCCTGCAGCCGCACATACCAGCTGCCGGCGATCTCGGCATTGCCCTCGCCCGAACCGCTGCGGCTGGCACGGCCCTTGACCCCGCTGACCAGCAGGCCCTGCTGCGCGCGCGTCATGGCCACATACAGCAGGTTCCAGTTCTCGCGCTCGCCAAGCGCCGCCTCTGACTCGAACAACGGCGCACGCGCCAGCCCGCGTTCGCTGCGCTTGCCGTAGGCCGAGAAATGCCGAGGCACCGGCGACGACGGCGGCCAGTCGACCAGGATGCCGCCCCGGTCCGCGGCCGGCTCGCTGTGATTGGCATCGAGCAGCACCACGAACGGCGCCTCCAGGCCCTTGGCCGCATGCACGGTCAGGATATGGACCGCGTCGAGGCCGGCAAACGCCGGATCGTCCTCGGCCGGCTCCACGTCTTCGGCGCTCTCGCCCATGCCGCCTTCGTCGGGGCTTTCGCCCTCGTCCCCGCGGCGGATTTCCTGCAGTTCGTCGATAAACTTCGGCAGGCTCGGATAGCGCCCGCCGTCGAGGTCCAGCGACAGCTTCAGGAAGGCATCGAGGTTGGCCAGCACCTGTTCGCGGATATCCGGCGGCGCGGCCTCGGCATAGCGGCGCCGCACTTCGCCGCCGTGGAAGATCTGGTCGATCAGGTCGTGCACCGGCCGGTGCGGCGCGACGCGCAGCCACTGGCGCAAACGCTGCACGCCTTCGCGCAGCGCATCGGATACGTGCCCGGGCAGGCCGCCTGACTCGATGCGCGCCCACCAGCTGCCCTCGCCTTCGATCCGGGCCAGCGCCAGCAGGTCGTCGTCAGTCGCCCCCACCAGCGGGCTCTTCAGCACGTGCGCGAGATCCAGGTCCGATTCCGGCGTCATCAGGAACGCCAGCAACGCCGACAGGTCCAGCGCCTCGAGCGTGGCCAGCAGGCCGCCGCGGCGCGGGCTCAGGCACGGGATGCCGGCCTCGCGCAGCGCGCGCTCATAGTCAGCCAGATGGGTCTTGCGGCGCACCAGCAGATGCATGTCGCTCCAGCGCGCGGGGCGCTGCTCGCCGCCTTCATGGACCGGCACGGTGTCGCGCACCAGGCGCAGCCACGCGGCCACGCGCCGGCCTTCTTCCAGGCGCAGCGAATCGCCGGCCTGCCGGCGCGGTTGCAGCAGCGTGTCGCGATGGGCCGAGGCGGCTTGCGCCGGTTCGTCTTCGGCAGCGCCGTCCACGGCTGCAGCGGCCTTGTCGTCGGCCTTGTCCTCGGGCTCCACCAGCGGCAGCAGCCAGACCGGCCCGTTGCCGCCGGCCAGTGCCGTGGTCTGGGTCGCGTACAGCGGATAACGGCCCTCGGCGCGCGCGCTGTCGAACACGGCGTTGACCCAGTCCAGCACTTCGGCGCGGTTGCGCCGGGTGCGGTTGGTGCGCAGCACGGTGGCGCCGAACGCATCGCGCAGCATCTCGCCGGCCGCGCCGAACAGCCGTGCATCGGCGCGCCGGAAGCGGTAGATCGACTGCTTGGGATCGCCCACCAGGAACACCGTCGGCCGCTCGCCCAGGCCCGCATAGCCGGCCAGCCAGCCCTGCAGGATGCGCCACTGCAGCGGGTTGGTGTCCTGGAACTCGTCGAGCAGCAGATGGCGGTAACGCGCATCGAGCCGCACCTGCAGGTAGGTGGCGGTCTCTTCGTCCGACATCAGGCGCGCGGCCTGCCATTCCAGGTCAGCGAAGTCCATCGCGCGCTGCTCGTCCTTGTGCCGCTGGTAGCGCGTCAGCAAGGCATCGCCGATGCAGAACAGCGCGCGGTTGATCGCCAGCACCGCGGCTTCGCAACAACGCGCGCTGATGTCGTCAAGCATGGCGCAGATCGATGCATGCTCGTCCAGCAACGCATCGACCATGCCTTCGCCGCCGGCGGCCTTGACCAGCGCCGCGGTGCGCCGCAGCGAACGCGGGCCGCCGGTGGTGGTGAAGAACGCGGCGCGCAACTGCGCGAACACCCGTTCGGCGGGCTTGCCGGGCGCCGCGCCCGCTTCGCGCCACGCGGTGATCGCCATCAGCGCATCGGTGATGCGGGCGGCGTGGCTCTGCTCGGTCTTGCCGGCCGCGCCCAGGCGCAGCGCCAGCGACTCGCAGGCATCGCGCCAGCCTTCGTCGGCCAGCGCCTGCAGCAGCACGTCGCCCTGGGCGTCTTCGCCCAGGCAGTCGGACAGCGCCTGCAGCGGGTCGCCGCCCTCCTGCATCGCCCACCATTCGCTGCGGGCATGGAACATCGCGTCGAGCAGCGCGCGTGCCTGGAAGTCGCCCACGGTATCGACCAGCGTTTCCCAGGCGTCGCGCAAGTCGGTGTATTGCGGCGTCGCCAGCGCGCGCCAGACCGGGGCCCAGGCTTCGCGCTTCATGCGCAGCGCATCTTCGCGCAGCGCCGCGCCCGGCACGATGCCGGAGGCCAGCGGTGCACCACGCAGCAGCGTGCCGAACCAGCCGTGGAAGGTATCGATGGCCATGCGCCCGGGCGCCGCCAGCACCTGTGCATGCAGGCGCCGCGCACGCGGCAGCGCCTCGCGCGCGGCGTCGGGCGTCAGGCCACGCTGCACCAGCGCGGCGATCACGTCGTCGTCGCTGTCGCGCGACAGCTGTGCCAGCACCTCCAGCAGGCGGTCGCGCATTTCTTCGGCGGCCTTGCGCGTGAAGGTGATGGCCAGGATCTCGTGCGGCGCGGCGCCGGCCAGCAGCAAGCGCACCAGCCGCGCCACCAGCAGCCAGGTCTTGCCGCTGCCGGCACAGGCCTCGACCACCACCGAGCGCGCGGGATCGCAGGCGGCGCGCGTGAACTCGGCCTCGGAAACGGGTTCGCCGTCGCGCTGGTAAGGCTGGACGTGGTGCGGATCGTGGGGCGTCATGATGTCAGCGCCGGCACGGCGGTGGATTCCCAGAAGCCCTTGCGGCACAGGCCGCGGGCGGTGCAATACAGGCAGGCGGAGGCATCGCCGAAGGCCGGCAGCCTGGCGCCCTGGCGCAGGCGCATGACGTCGTCGCGCATCTGCCGTTCCAGCCAGATGACGGCGGCTTCAAAATCGGGCAGGCCGACTTCGCGCTGCGCCGCCGCTGCGCCCTCGCGCGCGCCTTCGAGCGATACCCAGCTGCCTGCTGCCGCATCGGCGCGCAGCAGGCCGTAGAACGGCAGCTGGCAGTCTTCCTCGACCTCGGCCAGCTTGCGCTTGAGGCGGGTGGCGCTCTGCGTCTTGTAGTCGAGCACGGCATGCGCCCCGCCCGGGCCCTGGTCAAGCCGGTCGATGCGCCCGGTCAGGCGCAGCGGCTGGCCGTCGGGCATCGGCAGGTCGATGCCGGCGTCGAGCTCGCCGCCGCGCCAGAACCAGCCCTCGGCCTCGCGCGCGGATTGCCAGGCGACATACGACGGCATCACCTCGCGCCAGCGCCGGTAGTAGGCAATGGCATTGCCGTCCTCGGCCATCAGCGCGCCGAACACGTCTTCGGAAATCTCGGCCAGGCGGGCCAGGCGCTGGTCTTCCGCGAGCGTCTCGCCGCGCTCGCGGCGCGCCTGCAGGTCCTTGTGGTAGCGCAGCAGCACGTGGTGCAGGTGTTCGCCGATCTCGCGCTTTTCCAGCTCGTCGCTGACTGTCTCCAGCCCGGCCAGGCCCAGCATGCGGCCGGCGAAGAACTGGTAGGGGCAGCGGCGCAGCATGTTGTAGGCCTGCGCGCTCCAGCGCACCGGCACCAGCGCGGGCTCTGCCGCCGGCGCCGGCATGCCCTGCGGATCGGCAAAGGTCTCGTGCGCCTGCGGTGCGGCGGCGGCTTCGATGCTGACGCCCGCGCGCGCGCAGCACGCCGCCAGGCGCTCGATCCAGCCCGACACATGATGCGGCTCGCCGCGGCTGCCGTAGCGTTGCCAGGTCAGCACCACGTCGTCGTTGTTCAGCAGCACCTCGGCCAGGTCGCGCGCCTGTTGCGCAAAGCGGGCCTCGCGGTCTTCCAGGTCCAGCTCGCGCCGCATCTGGTTGGAGAAGAACATCAGCTCGGCGGCGCTGGACGGCAGTTGCGCGTCATCGCAGCCGACGATCACCACGCCCTCGAAGCGGCGCATGCGCGCGCCGTTCAGCGGCAGGATGGTGATGCGCGCCGGGCCGCTGGCCGAGGGCTCCTTGTAGGCGACCGATTCCAGCAGCGCCGACAGCATCGCGCGGAACTCGCCCTGCGACAGCGTGGCATGGCCGCCGGTCTCGTCCAGCGGCAACTCCTGCAGCCGCGCCAGCGCATCGAGCAGCTGGCTGCCGGCATCGTCCACGGCCAGCGCCGCGCGCATGCCGAGGCCGTCGAGCATGCCGTCGAGCCGTTCCAGCCAGGTTGCCAGCGGATGCTGCGCCAGGCCGCGCGGCCAGCGCGCCGCCTCGTCGGCGAGCACGGCGATGAGCGCGTGCGCGGCGCGGCGCGGTGCTTCGGCGGCATCCTCGTCTTCCGTGGCAGCTCGCTGCGCCGCGGTCGGTGCGTGGCCGAACAGCTGGCGCAGGCGCACCCAGCCGCCGGTGATGCCCTCGCGCCGCACCTGGCGCTCAAGCAGCGCGATGGCCGCGCCACGCCCGGCAACCTCAGGCAGGCAGAACGGGCTCTTGAGCAGGTCCAGCAGCGCGGCGGTGTCGCCGTCGCGCACCAGCAGGTCGAACCAGCGCATCAGCGCAGCGGCGGCACGCGTGGTGGAAAGCTTCCAGCCGGTCTCGTCGCGCACCGGTGCGCCGGCGCGCGCCAGCAAGGCGCGGGCGCGCCGCGCCACCACGCGGTCGTGCGCGACCAGCGCCACCTGGCGGCGGCCTTCATTGAGCCACTGCACCAGCTGCGCGGCTGCCGCGGCGGCTTCATCCTCGAAGCGCGCGCTGCCGACCACGCGGATCGCCGGACGCCGCGGCGGCAGCGCAGGCATGGCCGGCGGAGGGGCGACGGCTTCGGCATCGTCGGCGATCCTTGCTTCCGGCCATAGCGCCAGCAGGGTCTGGTACCAGTCGACATCGCTCTCGCCCTGCCCGGTCCAGTCATAGCCGACCTGCAGCACCGGCACCAGCTCGGCGGCATCGCGCAGGAACGCGGCTTCAAGCGGCGTGGGCGGGGTCGGGGCAATCCAGATCACCGGGCCGCGCAGCTGCTGCGACAGCTCGCGCAAGGCGCGGCGCCGCGCCGGCAGCGGATCGTCCGGCCCGGACAGCGCCTGCCAGAATGCCAGCACGATGCGCGCCTCTTCGCCGAGGAAGCGCTCAGACAGATGCGAATAGGTCCGTTCCAGCGCGCCCTGCAGCAGGCCGGCACGATCGTCGCCGTCGATGTCGTCATCGTCGCGGATGGCGGCGTCTTCGAGCCAGCGCGCGTTGAGCTCGTCGCAGATCGACAGCAGCGTCTGCGACAGGCCCCATGCGGCGGTCTCGTTCTGGGCGCCGAAGGCGCGGCGCAGCCAGTCCTGCCCGCGCACCGCCTGCTGCACGGCCAGCAGGCGCGCGGCAGGGCTGCGCACCGGGGCGCCCTCTGGCGGCAGGTCGAGCAGCCAGTGGCCCAGCGTCAGCACGCGCGGCAGCAGCCGCGGGCGGCCCGCCGCACGGGCGGCGGCGTCCAGTGCCTGGCGCACGCCCGGGATCTGCGCGGCGGTGGGCACGACCACGTGCGCGCCCGCCTCCGGCGCGCCGCAGCGGTCAAGGAAATACCAGGCAGCGGTGGCCGCCTGGTCGAGGAAATCAGGGCCAGGGCGAAAACGTAGCGACGTCATGGGCGCGTGGGGCGCAGCCCGGAATGGCTGCGCGAACTGCGTCGGTCGGCGAAAGCGTCAGGATGCAACGGAAACAATACGGGCGCCGCCGGCCTGAGCGGCTGGCGGCAAGTGCGATGCGGGACAGGCGGAGCCGGCTCAGTCCGAACCGCTTTCCAGCCGGGCGCGGATCTCGCGCGCGGTCTCGAGCAGGCCCTCATAGCCGGAGCGCGCATGCTCGGGCAGGTCCGGGTCGCCCACCAGGGTACCGAGGGTCTCGATGATGCTGTAGACCAGGCCGCGTGCGGCACCGCTGGCGATGCTGTTGGTCTCCACGGCGCTGCTGATATGGTCCAGCGCATCGCTCAGGTGGTCCACGTCCGGCGCCTGGCCGGGCTCGGGCTGCGAAGGCTTGCGGGGATCGGTGTTCATGTCGATGACCTAGTCAGTGGCGCAGGATGCAAGATTGGCCCGCTGGCGCCGCCCGCGAACCGCTTTCTATTCTACGCGCACGCCACTCGCATCCGGCACCCGCGACGCACGCATAAGTGCATTCTATGACACACCCTTTCGTGTGCTGCGAGCGATTGCCCGAATCTCTCGGCGCCATAGAAAATAAGCATTTCAATGAATACCCCGATTGCAGCAGAATCATTTCCGTGCCGGCGCCCTTTCGAGTGTTGCCAGGCCAGTCTTGAAAATCGGCAAACTGGTAACATATCGGCAGCACCGGGCGCGGCAGCGGCCCCCACAGCCTGTTTGCGGGCTGCGGAGGCGGCCCGACGGGTCCGCGCAATCTCGTGTAAGGTAACGGTTCGGCCCTCCGAAGTCTCCAGCCTTCAACATAAACAGAGCGAAACCAGAGGTTTTCCGCCATGAGCGAACAAATCAAGTATGTGAGCGACGCCTCCTTCGACGCTGACGTCCTCCAGTCCGACAAACCCGTCCTGCTCGATTTCTGGGCGGAATGGTGCGGCCCCTGCAAGATGATCGCGCCGATCCTGGACGAAGTCGCCAAGGACTACGGCGACAAGCTGCAGATCGCCAAGATCAATGTCGATGAAAACCAGCAGGTGCCGGCCAAGTTCGGCATCCGCGGCATCCCGACGCTGATCCTGTTCAAGAACGGCGCGGTCGCGGCCCAGAAGGTCGGCGCGCTGTCCAAGTCGCAACTGACCGCCTTCCTCGACGGCAACCTGTAAGCTGCGCGCCGGGACCTGACCCACGGTCCCGGTTTTGTCACGATCCGACGTGCGTGCGCCACATCCTGGCGCGCCGGTCGGATTGTGCTAAGATGCCACCAACAACTCCCCGAGCGTTCGCTCATTTCCCCCCTTCCCTTTAGGTCTCGCCCGTCCGGGCCCATCTGTACCCCTCGTCTATGCACCTGACAGAACTCAAATCGCTTCACGTGTCTGCGCTTCTCGAAATGGCGGCTACGCTCGAGATCGACAACGCACAACGGATGCGCAAACAGGAACTGATGTTTGCGATCCTGAAGAAGCGCGCCAAGATGGGCGAAACCATCTTTGGAGACGGCACGCTGGAGGTGCTGCCCGACGGCTTCGGCTTCCTGCGCTCGCCTGAAACCTCGTATCTGGCCAGCACGGATGACATCTACATCAGCCCGTCCCAGATCCGCCGTTTCAACCTGCACACCGGCGATTCGATCGAGGGTGAAGTGCGTACGCCCAAGGACGGCGAACGCTACTTTGCACTGGTCAAGGTGGACAAGGTCAACGGGCAGCCGCCCGAAGCGGTCAAGAACCGCATCATGTTCGAGAACCTGACGCCGCTGCACCCGAACCGGCCGCTCACGCTCGAACGCGATATCAAGGCTGAAGAAAACATCACCGGCCGCATCATCGACATGATCGCGCCGATCGGCCGCGGCCAGCGCGCGCTGCTGGTGGCATCGCCCAAGTCCGGCAAGACCGTGATGCTGCAGCACATCGCCCACGCGATTGCCAACAATCATCCGGAAGCCGACCTGTTCGTGCTGCTGATCGACGAGCGCCCGGAAGAAGTGACCGAGATGATGCGCTCGGTGCGCGGCGAAGTGGTTGCGTCGACCTTCGACGAACCGGCCATCCGCCACGTCCAGGTTGCCGAAATGGTGATCGAGAAGGCCAAGCGCCTGGTCGAACTGAAGCGCGACGTGGTGATCCTGCTGGACTCCATCACCCGCCTGGCGCGTGCCTACAACACCGTGGTGCCGGCCTCGGGCAAGGTGCTGACCGGTGGTGTGGACGCCAACGCGCTGCAGCGCCCGAAGCGCTTCTTCGGTGCCGCGCGCAACCTGGAAGAAGGCGGTTCGCTGACCATCATCGCCACCGCGCTGATCGAAACCGGCAGCCGCATGGACGACGTGATCTATGAAGAGTTCAAGGGCACCGGCAACATGGAAGTGCACCTGGAACGCCGCCTGGCCGAGAAGCGCGTCTACCCGTCGATCAACCTGAACAAGTCGGGCACGCGCCGCGAAGAACTGCTGATCAAGCCGGAAATCCTGCAGAAGATCTGGATCCTGCGCAAGTTCATCTCCGACATGGATGAAGTGCAGGCGATGGAATTCATCATGGACAAGATGAAGGCCACCAAGAACAACGCCGAGTTTTTCGATATGATGCGCAGAGGCGGCTGAGCCCTCGCTGCAGCATCGCCGCAAGGCGGACAGGAAGGCGTGCCCCGGCACGCCTTTTTTGTTGCCCGACCTTTTGTTGCCGGACCATTTCACAGCGCACGGCGCTACGCCCATGCTCGGCAAACTGACCTCATTCCTGCGCACCCGCTCGCTGGCCCGCAAGCTGGAGCACTACGCCATCCCCGACGCGCTGTGGACGCGCACGGTCGCCACGCTGCCGTTCGTGCAGCGCTACGGCAGCGAAGACCTGGCGGCGCTGCGCGAGCTGGCCACGCTGTTCATCGCCGACAAGGAATACTCCACTGCGCACGACCTGCCGCTGGCCGACGACATGGTGGTCAGTGTTGCCGTGCAGGCCTGCGTGCCGATCCTGAAGCTGGGGCTGCCCTGGTACCGGGGCTGGCACGGCATCGTGCTCTACCCGGGCGAGTTCATCATCCGCCGGACCGTGCAGGACGAGATCGGCCTGGTGCACGGCGTGGTCGAGGAAGCCACCGGCGAGGCCTGGGAGCACGGGCCGGTGATCCTGTCATGGCCCGACGTGCACACCCCCGGGGCCGGCATCGACAGCGACCACGAACTGCCGGCCGATACCTACAACGTGGTCATCCACGAATTCGCCCACAAGCTGGACATGCTCGACGGCGAGCCCGACGGCGTGCCGCCCTTCTCGCGCGTGCTGCACCCGGGCATCGACGCGGAAGCCTGGGCTGAGACCTTCCTGACCGAGTACGACCGTTTTGCCGAGGCCTGGGACGCGCGCGACGAGGCCGACTGGGAGCATCCGGAGCGGCTGCCACCGGCGCTGCGCGTCATCGACCCGTATGGGACCGAGGCGCCGAGCGAGTTCTTTGCCGTGACGTCAGAGGCTTTTTTTGTCGAGCCGACCGGGCTTGCGCGACACTGGCCGGTTGTATACCAGTCGCTGGCCGCCTTCTATCGCCAGGACCCGGCCTCAATGTGACGTTTTTGCCGCATTCCTGCGCAACACTTTCTGTGCCGCGCGTGGCGCAGCCTCTTCCCCAAGCCTTTGTTTTTCTGCCATAATCCCAGTTTGCCCGTTACCGGCAAGTGGTTCGTTCGTCGCCGCGCCATGCACGCTCTCGCCCTCGGCAGAGAACAGCGGATTGCAACGGACTGGCTACCCAACCAGAAAGGACTCATCATGAAAGAAGGCATTCACCCGAATTATCGCGAAGTCGTGTTCCAGGACATGTCCAGCGACTTCAGCTTCATCACCCGCTCGACCATCCAGACCAAGGACAAGATCGTGAAGGACGGCAAGGAATACCCGCTGGCCAAGATCGAAGTCTCGTCGGAATCGCATCCGTTCTACACCGGCACCCAGAAGATCATGGACACGGCCGGCCGCGTGGAAAAGTTCCGCCAGAAGTTCGGCAACAAGCTGGGCAAGGCTGCGAAGTAATCGCTTTCAGCGAACCCCGCTTCGCAAGGCCTGCGGACAGATGCTCCGGGGCCTGTGCGAAACAGCAAAGAGGCAGCATCGGCTGCCTCTTTGCTTTTGTGCCGGACCTTGACCGGTACCGCCGCATTCATTGGATTTACCCCACACCCCGTGAGGCTTCCACGCCATGCCACGGCCCGCGTGGCCGCCGCATGCGCGATACTGTGGCCTTCGCGCCATTGCGCCACGGCCCGACCTGAGCATCGATGCGTCAAGCCAATACCTCACCCGTCCAGTTGACCGCTGCCGCGACCGGCGCCCTGCCGCGCGCGCTGCTGCTGGCGATCTGCATTATCTATGGCCTGGTCGGCCTGTTCGGCCGCGATCCGTGGAAGAACGAGGACGCCGCCGGCTTTGGCGTCATGTGGCAGCTGGCCACCGGCAACCTGCACGACTGGCTGATGCCAAATATCGTCGGCCGCCCGTACAGCGAGGACGGCCCGCTGGTGTTCTGGATCGGCGCGCTGATGATTCGCGGCTTCGGCAACTGGCTGAGCGCGGCCGACGCCGCCCGGCTGGCCACGGCACTGTTCTTCTTCGCGACCTGCGCCTGCATCTGGTACACCACCTACCTGCTGGGCCGGCGCGACGAGGTCCAGCCATTTGCCTATGCCTTCGGCGGCCAGCCCAACGCGCGCGATTACGGCCGCACGCTGGCCGACGGCGCGCTGCTGATCTTCCTGGCCTGCGTGGGCCTGGCCGTGCGCGGGCACGAGACTACGCCGCAGGTCGGCCAGGTCGCCTTTATCGCACTGGCCCTGTACGGCATGGTGCGCAGCCTCGACAAGCCCATCCAGGGCAGCCTGGTCTATGGCGCCGCGCTGGGCGGGCTGGCGCTGGCCAGCGGGCCCATGCTGCCGCTGGCGCTGCTGGGCGGCAGCGCGGTCTGCGCGCTGGTGTGCAAGCCGCTGCCGTGGCGGCGCCTGGCCGCCATCGGCATTCCGCTGGCGCTGCTGACGGTGTCGGCGTGGCTGGCGGCCGCCTACTTCGGCGCAGCCGACCGCGACGAGGCGGTGACCTTTATCCGCGAATGGTCGCGCTATGACCGCCGCAGCTACGGTTCGCCCAATATGGCGACCTTCGGCTTCAATATGCGCAACCTGTTCCTGTACACGTGGCCGGTCTGGCCGATCGCGGGCTGGGCCTGGATCGCGTGGACCGGCATGCGCCGCGCACCCCATGTGGCGACGCCGCTGGCGCTGCTGCTGCCGGTGCTGGTGCTGCTGTTCCTGCAGCGCAGCGCCGGCGACGTGCAGTTCATCCTGCTGCTGCCGCCGATGGCCGTGCTGGCCGCATTCGCGCTGCCCACGCTGGCGCGCGGCGTGATCAACGCGATCGACTGGTTCGCGCTGCTGTTCTTCACCATCTTCGGCGGCACGGTCTGGTTCATGTGGATCGCCAAGACCACCGGCTGGCCGCCGCGCATCGCGCGCAATGTCTTCCGCCAGCTGCCCGGCTACCAGCATGAGTTCACCATCGCCGCGGTGGTGTTCGCGCTGGCGGCCACGGTCGCGTGGGTGCTGATCGTGCGCTGGCGGCTGTCGCGCGCGCCCAAGCAGATCTGGCGCCCAGTCGTGATTTCCGCCGCCGGCACCACCCTGATGTGGGTCATGGCAATGACGCTGTGGCTGCCCTCGATCAACTACGGCAAGACCTACCGCGACGTGGCCCAGGCCGCGGCAATGGCGCTGCCGCCTGCCTACCAGTGCGTCCAGCCGATCCGCATGGGCGATGCGCAGCTGGCATCGTTTGCCTATTTCGGCCATATCCGCTTTGGCGGCCCCAACGACGGCTGCGACGTGCTGCTGCGCCATGACTCGGTCGACTATGGCGAGCCGGGCAATATCTCGCATTTCGAGTGGCGACTGATCTGGGAAGGCCGCCGCCCCGCGGACCGCGACGAGCGCTTCCGCATGTATCGGCTGGTCGATACCGCGCGCACCGTCCATCCGCGCCCCGACCTGCCGCGGCGCCGCCTGCCGCGCCAGCCCTGAGCCCAGTCCGGCGTCACCACCACCGCAGCGCCTGTCGCGACATCGAACCATTCCGGCCGCGGGCGGCTGCGGGGCTGACCATCCAGCCCTGACCAAGCCTGCCGAGCCCTGAATGACCCTGTTCCAAGACCTTCGCCGTATCGCCAGCCTGGCCGGCCCAGTGCTGGCCGGCCAGCTTGCCGTTATCGCCTTTGGCGTCATCGATACCGTGATGGCCGGGCGCGCCTCGGCGACCGACCTGGCCGCCGTGGGCCTGGGCGGCTCGATCTACGTCACCATCTATATCAGCCTGATGGGCGTATTGCAGGCGCTATCACCCATCGCCGGGCAGCTCTATGGCGCCGGCCGCATCGAGGCGATCGGCGCCGAGGTCCGGCAGGCCGCATGGCTGGGCGCCGCACTGGCGATTCCGGGCGTGCTGCTGCTGGCCTTCCCGGCCCCGCTGCTCGCTTTCGCCAAGGCGCCGCCCGAACTGGTCGAGAAAGCCACCGCCTACCTGCATTTCGGTGCCTTCGGGCTGCCGGCGGCGCTGGCATTCCGCATCTACTCGGCGCTGAACAATGCGCTGTCGCGCCCGGTCATGGTGACGGTGCTGCAGATCGGCGGGCTGGCGCTGAAGGTGCCGCTCAATGCATGGTTCATCCACGGCGGCCTGGGCGTGCCGGCCTTGGGCGGCCCCGGCTGCGGCCTGGTCTCGACGCTGATCAGCTGGGCCTGGTGCATCGCCGGGCTGCTGATCCTGCGCTACGGCAGCGCCTATCACCCGCTGCGGATCTTCAGTACCTGGAGCTGGCCGGCTGCTGGCCCGCTGCGCGCGCTGCTGCGGCTGGGCCTGCCGATGGGCCTGACCTACCTGATCGAGATCACCTCGTTCACGCTGATGTCGATCTTCATCACGCGCCTGGGCACGGTGACGCTGGCCGGGCACCAGATCATCGCCAACCTGGGCGCGGTGGCCTACATGCTGCCGCTGTCGCTGGGGATTGCCACTTCAACGCTGGTGGCACAGCATCTCGGCGCGCGCGACCTGGCCGGCGCCAGCCGCCTTGCCTGGCGCGGTATCCGCATGGCGGTGACGCTGGCGGTGCTGACCGGTGCCCTGCTGTGGCTGCTGCGCAAGCCGGTGCTGCATGCCTACGCGAGCGATCCCGCGGTGGTCGCGGCAGCGCTGCCGCTGGTGCTGTTCGTGGCGTTCTACCAGGCCTTCGACGCCGTGCAGGTGATGACGGCGTTCATCCTGCGCGCGTACAAGATCGCGCTGATTCCGACGCTGATCTACGCCGGCTCGCTGTGGGGCATCGGACTGGGCGGGGGTTATGTGCTGGGCTTCGGGCTGATCGAGGGCATGCCCGCCTTCACGCGCGGCGCCAGCGGCTTCTGGCTGGCCAACAGCATCAGCCTGGCGATTGCAGGCGTGCTGCTGGTGCGGTATTTCAGCCGGGTCAGCAAGGATCCGGAAAACTGACTCTGGCACTGGCCGCTCGCAAGGGCGGTGGCCCGCAATTTCAGTAGCCGGAAAAGAAAAACGCCCGCTTGCGCGGGCGTTTTAATTTGGCGGAGTGGACGGGACTCGAACCCGCGACCCCCGGCGTGACAGGCCGGTATTCTAACCGACTGAACTACCACTCCATAGTCGGCGCCGACTGGAGCCTTGGCTCCGGACGACTGGCTGGGCGTTTGATTACGCCCTGCTGTTTTGGCGTCCCCTAGGGGATTCGAACCCCTGTACTCACCGTGAAAGGGTGATGTCCTAGGCCTCTAGACGAAGGGGACAGAAACTTGTTTTACAACGCGTTTTCTGTCTTGCGCTGGAAAGTCCGCCATCATAGCAGGCTTTTTCGCGCCTGGGAAGCTTCTTTTCAGACGCTTCCCAAATTCTGGTGGAGCTAAGCGGGATCGAACCGCTGACCTCTTGCATGCCATGCAAGCGCTCTCCCAGCTGAGCTATAGCCCCGTATCCGGTACTGCTGGACGGTTACTGCTGGAACCACCTTCGCTGTCTGCCGCTTACCGCAGCATTTGCAGCGAAGGCAGGATTATATAGCGAATTTCGCAACGAATGCAACATTTTTTATTGCGTTTGCAGCGATTAACGACATAATCCCTCACCCAAAGAAAAACCCGCATGGCGCAAACCATGCGGGTCTAGTTTTGGCGGAGTGGACGGGACTCGAACCCGCGACCCCCGGCGTGACAGGCCGGTATTCTAACCGACTGAACTACCACTCCTTAGTCGGCTGCCGCTTCAAGCTAATGCTTGAGACGACATGCTGGACGTCTGATTACGCCCTGCTGTTATGGCGTCCCCTAGGGGATTCGAACCCCTGTACTCACCGTGAAAGGGTGATGTCCTAGGCCTCTAGACGAAGGGGACAGAAACTTGTCTTTCAACACGTTCCGTCTGGCGCCACCCAAAAACAACCTGGATGACACCTAAATCTTGGTGGAGCTAAGCGGGATCGAACCGCTGACCTCTTGCATGCCATGCAAGCGCTCTCCCAGCTGAGCTATAGCCCCATGGTACTGCCATTTACTGCAACTTGCTGCGTTTTCGCCTGATTTAACTACCGTTTCAAGCGAAGCCAAGATTATATATCAACCACTAATCTTTGCAAGCTCCCGTATCAGCTTTTTTTCGCTTTCCCGTCACTTCAAAAATCAGCTCGGAGATTGCGAAGATCCTTGCGGATCAGCCAGCCCGCTTGGTCAGGAACCGCGCTGCAGGGAGAAAGAGATTATGCGCAAGTCCGGCCCGGAGCGCAAGCCCCCGGCGCGGACTTTTTCACGACTTTTTATGCAGCTGCCGCCAGGCGGCGCAGCACCGTGTCACGGCCGAACAGTTCCAGCACCGCGTCGATGCCCGGCGTCTGCAGCTGGCCGGCCACCAGCAGGCGCACCGGCATGGCCAGCTTGGGCATCTTCAGGCCGAACTCGGCCAGCACCGCCTTGAAGGTGGCGCTGATGGCTTCGCGCTTCCATTCCGGCAGCGCGGCCAGCTGGGTGGCCAGCGCTGCCAGCGCGGGCTGGATCTCCGGGGTCAGGTGCTCGGCCTTGAGCGCGGCATCCGCCTGCGGCTCGCCGCGATAGAACAGCAGCGCCGCCTGCGCGACTTCCTTCAGCGTATTGGCGCGGTCCTTCACCAGCGCCACCACGCCGGCCAGGTCCGCCCCTTCCACCTTGCCGCCGAGCGCCTCGATGAACGGCTGCGTCAGCGTGGCCAGGCGCTGGTTGTCGCCGACCTTGATGTAGTGGTTGTTCAGCCAGGCCAGCTTCTCGGGGTTGTACTGGGCGGGCGACTTGCCCAGGTGCTCCAGGTCGAACCATTCAACGAACTGCTCGCGCGAGAAGATCTCGGCGTCGCCGTGGGCCCAGCCCAGGCGCGCCAGGTAGTTCAGCACGGCTTCGGGCAGGTAGCCCTCGTCGCGGTAGCCGGTCACGGCCATGGCGCCATGGCGCTTGCTCATCTTCTCGCCCTGCTCGTTGAGCACGGTCGGCAGGTGGGCGTAGACCGGCGGCGTGCCGCCCAGCGCGCGGATGATGTTGATCTGGCGCGGGGTGTTGTTGACGTGGTCGTCGCCGCGGATCACGTGCGTGATCTTCATGTCGAGGTCGTCCACCACCACGCAGAAGTTATAGGTAGGGGTGCCGTCCGGGCGCGCGATCACCAGGTCGTCGAGCTCGTCGTTGGAGATCTCGATGCGGCCCTTGACCGCGTCGTCCCACACTACGCTGCCGCCGATCGGGTTCTTGAAGCGGATCACCGGATCGACGCCCGCCGGCGGCTCGGGCAGGACCTTGCCCGGCTCGGGACGCCAGAAGCCGTTGTAGCGCGGCTTCTCGCCGCGCTCGCGCTGGGCTTCGCGCAGCGCGTCCAGTTCTTCGGTGCTCATGTAGCAGCGGTAGGCCAGGTCGGACTCAACCATCTGCGCCACCACCTCGCGATAGCGGTCCATGCGCTGCATCTGGTAGAACGGGCCTTCGTCGATATCCATCTCCAGCCAGGCCATGCTTTCCAGGATCACGTCAACCGCTTCCTGCGACGAACGCTCAACGTCGGTGTCTTCGATGCGCAGGATGAAGTCGCCCTGCATGCGGCGGGCGAAGGCCCAGGGATAGAGCGCTGAGCGGATATTGCCGAGGTGGATAAAACCGGTCGGGCTCGGCGCAAAGCGGGTGCGGACGCGTTGGGTCATGGTCAGGGGCAGAAACAAGAAAGCCCGCGCGCAGCGGCGCGCAGGCTGGTGTATGTGCAGGCCTTGCATTATACCAACGCGCATCCCTCGCCTCGCCCGGCGTGCCGGCGCCGCGCGGAATCATTTATGCTTGCGCCGGTCTGAGGTGATGCCGGTGATTCAGGCAAGGCGATGCCAGCCCCCATGGAGGAGCGCCCGCATCACATCCCTGTATCCGCCGGTCCTACCTGGTTACTGATCCCGCTTCATGCAACGACGTCATTTCCTCGGCATCTCCGCGGCCGCCCTGCTGGCGGGCTGCTCGTTCGGCCCGCGTCCCGCGCCGCCGCTCGCCACCACCCCGCCCGCGCCACGGCCCGTCAAGATCGGCCTGGCGCTGGGCGGCGGCGCGGCACGCGGCTTTGCCCATATCGGCGTGATCAAGGCGCTCGAAGCGCAAGGCATCCATGCCGACCTGGTCACTGGCACCAGTGCCGGCGCGGTCGTGGCGGCGCTTTACGCCAGCGGACTGAATGGCTTCCAGCTGAACAAGCTGGCGCTGACCATGGACGAGGCCGCCATCGCCGACTGGGCCCTGCCCTTCGGCACCCGCTTCGGCGGCTGGCTCAAGGGCGAGGCGCTGCAGAACTACATCAACCGGCTGGTGCAGAACCGGGCCATCGAGGCCATGAAGCTGCCGCTGGGCATCGTCGCCACCGACCTCAAGAGCGGCGAGAAAATCCTGTTCCGCCGCGGCAACACGGGCCAGGCCGTGCGCGCGTCGAGCAGCGTGCCCGGCGTGTTCCAGCCGGTGTCGATCCAGGGGCACGACTATGTCGATGGCGGCCTGGTCGAGCCGGTGCCGGTGGATTCCGCGCGCAGCATGGGCGCGGACTTTGTCATCGCGGTCAATATCTCGGCCGACCCGTCGGCGCAGAAGAACGCCGGCCAGAGCGGCGTGCTGCTGCAGACCACCGCGATCATGGGCCAGTCGATCAACAAGATGGCGCTGACGCGCGCCGACGTGGTGATCCGCCCCGAGCTGCCCGATATGGGCGGCAGCGACTTCAACGCCCGCAACCGGGCCATACTGGCCGGCGAACAGGCCGCCACGGCGGTGATGGCAACGCTGCGGCAGCAGCTGGAACAGGCCCGCCTGACGCCGGCCGGAACGGTCGCAGCGCAATAACCGGGGAGGCCACGCCTCGCCAACGCAAAAAGGACTGCCGCAGCAGTCCTTTTTGCTTGAAGCGTGCCGAAACCTCAGCCGCCGTACAGCGATGCGCGGGCGACCTTGGGGTCGTAGCGCTTGAGCGTCTCGACCATGTCGCCGAGGCCATTGGCACCGCTCTCCTTGCCGTCCTCGATGCGGCGGGCGCCGTTATAGCGGGTCACCCAGTAAGCCGCACGCATGTCGTCGACACGGATCTTGCTGCCCGTGGACGGGGCATGCACGAACTTGTTGTCGCCGATATAGATGCCGACGTGCGAGAAGGTCTGGCGCATGGTGTTGAAGAACACTAGGTCGCCCGGACGCAGGTCGGTGGCTGCCACGGTGGTGCCGACACGGCTGATTTCGACAGAGCGGCGCGGCAGCATGAAGCCGAAGGTGTCCTGGAATACGTAGCGGACAAAGCCGCTGCAGTCCAGGCCGGATTCGGGGCTGTTGCCGCCGAAGCGGTAACGCACGCCAATCAGGCCCAGCGCATTCATGACCAGGTCGCCAGCCTTGCTGGCAACATTGCTGGTGGAATTCACCACCGACGACAGCAAGCCGCGCTTGCCTTCCGCATGCGAGTCCGCGGCCTGGGCCGTGGCATCGATACGGGCGTCGGCATCCTTGAATACCGTATCCGCCAGCACTCCATTCGACACAGTCGCACCGCAGGCAATGGCAATTCCGACGGCGGCATGCGCCAGGGAATGAAGTACCGATCGCTGCATTGGTTCTCCCGTTGATCGTTCCAAAGCAAGCCCCGGCACAAGTCCGGGGCGGGCTGGGTATCTGTGAAATTCGCGTGAACTTCGCGAGGAATTCTTGTGAACCTGCGGGGAGAACCCTATGCAACATCCGCACCAGGCTTACCGGGCCTGTCTTGCACCGCAAACGTGCCGGGCACGATTCAATGCGTCGGACGGACCACCCCCAAAACTAGTTCTCGCGGGATGGTAAAGGGTTGTCATTCACATGTCAAAGTTCGTTACAAATTCGCCGGATTTGACTGGCGAATCAACGATATAGGCGGGATTTCGCATCTTGTTTGTCGGATTAGTCCGAGCAACCGGATGCTAGTCAGGCGGGGCCGCGGCGTTGATGCGCCGCACACTTTCGGGTCAGGCCGCGCCGACCTGCGCCGCCGCCATCAGCTTGCGCGTATAGGGGTGCTGGGGTGCGCCCAGCACCGCTTCGGTGTCGCCGGCCTCGACCACCTCCCCCGCCTTCATCACGAAAACCCGATGCGCCATGGCACGGATCACCGCCAGGTCATGGCTGATGAACAGGTAGGTGAGGTTGTACTTGTGCTGCAGCTGGGACAGCAGCGCCAGCACCTGCTGCTGGATCGACACGTCCAGGGCCGAGGTGGGCTCGTCCAGCACCAGGATCTGCGGCTTGAGGATCAGCACCCGGGCAATGGCGATGCGCTGCCGCTGCCCGCCCGAGAATTCATGTGGATAGCGGCCCAGCGCGGTACGGTCCAGGCCGACCTCGCGCAGGGCTTCGATCACGCGCTGGCGCGTGCCCTCGCGCGACAGCCCGGGCTGGTGCAGCGCCAGGCCTTCGCCGACGATCTGCTCGATGGTCATGCGCGGCGCCAGCGAGCCGAACGGGTCCTGGAACACCACCTGCATGCGCGCGCGCAACTGGCGACGATCGTCGCGCGTGGCGGTGTCGAAGCTGCGGCCCAGGAAATGGATGGTGCCGCCGCTCTTGCGCTGCAGCGCAAGCACGGTATGCGCCAGCGTGGTCTTGCCCGAACCGGACTCGCCGACGATGCCGACGGTCTCGCCCTCGCGCAGCTGGAAGTCCACGTCCTTGACCGCCGCGAACTGGTCCTTGCCGAACCAGCCGGCCAGCCCGCGGCGCTTGCGCGCGTAGTTGACGCTCAGCTTGCGCGCTTCCAGCAGCACCGGCGCCAGCGGCACCAGCGGCAGCACCTCGCGCCTGGGGCGGCTGTCGATCAGCTTGCGGGTGTAGGGGTGCTGGGGGGCGGCAAACACCTGCGCGGTCTCGCCGGTCTCGACCAGCACGCCCTTCTCCATCACGCCCACGCGCTGGGCAAAGGAACGCACCAGGTTGAGGTCATGGGTGATCAGCATCACCGCCATGCCGAACTCGGCCTGCAGGTCGCGCAGCAGGTCCATGATCTGGGCGCGGATGGTCACGTCCAGCGCCGTGGTCGGCTCGTCGGCCAGCAGCAGCTTGGGGCGGCAGGCCAGCGCCATGGCGATCATGGCGCGCTGGCGCTGGCCGCCCGAGAGCTGGTGCGGAAAGCTGTCGAAACGGTGCGCGGCGTCGCTGATGCCGGTACGCTCCAGCAGCGCGATGGCGCGCTCGCGCGCGGCGCGGCGGTCCAGGCCCTCGTGCAGCGCCAGAGTCTCGACGATCTGGTTGCCGATGGTGTACAGCGGGTTGAGCGCCGTCATCGGCTCCTGGAAGATCATTGCGATCTCGGCGCCGCGGATGCCGCGCATCTCGCGGTCCGACACCGCCAGCAGGTCCTTGCCCTCGAAGCGGATCGCGCCGTCGTAGTAGGCGTCTTCCACCAGCCGCAGCATCGCCAGCGCGGTCACGGTCTTGCCCGAGCCCGACTCGCCCACCAGCGCGTAGCGCTCGCCAGCGCGCAGGTCGAAGCTGACTTCGCGCACGGCACGGGTGGCATGCTCGCCGTGGCCGAAGGTGACGGAAAGCTTGTCGACGCACATCAGCGTGGAACCGGGCGCCGGCGCCGCGGCCGGCGCCACAGCCGGCTGGATCACGGGAGACACCGCGGTCATGGCGTGGCCTCCGGTGCTGCCCCGGTCGGCGCGCCGGCCGGGATCTTGGGTTCGACCCGGCCGCGCAGCGCCGCCAGGCCCAGGCGGGTATCGAAGGCATCGCGCAGCGCGTCGCCCATGAAGGTCAGCAGCAGCAGCGTGACCACCAGCACCGCGAAGGTCGACAGCGAAATCCACCACGCATCCAGATTGGCCTTGCCCTGCGCCAGCAGTTCGCCCAGGCTGGGCGTGGTGGGCGGCACGCCCATGCCGAGGAAATCCAGACTGGTCAGCGCCAGGATGGCGGCGCTCATGCGGAACGGCAGGAAGGTGATCACCGGGGTCAGGCTGTTGGGCAGGATATGGCGCCACATGATCTGCACATTGGACAGGCCCAGCGCGCGCGCCGCCTTGACGTAGTCGAGCGAGCGGTTGCGATAGAACTCGGCGCGCACGTAGTCGGACAGGCCCATCCAGCCGAACAGCGACAGCAGGATGATCAGCAGCGCCAGGCTGGGCTCGAAGATCGAGGCAAAGATGATCAGCAGATACAGCTCCGGCATCGAGCTCCAGATCTCGATGGCACGCTGCGAGAACAGGTCGAAGCGCCCGCCGAAAAAGCCCATCAGCGCCCCGGTCAGCGTGCCCACCAGCACCCCGATCACGGTCAGCGCCATGCCGAACAGCACCGACACGCGGAAGCCGTACAGCAGCCGGGCCAGGATGTCGCGGCCGCGGTCGTCGGTGCCCAGCCAGTTCTCCGCCGACGGCGGCGCCGGGTTGGGCTCCTTGGCAAAGTAGTTGAGCGAGTCGTACGAATAATGGTTCAGCGGGAACACCGCGAAGTTGCCGTTGGTGGTGATGCGGTCGCGGATATACGGATCGAGGTAGTCCGCGGGCGTGGCGAAATCGCCGTCGAAGGCGGTTTCCGGGTAGACCTTGACGATGGGGAAATACCATTCGCCCTTGTAGTGCACCACCAGCGGCCGGTTGCTGGACAGCAGCTCGGCGCCCAGGCTCAGCACGAAGATGACCACGAAGATCACCAGGCTCCAGTAGCCGCGCCGGTTGCGGCGAAAGCGCTGCCAGGCGCGCTGGCGCGGCGAGGGCGAATGCGGCAGCCCGTTGGGGGCCGCGTGCGTGAACAGTTTCATCGGTGCAAGCCCTCGAAATGGATGCGCGGGTCCACCAGCACGTAGCAGACATCGGAGATCAGGCGCGTGACCAGCCCGATCAGCGTGAACAGGTAGAGCGTGCCCAGCACCACCGGATAGTCGCGCCGCAGCACCGCCTCATAGGACAGCAAGCCCAACCCGTCCAGCGAGAACAGCGTTTCGATCAGCAGCGAGCCGGTGAAGAAGGCACCGATGAACGCGGCCGGGAAACCCGTCACCAGCGGGATCAGCGCATTGCGGAACACGTGCTTCCACAGCACGCGGCGCTCGCCCAGGCCCTTGGCGCGCGCGGTCAGCACGTATTGCTTGCGGATTTCCTCGAGGAAGGCATTCTTGGTCAGCATGGTGACCACCGCGAAGCTGCCCACCACCGACGCCGTGATCGGCAGCACCAGGTGCCACAGGTAGTCCATCACCTTGCCCATCAGCGAGAGCTGCTCCCAGTTGTCGGAGGTCAGACCGCGCAGCGGGAACCACTGCACGAAGGTGCCGCCGCCGAACAGCACCAGCAGCAGCACGCCCAGCACGAAGCCGGGGATGGCATAGCCCACCAGCACGATGATGCTGGTCACCACGTCAAAGCGGCTGCCCGCGCGGATCGCCTTGGAGATGCCCAGCGGCACCGATATCAGGTAGGTCAGGAAGAAGGTCCACAAACCCAGGCTGACCGACACCGGCAGCTTGGACTTGACCAGCTCCCACACGCTGCGGTGCTGGAAATAGCTCTGGCCCAGGTCGAACTGCGCAAAGCGCTTGAGCATCAGGAAGTAGCGCTCCAGCGGCGGCTTGTCAAAGCCATACAGGGCCTGGATCTCCTTGATCTTCTCGGGGTCGACGCCGCGGCGCCCGCGGTATTCGGCGCCGCCGCCGCTGGCTTCGCCGGCGCCGCCCCGCCCTTTCAGTTCCATCATCATCTGCTCGACCGGGCCGCCCGGCACGAACTGGATCACCACGAAGGTCAGCGTGATGACCCCGATCAGCGTCGGGATCATCAGCAGAATGCGCTTGAGCAGGTAGGCAAGCATCGGCCGGTCCTCTTCCTTGTCTTGGTCGCGGCGGGGCGCGTCAGCGCGCCTGCGGCTGCAGGTCCGTGCGCCACCAGTGGCTCAGGATCCAGCCTTCGGCCGTGTAGTAATACGGAAGGCGCTCCGGGTAGGCCAGCGTCTTGCGGTATGACACCCGGTGCGATGCGCTGTACCAGTTCGGCACGATGTAGTAGCCATGCATCAGCACCCGGTCCAGCGCCCGCCCGGCGGTGACCAGCTCCTGCCGGGTATGGGAGTGCAACACGTTATCCACCAGCTTGTCGACCACGGGCGACTTCAGCCCGAACAGGTTGTCCGAGCCCGGCGTGCCGGCCGCCTCGCTGGAGAAGCGGTCGCGCAGTTCGTTGCCGGGGCTTTGCGAGTCCGGGAAGCGGATCGACACCATGTCGAAGTCGAAATCCTCCAGCCGCTTCTGGTACAAGGCAAAGTCCGTGGTGCGCTGGTTCACCTGGATGCCGAGCTTCTCCAGGTTGCGCACATAGGTGGTGATGACGCGGCTCATGGCGCCGCCATCGTCGAGGAACTCGAACACCAGCGTCTCGCCCTTGGCGTTGCGCAGCGCGCCATCCGTATAGGTCCAGCCGGCCTGGGCGAGCAGGCGCCGTGCCTCGCGCAGGTTGTCGCGCAGCGAACGCGGCGCCGCGGTGCTGGGCTGGACCACGTCCGGGCCGAACACCTCTGGCGGCAATTCCGCGCGCAGCGGCTCAAGCAGCGCCAGCTCGCCCGGGCCGGGGCGGCCGTCGAAGGTGGCGCTGGCGGCCAGTTCGCTGTTGGAAAACCAGCTGTCCAGCCGCTTGTAGGCGCCGTAGAACAACTGCCGGTTCAGCCATTCGAAATCCAGCGCAAGGATCAGGGCCTGGCGCACGCGCACGTCCTGGAACACCGGCTTGCGCATATTCATCACGAAGCCCTGCATGCCGGCACCGTTGCGGTGCGGGAACTCGGTCTTCAGCAGCTCGCCGTTGCGAAAACGGGTGCCTTGGTAGCTCTTGGCCCAGTTCTTGGCCTTGTATTCGACGATGGCGTCGAACTCCCCTGCCTTGAAGGCCTCGAGCTTGGCGGTCTCGTCCTTGTACAGGCGGTAGGCCACGCGCGCGAAATTGAAGGTGCCGCGGCGCACCGCGAGATCCTTGCCCCAGTACTTCGGGTCGCGCTGGAAGATGATGCCGCGGCCGGCGTCATAGCGCTCGATCAGGTAGGGGCCGCTGGTGACCGGCGGCTCGAAGGTCAGCTTCTCGAACGGGACCTTGGCCGTCCATTTCTTCGAGAACACCGGCAGCGAGCCGACGATCAGCGGCAGCTCGCGGTTGCGCTGCTTGAATTCGAAACGCACCGTGCGCTCGCCGGCGACGATCACCGCCTTCACATCGGTACACATGCTGCGGTAGCCCGGGCTCGAGGCCTTGCTCATCAGCATGTCATAAGAATATTTGACATCCGACGCCAGCACCGGGTCGCCATTGGAGAAGCGCGCCTGTGGCCGGATGGTGAACGTGACCGACAATTCGTCCGGCGCCACCGTGATGTCCTCGGCGAGCAAGCCATAGGCGCTGGCGCTCTCGTCGGCGCTGCTGATCAGCAGCGACTCGAACATCAGAGCGTTCAGGCCGGGCGCTGACGTGCCCTTCAGCGTGAACGGATTGAACTTGTCGAAACTGGTGCGCCGGTCCGGATTGGCGAGTGTCAGCGTGCCGCCGGCGGGTGCATCGGGATTGGCATAGTCGAATTGCCGGAAATCCGCCTGGTACTTCAGGTCCCCGTGCAGCGCGAAGCCATGCGCCGCCAGCGCCGGACTGGATAAGAGAGAGACCCCCGTCGCCAGCGCCATCGCCAGCCCGCTTGCGACCCAACCGCGCAGTACCGCATCCCGCCGGAAGCACTGCCATGCCGCCTGAAGCGGCCAACGTGCTTGAATAGGCATCCCGTTGGATTCCTCCACTATGACCTGTGGGGGCCCGGCATTCTGCGGCCGGGCCAAGTATGAGACAATTTTACATGCGTCGGGGGTGGCGCCAGCCATCCGGACATTCCCTCTGCGCGGCGCAATAAAAACGGCCGCAGGACAGCAAAGGCACGCGCACGGCCGCACGGCGGACGCACGAAGCGTGCCTGATACACCACCTTGGAGAATTTATGGGATTTCTGGCAGGTAAGCGGATCCTGATCACCGGCTTGCTCTCTAACCGGTCGATCGCCTATGGCATCGCATCGGCGTGCAAACGCGAAGGCGCCGAACTGGCCTTCACCTATGTCGGCGAACGGTTCAAGGACCGGATCAGCGACTTTGCCAAGGAATTCGGCACCGACCTGGTATTCGAGTGCGACGTCGGCAGCGACGAGCAGATCGCCGCGACCTTCGCCGCGCTGGGCCAGCGCTGGGAGAAGTTCGACGGGCTGGTGCACTCGATCGGCTTCGCGCCGCGCGACGCCATCGCCGGTGATTTCCTGGAAGGCCTGTCGCGCGAAGGTTTCCGCATCGCCCACGACATTTCCGCCTACAGCTTCCCGGCGCTGGCCAAGGCCGCGCTGCCGTTGCTGTCGGACAAGGCCTCGCTGCTGACGCTGACCTACCTGGGTGCCGAGCGCGTGGTCCCCAACTACAACACCATGGGCCTGGCCAAGGCCTCGCTGGAAGCCAGCGTGCGCTACCTGGCCTCGTCGGTCGGCCCGCGCGGCATCCGCGCCAACGGCATCTCCGCCGGCCCGATCAAGACCCTGGCCGCCTCGGGCATCAAGGGCTTCGGCAAGCTGCTCGGCCACTTCGAAGACGTCGCGCCGCTGCGCCGCAACGTCACCATCGAAGAAGTCGGCAACGTGGCCGCCTTCCTGCTGTCCGACCTGGCCAGCGGCGTGACCGGTGAGATCACCTATGTCGACGGCGGCTTCAACGTGGTCGGCGCAAGCGTCACGGACGCAGAGTAAGCCCGTCCCCGCCAGCGGGACGCAGATGAAAAAGGGGTGCCCGATGAGGCACCCCTTTTTGTTCCTTGCGGACCTGTGCGCGGACCAGGTCCGCCTGCATCACGCCTGCGCCGCGGCGGGCGCGCCGTGCCGGCCCATGCTCAGCATCGACCACGCATAGACCACCAGGCCGCCCAGCGCCAGCAGCAGGCCCACCCAGCCGGTGGACTCCCAGCCGTAGCCGGCGGCAATGGTCACCCCGCCCAGCCATGCACCAAGCGCGTTGGCCATGTTGAAGGCCGAGTGGTTGAGGGCCGCGGCCAGCGTCTGTGCGTCGCCGGCGACATCCATCAGCCGGATCTGCAAGGCCGGGCCCAGTGCCACCGTGGTGCCCACCAGCAGCACATTGATGGCCCCCAGCCAGGGATGCGACGCGGTCAAGGTGAAGGCGCCCAGCACCAGTGCCGCCCACACCAGCACGCCGCCGATGGTCGGCATCAAGGCCTTGTCGGCCAGCTTCGCGCCGGCAAGGTTGCCCGCCACCGTGCCGATGCCGAACAGGGCCAGCACCACCGGGATGCCCGCCGCCGGCATATGCGCCAGCTCCAGCATGGTCGGCTTGATATAGCTGAACACCGAGAACATGCCGCCAAAGCCGATCGCGCCGATGCCCAGCGTCAGCCACACCTGCTTGTGCCTGAGTGCCGTCAGTTCGCGCAGCGGGCTGGCACGCCGGTCGGCCGGCACGAACGGCACCCAGCGCCATACCAGCAGCGCCGTCAGCGCGCCGAGGGCACCGACGATCAGGAAGGCCGAGCGCCAGCCCAGCCAGGTGCCGACAGTGGCGGCGATCGGCACGCCCACCAGCGTGGCGGTGGTCAGGCCCAGCATCACCAGCCCCACCGCCTGCGCACGCCGCTCGCGCGGGACCAGGCTGGCGGCCACCAGCGCCGCCACGCCGAAATACGTGCCATGCGGAAAGCCCGTGAGCAGGCGCGCCACCATCATCGACAGATACGAAGGTGCCAGCGCGCTGGCGATATTGCCGGCGGCAAACACCGCCATCAGGGCGATCAGCAGGTTGCGCCGCGGCCAGCGCGCGCCCAGCACCGCCAGCAGCGGCGCGCCGATGACCACGCCCAGCGCATAGGCGCTGATCAGGTGACCGGCTTGCGGGATGGAGATGGCGAGGTCGCTGGCGGCATCGGGCAGCAAACCCATGATGACGAACTCGCCGGTGCCGATGCCGAAGCTGCCTACGCCAAGCGCCAGCAGCGGCAGGCGGCTGGATGGTTGGTTATCGCGGGAAGAAAGGGAAGTATCAGCGCCGCGGACGGGATCCGCGGCGGAATGTGCATGTGGGGCGGCCATGTACAGGATCGCAGGATGTTCAACAAAATGCCGCCCGCTGACGGGCGAGGTCAGTGCCCTCGCCTCTGATCGATCCAGCGTGCTCCTGTGCGGCGCGCAGGCCGTATTGTGCGGCAAAACCGCAAATCTTGCCCGCACCGGCCTGACTGGCCGGCGTTGCGTTGGCTTACCTGGTCACGTGGACCAGCCGGTGCCACCAGTATCGAAGCGAGCGCTTCGCTATGCCGAACACCGGCTTGTGGTGGATGCCCACCCGGATGATGTAGCCGTAGACCCCGACCAACACGGCCAGGAACACAAGGGACCAGATCATCCCTGTGCTGTCGGTCTCAGTCATTTCTTCTTCTTGGCGACCTCATCGTGTCCGCGAAACTGGACCGTGCTGAAGGGTGAGGCCGGCACCGACGGTTTCTTCGGTTGCTTGGGTTTCTTGGCTTCGCGGCTGCTGCGTAGTTGACTCTTGGCCATGATGGGCTCCTGAATGGCTTGCCTGGAGATAATGGCAACCCCAGCATACGCGCTAAATCGCCGGCAAAAGAAATATCTTTCGCCAAGAACGCGGGTCATGCGCTGCAGCAGCCAGCGCAGACAGATGCCCGGCTGGCGGGAAACGGGTGCATACTGGGGCTGGCAGCACCGGCTGGCGCCAGCAAGCCCAACATGCACGGCGTACCGTGACCGGACAGGAGTCTGCAATGGCACTGAACTTTCCCAATCCCAGCCGCAGCTACGATGCGGCGCGGCACTGCGTTTGCTTCTGGGGCTATGACAACGCGCGCGAAGTGGCATTTCAGGTCACTGACGACATTCTTCTGCGCCTGAGCCACCAGGGTACCGCGGAAGAATCCGCCCTTCTCGCCACCTTCGACCATCATCGGGACCAGATCCTGCAATTGGCCAGGGACCTGTACAACCCCGGGGAACGTACCACCTACACGATTTCCTGACTGGACAACGCAGCGGGGGGGGGGGGGGGGGGGGGGGGGGGGGGGGGGGGGGGGGGGGGGGGGGGGGGGGGGGGGGGGGGGGGGGGGGG